>JAPLEZ010000013.1:0-24223 GCA_026390935.1 Bacteroidota bacterium
GCAAGCGTGCCGGTGAACAACAACTCCGCCGGATGCAGCGCGATGGATTGATCATTGGTTGAATATGGATCCATGCACAAAATTTTCGCAAGGACGCTGTGGGTGTGAAGTTTAATATGTTTCGAACAGTAATGATTGAAAATCGGAAATTACATTTCCGCTAAAATATATCCGACAGCCCTCGGATTATTTTTGAAAGTAACATTCCTTTTTTTGTTCATATTTCTTCAAAAGTCATTTCTCTTCTTTTAAGCTTTTTGTTTTTTATTTGTTCTAGCCAATTAAACAACAAAATTCAAAAATCATGGAAAAACCTCAACAAGGAAGTATTCTTCTTGAAGAAAAAATTATGGATAAAATTTATTTGATCCGTGGACACAAAGTAATGCTTGATGTTGATTTAGCAGAACTTTACGGAGTAGAGACTAAACAGCTTAAACGCCAAGTTAAACGAAATGTCGATCGTTTTCCGAACGACTTTATGTTTGAGCTTACAAATGAGGAATTGGATAACTTGAGGAGCCAAATTGGCACCTCAAGATGGGGAGGAGTTCGTTATCTTCCGATGGTTTTCACTGAGCAAGGTGTGGCAATGCTTTCCAGTGTATTGAATAGCAAGCGAGCCATCATGGTAAATATTCAAATTATACGCATATTTACTCGAATGCGTGAAATTCTATTATCCCACAAAGATATTTTGCTCAAGTTGGAACAAATGGAAAAACAGATCACAGAAAACCGAGAAGACATTTCTCATATTTTTGCGGCACTCAAAAAACTGATTCAGCAAACCAATGAACCGAGGACGAAGATTGGGTATAAATTACCTTAGAAGGGTGTTTTTTGGGAAGAGAGATTGGTATATTTGAGGATCAAATACTTTTATTTATATATGCGTATTAACTTTTTAAATTTCATTCTTATATTTTGTACAATCTTAGTTAATGTTTCTTGCAATCTCGATTTGAAAAATACTGAAGATGGTAAGAAAAGTGCGATTGAAAAAATATTAATTAGTCCTCAAAAACTAGATTCAGTTGATTTGCCTAAAGCCTTGTTGTATAAAGGGGAATTTGTTGATGGATTTAAATGGAAGGACAGTGAAGGCGAGAAATTAGTTTTTATCACTGAAACAGGAGAATATCCAACACCAACAAATAAAGAATATAGTACAGATGCGGAGTTATATGCATATTGTTATTTAAAGCATGGGAATGATTACGTTCTGAGTTGGAAGGTACAAGACTTTTATCATGAATGTCCGCCAATTGATTTAACTGTTAAATTTATTTCCGGTGCACTCCAAGTAACTGATATTAACGAAAATGGATTGGCTGAAATTTGGCTGATGTATAAATTAGCATGTAGGGGTGATGTTAGTCCTGCAGTAATGAAAATTGTGATGTATGAAGGAAAACAAAAGTACGCTGTGAGAGGTAGAAATAGGGTGCGGTATAATCAAAATGAGTTTTTAGGAGGCGAAAATAAATTTGATACAATGTTCGAAAAACATCGCGATTTTAAAGTTTTTGCAGATAGTTTGTGGATGAAAAATATTGAGGATAATTTTAATTGAATTTTCCTCCGTTTACACTCTAATGCTTGCTATTACCAGTAATTCCGTCTTTCTTTTACTACTTACTCATCTTCTCCGCCATCACTATCGCCTGATAAGCATTCAATATTCCACCACTCACACACAATTCACCAAAAAGTATTTTTTCTTTTTTACCTGGAAGAAGCACTTTTTTTGTTTTTAAATCGATAGCCGACTCCATTAAAATTTGTTTGATCTGCACCGCGGTGAGATTTGGATAATAAGCCCATATTAAAGCTGCTACACCAACTACAACAGGTGTGGCCATACTTGTGCCGCTTTTGAATTCATATTTGTAATCAGGAGTGGTAGAATAGATGTCGTAACCTGGCGCAAAAATATCTACCGATGTTTTTCCGTAGTTGGTAAATTCAGCAAGCATCTTTTTGTTTGTTACTGATTTAAGAGCGCCAATGGTGAGGAAGCTCGTATTCTTTCTGTCAACAATGAAATCGCAGTTCGGATAGGTAGTTACAACATCAATGTCTTCTGCATCATTACCGGCTGAGTGCACCAGTAACACATCGTGATCAAGCGCATATTGAATAGCGTCGTAAACCAATTTTTTATCAAAAGAAACGCCTTTTCCAAAACTCATGTTGATGATGTTAGCACCATTATCTACAGCGTAGCGTATGCCGTTGGCCACGTCTTCATCGCGCTCGTCGCCATCAGGAACGGTGCGCACCGACATGATTAATACCACATCGTGAGCAATGCCTCGAGTGCCAATATTGTTGTTGCGATTGCCGGCAATGATTCCGGCAACGTGAGTGCCGTGGTCGGCGTAGGGACCTTCATAATCATTGTTTCCATAATAGCGATCGCCTTTTTTTAAAGTCGGACGAGCCTCATAGTCTAAGTTCAACTGATAATCCCAAGCGTTGCGGTAGTGCTTTAAAGCATCACGAAAGTCTGCAATATTTTCTCCTGCCTTTTCAATTTTAGCGGCCAATTTTTGTAAATACAATTCACCATAAGTTATGGGCGTGCTTTGTTTTATGTCAGCAAAAGTATAATCCGATTTCCCTGTCATTTTATGATACACCGAATCAATGAAAAATAGATTTTTGTATTCAGTTTCCTTTAATTCCGACTTTGCTTTATCATAAATTTCTTGTGCTGTTTTCACATCGTTTGTTGAAATGCCTCGGAGTTCCAGTTCATTGTTTTTCTTGTAGCGTAAAATTCTTGTTGCTTCATAGTTTTCAATAGCCACAGAAGTATCGGCGTTCACCATAAAGTTCCAACCGTGAATGTCATCTACGTATCCGTTTTTATCATCGTCGATACCGTTGTTGGGAATTTCTTTGGTGTTGGTCCAAATGGCGCCAACTAAATCCGGATGATCAATTTCTACTCCGGCATCAATCACCGCAACGATTATTTTTTTTTCTGATTTTTTGTTGGCCAGCAATTCTGCATATACTTTATTGGTGCTTACTCCATTGGATTTATCTGTTTTTGGATCACCATTGAACCAATCTCTTTTTATTAATTCTTTTTTGGATACAATTTTATTTTCTTCATTGGATTGTGCCATCGCGTTTATACTAAGCAGCAACAGCACAATTACAGAATTAAGCTTCATACTCATATCAATTATCTTTAAATTTAATGTGTTCAACATCCAGGCCTTCGGTCGGAAAATTACAATTAATTTCTATATTTCAATTGATTATGGCGGTAAGAATAGATAAATACATTTGGTGTGTACGCCTAGCTAAAACACGATCGCAGGCAAGTGAGCTGGTGGCGAAGGGGAAAATTAAACTCAATAAAACGAATGTAAAACCTTCGAAAGAAATTAATATTGGTGATGTACTTTCCATATCTAAGAACTCGGCAGTATTTGAATACAAGATTTTGGCAAACCTTGATAAACGAGTTGGCGCCAAATTGGTGGGCGAGTATTTGCGCGATATAACGCCAAGCACAGAAATCGAAAAAAGTAAATTGTATAAGCAGGCACAAGCTCAATATCGAAATAACGGTACTGGCAAGCCTACGTCAAAAGACAGGCGCGATTTGGATTCGTTTTTTTCTTGGCAGGATGAAGAGTAATTTAAAATACTTTACTTCTGAAAAATCCGAATATTAGCTCGTCTCTCATTTGAAAATTCCACTTATTTTTTTGTTGTAAACTTTGATGCGATTCCAAAAAAACACTAGGAGCATTTAATCTCAATATTTCTAAAGTAACAACGTATTTTTTTGGCATCGGTTTGCTTTGAAGAGGTAATTGCAATGATTTTCAATTGCTGTTCAGTAACGTTTCCACTCAGTTTGTGGGCAACACAACCAACATCAATTATGTGCAATCCACCGGAGTGAATGTTAGTGCCATTCCACCGGAAAGAATGTGGATGATTGGGTTAAAAGTAGGAATATGAGGTTGGGTGGAAAAAGAATAATTTCCCTGAGGATTAATTCATTTTCGTGATTTTTTCCACGGTGCTTGTCGTTCCGCTATTGAATTGCAGTAAGTAAACACCGGGAAGAAGATTTTCTGTGTTGATGATTAATTTATTGCCTTCCGCTGAAGACATGGTTTGTATTAAAACTTCCCTTCCACTGATATCATAAATTGAAATGCTTGCATTGACTATGTTTTCAGTGAGTTCAATGCTTACTGTGTTTGAAAACGGATTTGGATATGATTTAAGGTTGTTTGCAATGTTTTGCACTGCATTTTTATTGGTCGGAGTATAGTAATACTTTGTTTCCAACTGCATATGTCCCCAATTGCCTAGGAGTGTATCCCAGGGTTGAGTGATTGCTTTTGTAATATTGTCGTTGTTGTCATAGGTGGAAGTAATCAATCCTCCGTCAACGTTGGTAAATACCAGAAGAGTGGTATCCCAGGGTTGAGTAAGATAGGTGCTTGATTTTCCTGAAGAAGTATAAGTGTATGTTTCTTTGTATTGCATTCCCCAATGATCAGATCCTCCTTGGTGACGATAACGATGATAATTTTCAATTAATTTGTTGTTGCCGTCATAAATGCTGGAATCTTTGTCCATGTCGTACCAGGCGTTTACCCCATTCCAAATTTGATTCAAGGTTAAAATAGGTTTTCCACTGCCTGAATTCGTATAAATATTTTTTGAAACGTTTTTGTAAATTGAATTGTTGTTATCCCAGTTCAACAGAGTTTTATCAATAAGGAAATTACTACCATCGTAAGCGAAGGTGGTTTTGTTAAAATTATTTACCCACAAGGAATTGGTGGTGTCCCAGGATTTGTAATACTCAGCAATGAGATTGCCATTTCCGTCATAGTCATTGAATTTTTGTAAAAAATTCTCCCAACTCATATTATATGTTTCGGTGAGCACGTTGGTTAGTTGTTGGTTGCCGTTGTAAGTGTAGGTTTCTTTGCTTGAAGTGTCTAAGGTTCCATTATTGTCTGCTAAGTATAAAACTACCGAAACGTCACCGTTGTTGTTGTAGCTGTATTGCGTTGTGTTGTAAGGGGTCCAAACACCGGTGAATGGGTAGTTGCCATAATATTCTGTTGATGAAGTTTTTTTGCCGTTTTGATTGTAAACAAAACTAAGAGAATCTTCCATGTCCCATCCGTTATTCAACGTCCATTCATGCGCGAATACTCCTGTGAGATTATATGATTGGGCTGTGAGATTGGTAGTAAAAATTGTAGCGAAGAGACAAATTAATGTGTAGTAATTTTTCAGTTTCATACCTTGTATTTTCATGATGAAACGATCAATAAAAATAAAAGTTCCTAAAATTGATATCCAAAGCTTAAGCAAAGCGAGCTGCGTAAGACCGTTGATCACCTTAAACCAAAAAAAACACCAAGAGCTATCAATATGTTTTTTAAAGAAAAAATAGCTCTTGGTATTTAATGGCTTACTTATTTTTTTTGTAGTAGTTGATCAAACCGTTGGTAGAACTATCGTGTGATGCAATTTTATCTCCCGATTTTAATTCAGGTAAAATCAAATTCGCCAATTGTTTTCCTAATTCCACGCCCCATTGATCAAAAGCATTAACGTCCCAAATGATGCTTTGCACATAAATTTTGTGCTCGTACATTGCTAACAGGGCGCCTAATGTATGAGGAGTTAATTTTTTGAAGAAGATAGAATTCGTTGGTCGATTGCCAGTAAAAACTTTATGTGGGGTTAATTGTTCTATTTCCGCATCAGATAATTTCGCCGCTATCAATTCTGCTTGCGCTTCGATGGCAGTTTTTCCTTTCATCAAAGCTTCTGTTTGCGCGAAGAAATTGGCAAGTAATTTTTCGTGGTGATCACCAATCGGATTTTGAGTTTGCACTGGAGCCATGAAATCGCAAGGAATTAATTTTGTTCCTTGGTGAATCAATTGATAAAATGCGTGCTGACCGTTGGTTCCTGGTTCTCCCCAAATAATCGGACCTGTTGAATAATCAATGCTTTCACCCGATTTGGTAACGCCTTTTCCGTTACTTTCCATATCTCCTTGTTGGAAATAAGCAGC
This sequence comes from Bacteroidota bacterium, assembly GCA_026390935.1. Lineage (GTDB taxonomy): Bacteria > Bacteroidota > Bacteroidia > Flavobacteriales_C > JAHEZL01. The sequence goes on from JAPLEZ010000013.1 coordinate 6,083, forward strand.
AAAACGATGCATGTATTGATCGTATGGTAAAATAGCGTGTGAATCGGCATCAAAGAAATTGTTGTACCATACACCCAGCATTGCTAAAATCACTGGAATATTTTTTTCAAATTCCGCAGTGCGGAAATGTTCGTCCATGTCGTGAGCTCCTTGCAACAATCCTTCAAAATTTTCAAAACCGATGTACACCGCAATCGACAAGCCTATTGCTGAACACAAGGAATATCTTCCACCAACCCAGTCCCAAAATTCAAACATATTGTTGGTATCAATTCCAAAAGCACTTACCGCTTTTGCGTTGGTGGATAAAGCCACAAAATGTTTGGCAACAGCAGCTTCATCTTTTGCAGTGGCTAAAAACCATTTCTTCGCTGTTTCAGCGTTGGTCAATGTTTCCTGCGTTGTAAAAGTTTTTGATGCAACAATAAATAAGGTGGTTTCAGGATTTACTTTTTTCAATGCTTCGGCGATGTGTGTTCCGTCAACATTGGATACAAAGTGAATATTTAATCCTTTTACTGCGTAAGGTTTTAAGGCTTCGGTGACCATGTATGGTCCAAGGTCAGATCCACCAATACCGATGTTTACAATATCAGTAACAGCTTTTCCTGTATAACCTTTCCATGCACCTGAATGTACTTTTTCGCAAAAGGCTTTCATTTTTTCTAACACTGCGTTAATGCCTGGCATTACATCTTGACCGTCAACTAAAACCGGACGGTTTGATCTGTTGCGCAATGCAGTGTGTAGCACCGCTCTTTTTTCGGTGTTGTTTATTTTTACACCGGAAAACATATCTTCAATAGCTTCTTTTAATTTGCTTTCTTTCGCCAAATTCAGCAGAAGAGGTAGTGTTTCGTCGGTGATTCTGTTTTTAGAAAAATCAACCAGTATATCGTGGAAATTCAGTGAATACTTATCAAATCTTTTTGCGTCGGCAGCAAATAAATCGCGCATTTGTTCGTTTTCAATTTTCGCGTGGTGCGCTTGTAAATTTTTCCATGATGGAAGTTGCGTAAGCTTTGTCATATCAAATATTTTATTGAGGTATATCCCTGCGAATTTATCTTTTTTATTTTATTTTTAAGCCTTATGGCACAACAAATTCCCGATCCCAAAGAAATGGCCAAAAATCTTCGCAAGCCCGAAGGTGATTTTGGTAAAAAAGTAGGTGAATTCATGAATAAAGGCAATGCCAGTACTTATGAAAGAATGAAAAAGCATTTGGCTTTGAAAGGCGCGCCCGATCTATTGGAAATTGGTTTTGGTAACGGCGTTACATCAAAAGAAATAATGCAAAACTCCAACTATTCCGGGTTGGATTATTCGCAGGACATGGTGAACACCGCTGCAAATTTATGCGCTAGTGAAATACAAAACGGCGCCAAGTTATTTTGTGGTGACATTCATCAAATGCCATTTGCCGACAAGTCCTTTGATATCGTGCTTACCATCAATACTATTTATTTCTGGGATCAGCCCGTTAAAGCTGTTGCCGAGTTGCGAAGAGTGACCAAGGAAAATGGACGATTGCTCATTGGCATGCGCACCAAGGAAGATATGGATGCTTTATCCAACATCACCAGTAATGGCTTTAATATTCGCCCGCTAGCAGAAGTGGAATATCTATTGAGAAATGGAGGGTTCAAAAACATCCAGTATACAGTTTATGCCGATCCACTGGGACAAAGACCCGACGGTAAAGTGGTGCAATTGCACAGTGTGATTTTTGAGGCAAGTTAATTACATTATTTTTCCTATATTGAAATGTCTATTTTTGTGCTGATGAAATCATTGGTAATTGTATTTTTTAGCTTTTGTTTGGTGCTGGCAAGTTGTGCTGCTCCGGAAGACAGTTGCCAAAAAATCAACAAAACTTCAGAATGCCTCAAGTACAACAACTGCAACATTCTTGAAAACTGGAAATTGAATAAAATAGTAAAGGAATTTACCACTCAGCAAAAAACCTACACCAAACAACAACTTTATAAAGACCTTTTGCTGGTGTACAACGATGGAACAATGGAATTCCGAATAGATAATGTTTTGTCGCCATTGAACAAATGGGAATTTGCTTCTTGTCAGGAATTGAAATTATTTTCTTCAAAATCCGATACAACATTAAGCATCAAAATTTCTAAAATGGAGGCGAATCAAATGATTTGGCAATACAACACTGCAGCGCCTGATACGGTGACGGTGAACTCTGTTTATTTTTCCAGACTTTGATTTTACTTTTTCCTGACGGTTTACCCGAATAAATTCCGCAATTTTGCTCCACTAAATTTTTAGCATGTCACTTCAAAACGATTTAATACTTCGCGCCGCAAAGGGTGAAAAGGTGGAAAGAACTCCAGTATGGCTGATGCGTCAGGCCGGAAGAATTCTTAAAGAGTACAGAGATGTGCGTGAAAAACTGTCGGGTTTTAAAGAACTAGTTGAAACACCTGAACTCGCTGCCGAAGTGACCATCCAGCCTGTTGATATTTTGGGAGTAGATGCAGCCATTATTTTCTCTGATATTTTGGTGATCCCCGAAGCCATGGGCCTCACTTACCAAATGCTGGAGAATAAAGGTCCGTGGTTTGAAAAAACTATTAAATCTCAAGCAGATATTGATCAATTGATCATTCCAAATCCCTACGAGAAATTAGCTTATACTTTAGATGCTATAAAAATCACCAAGAAAGAATTGAACGGACGAGTGCCAGTGATTGGTTTTGCTGGTGCACCATGGACAATCTTTTCATATATGATTGAAGGCAGTGGAAGCAAAACTTTTTCCAAAGCGAAAAAGATGTTGTACACCGAGCCTGCAATGTCGCATGTTTTGTTAGATAAAATTACACAATCCACCATTTTGTATTTGAAAGCACAAGTGGCTTCAGGTGCCGATATGGTGCAGGTTTTTGATAGCTGGGCTGGAATTTTATCTCCTGCTCAATACCAAGAATTTTCATTGAAATACATTTCTCAAATTTGCGATGCCATCCCCGAAGTTCCGGTAACGGTTTTTGCCAAAGGAGCTTTCTTCGCAAGAGAGGAAATGGGTAAATTAAAATGCAATACCATTGGCCTCGATTGGAACATGGACATTGCTGAGTCGCGCAAATTAATTGGTGCAAATAAGACTTTACAGGGAAATCTTGATCCATGTGCTTTATATGGATCTTTTGCTGAAATCAAAAAACAAACAAATGTGATGCTGGATCAATTCAAGGGTTCACGCCACATTGCAAATCTTGGTCATGGTTTGTATCCTGATACCAATCCCGATGCGGTGCGATGTTTTATTGAAAGTGTGAAGGAGTACAAGTCGGTTTTAGCATAGACTATTCCCTCGCGCGCGTCTCCAGACGCGTGCGCATTTATCTTCAACAATTGTATTGTTGCAAATCGGCATTAAAAATGCCTGCCTAAATCCGCACGCGTCTGGAGACGCGCGCGAGAGAAAGGAGTGTAAATCTGTTTGAGCGTAGACTGCCTCTGCTATTTCAGCTTTTTTTCCATTACGCTATTGATGAATTCTACGTCATTCTTAACGCGTCTTTTGATGCCGGAAATGCTGTAACCCAATCTTAAGAAAAAGGGTTTAGCGGTGATACTCACGTAAGAATATATCTTCTCGTTATTTTGTGCAATCGCTTTTTCTTCCAGTTTGTTGAGAAGAGTGCGGGCGATGCCTTTTCCTTGATAGTCCTTGTGCACATACATAAAATCAAGAAAGCCATCTTCATTTATTGATGCAAAACCAACCAGTACTTGATTGATTTCGGCTATGATGAAGTATTCACTGGCAATCTTTTTTTTCCATAATTCAGGATTTTTCCCAGTGGAATACCACGTGGAAATTTGCAAGAGTGAATAGTCACGTGAATTCACGCTTTTAATAGTATTCACAAATAAATCAATGATAGCAGGTATATCATTATGTTCAGCTTGCCTTAGTATCATAACACAAAAATATTAATCTTTGTCCAACAAAACGAAATTGCAGTTTTATTATATTTATTCCTTCTAATTTTTTTTCAAATGACAAGCAATTCTCTCTCTTCAGTATTAGCAGCGATCGATGAAGAAAATTCCAAAGATCCCAACGCTGAGATTTTTGAAGGAAAATCTTTTCCGAAGGAATTATTGTACTCGGAAAGAATGTACAAAAGGTTGCTTGAATTTCATCCTAGTGCTTCGGAGGAGTTGACTATTGCTGCCAGAGCGCAACATATTTGCAGGTGGAAATTGCCTCGTGAATCTTATCCCATGAATAGAGTAGGGTATTTGTTGTGGCGTGAGGAATTGAAAAAATTTCACTCGAAAACGACAGCGACTATTTTGGAAAACAATGGATACACCACAGAATTCATTAATCGCGTTTCTTTTTTGATTGAAAAAAAAGCAATTAAAAAAGATGCCGAATCACAAGTGATGGAAGATACGATTTGCCTTGTTTTCCTTGAATATTATTTGGAACCTTTTGTGGAAAAGCACATTTCGGATGCCGACAAGCTGAAAAATATTATTGTGAAAACGTGGAATAAAATGTCGGATAATGGTCATGCCGAGGCATTGAAAATTTCATACACCAATCGCAGTTTACAATTGATAAAAGAGGCCTTGGGATTATAAATTATTTGTTGCTCCCTTTTTGTTTATTCACCAATGGAGCTACTTTGGTGCCAATCAGCTCAATTGATTTACAAAGTTTTTCGTGCGATAAACCAGCGTCCATCTGAAAAGTAAAACGTGAAATTCCGCCCAGGGCTTCACTATGTCGAAGAATTTTTGCGGCAACTTCCTGCGGGTCGGCAACCATCAATGCACCCATTTCATCGTTTTGCATATCAAATCTTTCTCTGGTAACAGGCGCAAATCCACGTTCTTTTCCAATTTTGGTGAACATTTCTGCATAGCCCGGATAGTAATCGGCAATGGCTTCATCTTTGGTGTTGGCTACATAGCCTAATGAATGCAAGCCAACCGGCAATTGTTCTAATGAGTATCCAGCTCTTCTTCCTGCCTGACGATATAAATCGATTAAAGGACGAAAACGGTGCGTATCGCCACCAATAACAGCCACCATTAAAGGCAATCCTAATTCACCAGCACGAGCAAAGGAAGCAGGCGTACCACCAACACCCAACCAAATGGGAAGTTTCTTTTGCATTGGTCGCGGATAAATGGGTTGGTTGTTTAAAGCTGCGCGATATTTACCGCTCCAGGTGATAAATTCATTGTCGCGAATTTTTAACAATAGATCCAATTTCTCTTTAAAAAGCGCATCGTATTCATGTAAATTCAATCCAAACAATGGGAAAGATTCGGTGAATGAACCTCTTCCAACAACAATCTCTGCGCGACCTTTTGAGATTAAATCTAACGTTGAAAAATTTTGAAAAACCCTCACAGGATCAGCAGCGCTGAGGACAGTGACCGCGCTGGTTAAAATTATTTTTTTGGTGCGTGATGCCGCTGCCGCCAATATCATGGATGATGCGGAGTCTAAAAATTCTTTACGGTAATGCTCTCCTAAACCAAAAACATCCAATCCAACTTTGTCGGCCAACTCAATTCTTTCCAAAAGCTCGTTCAGCGCTTGTGAGTGGCTAATATTTGATTTGGTTGGTGCAGCAGCAAAACTATCAATACCTATTTCCATGTTGTGTTAGTTTAATTCTTTAATAATTGTTTTCAATTGATTCAATAAATCGGGATTTGTGATTCCTGTTGCGTCATCAAAATTTTGTGGAAAGCTGGGCAATGAAAAAGTGTTTTTTACAATGGCGCCTTGACGTGGAAATATATTTTTTGCAATGTCTAAAACGCTTGCTCCACCTCTAGGTCCGGGTGATGTAGCCATTAATAGCATTGGTTTTTCGGCAAATGTTTTTCTGCCTTTAATTCTTGATGTCCAATCCAATAAATTTTTAAATGCAGCATTTAAATATCCGTTATTTTCTGCAAGCGAAAGAACAAGAAAATCAGCATCGTCAATCAATTTTGAAAACGACATTACCAAATCCGGAATACCTGATTTTTCTTCCAATTGAATACTGTACAATGGAAGGTCATTTGCGCTTAAATCGTAGATGATAACGTTGGCATCACTAAATAAAGATGCAGCGTATTTACTTAATTTTCTATTGATGGAATTTGTGCTGTTGCTGCCACCAATTGCGAGTATTTTTTTCATGTTATTCCGTTAAAACAAATAAAAATGCCTCTTGAATTGTTCGTTCAAGAGGCAGCAATAATACTGTAAAAAAATTACAATTTTTTATGTGATCCGTCGCAAAATCCTGGGTTAGCAGTTTGTTTGCAATTGCATAAGTATGCAGTTTTTGTTTCTTCAGCTACAAAAAGCTTTGGACTCATTCCCGATCCTTTGTGCGCACCATCGCAAAATGGCTGCTTGCTTGATTTTCCGCATGCGCACCATGCATAAGTTTTCCCTGCTTCAAGTTCAACTGGTAAGGGTGTTTTTCCGGCAATAGTTGGTTTTTCCATTTAGAGTTTTTTTATTTTTTATTAATTTTTAAGATATGCTAATTGTCCCATGTGGTTGGCGAGATGAATTGTTCGACTAATCATTACATTTAATTTATTGCGCATTGGTTCTTTTGCGAAATCTTCTTCGGATACGGCGGTGTGTTTCGACAACCATTGCTCGGTAGTAAATGCATTAAAGTGTTTGTTCAATTCATTTGTTACGGTGTTGTAAGCGGCTTTTAATTCGGCAACAGAGGGGAAGGTTTTTCCGGATTTGTCGGGACTTTTAATAAAGATGTCGGTGTACTCCGGAAAAAATTTATCGCGCAACCCAAGCAGTCGCAGCATATCGTCGTTAACAGCGGCAATGTGTCCTAAAAGATAAACGCCGGTATTTCTTCCTGGCGCTGTTTCACTTAAAAGTTGTGCATCACTTAATTTTTCAATTAATTCCGAAAAGCGTTTGTTCTGACTTTCCCAGGCACTCAAATTCATTTTTACAATTAGTTCTGTTTGCTGTGTATTCATTTCTTCAGATTTTTATTTGTTGGTGATGTGCTTGTGAGAACCATCGCAATTGGGCATTCTTTTAGAGAGACCACAAATACAATCGTGAAATCCTTTTCCTTTGAGAATACGAGGGATGCAGTGCTCAATTCTCTCTTCACGGGTTTTGGCTTGTTTGGCCTGTGAAAAATGAAGCAGGTAGCCTCTTTGTCGCCCTGGAGTTAATGCATAAAATGCCGATTTCAACTCGGTATTTTTATTTAATTTATTTTGCAATTCTTCGGGAACAGGATACTCATCAGTTTTTTTTAATTCAACCTTCAAACCGGCTCTTTCCACTTCTATTGCTTCGTAAATGTAGGCTTTTAATACACCTTCCATCTTTGCAATTTCTTTGGTGGATTGGAAGCGAATTTGACGACCCGACTGCACATTTTCTGTTTGCTGAATTAAAATGCCCTCCGCATCATTGAGCAATGCTCCTTTCATAAAGAGCAATGCGCAGTATTCTTTAAAGCCATGAATTAAAATGATATTGCTTTTTTGATAAGTGTAGCAAGGCACGCCCCATTTGATTTCTTCGGTGAGTCCGCAATCAAGAGTAATTGTTCGCAACAGCTCCAATTCTTGTTGCCATTTGTCAACTTGCCTAAAAAAATCGTCCACTTTTGGATTCATAAAATGTACCTTGGTTTACTTCAAATCTACAACTTTTATGTCCGATTTTATTCAAGTAAAGCAAGCATTAAAGGCGATATTTTTTAGATTACTCTTCTTTCTGCTTCATTGATTTTTAAATCGTTGATACTTGCAAAGCGTTTTTTCATAAAACCATTTTCATCAAATTCCCAATTTTCATTTCCATAGGAGCGATACCATTGTCCGTTATGGTCGCGCCATTCATATTCAAAGCGAACTGCAATTCTATTGTTTGTAAAAGCCCACAATTCCTTTTTGAGTTTATAGTCTACTTCTTTTTCCCATTTCATTTTCAAAAAGGTTTTTACTTCTTCTCGGCCATTAATGAATTGATCCCTGTTGCGCCACTCGGTATCTATGGTGTAGGCCAATGATACTCTCTCAGGATCTTTAGAATTCCAGGCATTTTCAGCCATTTTTACTTTTTGTGTGGCCGTTTCAAAATTGAACGGAGGGAGTGGTAATTTTTGTTCCATAGTTTTTATTTGATGTCTACTAATGTAGTGATCTGCCGCTTAGTTTTCAATCTGCTTTTTTGCAGAAAAAATAATGCTTGTCTTTCCCTGTGTTTATTTTTCATATTTTCGGATTATCCCTCAACAAGGGCTTTTGGATATGCGAAACCTAGTATTAATTTTTTTATTATTTCTGCTTAGCACGCAAGGCAATGCTCAGACTTTGCGCACTATATGTTCCTTGCCAGAGATTGTAAATGAGACTTCAGGAATCGTTGTTAATGAAAAGAAGCAAGTGTGGACCATCAACGACAGCGGGGGAGAGCCGATTTTGTATTTGTGCGACACCTTGGGAAATTTACTGCGCAAAGTAAAAATTACCGGTGCATGGAATCGCGATTGGGAAGAATTAACTCGCGATGATCAAGGAAATTTTTACATCGGCAACATCGGTAATAATTTAAATGACTCAAAAGATCTTTGCATTTTTAAAATTCAAAATCCCGATAAATTGTTGGGAGATGCGGTAACAGCGCAGGCAATTCATTTTTCGTATGAAGATCAAAAATATTTTCCGCCTGCTGATTCTGCAATGAATTTTAATTGTGAAGCGATGATTTGGCTGCACGGAAATTTGTATTTGTTTTCAAAAAATCAAACCGATCCTTTTGATGGAAAAACTTATCTCTATCAATTGCCTGATGCTCCTGGAAAATATGTGGCAACAAAAATTTCTTGTTTCAATACAGGTGGTGATGATTTGTTTAATTATTGGATTAGCGGTGCAGCATTGAGTCCCGATAAATCAAAACTCGTCTTACTATCAAGTAATAAAATGTGGTTGTTTAGCAATTTTTCTGGTCACGACTTTTTCAGTGGAAAAAGTACAGTGATTAATTTTCCGTCCTCTACACAAAAGGAAGCTATTGGCTTTGTGAATAACAATGAAGTGTATATTAGCGATGAATTGTTGATGGGAAAAGGAAGGAAATTGTATTCGGTGGTTTTGGAGTGACTTCAATTAAACCACACCGCATACCCTTTTCTTCGTAGCTCCAGTGCCAGCTTTTCCTCCATTTTAAGCGCTTCTTCTTGAGTCATCGCTATTCCATGTAAGTGATTGTATAAACTGGGACGCAGATATCTGCCATATTTTTGAACTATGTTAGAGGAGAGTTTGTGTCCTTTCTTGTTGATGTAGCCAGTTTTGTGTTGCAAAAATCTTTCTTGTGGAGTTTTGCTCGTCATGCCTACATAAACGCATTCCAGCATTCCGTTGAATTGCGGATTTGCTGCGCGGAATTTTGCGTTTTCGTTAAATACACGTCGGGATAGTTCTATGACATAGACACAGTAGCTCAAAGTGGTGATTTAATGAGTAACGAAGTGGATTTGGGTTTTGGTATACAAATGTTTTAATTGCCTTTAGCACAATCTTTCTGTATCGTATTATTCTTCCACTGAATCCAATATTCCTGCAATCCTTCTGGTGTGGTTTTGAGCTCGCTGATATTCAACTCTTCCCCTTTTAAAAGAGCTTTTTTCAATTGGTATTTTCTTGCGCCTATTGCAGGTGCGTGGTCCCATCCGCCGCAATGATCAAAGGAAGTGTGAGCATCGCACTTGTTTTTTACTTTCTTAAAGGGCATATAAAGAGTGTAAATTACGGTTCCAGATCCCATGCCTTTCGTACTCATTTTTATTGCTGAAAAATCAACCATTGCATATTTCCCTTCCGCATATAATTCCTTTAATTTGTCGCCAACTGTGTCGCTCATTTTGTTAGAGAACTGATGCGCTACATCTGATGATCCAATGAATTCCGGACCGATGTATGTTCCTGTGCAAATAGAGTCGTTGCAAAAAATTAGCGTAGAATCGTTGGTCATTTTCTGCGGAGTGCTGACACGCGTTTCTGGCACAACAGATGATTGACATCCTGAGATTAGTAGTAGTATGGAAAATAGAAATGTAATGACTTTCATTTTCATTGTAATACTGAAATACGCTTTCGTTACAAACTAAATTTTTGCTCCTTGAATCATCATCGTTGCTTTGATTGATTGTTCTTTCAAGTGTAAAAATTTCTTTCGTTCCTCGTCGTTTTTGAAGTGGTCAAAATCTTGTTGAGTTGCAAATTCCACCAAATGAATTTCGTAGGGTTTGTCGATGTGGTGTTCAATATACCCATCGTGGGATGGCCTTATTCGTAGGAGTAAGCGTCCATTGTATTTTAAAATTGTTGGAATGGCAATGCTCTCAAATTCATCAAAAACTTTTTCTTGTCCGTCAATGATGTAAATGAGTTGGGTGATGTAGATCATGCTTATCTTAAAATTTTTCTTTAGGCATTTTCTTTTGCCATTTCATCTATCAGTTTATACGCCCGTAATTTTTGATGCGTTTAACATTACTGTTTCATCATTTTTTGATTCACAATTTCTCCATCAATATTCAACTGTAAAACATACGCACCCTTTGATAAATCATCGGTTGAAAGAATGAATGTGTTGTCGGAAACACTGATTTTTTGCGTGAGCACTTCTTTCCCAAGCACATCATAAATACTGATTTGAGCCGAAATGAAATTGTCGGGCAGTGTGATGGAGATAGAGGAGCTAAACGGATTTGGATATACTGCAGTTTTGCGCACTATATTTACTGTTTGCTTGGTTGAGTTGGCACAAATATTTACTGAATTGTCAACGCAGTAATCAAGGTGATTTTGATCGGGGTTTTGATTGGTGATATCAACCTGATGTATCGATGATACACCTATTCCCGGCAGATCCACATTGACTTTAAAATTACCCATCGGAAGATTATGGAATTCATAGTATCCATTAGCATCTGTTTTGGTCATTTTCACAGAAGTGGAAGGCGGAATTTTGTCGAGAATAATGTCGAGTCCTGGAATTGGATCATTGGTTTTAAAACTTCCATCGGAATACACATATCCACTGATAGATCCAACGTCGGTGCTCATTTTATCCATCTGTATCACATACAAATCAACGAGGGTGTATTTTCCTGAGTCGGGTTTAAAAAACTGCGCTTTTTCCCAAGCCATTTCAAATCCGTTGTATGTTGGAATAAGGTCAGGATACATAGTTTCAGAAGGGATGACTTTTAATATGTAATTTCTTTGTATGAAATTTTCCATTTGGTAGTGACCATAAATATCAATGTCTTGTTCGTCAACAATATCAAATATTTTGTTGTTCGTTACATCGGCGTAAAGGATCACCTTTCCAGCTTTAACTGTATCTTTTCCAAAGAATACAGTTCCTTTTAAAAAGGCCACCGGACTACCTTCGTAAACATATTCGTCGGCACCATAATAGGGGTTTTTAGAACGAGTTTGATTGTCGCAATCCACAGGGAAAATTTCATTGCTATTGAAAATACTTTTCAATGTATCCTGTGCCGAAGCTAAGCGCAGCGTAGTCATATCATCATCAATGAAGGATATTTTTTCCACTTCCACTCCATTGGTGTCGTAGTTGGTGTTTTTTTGCCAATCGCTGAAAGTTGAAATTTCTAGGTTCGGACAAAATGAGATCTGTGTCCACCAGTAGGCATTGTTTTGAATGCTAAGATCCTGGTTGTTGCCGAGTGAATAATATGGATTCGACAAGCTTATGCAGAAATTATTTCTGAAGAAAATCGCACTATCAGAATTCAATGTAATGAGGTAACTTCCTTCTGAGTAGTCCGTTGCCAGCAAGGAGTTGTGAAAGGCGTAAATGCCTGATGAACTCATGATATCAAGCGCATTCCCCTTGGTGGTGACCCGATTGTTGTAAATTTTAATGTTGTTGGTGCGCACAGTTCCACTATTACAATATTGCAAGGAAATGCTACCAGAACCAATATAATTGTTGTAAATATTTAAGCCTTTATTGGCCACCACTTCGTTGAATGAAAGGGCATAATAGTCGCTGCCTCCCGTGATGGTATTGTGATGCACATCCATATTGTTGGTCATGTATGCATATACGCTGGCATTAGTTGTGTTTTTAAAAGAATTGTTGCTGATGGAAATGTTTGTGTCGTATTCTCCGTTGTATCCACCCGAAATGCTGATGGCGATATATCCACCGTAAAAATTATTTTTATCGAAAGTAATGTTGTCGTTATAGCCTAAGCCGTCTGTTCCTACAAGACAAGTGCTGCTTTGATCAATGTTGCCAATTGTAGCAGCCATAAAGTTATTGCCGATGAATTTTATTGCAGTTGATTTATGCAAACAAACTTGCTGGTAGTATCTTGTTCCTTTAGTAAGGAAAGAAATATTTTGCACGGTAATTCCTAAGGTAGAATCTAACTTCACAATGTAATTGTCGGCGTCTCCTTCAGCATTATATTGAATAATCACATCGCTGTTGTTACCGCTTTCGGATTCCAAAATGATTTCATCCAATATTGAATTTCTTTTGATGTCTTTGATTGCAAAGTTTTCCAAATAAATTCCTGTGCGGATTTTTAGGGTAACACTTCCCGCAATTCCATTTTCGTACAGTGAATCAAAAGCAGCTTGTATGGATTTAAATGCATCATCTTTTCCACCAATATAGTAGGTCCCTGCAGGATAAACAGCAGCGTAGGTTGACAAGCTAAAGGTTGTAAGAAGTACTAGTAGTATTTTTTTCATTAGATGGAGTTTAGAAGACGCAGCGAAATTAGTGAAATTGGCTTTGAAAGCAAAACTTATTTTGAACTTAAAATGGCGGTAGTCAGTAATTTAGCGGTGATTGCAGTGCTCCGCGATATTCTGTCGTTGTAAAAGCTTATTTTCGCTTTATGAAGTTCAATGTTTGCAGCACCTTATCGTACGATGTTTATTCCCCCACGACTTTCTTTTTTAACATTAAGGCGATAAAATCGGCCACGCAAATTGTTGAATCTGAATCCCTGGTTATCACGCCTCCCATAGCTTTCGAGGAGTTTCAGGTAAGCAACTCTGACAGTCGATTTATTAAGCTGGAAGTAGAAAAAGGATGCTCATTTACCATTACATATCGAGCGGAAGTAACAACAAGCTATATTAAAATCGACGAGCAAGAGCTTTTGAAACCCATGCCCTTCATTAAAATGGATCATGAGGCTTTGGCATATATTTCACCTAGTCGGCATTGCGAATCAGATAAATTGATGGAGTTTGCCAAAAAAAATTTTGGATCCTTGCCCAATGCTTATGTAAAAGCATTGGCGATTGAAGATTGGATTTTCACCCACATCAGTTATGTGCAAGGCTCCACCAATTCCAGCGCGTCGGCCACCGATACTTTGTTGCGCACTACGGGAGTTTGCAAGGATTTCGCTCACTTAGGAATCGCTATGTGCAGAGCCTTGGATATTCCAGCACGATATTTTGCCGGCTATGCCAGTCATTTAAATCCGCCCGATTTTCACGCTTGTTTTGAAGCGTACATCAATGGGCACTGGATTGTTTTTGATCCCACTAAATTGGCTGGATTGAATGGTTTGGTGCGGGTGTCCAGAGCAAAAGATGCATCGGAAGCGCCCATAGCCATTTATTTTGGCGACATTGCATGCACCTTTATGGATGTGCAATGCCATCCGGTTTCAACAGAGTTTGTTCCTTTTAATTGGGAGCACAGAAGGAGTGAAGCGCTTTCTTATTGAATATTGAAGAGCTATTGCTACATCTCAAACTTTTTTTCATTCTCTCTTTATTTTACGTGTTGATCGTAAGTTCCAAAAAGAATATTCTTAAGATTGCAACGCGGCATGAATTTTGATTTCCCCTGAAGTCACTTTCTCACTTAACTAAACAAATTATTTATTTTATGAAAATCTTACTTACCCCATTCCTCTTTTTGTTTTTAATGTCGTGTGCCTCTCATTATGGCAGCATAAGTTCGTCCTCCATCAACAAACCAGTAAAGTATGAAGATGTTGCTATTGGTGTAGCGCAGTCGAGCAAGAATTTTTTTATGGGCGGACTTTCACAGGATGCCTTGGTTTTGGAGGCTCGACGAGAGATGATAAAAAATCGTCCTTTAAAGTTCAATGAAGAGTATGTCAACTGCACTGTTGATTTTAAAGAAAGTGTATTCCCTTTGCGAAGGGTTACAAAAGTAACTGTGAGCGCCGATGTTGTGCGTTTTATTACAGATTCTGTTGCCGATATTTATTCTGATCTTTATAAAGAAAAGGTGTTTGGAAAAACATTTTCAAATGCATTAATTGTTGCTGGTGATTCGGTTTTCATACATGATAAAAGTGTAAGTACGGAAATGACGGATTCTGCTTTTTTCATGAGCAAAAAGGTAGGGATAGTTCTTTCTCAAAGCGATCGTAAAATAAGGGTTTTGTACAAAGACAAACATGATAAATTCTATACCAAGACTATTTCAGCAAACAGAGTTTACACCAGAAAGAAAAGCTACAAAGGAATGATCGTTGGTTCTGCTTGCAGATACGGAGCGCGAAATACAGAGGGCACTATGATTTTTGTAGGTGGAAAGATTGTTGCTTTTGGCTTTAAGTATATTATGATTAGGAATGTTGCGGGAACTATTCATTGTATTAAATACAATGATGTGCAAAGCGAGCAGAAGAACAATTGATAATAGTTTTCTGTCGCTGTTTAATTTTAGGAGAAGTCTAGCTATCTTTCATTTAATTTAACCTGAATGGAAAGACATCAATACTTTAATCAGTTTCACAACATTAGTGAGGAGGAGTATTTTCTGCTCACTGAAAAGTTGAAAGTAAAAAACTTTAAAAAAGGTGATTTTATTACTGTTCCCGGACAGGTACAGCGGGATCTTTTTTTTGTAAAGAAAGGAGTGCAGATGTCGTATTTCGATAGTGAAAATAAAACGCATGTCATCGCTTTTACTTATGCACCTAACTTGTGTGCAATACCTGAATCGTTTTCATTTCAGGTGCCTTCCAAGTATTATCTCACCTGTATTTCCGATAGCGAGCTAGAGTATATTAGTTATGTGGACTTGCAAAAAGTGTTTGCAAAGTCGCAAAACATTGAGCGTTTATTTCGCCGAATTACAGAAGCAGTGTTGGCTGGCATGATCAATAGGCACATTGAATTGCATTCCATGAGCATTGAAGAACGATATGTTATTTTTTGTCAGCGCAGTCCGCACTTGCTACAATTGGTTCCTCACAAATACATCGCATCCTATTTAGGTATCGACGCTACCAATTTTAGTAAGTTG
The DNA here is from genome assembly GCA_026390935.1 of Bacteroidota bacterium. Classification (GTDB taxonomy): domain Bacteria; phylum Bacteroidota; class Bacteroidia; order Flavobacteriales_C; genus JAHEZL01. The sequence goes on from JAPLEZ010000013.1 coordinate 21,438, forward strand.
TTCAATCGCGTAAAGTTTTAAAGTTGGTGTATACCAATAATTTTTTCTGTGAAGTGTTTCAACTTTGAAGAAAAATTATTTGCGTATGAAACATACTTGGTTAGACAAATCGGAATATCCTTTCACCTCCAGATATTTTGCGGTGAATGGACAACAAATGCATTACATTGATGAAGGGCAGGGAGATGTCATTTTATTTGTTCATGGAACTCCTTCCTGGAGTTTTGATTTCCGCAATATCATCAAGGAATTGAAAAAACAGTATAGATGTATCGCCATTGATCACATTGGTTTTGGTTTATCAGATAAGCCTGAGCATTATGATTACTCTACCATTAATCACAGCAAATTGTTGGAGCAATTTGTAGTGGAAAAAAACCTTGAAAATTTCACACTCGTTGTTCACGATTTTGGTGGTCCTATCGGATTGAATATGGCCATGCAGCAAGCGGGCAGAATTAAAAATATGGTGATATTAAATTCCTGGCTTTGGAGTAGTGCTAATGATGAAGATTTTATGAAACTGAGCAAAATATTACGGAGTCCGCTTTTACCATTTTTATATCGCTATTTAAATTTTTCACCGCGTTTTATTCTTCCTCAATCTTTTGGAGATAAAAAACTTTCTGCAAAAACAAGGTTGCAGTATACCCAGCCTTTTTCAAATAAAGCAGAACGGAATGGGGCATTATCTTTTGCTAAATCTTTATTGAATGATCAAAACTGGTTTGAAGAACTGTGGCAAAGAAGAGAGTTGATCAATGCCAAGCCGGTATTGTTTATCTGGGGCATGAAAGATCCGGTGATTAAAGCAAAATATCTGGAGAAATTTCAGCAGGGATTTCCAAATTCAACTACTTGCAAGCTGGAATCTTGTGGTCATTTTCCGCAAGAGGAGGAAGCCGAAAGAGTAACACAAGCGTTGAAGAAATTTTTGTCTTTGGATTAAAGAGTAGCAGCCCATATTTATTTATTCCTGATATTTTTGGTGATGTAGTGGCGAAAAATTTTTCGCCCCCACCATTTGCTTGTTAAAATATATTCGGTTTTTTTCGTCACATATTTCCAGCAAAAAATTGTTTTGATAAAGGGAGCTTTGTGCTACAAGTAAAATTTTGCTTGGTACGTTGTGAAATTAATAAAAGTATCGTGGATATTAAGGTGAATTTGCTTTTAGCGAAGTTTGTGTAACTGCAAGTTTACTTTATTAATTTCTTACCTAAAGTCAAGGATTTTGATGACTACTTGCCTGTAGTTTTGTAATGTCATATTAAACCTTAGAAAAATAATCCTATATGAAAAGTACAGTAATTACGCTCCGAATTTTGTATCCATTGTGGGCAATTGTAGGTATGTTCAGCATTTTGTATGTTCCTTCTCAATTGATTGATTCTAACAATCCTGTGCTTAGTGCCCAGCAAATAATTTCAAATGAATTACTATTCAGGGCCGGTATTGTTGGAAGCCTGATTACTCAACTTTTATTTATAGTGATTGCATGTTTATTGGGTCAAGTATTTAATAACACCCATAAAAATGCCGTGCGATGGATGCTTGTTTTATCTCTAGTTAGTGTGCCCATTGCAATGTTGAATGAGCTCAATCAATTTGCAGCATTAATGAATGTGAAAAATCCAGCACAAATGATGTTTTTCCTTCAATTGCATCAGCATGGTATTACTATTGCTTCTGTGTTTTGGGGACTATGGCTTTTCCCACTTGGCTTTTTAATTTATAAATCAGCTTGTGTGCCTAAATGGATAGGGATTTTAGTGGTGATGGCCGGCGCGGGATATTTGTGCGGTACTATAACTAAAATATTAAATCCAGACTTATCTCCAGTATTGTCAATTTTTGAAGCACTAACCGTTGGTGAGGTAATTTGGATGTTGTGGTTTTCGATCGCGGGAACTAAAAAAAGTTGGTCGGCCAACTAACTCTTTTTGGTGGTTATTCTTTTTCTGATTCTACTTAATGATTCGGCTGTAATGCCAATAAAACTAGCGATTTGATGCAAGGGGACTCTGTTGAATAAATCGGGTCGGTTTTCAAGTAAATCCTGATATCTTTCTTCAGCCGTGGAAGTAATGAATTTGCTCATTTCATCTTGAAACTCTCCGGTATGCTTTTCAACTTCCATTCTAATCACCGACCTTAAGCGAGGAATGAGTACGCACATTTCTTCTTCAAGTGAAGAAGTGCCAATGGTTAATATGCAATCTTCAACACAAACCAAATTATGCTTTGCTTTGGATTTATTGGTGGCGCTGGTAAATGAATTTACGGGTTGTTCTTCGGTATAAAAAGCTGTAGATTTTTCTTCGCCGTTCTTTACCAAATATTCCCGCACACAGCCCTGCAAAACCAAATAGCAATGTTTTGCCACTTCGCCTTCCTTCAATAAATACGTGCCTTTCTTAAATCTTCTAATTGTTGAATGGTCAACAATCAATTGTATTTCTGCCTTACTAAGAAAGCTTTCAAACCTCAACAAAAACTGTAAAAGTGATTGCTTCATAGCTTGCTGATCTTTATCCAGTTGAATCTCCATTTTCTTTGAAATCATTTGGTGTAATTTATAGTGAATTGTAATCGCTCACTATGTTTTTTTGGCATCTCATGATTATACTAAACTACAAGTTTATTATTCACAGGTAAATTATTTTCGGTAGAAGAAGATGAATTTAGTTAACATGTTGTTGATGGTATTCGGTAAATCTGCGCTTAGCAAAGTCTATTGGATCAACAGTAGTAGATGTTATTTGAGTTGACGGCTATTGTCTTTA
>JAPLEZ010000013.1:24254-58606 GCA_026390935.1 Bacteroidota bacterium
AGTTGACGGCTATTGTCTTTATTTTATTTGCTTTTGGAAACAAAATAATCACTGGGAAGTATAAGCTGCAGATAAAAATTTTCTATGATAAAAAAACTACTCTTCTCCTTAATGCTGCTTAGTGCAGTAGAATCTGTAAAAGCACAAATTGCCGATCAGAAAAATATGCCTTGGACTGATGCATCTCCAAACGGACAGCCAGGGCTATATTCCAAAGGAACGCAGCTTATGCAAGTATTTACAGCCGGTATGAATGGAGATATGGATAGTATAGATTGTCCAGTTGAGTTTGCCAGTGATTGCGGTTCAACACAAGTGTTGAGATTTACGGAAGAAATTTATGAAGGGGAATGGGGCACATCGGTAAAATTGGTGAATACGCATATAGATTCTGTGTATTCTCCAAATCGCGTTTATCGAACAGGATACCGATTAAAAACTCCAGTAAAAGTCAAGTGTGGCCAGAAATATACGATGCTCATCACCATGATGGATAACGGAACTCGCTGTGGTCAATATAATCTTGCTAATACTGTTTATGCGAATTTTGTAGTTTCAAGCATGCCTCCCCTTTTACTCAACACCGCTGAATCTCAAAGGTATTCTTCGGGCAGTACTAATAATTGTAGTTTAGGATACCGCACTTATGTGTCCAATTCAGCTGACACAATAGTAAGCGTAAGCAATGGTCAGTTTTGTAAAACAGGCAGTGTTGTGTTGGGAGCCAGCGCTAATTCTTGCAACATTCTATGGTATACTGACGCAGTTGGTGGTGTAGCAATTGCAAATGGAACTTCTTACACCACTCCTGTCCTTTCAGCAACTACTACTTACTACGTTTCAACAACAAGTCTTCCCAATAAAAGAAAGGCAGTAGTGGCTGCAAATAAAGTCAATGCTGATGCGTCTGTAAATGGGGCTTTATTAACGGCTGCGGAAACCGGCGCTACCTATCAGTGGTTGAATTGTAATTCCAATAATGCTTTTGTAGCCAACGCTACATCGAAAACTTTTACCGCAAATACCAATGGACAATATTCAGTAATAGTTTCGAAAAACAGTTGCGTTGACACTTCCGACTGTATTGCGGTGACGGCAATTTCAAATTGGACGAATTTGGCAGCTGGAAATGCATTTGTGCTTGCATTAAAAAGTAATGGAACGCTTTGGTCATGGGGATCAAATGTATATGGGCAATTGGGTGTGGGATCTAAAGATGATACTATTACTAGTCCTGTGCAGGTTGGAACCGATGCCGATTGGGCGCAAATATCTGCTAGTGCTTTCTCTAGTTTAGCATTAAAATCCGACAGTACATTATGGTCGTGGGGTGATAATTATTATGGGGAAGTAGGTGACGGTACATATACTGCAAGAACTTCACCTATAAAAATTGGTGCTAGCAAATGGAGAAGTATTTCTTCAGGTTCCTTTAATAGTTTTGCAATAAGATCCGACGGTACATTGTGGGCTTGGGGTGAAAATGGTGACGGGCAGTTGTGTGATGGAACTTACGACGACAAAAATGCGCCGGTTCAAATTGGAACTGCTCAGTGGTTGAGTGTATCAGGTGGCGACAGTCATGTTTTGGCAATAAAATCTGATAGCACTTTGTGGGCCTGGGGTGGTAACGTAAACGGTCAACTGGGTGATGGAACCAATATGTTTAGTTTGTCTCCTATTCAAATTAGCAATGCACATTGGAAGATGGTTTCGGCCGGAAATCAATATAGTATGGCATTGAAGTCAGACGGTACGCTGTGGTCATGGGGATTCAATTATTTCGGACAATTAGGCAATGGAGATTCCCAGGTTAGTTCAAATACTATGGGACAGGTTGGAAGCGCTAACAACTGGTCGCAAATAAAGGCTAGTATGCTTAGTCATAGTATAGGAATCAAAAACGACAAAAGCTTGTGGGCTTGGGGTTACAATTCTTCAGGTCAAATCGGCGATGGAACCAAAGTGGACGTGCTCACGCCAATGCACATAGGAAATGATTTATGGACCTTGGTTGTTCCTGGTGTTGAGTTTAGTATTGGTTTGAAGTTAGATAAATCAATATTTTGCGGGACAGGATATAACTCTGCCGGACAATTGGGTAATGGAACACAAGTGGATACAAATGCATATGCATGTGGTTCAGCTGTGATTACCGAAGTGCTTGAAATTTCCGACAATAAATATTTGAATGTATATCCTAATCCAAATGCAGGAATTTTTACTGTTACTAGCGTCAATGAAATCCCTAAGAATATTAATGTTTTAGATGTTACGGGAAGAACAGTGCTGACTGTAAATCCTAACAATGAAACAAGTACGTTGGTTTTAGAAGAGTTTAATGATGGTGTGTATTTTATTAAAGTGCAGTTAATGCAGAACACCGAAACTATTAAAATGGTTTTGCAGAAATAATATTTGCTACTAAAATTTGACTCACGCGCTCACGTTTGTGTAAATACAAAGAGAGGCTGTTCTTAATCGAACAGCCTTTTTTGTTTTCTTCTGTCCACAATTTTTCTTTTTATGTATAAGGGTGAAAGATTTTTTCGCCCCTGCAATGGATGGTGTTATCAGAAGGGCAAAATGTGCTTCTATCCTGTGATCTAGTCTCTAATTATTCAATTTATAACACAGTTTGATGTTCCAAGGAAAAGTAATGGAGCTAAAATCTCCATTTTTAAAGGTGAGTGGTATTGGCAATATATCGCTACCAAGAAGATGATCATCGGGCTGTGATCTATTGTAGTGAATGTTGTGACCACTCATAAAACCCAGACCCATAAAGGCGTCTACCGCCAATTTTTTTCCAATTGAAAATTGAATTCCCAAACGTAGTGAATTCAAGAAAATATCGCGATGAATTTTCACTCTTTCATTGTATCTGCTGTTAGTCGGCATTGTGCTTTCTCCAGCTGCTACAAACGTAAGGTCTCTCATGCCCGTTTGTGAAATAAAGGTGCTGTTGAACGACAAGTAGCCATGTAAAGCTTCCTCTTTATTTAAATATATTTTTGCTTCATAAGCTGCTTTAAATCCCGGAAAACTGTTTAAATGTGCGTCATTTGGAATGTATAAGCCTCCAGTAATTTGGGATGAAAAATAGTTGTTGTGACGATGTTCAAAATCTATGGCAGCGCAAGGCAAAAGATTATATGGTACAAATGAAAAGGGAGAGAATTTAAGATAGTTTTTGGTGTAATAAGTAGTGTCTTGTTTTTTGAAACCTGCTATCGCATTGTGATTGATTAAAATCAAAAAAAATAGTAGAGAGGCTAGCAAACATTTGTTGCAGCTGTTTAGCTTTTTCATGAGCGATTACTTTAATACAGTAGTTAGTTACTATTGCTATAGACTTTAATTTTTGAAATAGGTTGCTTTGCAATTGGTTGCTTTGCTGCGTATTTGTATAGCAGCGCAATTGATAATTGCAGTGGAAGAGCTTTGATGAAAGTAGGGTTGCCCCTATAATGTGTTGTGTTTTACAATGAAAAGAAAGACATAAGTCTTCTATTTCATGTTATTTCTTTTTCTTTTTAGTCGCAGGATTGTGTTTTAAGCCCCATTCACTCATTGCTTTCATCATCGCACTTAGTTCCTTCCCAGCTTTGCTTAGGCTGTATTCTACATACGGCGGTATTACGGGCTTGGCAACTCTAATAATTATTTGATCGGCTTCTAGTTGTTTTAAATGTTGAATCAGCATCTTTTCTGTAATTGCCGGAATTCCTTTTTTCAATTCACTGTATCTTTTGGTGCCCGATAGTAATTGGTGAATGATAATGGCTTTCCATCTACCGCCAATCTTATCGAGGGTAAAGGTAACCGGACAAAGAGTAATGATTTCTTTTTTGTTTTTTTGGTTGGTGGAGCTCATTTTTATCGCCGTCATGATACCTACTTTAGGGTGAGTACTTGTAATTAAGTAAGTACAAATATATCTTTGTTAAACTGAAAAGCAAATAATTTTTTCAGTTAAAAATTTAAATTGAATATTAACTTAAATAACCAACGAAAATGAAAATTGTAATCACAGGCTCACTAGGAAATGTAAGTAAACCACTTGCTCAAAAATTAGTAAAATCTGGTCACCAAGTAGTGGTCATCAGTTCAAAGGCTGATAAAGTAAATGCTATTGAAGAATTAGGCGCTAAAGCTGCCATTGGTTCTGTAGAAGATGTTCAATTTCTTACAGCACAATTTAGCGGCGCCGATGCTGTTTATGCCATGGTTCCTCCAACAATGAGTGCAGCAGATTGGAAAGGGCATATTGAAAAAATCGGACAAAATTTAGCGCAAGCCATTCAAGCTTCGGGAGTTAAAAATGTAGTGCTTTTGAGCAGCATCGGCGCGCATTTGGAAGATGGTTGCGGTCCGGTTTCTGGATTGTATCGTGTTGAACAAATCTTCAATAAATTGAAAAATGTTAATTTGGTGTATTTGCGTGCTGGATTCTTCTACAATAATTTATTTGCCAACCTTAATTTGATTAAAAACGCTGGTATCATTGGCTCCAATTACCAGGCAGATACGCAAATGATTTTGGTTGATCCTGCAGATATCGCAGCGGCTGCTTACGAAAAATTAAATACGCTTTCTTTCAAAGGACATTCTGTAGAGTACGTGGTGAGCGATTTAAGAACAAATGCAGAAGTTGCTAAATCCTTAGGTGCTGCCATTGGCAAAAACGATTTGCCTTGGGTTGAGTTTAAAGACGAAGATAGTTTGGGTGGTATGCTAGGTGCAGGTTTGCCACAAGAAATTGCTAAAAATTATGTTGAAATGGGAACTGCTGTTAGAAGTGGAAAAATGTTTAGCGATTTTGAATTGCAAGGAAAACCGGTGAGCGGTAAAACCAAGCTCGAAGATTTCGCTAAAGTTTTTGCTGCAGTGTACAACAACTAAAATTATTTGAAATAAAACTGAAGTAGGTCGGGAGAAATTCCGACCTATTTTTTTATTGTTTGATTTGTGTTTGTCAGTAGGGGCGAAAAATCGTTCGCCCCTACGTTGTGTTGATGTCCTCACCGCTGCGCGAAGTTTAGCGATAGCGTAACTTTGCGAAACTACGCGTTTACGTGGAAGTTTTCAACTTCCTTTTATCCATTGCTGCTTTTGTACCCAATTCTTTTTCTTGTTTTTTGTTCAACATCCTGTTTGTCTTTTTGAATTAAATAATTGATGGCTTCATAAACATCTTTAAATTGTTTGTTGTATTGCTTTTCCAATTCACCTAATTTATGGGCTAAATCTTTATAATTAATTGCATATTGGCGAATGTGCACAAAGGTGCGCATGATACTAATATTTACGTTAATCGCTTTATCTGAATTTAAAATCCCGCTTAGCATAGCAACACCTTGTTCGGTGAAAGCAAAAGGCAGGTATTTAGGTTGTTTTCCTCTCCCCATTTTTAAGGTCACAATTTGTGACCTTAAAACATTCCATTCCTTCTGAGTGAGCTCAAACATAAAGTCTTTCGGGAATCTTTTAATATTCCTTTTTACTGCTTGTTTTAATGCTTTAGTTTCTGTTTCATAAAGTTCTGCCAAATCAAAATCAAGCATAATTTTGAATCCACGAACTTCATAGATTTTGTGCTGAATTACTTGTGATTCCATAATAGTTTAGTTAAGAAAGAGAGGGTTCTCCGTTTTGTTTAGTTGGTCCAAAAATAAGAAGGAGAGCTTTAAAGGATTAAAAAAGTTGTTCAAGGTTTTTAAACAAAATGGAACAAGTAATTTGAATTAGTCGTTCACGTCGTAGCTTCAAATTTTTAATTTGAAGCAAAACTTAAAGCGATTTTCAATCGCATTTGTGTGATTTGAAGACATGAAAGAAAAAGATTGAGCATCGGTATTAAAAATGCCTGAAAAAAGAATTTCAGATTTCTCTTCTCTAAAATCTGAAATTACATATCATTACTGTTTGGAACATAATGAACATCACATCCATAACGTCCTTGCGAAAATTTTGTACTCAAAATTGAAGCAATCTCATCGTTGTTTAAGAATTGAAATCATCCGTTTTTTCTCATTTCGATAGTTTTCTTATAAAAAATAATAGCTTATCGTGAATGAGATTGCTTCAATTTTGAGTACAAAATTTTCGCAAGGACGCACTATATATCGGATACGTAAGGTTTCGAACAGTAATGATTACATATCCGAAACTACTGGGGATGTTTTGTTCCTCATCTTAAATAAAATCAAATTGCCAACTACCAAAACAAAGGAACTACATAGCCATAACCAATACCCTAAATAATAGCCAGGAATATTACTTGGTATACCTCCTTCGTTATCCGCTATTTTTGTGCATAAAAGAAAGGAGAGAGAAATTAAGAAAGCGGCAATACTTGTAGAAAGGGATGTTATTCGATCAACGAAAAATCCTATCCACGCAAGAAATAATAGCGGATTCGCAAGCCATGTCCAATTTGCCCAGCAGGGAATGATTAGTCCCATCCATCCAACAAGCAAACAGCCTAAACCACTAGAATCTTTTGAAAAAGTGTTTTGTGTTAGAGAAGTAATATACAATCCTACGCTAAGCGCAAGAAAAATTTGAATGATATGTTTTTTTGAAAGTTTCATGAAGCTAAAATTCAATCCGGCTCGTAAAGTTTAGCGATAGCGAACTTTGCGAAACTACAGCTTTACGTGGAAGTTTTCAACTTCCTTTTTCTGCAAATTTGATATTAAGAGGAGAAGCGCAGCTTCGGTCTTCAATATGTTTCTCTTCGAGAAAAGAAGCACAAAGCTTCTAAGTGGATGCGCAAAATCTCCAAGTAATAGGACCAAAGCCATTACCTATGGCTTTTCCTCTTAATATCAAATGCTAAACTTGGAGAGGCGGGGTCTATATTTATTTTTCCCACTTACTATGGTCTTGAAATATCCAATATTCCTCTTTAATGGGTTTTATATTTCCATCCTTTATTGACCACTTGTCTAAATCAATTCGCCACTGAAAAGAAATCACATCTGTGTATTCAGTTTTAAAATGAACGTGAGCTTGAGTCCAATAAAGTTGTTTGAGTAGATTTTCAAATTTGCCTTTCCATTCAAGCCATTCAGATTCCACTGATTTCAAACACGCTCCAAAATGTATTATCCGGCCGTAATACTCTAAATTCGGACCTTGTTTTATTTTGTCATTTTTGGTAATTGAAAACATTTCTTTTGAGAGTGGCGGCCATGTGTCGGAAATGGGAAGCTCCGAAAGTATTTTTTCGTTATGCGCGTATATAGCATCTTTTATATGATGGTTCAAACCATATTCTTCTATCACTCCATATATCAATGTTGTCATTCCCATTTTGTCACTCTTATCCGTTTAAATTTACAATTTTGTAATACATTTTGTGCAAATTACAGAGGCATTTCTCCGCCGAAAAGTTACGCTATCGCTAGACATCGTGAGGCTGGTTTATTTTGGTTAACCGTAGCGAAACCACACTGTTGTTGTGCCGCGCTCTTTTGCAAATTCTAGAAAACGCTTAAAGTTTCGTAAGTCATGCCCAAAATTATTGCCCATGTAACCTTCACCTTTGTCAATTTGGAAGTCAGCGAAATAGTTTGCAATACCTATGGTATCATAATCAGTTTCTAGCAGCAAATCGGATAGATTATGAATTGAATTAAGTTTCTCTAGAAGATCGTTGATGGTCTTTAGCACCCTATCAATATTTCCAGATATTTTGGCGTTGGCTTCTTTTATCTTTTTTATTCCTTCTTCGCTGTTTACGCCATTAAGGAAGATAGTTAAATCTTCCTCATCAGTATAGCTTTCCATCTCATAGATTGGTGACATGTCAACGCCAGTAATCTTTGCAATCTGACTAAGTTCGGGTTCGTGGCTAATGACGTTTTGTCGGCACATAAACTTGCAAAATGTCCTGCTAAGACTATGTTGGTGGAAATAGTCGTTTTTTGGATCATGGTAGTCACCCGAATGCAATTCTTCGGAGTTGTTTGTTTCTATTTGAATGTCAAGTCCCATGTGTTGATGTCTTTTTTTAGTTTGCACGCGATCCGCTTGCAGGGGAAGCAGGTATTTAAATTGTGGCCTGTCCGTAATTCTGTTTTAATTTACTTAATCCAACTTAGTATAACTGAGTTGGTGTTTCTTCAATGCAGTTATCAGCAAAGCAACTAATGTTTCTGCAGCAGCTCTATTTTCATCGTGGCGGTCGATTTCTAAATCGAGCATGCTTTTGTCTTTGTTTTGCAATACAACCTTATTAAAAACTTCTTCATAGCTTTTTGTTTTATTCAGGAATTCTTTATCCATTAAAACTTCATCTGTTCTTTCAGTGTCGTAGATGCGAAAGGTTATATCCTGAAATGAAAGATCATAACCTTCACCGTGGTTGAGGCTGTCTATAGCATGGTTCAGAATGACTCCTTTTACTGATTGCAAAACAGGAAGTAATTCTTTAACGCGTTGATTGGTTTTTATTTGAATGTGTTTTGACATATTTATTTTCCGTTGATCGCGCTATTTAAATGCCAGTCGAATTGACAATGTCTGCATTGCTTTGCCTGCGGGGTTCTGGCTAACTTATTACATCGGGGGCAAAGATTAAGAAATACTTTTTGTGCATGCTCTAATAATACTCTACAGGCAACATTTAATTCAAAATTTCCATAGCCATCTTTTAAAAGTTCAAGAACAGACTGGTCAGTACTTAACCATTCTTTTTTATAATACATTTTGATCAAAGCTTCATTGGTGAGGTTTTTAGTTTTAATAAGCGAACTATGATGCCTAAGTGCTTTCTTCTCCACATCTGTTAACAGATGGGAGAAATAATTGATGATATAGCTGGCGGTTTCTGCGTCCATTTGAATGATTAACTAGGTACCGACTAATCGAAATAAGTAACATATAAATGCACCATATTAGTTTGCCTATTGATCCACAAATAGTATTCACTATGGCTATGATGTAAAAAGTTTTCTTTAAAATATATCTTCTCAATTTTGCTGTCAGGACAAGTGAACCAATCAGGGGTATTCGTGTGTTTTTTCGCCGATTCAACTTTTTCATAAAATATCCTCGAAGGCCTTAAAGCTGTGTCTAAAGGCTGGTCATGGGCCAAAATTCTTTGAAAAGAAATTGAATCATATGTAAAACACATGTAGTGCAAATGAGAGTCAAAAACCGCCTGACTTTTATACATGATTTCTGTTGTTGTCTCAGGAGGATTAAAATCAAAATTACTATTGAAGGCCTGCACAGAACGTTCGCGGCTGGTACTCTCCAATGTGGATAAATCAATCTTCCATATTAGAATGGAAATGATAATTGAAAGCGCTGAAAGTGAAATAAATAGAGATGTGCTTCCCTTTTTTTTCTTTTTACAATGGCAAGGATGATAAAAACTAAAGCCGCAATAGATAAGCATGCAATAGCTGCTAGTTGAAATAAAATAGAAAATATTTGAGACATTGCTGAAAGTTTTAAGTTGTTTGTTTGCTATCATCGCCCGGAAAGCTACGCTAAGCCAGGGGGTTATTCAAACTTAGGGTTCTTTTGAATTTCCTTCTCACTTATTAATTGGCACTCAAGATATGTTTGAATCAAGTATAGTTTTCCATCGATGTCGTAATAGTTTAAATCACCACTACCGTTTTTAAAAGTTCCGATTTCTAGTGGGGCACCATTCACATCTAATAAGGCATTTACATTCCATGGCAGTCCATTTTTATATTCATCTTCCACCCAAAGATTCCCATTATTGTAGTAACATTTATAATTTTGAAGAGTGTCATTTTTATAAGAGCATTGTTCTTTAATAATTCCTGTTGGATAATATGCTTTGTAATATCCGTTTTCTATTTCGTCAATATATTCTCGTGTTTGTTTGATAACTCCATTTCGATAAAATAAGGTTTGTGTTCCAGACCTTTGACCATTTTTGTAATTGATATCGGCATATTTTTCTCCTGTTGGATAATATTTACATACTAATCCCTCAAATCTTCCTGATACAAAATTACCTTCCATTACCCTACTGCCGTTTGGGTAATAATAAGTTACTTTACCTTCGGCCATTTCATTTTCGAAATTCATTTTCTTCAATAAATATTTTTGATGGGTATTGTAATTTATTGACCAGTAAGTCCATTGGCCAATTTTTGCAGAATTGAGATATTTACCTTCGCCATATAAAAAATATTTACCTGCAATTTCTTTAGGATAATCTTCATCCGAGAAATAGAAAGTAATATCTTTTATTGTAGAATAGTCTTTCCATTTTCCTTGTCTTACATTTACAGCACTGCATTTTCCCTTGGGGACAAATTTTTTGTTTGCTTCACCAGATAGCATTATGCTATCAATAAGATTGTCTTTAATGTAATTTATATCTTGAGCAAAAAGATTGAATGAAAATAGGAGTAAGATAAGTACAAGGGTGATTTTTTTCATATGATTTTGTTTCTAAACAAAAGTATAAATAAAAATAAGCAAAGGGCTTGCGGCAAATTTAATTTGCCAGACTTTTCATAGAGCGCTATACTTCACTAGGCGAGGTGTAACTACTCAACAATTTTAAATTTATCAATAATAAAATTTTTGGTGCTTTGATCATTTCTGCATTTATTGAGGATGTTTTCGCAAACCATATTTTCCACGGCTTTCTGCATTTTAGGCATAGCAAGTTTGGTTTTAGTACTTCCGCTGAAATCAAAATCATTTCCTTTAACAGAAGCCATTGCTATGAGTAAAAATGAAATCATTTTCTTAGAGGTTTTCTGATGAATGTTATTTTCTTTTAGAATACTATCTACTGCCTTTTGTATTCCATTAATAATTCCGTTTTGCAGTGCTCCCCCTTCAGTAAGTTCGTCGTTGTTGGCAAAAGTTCTAATGTTGGATTTGTCAAGCCAAACAGTGGAGTAGGCAATGCCTATTTGGTAGGAATATCCTTTTATGTCGTTGGAAATATCAAAAACAAATTCAGCGCTGCCGTACTTCAATTGTGAAATATAGTAGTCGCGTAATTCAAACATGCCATTAGCGAAGTGGAGAGTATTGATTTGAATGTTATTTGCTCTGTTTTCTTTGTAAATCAATTTGTAATTAGGGTTTATGTATGCGAGTTGTTCGAGTTTAGCCAGCATTAATCGGTACAGCGTCTTTTCTTCAAGTTGAAACACATTGTTGTCCCAGGTATAATTAATAACTATGTCGCTCTTTAAATCAACTGCAACAGATGTTTTGTGTTGTATGTTGTCTTCGGAAGGGAAAAAGGAATGGAGTTGATTGTCTTGATTGAATTTAATCTCGAAAATTTTACCTAAATGTAGAAAGATTAATAGTCCAATAGCCTCCATTTCAAAAGTGTTGTTCACTATTTTCTCAAGTGTAGTAAAGAATACTTCTTTATTGATGTTTTGAAAGTGAAATTCTATTTTTTGATTCTCCTGAATCGTAAACTCAATCTCAAGAGTTTTATTTGTCAAGACGGGCATTTCTTCAAACACACCAATCAACAGTTTTAATATTCCCTGCCAGGTTAAATTTCCAATAAACATTGCGGGTCTTTTCCGTACAGCTTCTTTAAAAGATGCTACTTGAATTTCTCTAGTCAAAATAGGTGTTTTAGGCGTTTTTATTGGTTACTAATATACGAAAAAGGAAAGGCTTTTTTAGTGTTTTGGAGAGAAAATATATGATGAAAAATTGACGTTTGTCTATGTTTCGCCCACTATTTTATGTTGGTTATTCTTCAGTATTATTAAAAGGCTTAGGCCAAAAATCTTTTGGTAATCTTTTTGTGCCTTCCGGCATTTGAATATCACTTAAATCTATGTCAAGTTCCCATTCTTCTCCATCGATAGCTTTCTTGTACAACTCGAATCCCCATCGAGTTTCAAAGTAAATAGTGATACCTTCTTTTGTAAATTCAAAATTTAATTTTTTGTCGTCTGTAATAATCTTGTACTCATAGTTATCTGGAATGTCAATTCCAATTGCGGCGAACTCAGTCCAAATAAATAATTCTCTTCCAATTTTGTTGGTTAATGTGAGTTCTAATAGATTTTTTCTTTTTTTAAATGGCATCTTAGTAGGATTAATGGGTTAGCTGTACTTTTTACTCATTAATTCAAAAACATCAGGAGCTATTTTTGATTTTAATGCTTCAATTTTTTTTTCAACTTCAATTACCATTTTTGTATTGTACTTCCCAGTTGAAATCATGTCAAGTCTATGGTCAACGGCTTCCAAAACAGTGAACATTTCATCTGTTTCAATTGTTGTACCCTTTGGTCTAGAAACTCTATGGTCACTGCTCCAAATACATTCGCTACCATGTTTTAAAAATAATTTATATATCTCTATTGTTATTTTTTTCATTTGTTGCCTCGTAAAGTTTAGCGATAGCGAACTTTGCGAAACTACGGCTTTACGTGGAAGTTTTCAACTTCCTTTTTCTGCAAATTTGATATTAAGAGGAGAAGCGTAGCTTCGGTCTTCAATATGTTTCTCTTCGAGATTTGATATTAAGAGGAGAAACGCAGTTTCGATCTTCAAGTTGAAAGCTTCTATGAGTGCATTCGCAAAATCTCCAAGTAATAAGACCAAAGCCATTACCTATGGCTTTCCCTCTTAATATCAAATGCTAAACTTGGAGAGGTGTGGGTAATTAACTTTCAAAGTCGTTCCAATGTGCATTTTGTTTTACTCTTTTAAACATTTTTTGTCCTTCACTTTTCTGAATCAGGTATAGATCATGTTCTGTTTCCGCATGGTCTTTGGTACAATGAGGACAAATATATTTGCCGCTTACAAAATCATAAATTTTTATGTCATTCAAATCATATTCTTTACTCAACCAATTTTTAAAGTCATTTGTTTTTTCATGGTTGTAAGTTAATTCAGGTTTAAATAAATTCAATAACTGGCTTTCTTTAGCAAATGCCAAAAAGTTTTCATTATAATAGTGCAGTGCTGTACATTCTTCAAAACTTGAAGGGTGTTGATAGCTGTTATTGCAGTTTAAGCATCTAATTATTCGAACTTTGTTTCTGGATTTTATTGATTTAAATGAGGTGATTTCTTCAGCAGATAAATCATTGTCAAAAAGATATCTCAAAATATCATACAAAATATTATACCACGTGTTCTGTGTTTTGTCAGAATAAGAAGGTCCCCAATCATTCAACGATCCTGCACCACCACCTGGCAAACTTCCTCCTGTTCTTAAATCTATAAAGGTGCTTAACCATTCTTTATCATTATTGAGTTCAATAAGTTTAATTAATGGTTCAATGTATTGTGATTTATTATTCATTATAGATCCGAGTTTTTAATAAATGGTTTCTGTCCCCTAATTTCTTACGTGTTTTTTTATTTTTTCCTTGTTGCATATTCATATCCCATTAAAGCATACGGAAAAACAACAAACACTATCCAAATAGAAATGTGTTTTGGTAAAACTTGATATTGGTAGTTTAAAACAAAAATTGTCCCAGTGAAAAGCACGCAAAATAGTGAATGCAGAATACTTACTTGTCTGTCAGAATACCGTTTAATGTGATCGTCTTTCAAGTCTTCTAGTTCACTGAAATATCTTGCGTTGAAAAACGTCCCTTTACCAGGCAAAAAACTCATAAGCATCAGGAAATTTTGAATAATGTAAATCGCTGATACACCCAACAAAAAAAACTGAAGTCCGATATAAAGTCCGTGAGTCAGGTCTTCTGTGTTTTCTATTTGTTCATTTTGATACACTCTGTAGATATTGTCAAATGCAAGGAGCATCATTATTATTGAACTCCAAATGCTTAAAGTTAATCTGCTTGTGCGTGATAAAGTGGTATAAGTAAATGCATGAAATAAAGAGAATAGAGAAAATAGAAGTCCGATCAACATTAAAATTTTTACAAACAAATTGCTCGTGTTTATGAAATCGTATTCTACAACCCAATAGATTATTGCTATTGATTGAAGCAATGTGATCCCTTCTGTTAACTTGGGAATTACTTTTTCACCGTGAAAGATGATTGAGGCTATAGCAAAGAAAAAAATGAAGAAGTAAGGCCACATTTCAATGTGATGTTCAAAAATGTAGACATGCTCTCTCTTTCCGGGAAGAAATGCAAAAAAACTAAAAGCGAAGGAACCTAATGCTGTCAATAATACTTTTGACCACTTGTCGGAAAGTCGTCTGCCTTCAAAAATAACGCCTGCAATAATTGCTAAAACACTTATTGGAATTAATCTTTTTTCCGATCTATGAATACGAAAGCAAACATAAATCAGTAATGCAAGTAGCAAAAGTCCAATGACAATCATGTAAGGCTTGATATTAAGGCCTTTGCTTGATTTTCTTTTAGATGATGTTTTCTTTGTTGTTCTCAATTTTGTAGGATGGTGCTAGAATAAAAATAATGGGGCTTGGTGCTATTTTTTTAGTAATCGAATCATTTTATTATTTGAATGTTGAGCCAATCATAAAATGGATAGTCTTCTTTTTTGTGCATTACAGCATCATTTATTTGCTCATTTTTTATTAACCTGATGAAGGAAACCACATCGCTTCGCTTGTTGTATTTTTCTTTGTTTTTGGGGTGGATTAAAATTTTTGTGCTTTTGATTTCCCCAACGATCAATTCATTCTCTAATTCAACCATTAGCCAGTCATTTTCTTTTTCTAATTCAACTCTTTTAATAATGCTACCAGTGATGGGGAATGAGTTTTTGTATTTGCTTTCTTTTTTAATCTTTGTAAGTTTTATTTTCTTTCCTACTAGAATAGAAGCGGCTACAACTCTATACAAACCAAAATATAAGAGTGGAACAAAATTAAAATAGATAAATAAATTTGTTCCTCCTTTTAAACCTAGTGTGAATCCAAAGGTGAGTTGAAGGAGTTGTGTGGCATCAAATATCGGAGTAGAATTTATTGCTTGAATTCCATTTTCAATCAAGATTATACTTTCTGTATGGATGACAGGTATTTGACTAAATATCCATACTTGAAAGAAGAGAGCTGGATTCCCTTTTTTGTACAAAAAAAGTACAACTCCTGTCAATCCTATTAAGGCAACTAAAATCTGAATAATATTGAGGTAATAAATACTACTAAAAAGATTGATAAGACTCAATAAAGTAATAATCCCGGGTAAAATATATTCTTTAGGTTGTTTGTCTAATGAGATCATAAATAGAATTTTGTTTTAAATAGGCCTTTGCGAAAATACGGCTTTACTTGGAAGTTTTCAACTTCCTTTTTATGGCAGCAGATAGAATCTCCAACCATTCCAATAATTGTTATAATGGAAATAGAATTCTTTAAAATCTGTTGTAGCTGGTAAATTGTTTTTTATTGCAAATTTTTCATATTCTTCCTTGTTTTGGAGTTCTGTTGTTTGTGAAGTTTCGAGGTTGAAAACAACATATTTATTTTTATCCTGTTCTGCGCATAAATATTCGTCACTAATAGAAAAGTTGTTTATGTGTCTTTGATAAGATGAACCGTCTGGATTCTCATAAAAATAGGTGTATACTCCATCTCCGCAATATATGGTTTGTCCGTAACCAACGGGTATACATGAGGAGTCTCCAAGGCCATGATTTCCCCAATAAGAAAAAGCGTAGAAAAAAAGTACGATCGAAAAAATTAGACCTGTCAACCACCAAGTTAAAAACTTGCTTTGCATCCATTTTTCAGCAAGCTTTAATTTTGTTGTCTTACTCAGAATATATAATACGATAAGAACAATCGTTGCATATGCTACCGCAAGTATTGCGATTTTCAAAAGCATAAATATCAAGTGAGCGATTGCAAACATATTTATTGCTCCGCCTCGTAAAGTTTAGCGATAGCGTAACTTTGCGAAAATACGGCTTTACGTGGAAGTTTTCAACTTCCTTTTCAATGCATGTAAGTTTTTCTAGCACTTTTAAATCCTTGTGATAGCATGATTGTTGATCTCTTACTGTCAAGTTTGGGAACTCGAACAAAAGAATAGAAGAAACCTTTTTTTAATGCATTGACAGAGACTGCGTCCGACTTCATGCTTTTTCCGGTTTTTTTGTTGGTCACAAAATAAATTACCTCCAAGTTACTGTCAACGTATGGGATTTTAATTTTTATGCTTCTTTTATGGTATTTGGTTGGCCGCCCTTTTAATAACATAGAATTGCATTTATCAAAAACCACTATTGAATCAATTTTATATTGGAAATTGTTTTTTATTCTAAACCGTGTTGTATAATAGTTATTGAGTTTGTCCATGTTGCATAAGCCCAAACTAGGTGTAAATGTTTGCACTTCATAGTACTTTTGATTATTAACGGTTACTATTCGAATTTGTGGATCTCGGGTTTGTTTCCATCCTTTTCCTTCAATATATCTCCAGGTTAGTATGCCAGCGGTGTCGAAACAAGCAGTGTCACTAATAGGAAATCGAACAATAATTGGTTTTTCAAGCACAGTATCCTTTGAGTTGTAATCTATTTTAAACATTCCTGCGCTGCTTAGTGGATTGCCATATATATCCTGAGTAGTGAGTCCATTTATTGAGTCTTTTTCAATACTGCAATTTTTGAATTGAAAATGAAAATTTGTGTTCGCTTCCATTTTCTTTACTTCTTCTTTTGGGATGATGACTACTGCAGTTTTGTTGTGGATTATGGAATCGCGGTATTCGCGGACTATTAATTTTTTGTTCAGGTTCAAGCTATCTTTTTCTTTTTGCTCTGCGATAGCGGAAACTATTTTTCCTTTCTTCTTTCCATAAAAAGTTATTTCTACTCGTCTGCTTAGGTTTTTATCTTTTCCCTTCGAAAATTTTTCGCCATAAGCATTAACATCAAATGGAACAATGAAAGGAATATTTTGAATATGATGCTTTACCATCCGTGCTCTTTTTAGGGAGAGTCGCATATTTGCATCGGCCGGTCCAGACTCGTCAGCAAAGCCTTTGATGCCAATATAAGTGCTATCCCATTGTTGTTTTCTAAAGCTCTCAACACGCTGATTTATTTCGCTTTGTTGTTGTGGAGTCAATTGAACTTGATTTGTTTTAAAATAGATGACTAGTACATCATTTTTTTGCGCTGCCATAAATTGACAGCAAAGCAGAATGGATATTGAAAGAAATATTTTCATTTTTAATTTAATTTAATGTCTTACATGCAATGTTTAAGCCAAAGTATTTTCATTTTTCTTTGGAAAAAACTCTTTAATATACGTCGGTATATAAAATTGGCGCATGCTCTCTATTTATCCTTTTCTTCTTCTCTTTCCGCCTTATATTTGGCTAGCATATCTTGGAACCTTTTCTGTGTTTTATATTTCTTATAGAGATGATATTCATCTTCAACGATATATTCATAATTGCTTAATCCTTTTTTTAAAGCCAGTTCCATATTTTTGTAAAAATTATCGTCGTCATTAAGCAAAGAATAAGCTTCCGCTTTTGTTGTATAAATGTCTTTATCGGTATTGTCTACAAGAATTCCTTTTTCCACAATTTCAAGTGCCTGCATTGGATTTTTTAATACAACATAATCAAAAGCCAAACAGTTGTAGTAGTCCACGTCATTTGGGTTCATTGCGATTAACTTTTCAAATTCCTTGATGCTTTCTTCAATTTTCCCCAATTCTCTTAATGAACTGGCTTTAGCATAAATAACCTGTCTTAGTATATCCGGATCAAGTTTTTTCTCAAGATTTGGAATCTTTAAAATTTCATTGTAACAAATGATTGCTTCGTCGTTTTTATCTTCGAAGTAGTAGAAGTTACCGATCCCCACCTTATTAATGATGTCATCTGGACAGGATTGCAAAAGCTCATTGATTAGTCTTTTAGCTTCTGCCATTTCGTTGAATTTGATTAAGCATTTAATTAAGAATACTTTAGCTTCTCTGTTTTTAGGTTGGAGCTTATAGGCTTTTCGGTAATGATAAAGCGCCTTGTTTTTGTCTACATTTATTTCGGAATAATAATGCCCCATTTCGGTAAGGCATGAATAAATATTACTATCTATGGCAAGCACTTTCTTATAGGCCAGTGCAGCCAGTGAATCTTTGTCTCCGTCAAAATAGGAAGAACCCTCCAAGTATAAGATCCCAATTAAACTGTTATTTGTTTTTTCGTTTATTTTATGATAGTCAGCCCCTGCTTTTCTGTGTCTTCCCATGAAAGTACGTGTAAATGCCCTGAACAATAAAATGGAATACTCGTTCGGGTTATTTTCATACAATTTGGTAAATTCCTGATCGGCTTTATCCAGCTCATCATTAGTGTAGTATTTATATGCTTGAGTGGTAGTGACATCATATGTTGAACCAATTTTTTTATTTACCAATTCTTTCAGTCGGTACATATTCAGATTTAGACTTTCTTCATATTCAGCAGCAATTTTTTCATTCTCCACCGCGCATTTTCCCTCATGCTTTATTTTCCATAATTCAACATATTGTCCATCACCTTCATCGTTCACGAATTTACCTGTGAATTTCTCGCCATCAAAGAAGGTATATGTTCCTTTCCCTTGTTTTACATCATTTTTAAAAGTGCCAGAATAAACATCTCCATTTTCGTAGTAGTAAGTCCCCTTGCCGGATTTTACTCCTTTTTTAAATTGGCCGGTATAGCGGCCATCGTCATAGCGTATTTCTCCTTCGCCGTTTTCGCAATCTCCAGATAGGCATTGTCCAAAAGTGTTTGTGCTAAGCAGGGCAAGAAGTAATGAAATAAAAAGTGTTTTCATGATCGAAAGAATTATTGTTTGTGGCGAAAATATTCATAGGCGCAGCCGCTAATTTATGAAAAATGATCGCAGTCCCCAATTTTCAATTTATGATACTTAATACGGACGGTATTTATATGCTCACTCTACTCGCAATTCTCTTGGCAAAATTTGAATTTAAATACCGTCTGTCCCTATTTTCAGATTTTTCTTCTGATCATAGTGCTTCATCGGCAATGATTACCAAAAGCTTTTCTTATGTGTGGGACGATGCGTCTTCTACCTGGCAACAATCAAGTAGGGCAGATTATTACTATTCTCCTAAATCTGTTGATGTTGAAGAGGTGCAAAACAGTGCTCAGGTCAGAACATACCCCAATCCTTTTTCCAATGCTTTATATTTTGAAGTTCCTGACCTAAATTCTTTTTTCACAGAAATATATAATGGTGAGGGGAAGATGGTTTGGTCGGGAATGGCGAATCAGAATCAGGGAATTGACTTAAGCGAATTGCAAAACGGCGTTTACATATATAAAGTTTATAGCGTTAAGGACGTGTTTGTTGGGAAGATAATTAAATGATAGACGTGATAAGAAAATAAGGAACAGACGTATATTTTTTATTAACGTCTGTCCCTATTTTCTATTTTCACGGTCCCTTATTTGTCAATTATTTCTCCATTTGTAAATGGGCTTGGACAGATGCAATTTTTTAGCACTCATTACAGTACATGTGTTTTTCTTTAAATTGTAATGCCATATTGTTGGGGTAATATCAGGACAACAATTGTCAAATCCCATAATTTCAAAGGTGTACTTGTTTTTCCAGATAACGGCTTCTGCTGAGCTTCCCGGACTTAAATATAAGAGCCTGGCTGCGCTAGAATCTACCATTCTAACTAACAAACTTTCTTCCTCTGGTTCACCATAAAATGGATGCTGTACTAAATAATTTGAATCGGGTGAATAGCAATCAGGAATAGCATTGAATTTGTCATCAGAGTATCTATCATTCCACTCTAATTGTATGCTGCTTTCCCCGTCTTTAACGAACATATTTTCTTTTAATCCATAATATTCCAACCATTGTTCTTTTTCGTTTTTTGTTTTACTCAGAAAAGAAGTATTACAAAAGCTTATCATTAAAAGCAGAAAATAGAAAATATATTTTTTCATGGTTGTCATAATTGTATCACGGATTCGTAAAATTATGGTGCGCTAAACTTCACGAGGCGGGGGAAGATTTCAGATTACGCTGCGCTAAATCTGAAATTACATATCCGAAACTACTGGGTTCTCATTTATTTTAATAATGATTTTACAAGTTGTTTTGCGCAAAAAGAATAAGGTTTAGAGTCTGCAGTTTCTCTATCTATTTCTTTCCTTAGGGCGTTTTTCAAGGATCCAATAGGAGCAATATTATAATTGTCGATAAGAGTTTTAATTGTATTCATTCTTTCTCCACGAGTTTCGAGTAACTCAGGTCTGTTTAGTTCTATTTCAATTTCAGATATTTTTGCGCGTTGGTCACCTGAATTTGCCCAAACAAAAGCACCAACTGCAGTTAAGTGATTTTGCGGATTGTCATTATAGGGATCTATGAACGGGTTAGCATTGTCAAAAGTGTCACTCTTGTTCATATTGCACTTTGGACATGAAAGACCAAGATTTGAAAATTCAAATGTGAGTTGAGGAAATTTGTGTTTGGCTTTTGGTTTTATGTGCTCAATGTGTTCAAATGTGATATGCCCTACCATACTTTCGCAATACATGCACTTGCTTTTACTCTCTGCTCTAAGAGCATCTTTAATTTCTTTGGTGTTATAGTTGTTTTCAAGCGACTTTGGAACTTTTTGTCCAGCTCTGATATGTGCTAATAATTGTGTTGTCCAAGTAGCCTTATTTGAAGATAATGATGCAGGTTCAGTGCCTTTAGTTAATTTAATCATACTATTTTTTCAGAGTGTCTTTAATTGCTAATGGCATTAAATCTTCAAGACCAACTTCTTTTAATTCTTTTCTCATTTGGTCAAATAGATTTTCATTCATTTCTTGTCCTGAATGTTTTTTTACAATTTCATTTAAGGTATTTTCAACCCATATTGGCATCGTAAATGAAACACCTAATACTTCGTTTAAAATTTCAGTAGCATTTTTTGCCTTATTTTCTAAATCAAGCAACTCACTTTCTATTTTTTTGTTTTCATTGTATCGCAATGCATAAACATTGGAGTTCTTTACAGAACCAATAATTAAAGGACTATGTGTAGAAACAATAAATTGAACATTTGGAAAAGCAGAAATTAAATCTGGAAGTATGGCTCTTTGCATTGTTGCGTGTAGATGATTTTCAATCTCATCAATTAAAATGGTAAATTGATCCTTTTCTTGAGTGCTGTACATATAGATTTGCCAGCTTAAATCAATCAAAGCACTTATGCCTCCTGAACATCCATCAAGCATATATTCTCCACTGCTTGTCACCATAACAATTTCAGATTTTCTTGCCGAGAATTTTTCAAAACCTAATGTCTTTGGTAAAATCTTTTTTAGCACTTTTTGAAATCCTTCATAGTACTCCATATATTCCTTGTCTGCTTCCATTTCTGGGTTTCCATATCCAAAAATATTCCAAGTAAGAAGTGTTTCTTTAATATAATAACTACTTGGTCTATCACCACCACCAACTATTCTGTTTTTTGAACTATTAGAAACTAATTGAAATGCTTGGGTCTTGTCTCGTTTTTGTAAAGCTAATTGAGTGACGGCTTGATAATGAAATGTTGGTCTATGAGAAGGGATGTAAAATCCTTTAACGGCTTGTCTTGGTTGAATCTCTATTTGATATTGAGCTGAATCGCTATTAGGAATTTTAATATTCGCCAGTGAACCTTGATTATAAGTCAACTGTCCTATTTTATTGTCATTATTTTCAATCGGCTTAGTAAAGAATCTTGTGAAGAATTTTATAAATCCTGATTTTTCATCTTTTGCCGGCGTTGCAAGTTCAATAGTTGACCAACCGAAATGAGGAGAAAGTAAATTTAAAATGGTTGTTTTACCTGCGCCATTAGCCCCAGTCAAAACAGTTAACTGGTCATGAAAGTCAATATCGAGTTTTTCGAATTGTTTCCATTGGCCTATTGTCAATTTTTTAAATCTCATGTTTGTTAGGATCTGTCTTTAAATTGGGTATAAAGAAGCGATTTTTTCACAATTGCTCATAGCCTTATTATGCTCTGCGTAATGCTTCTTATCTTATTTATATCATATCACCCTCACATTCATCTCCTCCACCTTCTTACTCGGCAAAGCACTCGGACTATTAAACATCAAATCTTCACCAGAACCAGTTTTAGGATAAGCCATCACTTCACGAATAGAAACCTTCCGTTCCAATATCATCATCAAACGATCCAATCCCCATGCAATTCCACCGTGTGGTGGAGCGCCGAACTGAAACGCTTCGTACATGTGTCCAACGCTTTTTTTCATTTCGTCTTTGTTGTAGCCCATGTTGCGGTAAGTAGCTTCCAAGATTTCGGATTTGTGCGCGCGCACTGATCCACCGCCGATTTCGTAACCGTTTAAAACCAAATCGTATTGTTGCGCGATGATGTCGCCAACTTTTTCGCCGCTCATGTGTTTGTCGAGATCTTTCACTTTAGGCATAGAGAAAGGGTTGTGCGTGAACGTCCATCTTCCTTCGTCGGTTTTTTCGAAGAAAGGAAAATCAACTACCCATACCGGTGCCAATTCTTTTGGATTGATGAGGTTGAGCATTCTTCCTAATTCCTGACGCACCTGATCCAGCGCTTTGTTCGCGGTGGCATAAGATGCCGCAGAGAAGAAAACAATGTCTCCTACCTTAGCTTTTGTTGTTTTGATGATGTTGGCTGCAATTTCTTCACCGAGGAATTTAATGATAGGCGATTGCAAATCGTTTTCGTTAACGATGATGTAAGCCAATCCTCCCAAACCATTTTCCTGCGCGAGAGCAGTTAATTTTTCTATCTGACCTTTTGATAATCTTTTGTTTTGATACTCGGCATTCACCTTGATGCATTTCACCACGCCGCCTTCTTCAATAGGTTTGGAGAACACCTGGAAAGTGGTGTCTTTCACGATGTCGGTGATGGTTTGCAATTCCAAGCCATAACGCATATCGGGTCTGTCGCAACCGTATTTTTCCATGGAATCCCAGTACTTAATCACTTGAAATGGTTTCATTTTCCATTTGTCTTTGTACAAATCCTGCACAACGGTAGTGAGTAATTTTGTGTTGAGATCCATGATGTCCTGTTCGCCGAGGAAAGCCATTTCCATATCGAGCTGCGTGAACTCAGGCTGACGATCGCCACGTGAATCTTCATCGCGGAAACATCTTGCTACCTGAAAATATTTTTGGAATCCACCTACCATCAACAATTGCTTGAACTGTTGCGGCGCTTGTGGAAGCGTGTAAAACGAACCTGCAAATTTTCTGCTTGGCACAATAAATTCACGAGCACCTTCTTCGGTACCTGCAGTTAAAATTGGTGTTTCCACTTCAATGAATTCTTCTAGGTCGAGAACATCCCGCAACAACTTAATCACCTTGTGACGATTGATGATTGCCGAGCGATTTTCAACGCTTCTGTGATCCAGGAATTTATATTTTAATCGTGTTGCTTCATTGGTTTTTGCTGCGCGCTTAATTTCGAAAGGAAGAGTTTTTGCTAAGTTCAAAATATCGATTTCCTTAACTTCCATTTCCAGTTTTCCTGTACGGATACTGGAGTTGTAATCGTCTTCACCACGCGGAATAATATTTCCAGTTACCATGATCACCGATTCCGGTTTCAACTTCGCAAACTGATCCAGTTGAGGGAAAGTTTCGCGTTTCAAACTCAACTGCAAAACTTCGTAGCTCGAGTCGCGGAAGTCGATAAACACTAAGTCGCCGTGGTCTCTTAAACTAGACACCCAACCAGAGAGAGTGACGGAGTGTGAGAGTGAGTCTTGAGTGATTTGGGAGATAACATGCGTACGATATTGGTCTTTGATGATCACCGGAATTGCGCGAACCGCTTCTTCGTCATCGCGTTGTTGCGCTGCAGAAATTTTCTTTTCGCCATTTTCCTCTTCATCACCCTCGCTCTCACTCTTCGTGGCTGCTCCAGCTAATTGCTGGAGTATGATTTCGCGAATTAATTTTCCGTTTGCTCCTTTACCAACTTTAGCTAAAACTTTACCTACTAAAATTCCTGATTTTCCAGCGTTGCCACCTTTGATTTCAGCTGCCAGTTCAGCGTTTTCGGCAATGGCTTCAGCAATGCTTTTTTGCAGCGTATCGTCGGAAATAGTATTGTCGGCAAAATATTTTTTGTAATCGAAAGAAGAACTTTTAATCAATTCTTCCAATGCTTTCTGCAATAAAATAATCGTGATTTTTTCTTCCTTGAACAAAGAGAAAATTTCTACCAGAACTTCTAATTTTATTTTAGGATAATCTTCTGCTTTTAAGTTATTCGATAATGCTTTCGCAACGAACAAAGGATCATTTAATTTTTCGTTGATGCCTAAAAACAATTGTGAGCGAATGGCATCGGCAGTGAAAAATTTTGCATCCTGCGGACGAACACCGCCCTGAATCAATGTAGTTTCAATAGAGTAGGGAAGGAGGCGCTGATCCACTTTTGTAGCGTCAACTTCTTTTTTGATGTTCACGAAAGGAATGTCAGGCTCCAAAGCAAAACGGTAATCGGCTGCGAATTCTTTTTTACGCATCGTTTTCGTTTTCTTCAAATCGGCGTCAAACAAAACTGTGGTTTGGTCGGCACGGAAATCGTTGTGCTGCGTGTAAAAATCGAGTTGCTTTGTTACTTCTTCCTCCAAGGCCTCAATCATGAATTTGAAAGAGTTGAGGTTTTTAATTTCGGTTCGTGCGTTCAAATCGTTCGTTCCTTTTTTGCGGATGGATACGCTCACGTCGGATTTGAATTCTCCTTTCTCCAAGTTCGCTTCGGAGATATTTAAATTTTGTACAATGCGTTGTAAGTATTGTGCGTAGATGGATGCATCGTTCATTTCGCGCAAACAAGGCTTCGTCACTACTTCAATCAATGGCACTCCCGATTTATTGAAGTCAACTAAAGTCTGCGTTTTTTCGTGCATCAATTTCGCCGCATCTTCCTCTAAATGCACTTGTTCCAATTGAACTGAAAAGCTCGTTCCATCTTCTCTGTAGCAATACACTTCACCGTTGGGAATAATTGGTTTTTGAAATTGCGTCAACTGGAAATTCTTAGGTTGATCGGGATATTCGTAATGTTTACGGTCCCAGCAAATCACTTCATTTTTGAAATCAGAATTCACTGCTTTCCCAAACAAAATCGCTTTGCGAATGGCTTCTTTGTTGATGGCAGGAAGCACACCCATTTGTCCGGTGCACACTGAACAAATATTAGTATTTGGTTCGTTGGTTTCCTGATTGGCGCAGGCGCAAAATAATTTGGTTTTGGTGTTGAGGCGGATGTGGGTTTCTAATCCAATCACCACTTCTAATCCAAGCTGATCCAGCTTTTGCGTGAGTTTATCTATTTCCATTACAATGCGGCAATTAAAAATTTAGCGAATTTTAAAGTGAGTTCGTCCTGCTTTTTTGCAGTAGTGATTTGTATTCCTGTTGCTGTTCCAACCGGCGCTGTGAGTGTTGGTAATTCACCTAAGCTGAAGCCTATGGTGTAAATATCCGACAAGTACATCGCCAATGGATCTTTCAAGCTGCCACCAATTTTTGGAGGACTGGCGGGCGATACAGGAGAAAGTATGACAGACACTTCTTTAAAATCCTTGTTAAAATGATCCATGATTTGCGCGCGCAATGCACGTGCTTTCAAATAAATTTCATCGGCGTGGCCTTGTGATAAAACCTGGTTGCCGCCTACAATTCTGCGTTTGCTTTCTTCGGTGAATCCTTCGGAGCGGGTGAGGGCGTAGCTCTCTTTTAGTGAATCGGCATTTGCGCGTTCACCATACATGGAGCCATCCAGTCGCGCTAAGTTGGAAGCAGTTTCTGCCATCGCCAAAGCGTAGTATGTAGAAACCAAAGTATCGGCATTTTTAAAGCTGAGCGCTTTTACGGTCACACCTTTCGCTTTCAGTTTTTCTATCACTGCCAGAAAATCTTTTTTGATGTTGGCGTCCAATCCTTTGTTGTCGATGAAATCACTGTAATAGCCAATGTTGAATGTTGAATGTTGAATGTTGAATTCGGAAAGATCGATAGGTGCGGATTCGTAGGTCGTTTGATCATGATAATCTTTTCCGCTAATTGCATTCATCACGATAGCGATATCTTCAATGCTGGAAGCAATGGGGCCAACGCAATCGGTAGAAGAAGTGTAAGCCATCAATCCATAACGCGACACGCGGCCGTAAGTTGGTTTGAGTCCGTAAACTTTATTGAATCCCGCAGGCTGACGGATAGAGCCTCCTGTATCGCCACCGATAGAAAAAACGGTATAACCTTTTGCAACGTTCACCGCGCTTCCTCCGCTGGAACCACCACCAACCAGTTCTTCGTTGTGTGCGTTTTTCACCGCACCGAAAATGGTGTTTTCGCTGGTGCTGCCGTGACCGAAACTATCGGCATTTTCTTT
Organism: Bacteroidota bacterium; assembly: GCA_026390935.1. Classification (GTDB taxonomy): domain Bacteria; phylum Bacteroidota; class Bacteroidia; order Flavobacteriales_C; genus JAHEZL01. The sequence goes on from JAPLEZ010000013.1 coordinate 50,614, forward strand.
CACCAGCGGAATTGCGCCAGCGTCAATCAACTTTTGAATCGCTGTTGCGGTATATGGAGAAATATAATTTTTTAAAAAGTTGGAACTCGCTGAAGCGTGCTGTCCTTGCAATAAAAAAACATCTTTCACGCCAAAAGGAATTCCTTCCAGCAAACCTATTTTTTCGCCTTTTGCAATTTTAGCATCTACTGCTTTTGCTTTTTCCAAAGCCAAATCGCTCAACAAAAAATTCACAGAATGGTATTGGTTTTTTGCCAATGCATCTAATTTTTCTTGAACCAGCTGTGTGCATGAAATCTCTTTAGAAACGAGCTTTTCGTGTAGTTGTGTTATTTGTGAAGCCATTAATTCTCAATTACTTTTTGTACCACTAAATATCCGTTTTTCTCTTTCGGGAAGTTTTGTTTGATCAGCTTTTTTTCAAGCTCTGAACTGTTGTGCACTTCATCGGGACGAAGGTCTTCCAACGCAACGGCATTGTTGTTGAAATCCTTGCTTTCAGCAGGAAGCGGAGCATTTTTAATGGTGTTAAAAAGCTCTTCCACCGCCTTTGATGACGTTGCGCCTTTAATGCTGGATAAGTCTTCCAGCGACATTTCTTTACTCATAATTCAATTTTAGCTTTGCTAATCAAGGACTTAGGCGTTCTTTTTCGCAAGCGCCAAAGATACCAAAAGGAAGGGGTATTTCAAACCATATTCACGAAATCCTCCTTGCCCTCGCGCGGTCAACGCACTCCTCCTTTTTCAAAGGAGGAAGTTAGTTAGCTGGCATTTCCTGAAATACATATTTGAGAATGCAGGAGAATGGGACTTCTCCCTTTGAAAAAGGGAGAGTGCGAAGGAATTCTGTGTGATGGCAAGAGGGATTTTCACTGTATCGAAAAACTAAACGCTTCTTCTTTTATCTGTACCGAAACTTGTCCGGTGCATGTTCCCGTGCCATAATCCAAATTGCGCACATCCAATTGATTCGGCTCCACCGACATTTTTCCGGTTTTGATGAACCATTTGCAATTGGGATCAACCATCATGGCTGTGGAAATGGTGGCTTTAAAATCGGTGCCTTTAAAATCTTTGCCAGTTACATTTCCGGTGAGGGAGTAGGTGTCATCTAAAATGTTGTTTGGCGTGCTTGCACCTGCTGTGAGTTCCAATACTTTAGCGGATTCCCATGACATGGTGCCGTTGCTGTTGATGATGATTCCTGCTTTGGTATCGAGGTCGAAAGTGTAATTGTTTTTCCCATTCAAACCCTTGTTGGTGATGGTGAATGTGCCCAAAACGTTGGAGTGATCGAGATAAAAATCGGTGAAGGATACCGCCACTTCTTTGAGTGATAACAAGGTGTTGTCGTAGGCAAGTGAGTTTACTTTTAAAACCAAATCTCCTCGTCTGAATTTACTATCGTCGCCAAGGACATCTTCGCTTCCAAAGGAAACTGTGAGGGTAAAGGGAAAGCTAATGCTATTGGGGTTGGCAGAAGTAATGAACTTTACGTTGGTGTCGGAAGGAGTTTGTTTTTTCAGGAACATATCCAAGTACAGTTGCGATTGCATGTAGATATCAAGGTAAATAACTTCTGCCAAAGCATTGTCTTTGCAGGAGTTTAGCTCGTTGTTAGTGCTGTTGTTTTTGCAGCTGAAAAGAGTTGTAAGAAAAAGTATTGCGATGAAAGTTTTCATAAGATCAGACTAGGTACTGCTTAGACGTACAAAAATGAAAAAAGTTTACTTGCGTTTCACCAATTCTGTGAAAGTGCAAGCGTAAGGGTTTTTTATGTCTTGCTGACAATATATTTCCGAAGTATTGCGCCATTCGTCGGGATTCAATTCAGGAAAAAAAGTATCGGCTTCAAAGTTGGCGTGAACGCGGGTGAGGAAAATATGCGTCACTAAATTTTCGGCCAAAGCTTGACGGTAAATTTCACCACCACCAATAATGAAAAGCTCTGTTTCTCCATTGTTTCGGGCCAGTTCAACACCTTCTTTAATTGAGTTGGTGACCAAGCAGCCTTCTATTTTTAAATTGGGATCGCGCGTAACAACAATGTTGGTTCTATTTGCTAGCGGACGGTATTTTTCGGGAATGGAAATGTAATTTTTGCGACCGGTTAAAATGTGATGACCGGTGGTGCGCTCTTTGAAAAACTTCATGTCGGTAGGCAAATGCCACAACAAATCATTGTCTTTGCCAATGGAATTATTTAATCCTGCTGCGACAATGATAGATACTTTCATCATACTGCCACCGGTGCTTTTATGTGCGGATGAGGATCGTATCCCACCAGTTCAAAATCTTCAATTTTAAAGCTGAAAATATCTTTCACTGCCGGATTAATTTTCATTGTTGGTAAAGGGCGTGGTTCGCGGGAAAGCTGCAAGTTGGTTTGCTCCAAGTGATTTATGTATAAATGCGTGTCGCCAAAAGTGTGTACAAAATCACCCAATTTTAAATCGCAAACTTGTGCTACCATCATGGTTAAAAGCGCATAGGATGCTATGTTAAAAGGAACACCTAAAAACACATCGGCGCTTCGTTGGTAAAGTTGACAAGATAATTTTCCGTCGGCCACATAAAACTGAAAGAAAGCATGGCAGGGTGGAAGGGCCATTTTTTCAATTTCTCCTACGTTCCAGGCGCTTACAATGAGTCGGCGGGAATCCGGATTGTTTTTTATTTGCTGAATTAAGTTGGTGATCTGGTCGATGTGACGGCCATCGGGAGTGGGCCATGAGCGCCACTGATAGCCATAAACCGGACCGAGATTCCCGTTTTCATCAGCCCATTCGTCCCAAATGGAAACATTGTTTTCCTTGAGGTATTTAATATTGGTGTCGCCCTGCAAAAACCACAACAACTCGTGGATGATGGAGCGCAAATGGCATTTTTTAGTGGTGATTAATGGAAAACCTTTATTGAGATCGAAACGCGTTTGATAGCCAAATACACTGATGGTTCCTGTGCCAGTACGGTCTTCTTTTGAAGCTCCGTTAATGATGATGTGTTGCAGGAGATCTAGGTATTGCTTCATTTGCTTATTTTCTTTTGTTCAATTCGTCGCGAATTTGCGATGCTCTTTCGTAATCTTCCATGGCAATGGCCTCCTCCAGGAATTTTTCCAATTCTTCCATCGACATGCTTTTAATGTCTTTGGTACTGGATTGTAGCAATTCTTCCACTGGATCTTCCAAAGGATCTTCATCGTCGCTATCGTTGCCTGCCTGCTCGTCTTCCAACAAAATCCCAGCAGACGCAAGAATAAATTCGTAAGTTGATATCGGACAATTAAAACGCACCGCCAAGGCGATAGAGTCGGATGTTCGGGCGTCAATCTCCACCTCTTTGCCATCTTTCTCACAAATCAATTTCGCAAAGAAAATCCCTTCTACTAAATTGTAAATGATAACTTCTTTGATATTGATATCAAAAGTATTGGCGAAAGTTTTAAAAAGATCGTGGGTCAACGGACGGCTGGGCGTCATTTTTTCCAATTCAATGGCAATGGCCTGAGCTTCAAATCCACCAATGATGATAGGCAGTCTTCTTTTACCATTGCGTTCTCCTAGTACCAGGGCGTATGCACCCGTTTGCGTTTGGCTATAGGAGAGTCCTATTATGTCTAAATTAATTTTCTTCATCAGGTCCCTTCAGGAAAGTTAAAAGGTAAAAGTAAAAAGCCAAAAGCAAATAACATAATATTATTTTTTGGCTTTCAGGGAGACGCAAAATTTTGCGTCTCTACATTTACCCTTTCAATTTCTTTATCGCTTCCGTTAACTTAGGAATAACTTGCAATGCATCGCCAACTATCCCGTAATCGGCAGCCTTAAAGAAAGGTGCTTCAGGGTCGGTGTTGATGATAACTATTTTTTTAGAGGAGCTAATACCCGCTAAATGTTGAATAGCTCCAGAGATTCCGATAGCAATGTATAAATTGGGAGCAACAGCGATACCTGTTTGACCAACGTGCTCATGATGAGGTCTCCAGCCAATGTCGGCTACCGGTTTCGAGCAAGCAGTTGCAGCACCAAGGGTTTCGGCGAGTTGTTCCACCATGCCCCAGTTCTCTGGCCCCTTCATTCCACGGCCAGCACTCACCACAATTTCTGCTTCAGTAAGATTTATTTTACCAGTAGTTTTTTGGTATTCCACATGTTGTAAGGATGCATCTTTTTCCGACGCGCTTCCGCTACCTTTTTCAACAGCGGCAGTCACTGCGTTTTCTTTAACGCCGTAGGAGTTAGTTGATAACACTATGATTTTTACATCAGAAGAAAGTTCCACATGGGCGAAAGCTTTTCCTGAGAAAGTTTTTTTCTTAACCGTGAATGGCGCTGTAGAAGAAGGCAATTCAACCACTTCGGTGGCCAAAGAAGCGCTTAACTTTATAGCTAATCGTGGAGCAGCTCCTTTGCTTTTCCATGTTCCGTTGAACACCACGTATTTTGCGCCTGCTGCTTGCACAGCCTGAGCTAAAATAGAGGCCACTGCTTGGTGATTTACATCGGCGCCATCGTATTGAATAACTTTTGTTGCACCATATTTTCCGAGGGTAGAAAGATTATCTGCGCTCACATTTCCAATGACAACAGCTGTGGCTGTTCCACCAACAGCTTGTGCCAATCCTGAAGCGTAGGCAACACTTTCGTACGTAGATTTTTTAAAATTCCCGTCCCAATTTTCAGCGAATACTAATACTGACATATCTTAAATATTTTGAGTTAAATAACTTTTGCTTCTGTGTGTAATAAGTGTACCAGCTCCTCTACATTGTCGGCCGATACCATTTTGCAAGCTGCTTTTGGTGCAGGCAAATCGAAGGTTTTGAATTTTGCATTTCCTGCAGCTGATCCAGGAATAACTGCCAAAGGCTTGGTTCTTGCGGCCATGATACCTCGCATGTTTGGTATGCGCAATTCACTTTCTTCCACCATTCCTTTTTGAGCGGCTGCAACGAGGGGAAGAGCAGATTTTACTACTTCTTTTCCACCGTCGATCAGCGTCTGCATAGTAGCAGTAGTTCCGTCGATATCAATTTTCACGCAAGGTGAAACAGAGTTTATTCCTAATAGTTCGGCCAGCATTCCTGGTACTGCTCCACCATTGTAGTCAATGGATTCGCGACCGGTGATGATGAGGTCGAAGCCTTTATCTTTGGCGTAATTGGCAATTTCGGTTGCTACTTGGAGAGAATCCATCGGATCGGCATCAATACGAACGGCATCGTCGGCACCAATCGCCAGTGCTTTTCGGATGACAGGTTCAGTATCAGCGCGACCAACAGTAACAGTGGTTACATTGCCACCCAAAGTTTCTTTGAGTTGCATGGCGCGTGACAATCCGAATTCATCATAGGGGTTAATTACAAACTGCACTCCGGCAGTATTGAATTTTGTGTTGCCGTCCGCAAAAGTAATTTTTGTGGTAGTGTCGGGAACAGAGCTGATACAAACAAGAATCTTCATAAATCGACTATAGAATTTAGTTGTTCAATGATAAACTAAGGTTAAAACTTTTGGGCTTTACGACGAGAGAATGAAAAGGTTTTAGAAATGGGAAAGAAAAAATGGGATGATTATTTTTTTTGCGGAGTGGCTTCCCTCTCGGAGGAGAGGGGTGTGTTGGACGGTGTGGGGGGAGGGAGATGGATTAATTGCGAGTGGGTCCATCTCCCTCCTCCCCACTAAGGCTTTCGCGCCCCTCTCCTCCGAGAGGGAATTGCATGCGTAAACCAAACTCGAGAGAAAAATTAAGTGCATAATTTTTTAGAAAGAAAATACCATTTATGTCCCTCGGGGAAGTCATTGAAGTATTTTTCAGGTCTTTCGATAATTGCATTTGTCAACGAATTATTTTGAAATAGAGAATACCTTTTCGACTTTGATGTCTAGATATCCACCTTCTTCCTCCTTGATGTTTATTAAGTATAAGTACACTCCGTCTTTTTCAAGGATTTCTTTACTGACTTGATCGGGATAATCCATAGGCTGAATTGCATATCTATACTTCCTCACGTATGCTACCACAGGTCCATGATCCATTTCGCCAGTAACGCGTACTTTGTAGGTAATACTGTCTCCAGACTTGAAATTAGATACGCCTACAATTTGTGGAGCAAACCCAATCGTAAAAGATTTGAATTTTTTGCCGCTGATATTTTTTAAAATCACCGTTGCACTATCACCATTTAAACTAGCAATTTCTTGGGCGCTTAAGAGCAATGGAAAAGATAAAATGATTGACAACAAGAGACTTTTCATGTCCCCAATTTAAAAAACTCTCTATTAATTCCTGATTAATTTTTATTTTAGCCCCGCTTAAAAAAAATAAATATGAGAGTATTACAATTCAGAGAGGCATTGCGTGAGGCCTTAAACGAAGAAATGCGTGCAGATTCCAATGTGTATTTGATAGGAGAGGAAGTAGCCGAATACAACGGTGCTTACAAGGTGAGTCAGGGAATGCTGGAAGAATTTGGTGAAAAACGAGTGATTGATACCCCTATCGCTGAGTTAGGTTTCGCCGGAATTGCAGTGGGTTCAGCAATGAATGGTTTGAGACCAGTAGTAGAATTTATGACTTTTAACTTCGCTTTGGTGGCGATTGATCAGGTGATCAACTCTGCTGCGAAAGTATATTCAATGTCGGGTGGACAGTTCAATTGTCCGATCGTGTTTAGAGGTCCAACGGCTTCTGCCGGACAATTGGGAGCTCAGCATTCACAGGCGTTTGAAAGCTGGTTTGCCAACACTCCGGGATTGAAAGTGATCGTTCCATCTACTCCTTACGATGCCAAAGGTTTGTTGAAATCAGCGATTCGTGATAACGACCCTGTAATCTTTATGGAATCTGAGCAGATGTACGGAGATAAAGGAGAAGTGCCTGAAGGAGAATACTTAATTCCTATCGGAGTTGCCGACATTAAAAGAAAAGGAACAGATGTTACTTTGGTAACTTTCGGGAAAATAGTTCACGTAGTACTGGCTGCTTGCGCCGAATTGGAAAAAGATGGAATCAGCGTTGAGGTAATTGACTTGAGAACTGTTCGTCCGATTGACTACGATGCAATTTACACTTCTATCAAAAAAACAAATCGTTTGGTGATTGTTGAAGAGGCTTGGCCTTTGGCTTCTATCTCTGGCGAAATTACTTATAAAGTACAGCACGAAGCTTTTGATTATTTGGATGCCCCTATCCAAAGAGTTACCTCAAGAGACGTTCCTCTTCCGTACGCTATGAACCTTATCAATGAGGCTCTTCCGAACGTGGAAAGAATTAAAGGTGCCGTGAAAAGTGTGTTATATAAAAAGGCGTAGTTGCGATTTGCGCAATTACATTAAATAATTACCTTTGGCGTCCAATTAAAAAAGAATAATTACTAATTAACATTTATGGAATCAATGATGATTTATGTGCCTATCGTAATGGCATTAATAGGATTAGCTTTCATGGCAATCAAAAGATCTTGGGTTTTAAAACAAGATGCTGGAGATGGAAAAATGAAAGAAATTTCAGAATACATATATGAGGGAGCACTCGCTTTCCTTAAAGCAGAATACAAATTATTAACTCTTTTCGTGATCGGTGCTAGTGTTGTATTAGCAGGGATTTCTTTTGTGGTTGATACTACCAGTATACTTATAGTGGTTGCATTTATTTTCGGAGCATTTTTCTCAGCATTGGCTGGAAACATGGGGATGAAAATCGCTACCAAAACAAACGTTAGAACAACACAAGCCGCTCGTACCAGCTTGCCACAAGCATTGAAAGTTTCTTTCGGTGGTGGTACTGTAATGGGTTTAGGCGTTGCTGGTTTAGCAGTTTTAGGTTTGACTACTTTCTTTATCGTATTCTTCCATGTTTTCATGGATGGTGTTTGGGCAGCAAAAGAAATTGGCGGTGTAATGAAAACGCCTTCTCAATTGATGACTATCGTATTGGAAACTTTAGCTGGTTTCTCTTTGGGAGCTGAATCAATCGCTTTGTTCGCA
>JAPLEZ010000049.1 GCA_026390935.1 Bacteroidota bacterium
AAAATGCTTGTAATTTATTGTAGAAATGATTATACTACAAACGCAAATTAACCCGTCCCCACCCAGGAGGAATTATGGAAAATATCAACCCGTTTTTGCTGCCCGGCGCATGGTATAAAGGCGCGCTGCATGCGCACACCACCCGTTCCGATGGAAAATTGTCGCCCGCTGAGAGCGCGGCGGCCCATCGCCAAGCTGGTTATGATTTTATTTCGATCACCGATCACGAAGTCATTACCGACATGAGCGAATTTGGCACCCCTGACTTCCTTACGATTCCCGGCGTTGAAGTGGGGCATAGTAAAAATGCGGTTGGTCAGCAGTACCATATGGTGCTTGTTGGCATCCGGCAATTGACGCGGGCGCACTATGGCGACTCCATGCAAACGGCCATTGACACCTGGCGTGAGCAAGCCAAACTCGTGTTCATTCCCCATGCCTACTGGTCGGGCATGGTTGTGGACGAGTTGATGGCTTTAGAACGGATCGCCGGCATGGAAATCTGGAATACCTCGTCACAAACCGATTTAGGCAAAGGTCTGGCCACTGTCCAGTGGGATGATCTGTTGGCGCGCGGTATAATTGAAAGAGGAGGAAAAACAAAAAGCTGAAGAAAGAAAAATTAAAAAGAAACAATATGCTGCCCAGCTTAAAAAACAAAAGGAAGCGGAAAAATTAAAGCAGGCTCAATTAGATGAACAAGCTCGTGTGGAGGAAGAAGCTAAAGTGAAAGCGGAGCAAAAACAAAAGGCAGATCTTGCCCTTCAAATGAAAAAGGTAAAAGAGGAGCAAGCCATTCAAGCCAAGAAGGATGCTATTGCCCGCAAGCAGGAAGCCTACAAAGCTGAGTTGGCAAAGAAGGAAGCTGAAAAGCAATTGAAGTTGATAAAACAGCAGGCACGCGAAAAAGAAAAGTTGGCGGCAATTGAAAATAAGTACAAAGGAAAAATTGATCAGCAAACAAAACAAGGGGAGCGTGATGAGGAGAATTTCAATAAGGAAAAAGCTGCGTTAGAACGTCAAATGAAATCAGCAGAGCAAGCAGCTCAAGACCGCTTGAATAAGTTGAAGGAATACGACGATGCGAAGAAAAAAATTCAAGGTGATTTAGACAATAACACTTTAAATAAAAGCAAAAAGGAAACAGAAGAGCAAGCTAGAAAAAGGAAGGAAAAGGAGTTGCAGAAACTAAATGAAAAAATCGCGAAAGAAAAGGAACTGATAGAAAGCAAAAAGAAAAGTGCAGAAGAGGAAGCTAAGTTAAAAGAGATTCAGAAAAAGGAACAAGAGCTGAAAGATAAAATCGCCAAGTTTAAAGAAGAATCAAAAATAAACGCAAAGAAAGAAGAAGAAGATTACAAGCGCAAATTGGCCGAGGAACAAGAAAAAATAAGAATCAGAATTGAACAGCAAAAATTCAAAGAAGCACAAAAACAAAAGGAAAAGGAATTAAAAGAAAAATTTGAAGCAGAGGAAAAAGCAAAGGCTGAAGCGGCTGAAAAAGCTAAAAAGGACGAAGAAGAGGCCATAAAAAAAGCAGCTGAACAAAAGGCAGCTGAAGAAGCGGCAAAGAAGAAAGCAGAAGAAGAACGCATCAAAGCCAATGAAGAGAAAATTAAAAAGGCAGAATCAGGTTTAACGGATCAGGAGAAAAAATTACAAGAGCTGAAAGAGGCAGAAGAAAAAGCGAAGGCGGAGCGTGAACGAGTTAGAAAAGAGAAGCAAGAAAAGATTTTGAAGCAGTTGCAGGAAGAGGAGGAAAAGCTGAAGCAGAAAGAGACGAAGTAAAATTACTACGCAATGTTCTTCTTTTGAAAAGAAGCAAATGTTTTTACTTTTTCCTTGATGAAAAAGTAACAAAAAATCAAGAGCCAAGATATGCTTCAGCGCGCGTCGCGAAATTTTTTATCCGTCGGCGACGGAAAAATTTCGCTCCCGCCAGCGCTGGCTCGCATCTTGGCTCCTGCCTTCGCACGAAGTTAGTCTCCTATTTCCTAAAGCACATACGCGCCATTGCAAGAATTTTTGTACTCAAAAATTAACGCAATCACATCATGTGTTGCTAACAATTCTCAATCACCATCGCCGAAGCACCCCCACCACCATTACAAATAGCAGCAGCTCCTATCTTTCCGTTGTTTTGTTTTAGCACATTGATTAAAGTAACAATGATTCTTGCGCCGGAACAGCCTAGTGGATGTCCCAGTGAAACCGCGCCACCATTCACATTTACTTTAGTCGCATCCAATCCCATTTTTTGAATATTCACCAAACCAACTACTGAGAAGGCTTCATTCAATTCAAAATAATCTACGTTTTTCACACTCATTTTTACTTTATCCAAAGCCTTCGGTAATGCCAATGATGGTGCTGTGGTAAACCATTCTGGTGCATGCGCTGCATCGGCAAAACTTACAATTTTCGCAAGTGGTTTAATGCCTAATGCATCTGCTTTTTCTTTGCTCATTAAAACCAGGGCTGCTGCGCCGTCATTTAAGGTAGAAGCATTGGCCGCAGTTACTGTTCCGTCTTTTTCAAATACGGGTTTAAGCGTTGGTATCTTATCAATTTTAACGTTGGTGTATTCTTCATCTTCTTTGACGAAAGTAGAATCTCCTTTTTTAGATGGGATTTCTACCGGAACTATTTCATCGTTGAATTTCCCGTCTTTCCATGCTTTTGCTGAACGGGCGTAAGATTCAATGGCGAAGGCATCTTGCGCTTCTCTGCTGATATTGCACTCCTTAGCGCACATGTCGGCTGCGTTGCCCATGTGGTATTGTTTGTACACATCGGTTAAACCGTCTTTTACCAAACCGTCAATCATTTTAGCATCGCCGAGTTTGGCGCCGAATCGGGCTTTGTCGAGGTAATAAGGCACTGCCGACATATTTTCCATTCCACCTGCAACCACAATGTCGTTGTCGCCCAACATAATAGATTGCGCTGCAAGCATGATGGCTTTCATTCCTGAAGCACAAACTTTATTGATTGTTGTAGAAGGTGTGGCAGAGCTGAGTCCGGCGAATATAGCGGCTTGTCGCGCTGGGGCTTGTCCGAGGTTTCCCTGTAAAACATTTCCCATATACACTTCCTGAACTAATTTCGGATCGAGTCCTATTTTATCTATTGCGCCTTTGATGGCTGTAGCGCCTAATGTTGTTGCTGATATATTGGATAATGCGCCTCCGAAACTTCCCATTGGTGTTCTTACGGCTGAAACGATGTATACTTCTCTCATGGTTGATTAGATTGATTTTCGCGTGATACGGGAAAGATGAAATTTGGTTCGATCTGTAACGTTTTAAAAAAAGAGTATTTAATCTTATAAAATATCCCCATGGTGAAATCCTGTTTTATTGCTGCTGCTAGCCTGCTGTTTTCAATGAATTTGTTGGGTCAGGCCAATGTTCACATGCTTAATGTGCGCGTTGATAGTTCAGTGTTGTCCGAAGAAATGAAAATGGAAGTCGTGCGGAATTACATTTATAATCCTGTGGGAGGATGGATGAAATTTGATGTTTTGGGAATCAAGGAAAGGCAAGATAAAGGGCAGTATTTATCGAAATTAAGTAAAGAACGTTGTTCCATCATTTCTGCCTATTTGAAGGAACTGGAAATTGAAGAAAAGGACATTCTTGTTAAATATGAACCCTATGCTTCGTTATGGGTTTTTAAAGCCAAGGAATTACAAAGAACAAATTGTAAAACCACTCTGGATAGTAACATTCGACAATGCTTTGGTGTAAGTAAGTCGCACGGCGGCACCTGGGTGAGCGCCAATGGAATTTCTTTTTATTTTCCTCCCTATTGTTTTGAAAGCAAAGGAACTTTATCGGATAAAGTTGAAGTTTGTGTGTATGAATATCTATCGAAACAAGATTTTGTAATGAGTGGATTGGTGGCGCGATCGAAAGGAAAAATATTAGAATCCATGGGCATGTTTTATGTGGAAGCGAAATGTGAGGGAATAAAACTCGAATTGAAAGGCGGATCATCCATGAATATTATTTTCCCGAAGCAGCTGGCTGCAAGTGATGGTTATTTTACTTTTAATGGTGAAAATAGATCGGGGCTCGTCGATTGGAAACTGGATGGCTTGCGCAGAGTGATTTCTCCGGTGATTAAGGATTCCCTCTCTACACAAAAAGTAAGCAGAAGTCGGGAAAGTGATTCAGATTGGGAAGGTGAAGGTGTTTACTTGGATGGCGATTACAACTCCGAACAACAAAAAGCTTTGTATTCTATAATGTCTTCCTCCAAATTAGGCTGGATCAATTGCGACAGATTCATTGAAGTGAACAACAAAGTAAACATCGCCTGTGTATTGGAAAATGCTCCAAAAGCCGAGGTTTATCTGGTGTTTAAAAGCATGAACTCCATTTTGCCTTTGTACAACAGCGGAAAAGAAGGATTGTTTTATGCAAAAGATCTTCCGGATAATGAAGAAGTAATGATTATTTCATTTACCAATGACAAAGGGAATTTTAAGTTGGGATATGCTTCATTGAATAGCTCACAAAAGGAGGTGGTCAAACTGAAGTTGGATTCATATTCCACCGTGCAGTTTAAAGCAGTGATGAGTGATTTGTTGGCGTATTAGCAGCCAATTTTGGTGTCTTGTAGAGACGCAAAATTTTGCGTCTTCAATAGCATTATTTTGCATTTTCGGAGACGGAAAATCTTCCGTCTCTAAAAGCCCCAGCACTCCGCCTCGAAAAGTTTAGCGCAGCGAACTTTTCGAAATAACGAGTGTACGTCGAAGCTTTCAGCTTCTTTTTTCCGAAGATTTGATATTAAGAGGAGAAGCGCAGCTTCGGACTTCAGTTTGTTTTTCTTTCAGAAAAAAGAAGCTGAAAGCTTCTACGTAGAGATGGAAAATCTCCAAGTTCGCTGCGCTAAACTTGGAGAGGCGGGGTAATTATTGAAAAAAAATATACAGACTTATTAGATGAAAGTGAAAATAAAGAATCTACAAAAAGTAAATTTATTTTATATAAACGTTACTCAATATATTGGCCACGTTATGAAACATCGAAAAAAATAAAATCATTCGAGTGATTTTAGATTACGAGGTTGTCACCTCAAACACACTAAAATTCACATGCCCATAATTCCTATGCCATGCAAAATTCTCCTCCCCTGAAAAGCTAATTTCCTTTGGATGCTCCAGCACCAACCAACCACCTTCTTTTAATATACCAGCATTAAAAATCAAAGCAGGAATAGTTTTTAAATGTGGTAATTCATAAGGAGGATCGGCAAAAATAATATCGAATTTTTTTCCTTTGTTTTGTTCTACCCATTTGAAAACATCGGCTTTTATGATGCGCGGAGAAATGCCCAAAACTTCAGAAGTGGTTTTGATAAAATCGCAGCATTTAAAGTTTTGTTCAACGCAGGTAATGTCGGTAACGCCGCGAGATGCAAATTCAAAAGTGATGTTTCCCGTGCCGGTAAATAAATCGAGAACAGCTAAATTTTCAAATTCAAAATTGTTGTTGAAGATGTTGAAGATGGCTTCTTTGGCCTGATCTGTAGTGGGACGTGTGGGTAAATTATTGGGTGGTGAAAATTTTCTTCCTTTGAATTGTCCGCTGACTATACGCATAGATACTGACTGAAATGTGAGAAGTAAAAATACGGATTTATGCTGTTCAATTCATAACCTAATTTGTACGGACTCGTTTTCAGGATCCAAGAGCTTTTTTTGAAATACTTTAATAGGATTTCATGGATGGCGGAATTTTTTTCTACTTCACCTGTAAGATAAACCGGTGTGTTGGCAGCGCTGATTTTCATTTGCTCCAGCGTGTAAAAAGTGTAGTATAAAAAGTCTTCGGTGGTTTCCACAGGATGCGTGGTGAAGAGTTTCAATTGTCCGTTTTCAAACACTACAATGTCGTAAAAATCGGAGTGGATGTTCACGAAAATGATCGGTTCTTTTTCCGTTTTGAATAAGTTGTGCAGCGATAAATAAGTAGGCACAACGTGAGGAAGGTATTCAATATTTTCAAACTGATTGTCCATTAATTTCTTCAATGTAGCCGGTACTGCAAACACAGCAAAAGCATTTAAAAAATTAATTTCCTTGCTCACCACAACATCGTATTCATTAAGCTGACAGCTAGTAGATAAATAATCGGCAGCTTTGTCTTTTTCAAAAAGGGGAGCAGGAATCAAAATAAATTTTGAACTCACTACCGACAAAGATATTTTTTGGAATTTGCGGTTGAGCTGCAAAGGTGATGAACTAAAAAAAGCTTGTAATTTATCGTTGTCGAATTCGTAATAATCGTTGTTGAGGTTGGTGGTTTGAAAACCTAAAATTTCATTTTCACGGGCATCAAACAAGTGGGTTTTGATTAAAGCGTTTTCCACTTCAATGTGCAATTGCAATTCCTCTGATGGAATTTGAAGCATGCGCTTGTCGATCATTTGCAGCTCCTTCACTTTATTGATAACTTCGGCTTCCATTGGTGGGCTAATTTACGACTTAATTTTATATCGTAAAGCTAAGTTTCAAGGGTTAATTTAAGGTTAATATCATTTTAATTTTGCGGGATAAGATCGTACATAATTTAGGACATCAGCCTACTTCCGGACAGGAAGAGCTGATTGCTATGTTGATAGAGTTCTTGTCGGGAACGATGCATCGGCCCACTTTTGTGCTTCGCGGATACGCGGGTACAGGAAAAACTTCGCTCATCAGTGCCTTCATTAAAAGCATTCAGGAATATAAAATTTCAGCGGTGTTGCTGGCACCTACAGGTAGGGCTGCAAAGGTATTGAGCACCTATTCGGGGCGTCCAGCTTATACTGTACACAAGAAGATTTATTTCAATGAAACCAAAGATGGGGTGAGCAGATTCACCTTGCAAAAGAACATTCATAAGAACACTGTCTTCTTTGTCGACGAGGCTTCCATGATCGCCAACTCAGGTGGTTTGGGAGGTTCTTTTGTAAGTAAGGGAGGGAGTTTGTTGGAAGATTTGGTGCGCTATGTTTTTGATGGCGAAAATTGTCGCTTGATATTTATTGGCGATACCGCGCAGCTCCCGCCGGTAGGGATGAATGTGAGCGTGGCACTGGATAAGAATTATTTGTCGAAATATATTGGACTCACCGTTTTCGATTACGAATTAACCGAAGTAGTGCGTCAATCCGCCCAATCGGGAATTTTGTTTAACGCTACTAAAATTCGTGATCAGCTAAAAGAAAAACTGCCTGGTTATCCTGCTATTGAGTTGAAGGATTTTCCTGATGTTGCTACCATCAGCAGTTATGAAGTGGAGGAGGAGTTGTCTACCGCTTATGCAAAAGTAGGTGTGGAGAAAGCGATAGTAATTTGTCGCTCCAACAAAATGGCCAATCAGTTCAATCAGCAAATCCGCTATCGCATTCGTTGGCAGGAAGATGAAATTGCCTCGGGCGATTACCTGATGGTGGTGAAAAACAATTATTTCTGGTTGGGCGATGAATCCAAGGCGGGTTTTATCGCCAATGGTGATATGATTTACGTGGAGCGGGTGATGAAGTTTGAAGAGAAATATGGCTTCCGTTTTGTGAACCTGCAAATTCGCTTAGTGGATTATCCGGGAGAGCCCGAACTGGAAGTGAAAATTATGCTGGATACGTTGATGACCGATGCTCCGGCGCTGACTCGTGAGCAAAGCAAACAGTTTTCTGAAAACGTGTATGCCGATTATATGATCAAAGGTTCTTACAAAACTAAAATCAAGGAAGAGCTTAAAAAGGATCCTTATTACAATGCTTTACAAGTGAAATTCGGATATGCCGTTACCTGTCACAAATCCCAAGGCGGACAATGGGATTACGCATTTGTCGTTCAAGGTTATTTAACCGATGAGATGGTGGATGTGGAATATTTGCGATGGTTGTATACCGCCATTACCCGTGCTTCAAAGAAATTGTATTTCGTGAATTTTAGTGAGAAGTTTTTTGAGGGGAATGTAGTGGAGGAGTTGTGAAATTAAATCCCTCTGCCTGCGCACAGAATTCCTTCGCACCTCCCTTTTACAAAGCAGGACTGATTCATTCTTTGATCACAAGGTTGATTAATTGCTTTATGTCATTTCCGA
>JAPLEZ010000030.1 GCA_026390935.1 Bacteroidota bacterium
ATAACTCCAGCTTTTTTATATTGGAATCCCAACTTGAAGATTGCTTTCAAACCTTTAACAGCATAATGGCTAAGGTCAATACTTGAATTTGTTGCGTAAGGCAGTTTTACAACTATACTTTTGTTGTATTGAGGTAAGTCTTTTCTATGTTCGTTGGTGTGTAGAAATACTAACAGTGCATTGCAATTTGATTTTTGTTTTCTCAATTTCTCTGCACAGGTTGCGGCAAAAGTTGATACTCTTTCTTTTATTGTGTCGAAATCTTTATAGTTAGTATCGAAAGAACGTGTTGTTGCGATGTTCTTCTTAGGCTTTTTTATTTCTAAGTCGGTCATCGGCACACCTTCCAATTCTTTCTTTAATCGATATTCCACAATAGACAAATTTTTCTTTACCCACTCATCGGGTAATTGTGTGAAGTCATAGGCTTTTGTTATTCCAATTGATTTAAGTTTTTTGAGTGTGTTTGGGGGACAGACGTAAATTAAATAGTTCATTGAAATTTCGAGAAATATTTTTTGGTTCATTGAATCGCTATGTTTTCTACGCAAATAAAGCTAGCCGACATATATTTACAAGTTACTCCTCGTAAATTGTTGATTTTATGTTGGAGTTTTGTTTGTGAGTAGAAATGTATTTATGATTTGATCTGGATATTATTGCAGAAAAAAGCAATGCCAAGAGATGCCAGAGTAATAGTATTAGGAGTTCCGTATCATGTAACCCAAAGAGGGAATTATAGACAAGTTGTTTTTGATGACGATTCCGACAAAGAAAAATACATGGAATTTTTTATGATGTATAAGGAGGAGTTTGGGGTTAAATTATATGCATGGTGTTTAATGAGTAATCACGTTCATTTTATAGTTGAACCGAGCACAGAAAAGGGTTTGGCGGAATTATTTAAGTTCACTCATATGCGCTATAGCCAATATTTTAATAGAAAGAGAGGGGCTTTCGGACATTTATGGCAAGGTCGATTTTTTTCATGTGCTTTAGATAACGATTATTTATATGAGGCAATAAGATATGTTGAACTCAATCCACTCCGAGCAGGAATGATAAGTAAAATAGATGGCTACAAATGGTCGAGCACAAAGGAGCGGTTGAATAGCAAAGGAAAAGAAAAACTGGATTCTATCGAGCAATATTTACAAATAGATAATTGGAAAGAATATTTGAGAGAAAAAGTGAATGAGGAATTAGTAAACAATATCAGGAATAAAATGAAGATTGGTAAGCCGCTCGGGGACGAGAAGTTTATAAAACGAATGGAGAAATTAACAGGAAAAGAATTTACCTTTAGGAAAAGTGGGAGACCGAAAAAGGAAAAAGAATGATAATATTTACGTCTGTCCCCCTTTTATACTGATGTGAATGGTGATGACTGGCGACCTGCTACTCAAGATGAAATAACTAGCTATAATGCCAATGGGAATTCGGTAGGACAGGGAACTGAAGGATATGTTCAAAAAATAGACGACGCGTATTATACTTTTGTAAGTGAGGCATATTATTCATATCATGGCTCGACTATAACAGAAACAGTATTCACAAATAATTATGAGTACTACGAGCAAAATTACTATTATGCTCTTTCAAAAGGAGTGGTTGATTATCCAACAAAGATTTCATTTGAAACGAAAGCATTTGCTGCAAATGATATAGGACTTGCTCCGACTACAGGAGCTGATGCAGGTGTGATAATCTTAAATATGGATGGTACGGTGACAGGATTATATGCAAATGAATATGGAATGGTTGAAATGCCCTTATCAGGCAATGGTTTTACGACATATAATAGAAATGATGAAAAGTATCAATTTGATATGACAATCACTTATAACGGACATACTAAAAACTATAAAAAAGGAGAGGCAATTACTGACGGATTTGGAACCCCTTCAAATATAGCCAAATTGATTAATTTAGCCGCTGACTTCAGTCAATTTCATCAAGGAACAGTATTATCTATAGGAGATTTGTCTGATGAAATGGGAAATTCACCCCTCTTTTTTGATTATAGAAAGAATGTATACAGAAGGCATGCATCACATTATAATGGAACTCAAGCGGATTTCCGTAATTTAGTTAAGGCAAGCGATGTTCAAGATTTAATAACTGTTGCAAATAATTTAGGGTTTAATCATATTCATATGGGAACAAAATATAATGGGAATATTAAGGGTGTTGGATTACATTTTAATCATGGGCATGATGACCATTTACATATTGGTTTTACAGGACGATAAATTTTGAAATATGAAAAATAGTTGCCGTTATTATATGTTAGCACACGGTTTGTTTATATACTTTTCGTGTTATAACCAAACAGATACTTCTGCTTTTGTTGAGAATAAAAAAGTTATTCTAGCAAATGAAACTAATTTAAATAATAAAATAGATACAACATATTTTCCTCCATCATTTACTAAGGAGATTTGGGAAGAAAATTGTGGGGGAAAAAAAGTTGGGTTTGAGAAATATTCTACAGAAAGTTATCTTGTTTATCGAGATTCGATGGACAATAAAATTTCCAC
The DNA here is from genome assembly GCA_026390935.1 of Bacteroidota bacterium. Classification (GTDB taxonomy): domain Bacteria; phylum Bacteroidota; class Bacteroidia; order Flavobacteriales_C; genus JAHEZL01. The sequence goes on from JAPLEZ010000030.1 coordinate 2,541, forward strand.
AATGTTATTTCGAGAATTTGAAGTGAAACTAATTGTCGATTCTGTTGAATACCTTGTCAACAAAGAAATGTTTTTAAAAGATTTAGATTCTGTCGCCGCAAAGAACTCATATTTAAGTGCGATAAAATTGATGCATTGTAATAAAAGCACTATTGAAATTAGTGTTTTATTTTGTGAAATACCAGAAAGTGACCAATGTATGAGCTTTCAAAGAATGATATTATTAAAGGGTAATAGCAGGAATTCAGGAATGAAATAAATCGGTCGTGTATCAACTGGTGCTTTTGTAAAAAAGAGAGAAATAAATATTTAATCACCCTTCCAAAATAACTTCATCATCAAACAACAATTATGGTGACAGCGACCATATTTTAAATTAACGTTGTAAAACAGAAGGTTTTACGAGTGCATCCGATGGGGTAGGTTACTCCCCAGCAGGGTAATTAGGGAAATTAATTTTAAGGATGGCTAACGCATCTTTTTTTAGTACAGGAAGATGATTGATAAGTACTCCCCATATCAATTCATCGGCAATAGTATCATAAGCATGAATCACTACATTTCGGAATTGAACTATTTTTTCAGCCGATGAAATATTAATATCAGGTTGTTTTTTTCGAATACGATTGACCGCCTCACCAATTATTTCAAGGTCCCTCTCCACGGCTCTTCTAAGCATTAGGTTTTGTCTGTAAGTGTCAAGTTCTTTTGGAGTATCGACAAAATAGGAGTCAATTTCATTGATGCAGTTGATAATGTCAACAAGCCATTTTCCGATTTGCTTATCCATAAATGAGCTGACGGGATTGTTCAATAGATTCCCTGAGAAAAGGATTTTTGATGGTTTTGTTTTCTACCAGGTCAACAGATTTACCGAGTAATTTTTCTAGTTGAATTTTTAAATCAATGTAATTGTCGAAATAACTTAATAATTCAATATTGCCAAATTTCACCAAGAAATCAACGTCACTGTTTTCGTGAATTTGTCCTGTTGCATAAGAACCAAACAAATACAACTCATCAACTTTGTGGTTTTTGCAAAGTTGTTGAATACCATCCATTTTATTTGAAATTTCTAAGTGCATACCCAAATATAACGAAAATAGGACATCGAAGTTATAAAAAGGCCTAAATTTAAACCGTCGTTCTTTGAAAGTATGTGCCTCGGCACTACAATAAACTCCATCAACTCCTACCGCAGAAAATCATCTTAGAGTAATCCAACGTGAGAATATCTAAAGCCTATTTTTTATTGCAATATTTACTAGGTGGGACGCTTAGGGAATTAAAACAGAAGATATTGAGATTCACCCGATGGGTTAATCCTTAAAGTTATATAGTTTCGCAGGTGGGTATAAATGGTTGAGCACCAAATACTGTCTGGGCAAATTGGCGCCGTTTAAGGGATAAATAAAATATTGACAGGGTCTTTTGGTTGTTTTTCTACTAAGATTACAAGTGCTATTCAATTTGTACCCTCAACCCCATTGAAAAACAACCTTTTATTACTAAATTCGCTTCCCTTATTTTTTTGGATATTCAATTTACGTGTATGATTAAAAAGAATTTAAAGCTCAAAGCTTTCACCTTAACGGAATTGTTGGTGGTATTAGGTATTGTGGGGATATTGACTCTGTTGGCCTTGCCGATGTTTGATAATCTTGGTGCCAAGGCTTACGAAGCCGAAGCGGAAACCAATTTAAAGCACATTAAAAACTTACAGGAAGCCGCTAAGGTGCGTAAGTTTGAATACAGCAGCGAATTGAGGGACATTTCCTTTCAATCGCCGATTACAAGAGCCAACGGAGGAACGGCTGTTTTTGAATATGAAATTATGGAAGCATCTAAAACTTCATTTATAGCGAAAGCCAAAGCAATTGAGGATTTTGACGGCGATGGTCAATTGATGGAAATTACCATCAATGAATTAGGAAACATTGAAACCAAGATTGAAGATTAATGCCATTTGTTTTATCCATACTACCATTGTTTTCCATAGCCTATCAGGATTTTAAGCAACGTGCTATTTCCTGGTACTGGCCGGTGTTGTTGCTGGCTGTGTCGGTTTATTCGGGTTGGGCATTGTTTGGCAACGAAATGTTTAAAAATATTGCTTTTAATCTGGCTTTTTTACTCGTTGTTTTTGGAAGTGTGACAGTGTATTTCTCGTTAAAATTAAGAAAGCTCACCAATGTTTTTGATGTGTATGTGGGATGGGGTGATGTTGTTTTTTTATTGGCATTGGTTCCCTTTTTTCATCCTTTGGATTTTGTGCTATTTTATTCTTTTGTTGCAATATTTGCCTTGCTAGTGGGTTTAATCATGAGGTCTTTCAATGCTGAGGAAACAATTCCTTTTGCTGGAATTATTTCTGCTTTAATGATAGTGTTGTTTGCCATAGGATGGACAACAGATACCTCGTGGCTCATGAATTTTCAATTTAAAACTTTGCTTTTTTGAGTGCTTCTTTAGGATATATTGAACTGAATACCGAGCTGCAAAACTGCATTTCAAAGGAGCAAGCTTGGCATTACCGCATTGTACCTAAATCCAATGCTAAGGAGGCTGTTGTTTTTTACATTGATGAACAGGTGAAAGTGAACGGACAGGCCGACGAGCTGGAAGCCATCTTTGGAAAAAAAGTAGAATTTGAACCTTTGGATGCTGCTCAAATTCAAAAAACATTGTCGGTTTATTACAGAATGAACGACAGGAACGGTGGCGAGGTGAAGGTGTACAATAAAAAAGCCGATAACTTTTTAGATGACTTGATTGCTGAGGCCCGCAGCGTGGGTAGCTCTGATATTCATGTGGAAGTGTACGAAGAGCGTTGTCGAGTGAGGATTCGTATTGACGGTAAATTGATCGAGCGTTACACCTTGGATCACGAGCAGTATCCTTCTTTCATCAACAAGATTAAAATCAAATCGAGTCTGGATATTTCCGAAAAGCGCTTGCCTCAGGACGGACGTATATTTTTTAAAGTAGGGAAAGACAAGTTTGATATCAGGGTTTCCTGCTTGCCTACCTTGTATGGCGAAAAAATTGTAATGCGTTTGTTGGGTAGTGATGCGGGTAATATCAATATTGAATCGCTTGGTTTTGCTAAAGATGAACTGGAGAATTACTTGGAGGGTGTGAAAAAACCGCATGGCATTGTGCTCATCAGCGGACCTACAGGATCGGGAAAAACCACTACTTTATATGCTACTTTAAAAGTGCTCAATAATACCGATACCAATATTGTTACGGTGGAGGATCCTATTGAGTACACGCTGGAAGGTATCAATCAGGTGCAATTGAAAGAGAACATCGGTTTGACCTTCGCATCAACATTAAGAAGCTTTTTGCGGCAGGATCCCGATGTGATCATGTTAGGTGAGATTCGAGATGGTGAAACAGCTGAAATGGCGGTAAGAGCCGCGCTCACCGGTCACTTGGTGCTATCAACAATTCACACCAACTCAGCGTGGGGAACCATTTCAAGGTTGGTGGACATGGGTGTTCCTCCGTTTTTGATAGCCAGTACCTTAAACACTTCGGTGGCGCAGCGATTGGTGCGTGTACTTTGTCCGCATTGTAAAAGTGAGGAAGATTTTAAACCGTCGTTGTATCCACGATCTTTTAAACCGGTGCGCGAAATAAAAAAACATTTCGTTTCCAAAGGTTGTGAAAGCTGCTTCTATACTGGCTATAAAGGCAGAAAGGCTTTGTATGAAGTGATTACAATTGATTTTGAGCTGGGAGAAATGATTAAAAATGGTAACTTCGCCGTCCGCAATGAATTAAAGGACAGAGGGATTAAGACCCTGGCGGAAAATGCCTTTAATTTGTTTGAAAGCGGGGAGACCTCAATTGACGAGGTGTATCCGATGTTGTTAAATACATTTTAGAACTTGTTAGGAAAGAAAAATATATTGCTATTGTGGTGCTTGCTCCTCCTTAATGTTGCATTGTTTGCGCAAAAGGAAGAGCGTTTGCTGCGCATAGAAAAAGAACTCACTGAGGCGGCAAAAAAATATCCCGGACTCAACAATCCAGTGGATATTTCGGTAAACAACTACACTATTGGCGAGGTGATTCGCGCCATTGCCAGCGAAAACAACTTGAATGTAGTGGTGGATCCAAGCATTACACAGTTGCCTTCCTATAATTTTTCCAATGCTTCGGTAAAAGATGTGTTCTTGTTTTTTTGCAAGGAGAATGATTTGGATATCGTTTGGACGGGAAATATCATGGCCTTTAAAAAAGTGGATACTACTCCGGTGCCTCAGCCAGTATTGAAGTTTGTTAAGGTGATTAATTTGGCCTACGATAAAAATACAGGTTTGGTAGAAGCGGATTTGCAAAGTGATACTTTGTATTATGTATTGAAAAAACTGTCGTCGCTTTCTGAAATAAATATTGATCTCAGTCCGGAGCTGCATTCTAAAATCATTCAAAAACACATTGTTTCTCTTCCATTTGAAGAGGCGTTGAAAGTATTGATTGGCGATGAAGAGTGGGTAAAAATGAGCGATAAGTTTTACAAGGTGAATCCTAAAAAAGTCATGACTGCTGATCAGCCAATGGTAAAAAATGGAAAGGGCTCTAAGAATAACAGTTCAAATAACAATAGCAATCAGTATCAAAACAATGGTGGTGGCGGAGGACAAGGTGATGGATCGGTGAATGTAGAGGTTTTGCCTAACGGCAGAATTACCCTTTCAGCTCAGGATGCTCCAATTGCCGATATTATCAAAGAAGTATCGGCTCGTGTTGGAGTAAACTACTACATGTTTAAAGAGCCTACCGAAAAAACCACGGTGAACATTGTGGAGAAGGATTATGAGCAGGTTTTAAAAACACTTTTCAATGGAAGCAATTATACCTACAACCAGCAGCAAGGGATTTATTTGATTGGTGATAGAAGTCAGGAAGGATTGCGCAATACAATAGTGATTCAATTGCAACACCGAACAGCTACCGACATGAAGGATTTTATTCCTGCCAATTTGAAAAAAGACGTAGAGCTCATTTTGTTTGAAGACCAAAACTCTTTGGTGTTAAGTGGTTCGGCGCCAATGATTACAGAATTACAGTATTTCATTAAGCAACTGGATAAAGTGGTTCCGGTTATTTTAATTGAGGTGATGATAGTGGATGTAAACAAAAGTTTAAATCACACCACAGGAGTGAAAGCCGGATTTAAAAACGGTACTACTGTGAATCCAAGCTATTCTTTCAACAATCCTGCAAGTACTGGTGTTGGTGTTACAGTGGATGGATCAGTGCTGAACAATATTATCAATAGCTTCAATGGTTTTGGTATTTTTAATCTCGGACTGGTATCTTCCGATTTTTACTTGTCAATTGAAGCATTGGAAAGCAATGGTTACCTGAAAAAAAGATCAACGCCTAAACTGGCTACGCTCAACGGGCACGAAGCTACAATGAGCATTGGTCGCACCGAGTACTATGTTGAAACTACTTCTAATATTATTGGAACACTGTCGCCTACCACTCAGGTAAATAAATCATACAAACCTGTAGTAGCCGATTTATCATTAAAAATCAAACCTATTGTTTCGGGTGACGGACAAATTACTTTAGAAATAGAGGTTCAGCAAGCCGACTTTACCGACAGGGTAGATTTGAACGCCCCTCCGGGAAGTGTGAAAAGAAAATTCTCTTCCATGATTCGCGTGAAAGATCAGGAGATGGTGATTTTAGGCGGATTAGAAGAAAGTAAGTTGGATGAAAGCGGATCAGGTATTCCTTTCTTAAATAGAATTCCGGTGCTTAAATGGTTGTTCAGCAGCCGCTCCCGAAAATCTTCAAAATCAAAGCTCAACATCTTTATTAAACCAACCATCATTTATTAAAATGATTTCTTTTAAGAATATCGACCTTCTCAAAGCTAATAAGGTAGCAGGGGTGGAGCTATTCATTGCTGAATCAGGTTTGGTGTTCAATGTGTCGGTACTTGAAAAAAAATCGGGTAAAATTCATTTAATCTCGTCTTTCGATAATTTGGATTTGGAGCAATTCAAGCAAAAAGTCGACAAAAATATTCCGCTCTTTATTTCCGCCGATGGAAAAGGAGTTCTTCATAAAAGTGTGAATTTTACTGAAGAAGAGCCAACTTCCACTTTGCTTGGAAAAGTGTTGCCCGGTGCCGACGAAAATAGTTTTTATGTGCAGGGCACTGCAGGAGCCTTTATTTCGGTGGTGAGAAGAGAAGTGCTCGATCTTGCTTTCAACGAATTGAAATCCTTGGGCTATTATTTTATTGGAGCTGCATTGGGCCCTTTTGCCATTGATAAAGTTGCAACACTGATTGAAGAAAAAACCGTTAATACTTCTGTTTACGCGCTAAAAATAAGTGAAGGAAAAATTGCTTCTTTCGCAAAAAAGGAAGCGGGTTCTGTATTGAAAGTAAGCATTGGAGGAGAGCAAATCTCTGAAGTCGCTGTGCTTTCCTTCGCGTCTGCGCTCACTTATTTCCTTGGAGAGGAGTCGTTTTTTAATAGCGATTTTTTAAGTTCAGCTAAAAGTGAGTTCAAAGAAAAAAGAAAGTTCACTGTATTAGGTATAGGTGTTTTGGTGTTTTTCTTTGTGTTGATGTTGGTGAATTTTTTGGTGTACGATTCTTTGAAATCAAGCAACGCGGAATTGCAAGCCGAATTTAATTTACAATCTGAAAACTTTAAGAAGAGTGAAAAATTAAAAAAGGAATTGGAAGCCAAAAAAGAATTGAAGGATAAGCTTGGTGTGAGTGGAGTAACTAAAATTGCATATTATTTGGATCAAATTGCAGCCACCGTTCCTACTCAAATTCAACTCACGGAAATGACTGTTAATCCTGTGAAGAAAAAAATAAAAGACGACAAAGAAATTGAATATGATGTCAACCATATTGTGATTGCCGGGAAATGCAAAAAAAGCATTTACTACAATGAGTGGAAGCAGCAACTGGCAAAGATGGATTGGGTAAGCAATATCAGTGTAGTAAATTATATTGATGCCGATGATGAAGTAGGTGAATTCGTTTTAAAACTGTCGTACTAAGAAATGTTTAGCAATCTGACATATAAGCAAAAGAATAAATTTTTGGTGGTGGGAGCCATCCTCTTTTTATTGTTGGCTTATGTAATGACTTTAAGTACCACAAAAGAAATGATTGCGAAAAACTTCAAGTTGCAAGACGAAGTGGAGCGATCAAAAAA
>JAPLEZ010000052.1 GCA_026390935.1 Bacteroidota bacterium
CAAGATGAGCCTTTCATCAAGCGGATTATCATACTGCTCAAATTGTTTGGAGAAATCCCACTTATGTACCTGGTTGATTATTGCCCGGTGGGTAGATGTTCTATTCATCTCCAGCATTGGGGCAATCATCCTGTAGTAGCCCGTTGCATTTAAAAATGGCGACAGGTAAAGTACATGCACCAATTTATCTTCTTTGGAATACTGAAGGTACTTTGCTTCAAAAGGCAAATCCCCTTGCAGGCGGTTAAATAATTCAACAACATTTTTCATCGTAATCTATCTTAACATTAGTAATAGTTCGTAATAGGCATTAAATACATTTTCGAGGACATGCTCCGGATAAGCCCAGACAAAGCCCCAGCGCACATCTGCAATTTTGTAACGCGTGGCGGATGTTCTAATACATTCTTTTTTGGCCACCTTACTCAGTAGTACCGCTGCTGTATTATCGATAAATAACTTTTTGATCCTTGCAAAGCCTATTACACTCACATAACCGGCAGGCATTTTTACACTATCCTCATTTCTTAATTCTTCCAGCTGCCTTTGAATGGCATCCTGTTTTTGTTCTAGTACATTTAGCTTTCTTCCTTGACCGAGTAAAACCTTCATCTGATCAATGAGAATTTTTACTGGCACCTCGCTTTCTGCTTTTTCTGTTTCGGCAATACTTTTAAGCTGCTTTTCACATTCAATGAAATACTGTCTGGCCTGCCTTCCTTTTTCAGTACCCTCCACCATAGCCAGTTCCTTTGCACAGTCTGCCGTCACTAAATAATCCACCTTGTTGTGGCCACCCTTCGGGGATTGCTCCCCTAATTTGGTGAGCAGAAAATAATCCTCATTTTCCCTCAAACCATACTTTGCAATTCTCATCTTTACCCAACTGGTAAAATCTTTTCTGCTGCCTAAAAAGCTGTGCAGCTCTCTTGCGGACACCACCTGTTTTCCGTCTTGCTCTTGAATTTTGATTAATTCCATATACTTCACTTTTTAAATTACTTTTCTTCTTACCTATCATGATTTAGGCTTCACAGGAGCTTTCGCTATGCTTTTCCAATTCAGCTCCCGACTCACAATCGTAAACAATGGCTACTTTGATTTTGGATTTATGGAGTTCAATAATTTTCCTTAACCTTTGAAGTCCTAATTCTCTATTTCTTTGTTTGTCGTAGCGATGGCTCCAGTCCAGAGAATAAAAAGTCCTTGCGTTTCCATCCTTGAAATAAAGCAAGAGCTTGCTGAAGGAATCTCTTTTGAGTTTCCATTGTTTTTTGTTTTCCATAATTTTGCTGGTAACCCCAGCAGGCTTTTGTTGATTTTTTTAGCTTAGCTAGCAGGTACCAAGACTTATTCCTTCATAAAATCTATTAAGTAAATCCAGATCACCTGTGCCTTTTATACTTGCTTCGCATAGCCTGTACATCCGTAATACCGGAATGCGCATATTATCTCTACATTTTTCATTTTCCCAATATCGATTAAGCTCCTCGAGCAGTAAGCATTCTTTTTTCACTTGCTTTCTTCTCTCTACCTGCTGCTGGAGCCACTTTTTAGTGCCACAAAAACCATGTATATTTTTTGTGTCAAAGAAAATGTAAGGCAGCGGCACAAATCTTTTTGATGGATTTTTATTCACATAACGTTTAACCAGATTAATCCGCTTGCAATAGTTTGCATGCACTTTTTGCAAATTTTCATTTTCCACCGGTGCGTAAAGAGTTTCAATAAGCTGCACCGCTTTCTGATTTTGGCTCTGAGTTAGATAGGTTTTGCGATAGAGCAACTTTTTGGATAAATCCCAAAGCATTTCAACAAAGGAATGACGGGAAGTTCCGGGGACCGAAGATTCATTCTTCAACTTTTCAACAGCATCCACACTCCGGCCCCAGACTTTTCCCTCTGTGTATCCTGTCCCCTCTATGTCGCGATCTTTGTGGTTGAACAGCATTTCATTTTTCGGCCTTTCAGACTTTTCAACCGAGCTAACAGCTATTATTATATTATTATTTAAATATGGTTCTTCCTCAGAATGGAGACATTTTGTCGTAGGAGAATTTAATTTTTGTTCTGCTGATAAAGTTGACCGTATAAAGCTTTGGACGGATTTTAACTTGTTTTCTTCCTTCACTATTTTTTCTAGCAGCAAATCTCGGTTGATCCATATTTCTATTCCCATTTCATTTCCCTTCTCTTTCCTCATCAGCACTCTCGCCAGCTCCAATCTGTCCAGGTGACGTTGAATGGTTCTTGTAGAACATTTTTGCATTGTAGCTAGTTGGGCATTACTGGTTTTGAGCGGTGCTAAATCTCCACTGATCTTTGCATTTTTATTCTTAAGTAAGAACACACCATAAATTTTAATTAAGATCTCAGCAGTGCGGATCATTCCGCTTTTGATTTTCTTTCCTGCATTATAGTACATGCTATTATGCTGATCAATTAACTGGATTAATGCCTTAAAACTACCTGCATAATCTATCACTCCTACTGTTTTCATATTCTACTTTTTTATATTAACACTATCTTCTCTCATGATTTTATTGCCTTTCCTTCTTACATCTGGACATGAAAATCCTGCTGCGCTGAAAAGCACGTTTTATTTTGTTCTGTAAATTATTGGGTATCTAAACCTGAATTTTCTTCTATAAACTAAATCGCTCCAACTCCACTCTTGTAGCCTGTCTCACCAGCCGGAACCGCCTTTGATAAATTTTACCGGAATTTTCTTTGATTGGTTTACCACTAATCTCAACCACTTATGCTTTTCTATCTCCTTTCAACATAGATCGAGGATTACTCACCAACAGAGTACCATCCGCCATAGTACTTTCATACCATTTTCCTTTACTGTCTTCTTTTGGCAAAAAAGCATGCAAATCTTCCAACGGATTGTCAACCGCACTATTATTTTCGTTCACTACCTTATACCAGATTTGAGATTTATTTTCTTCCAGTTCCATTTACTTATTAATGATTTTTTTTATCTCTCGTTTTAACTGATAGTCTTTCTGATCCTCCTGGCCAATTATTTTAAGGGCACTCGTTATTATTTTTCGCGATATACATCGTTTTGTTTTTCCGGTTTGGAAAAACTTATAAATCGTCGGACGCGAAATACCTGTGTCCATAGCTATCAAAGTTACGCCACTTACTGGAAGATTTTCTTTCAAACCAAAGATATCTGCTGTTGTTAGTATTTCATTCATATTTACGCATTTACTTATTACTACACTAAACCCCTTTAGCTTCAATAAGATACTGTTTAATTGACCAGGCAGGAATTGAGCATTTTCCTTTTTTACGCTTATCATCTGCATATTTTGGAACCAATTTTCTTTCACGGATTAATTTCCTGACTGTGTTGTATGAAAAATTGAGCATCTCTGCAGCTTGCTGCACAGTATATGTTCTCATATCTTTTTCTGACTGAAGATGCTCAATCTTTTGGCGGATTGTTTTAACCTCTCGTAAAACATCACTGAGTTCACTAATTTTTACTAGTACCAATCCGTCCATACCTAAAAACTTAAAATTAAATTGCAAAACTTATTAAAACGCCTTTCAAAAAGTATCACAAATCAAAATTATCTCTTTTTTGACACTATTTTGTTGAAAAATCGCTCATTTTTTAAACAATGTATTAAAATATTGACTTTAAGTGTATTTCGTGTAATATTTTTACATAATTTTACACAGAAATTTTACTACAACTTTATGTTTCACTTGAAAACACTACGAAAAAAAAGCAAATTGAGTCGAGAGCAAATTGCAAAAATACTTGATGTAAGCTTTGGTACATACGGAAAAATTGAGCGAGGAGGTGGCAGATTGACCACTGATCGTATTAATAAGCTCGCTGAAATACATCGAGTATCCATTGAATATATAATGACAGGAAAGGAAAAATCAAATAATTCTCTTCCTGCTGAAAATTTTAATGTTACATATATTCCTATTTCTTCCCGGGCTGGCTTGCTTACTGAAATTGAAAGCAAAGTTGAATTTGAGCGCTTCTTTATTCCTATGATCCAAGGAAGTGATTTATACATGTTGAAAGTTGAGGGCGACAGTATGTACCCTACACTTTCTCATGGGGATGGAGTAATAGTAAAAAGACAGGATACACCTTCTTTAAATTGGGGAGAAATTTTTGTGATAGACACATTAGATGGAGTTGCTGTTAAAAGAGTGTTTATGAATGAGGACAAAAAAAAATATACACTTAAATCTGACAATGTTTGTTATCCAGAATACACAGTAGACAAAAATGAATTGAGAGCTTTATGGCATGTTAAAGGCGTATTATCTCAAAATTTATGTCAAAAATATATGGGTCCATCTTCAAAAAATTAATTAATAAAAAAACATATATTCGACTACCAAATAAGGTTTTAGCTTCTTTGAAATACTTCCCTCGCTTCGCAACTGCTTCGCAAAACATTCTGAGACAAGCAAAACAGGCGTTAAATAAGTGATACAAAGGGTGGGTTCGAATCCCTCTTTCTCCGCCGGTAAAAACCACAAATACTGATCAAAAGGTGTTTGTGGTTTTTTATTTGTTATTTTCGAACCCTAATTTTCTTTCTATGAAATCCCCATGCAACTCGGCGCGCAAAATGTGATGAAATTAACCTGGAGATACCATATGAGCATTAAAAAACAAAATATATGAATATGAAAAAATTTGCTCTTCTAACTTTAGCTCTTCTTTCTTTCGCGATTGGTTACGCTCAAACCAGCGACGATTACTTTAATTCGGGGTATACAAAATATATTGCCGCAGATTTCACTAATGCAATCGTTGATTACAACAAGGCAATTGAACTCAACCCTTCCTTTGGAGATGCTTTTTACAACCGCGCTTTAGCAAAAGAGGGCTTAAACGATATAAAGGGAGCCATTGCCGATTACGCAAAATCGCTTCAGTTCAATCCTAACGATACAGATGCCTATTTGAACATGGCTTACGCAAAACATATTGTGGAAGATTACAAAGGTGCGCTAGCCGATTACGACAAAGTACTTCAAATGAATTCAAAAAGGGCCGACGCATATTTTGCAAGAGCTAATTTGAAATACGACATGCAAAACCTTCAAGGCGCCCTCAGCGACTATAGTAAAGCCATTGAAATAAATGCAGAAGATGCCGACTACTATACCAACCGAGGATTGACAAAATACGAACTAAAAGATTTTCAAGGCGCTATCGCCGATTACAACAAAGCCATAGAGGTAAATCCGACTGAACCTAATGCCTATATTAACAGAGGCTTAACCAAACATGAATTAGGAGATTATCAAGGAGCAATTTCTGACGACAACAAAGCATTAGAATTGAATCCGTCTGCCGAAAACGCTCATTACAATCGCGGAAACGCAAAATATGAACTAAAAGATTATGAAGGCGCAATTGCTGATTATTCATTGGCTCTTCAGCTCTCTCCTAATGACCCTAGCATTTATAACAACAGAGGAATTATCAAAGAAGAATTACAAGACAGCAAAGGAGCCATAGCCGATTACACTAAAGCACTTGAACTGGATCCAAAGTACTCCAGCGCTTATTACAACAGAGGGAATGTAAAATATGATTTGGAAGATTATGCGGGTGCTATCATCGACTATAACAAAGACATTGAACTTGTTCCAACAGATGGTGATGCTTTCTATGGCAGAGGTTTAGCAAAAATTTACTCCGGTAAAAAAGAAGCAGGTTGCCTCGACATCAGTAAAGCCATTCAATTGGGCAATGAAAATGCTAAAGAAGAAAAACAAAAATCTTGTAAGTAAAATCACTCTATACCAAAAAATAAAAAAGAGTTAGGATTCACTTCCTAACTCTTTTTTTTGTGAAGTCCACGAACGTTTATTCGAACACCTTTTACTCATCTATTGACACATTAATAAACTTAAGTAAGGCTTTATTAGCATAGGTTTTAGCAGTATTTGAAATCAGAGTTTTGACCATTCTCCCAAAAGTAATGCCATTTTGAGTGGCATTGAGTAAGTGACTTCACTTTCCTTCAAACAAGTGAAGAGAAATTGACTTTTCTACACTTTTCTATACTTTCCTACATACTAAAAATTAATGCGCACAAATAGTTCGCTTTTTTGTGCGTATCGCGAAATCCTGCACAAATAAATAAGATGAATCAAACCCCACTCACGCCATCTTAAGCAATCTTATATCTTCGCCAGCCAATTTAAAAAAATGAAAAGAACAAAACGCACCTACGACACCAATCTCATTTATCTGGCATTATATGACGATAATTCTAAAAAGCAAATTCTTCAATTAGTACCCTCCAGCACCTTTTACTCTTGGAGAGACAAAGGGGGCGAGCATTTTTATGGAAAAGAATTTGCTTCTCACAATCATTCATCTGCCATTGATATTGCTAAAAAATTAGCCCGATCCCAAAGACTTATTCAAGCCGCAAAAGGATTGTACCACCTCTATTCTTCCTACAAATCCATCATTGATAATTTACCAGATGTCAAAAAACTATATCGCGACAATAAAAAACTCATTCTCAAATCTTTTCATTCCGCTACACTTTATCTTTCTAAATCTAAAATCTATAAAACCCTTAACGTTTCTCATGATTTCATTCATTTCAAACACATCCCAGCTTGTTTCAATTCGCTTCTCAATAAATGCCTCAAAAAACATCCCCTGCAATTAACTGCTTCCGATTTGAAAATCATTCATGAGTATTGCCTCCATCCCATATATAAAAGCTGGCAAGGAATTTCCGTGTACTGGCAAATGATACGCGACAAAAAACTGTTTTGCTCCAAAACTACTTTCTACCGATACATCAATAAAATGGGAATCTCCTTTCCTAAAAAAAGAAATGTTTGGAAAAACTACACGCCAATTATTGCCAACAAACCTTTTGAAATCCTGCACATGGATGTTTCTAAAATCGTGCTCAATAATTTAAAAGGATATTTGTATCTCATCATTGACAACTTTTCAAGATGCATTTTATCCTATGAGTTTTCCAAAGAAATTAAAAGTTTCATCTCCACTAAAAACCTTATCAAAGTTTGCTGGAAATTTAACTTACAAGTAAATCCTGCCGTTACTTTAATTACTGATGGCGGTTCCGAAAACAAAGGATACGTGAATCGTCTCATCAATCTGCCTTGCATTAATATTGTTAAAAAAATTGCCCAAACTGATATTTCTTCTTCCAATTCTATGGTAGAATCCGTCATCAAACAACTCAAACAATATCACCTGCAACTTAATCCCGATGATGATTTTGAAAAAGTTTCCAAGGCCATTGACATCGGAATCAGTCAGTACACCGATAAACCTCTTGATATACACAATGGGTTTTCTCCTAACGAAGCACTTTCATTATCCCCAGATTTTCTAAATAAAAAACCTTTCTTCTCGCAAGACGAGAAAATCTCCATGCGCAATAATCGAAGAAAAATCAATCAAATTAACCGATGTGGTACCTGCAAATAGCAATAACACATCAAAATGAATTCCTTTTCTCTTTTAATTTACTCCTTCACCAAAATTTCAATGAACTGATTCGTATTTCTTAATCTCTTGCTCTTTACATTTTTACTTCCCTCGTCATTCATGCCTTTCAAACTCAATTCCGAATATTCGTAGTCCTAATTGGAATTACCTTTGGGAGCGTGCAGCGCATTACACCCTTATAAGTGAGGCGGAATACAATAGGATAAGTACCGTCTGATTTAAGGTATCTCTTATCCAACGTAGGTTTTACGCTGACCATAGTTCAATGTGTTATGGTCTTTCCATTTGCATGTAATTTGCATGTGAACCCCCTGAAAACCAGTAAATAGAATGATATGAGGCATGAAGTGTGGGAAAACAAAAATCCCCGCTGATGCAATACCAACGGGGACTTTCTGTGTGAAGTCCACGAACGTTTATTCGAACACCTTTTACTCATCTATTGACACATTAATAAACTTAAGTAAGGCTTTATTAGCATAGGTTTTAGCAGTATTTGAAATCACAGTTTTGACCATTCTCCCAAAAGTAATGCCATTTTGAGTGGCATTGAGTAAGTGACTTCACTTTCCTTCAAACAAGTGAAGAGAAATTGACTTTTCTACACTTTTCTATACTTTCATTAATTTTATAGTAATACTATTAGCACTACATTAAATACAAAAATGTAGCTTAATGTAATATTATTACTACATATTGAAAAATATATTTATTATATTTGATGCATTAATACTACATTAAATATTAATTACATTAATAATGTCAGAAAATAGCAACATAAATAATTGGTATGGCATGAGTGAACATGCTATAATTAGCGAACTTGCTTCCTTTGTGAAGGAAACTCGTCTAAAGAAAAATTACACTCAAAGTGAATTAGCCGAGAAGGCAGGTGTTCATCGCATCACGCTGAGTGAATTTGAGCAAGGAAAAAGAGGCTCACTTACCACTTTTATCCAAATATTAAGAGCCCTTGGTGAATTAGAACTTTTGGATGTATTTAAAATAAGAACATCGGTAAGCCCTTTGATAATGGCTAGGCTGGAAGCAAAAAAACGCAAAAGGGCGTCAAAAACAAGATCAAAAGAATCCAGTAAAAAAAGCAAGAAAATTTAAAAAGAAAAAAATGCTGACAGCAAAAGTTAAGATATGGAATCAATACGTCGGAGCTATTCTTTGGGATGAAAATAAAGAGTTTGGAGTATTTGAATTCGAACCTTCTTTCATAAAAAATGAATTAGATATTGCTCCCATAATAATGCCTCTTTCAGAGATCAAAAGAGGGAATTCTCTTTTCGAATTCCCCCGCTTAAACAAAGAAACTTTTAATGGACTTCCTGGACTCCTGTCTGATTCTTTACCCGACAAATACGGAACTACTTTAATTAATGCCTGGCTTGCTTCGCAAGGCAGAGCAGCTCAAAGCATGAACCCTGTAGAGCGCTTATGCTATATAGGAAAAAGAGGAATGGGCGCGTTAGAATTTGAACCCTCCACACAAAAAGATAAGGAAACAGCTGTTCCAGTTGAAATCAAGAACTTAGTGGAAATAGCCCAACAGATTTTAGGACAACGAAAAACTTTCACCACCAACATCAAGGAGGATGTTAGAAAAGGATTGGAAGATATTATTAGGGTTGGATCTTCAGCCGGAGGAGCAAGAGCAAAGGCTATTGTTGCATACAATGAAAGCAACGGAGAAGTGCGCTCAGGACAAGTAGCTGCGCCAAAAGGATTCGACCATTGGCTGATTAAATTTGACGGCGTGAATAATAAAGCATTAGGCGATCCTGCCGGATACGGTCGTATTGAATTGGCTTATTATAAGATGGCACTGGAATGCGGAATTGAAATCAATGAATCTCGCTTATTAGAGGAAAATGGCCGCGCACACTTCATGACTAGACGCTTTGATCGAATTAGAGGAAAAGAAAAATTACACGTTCAAACATTGTGTGCAATACAACACTTTGATTTCTCTCAAGTGGGCGCCTATGCATACGAACAGGTTTTTCAAACCATCCGCTTTTTAAGATTACCTGCAAATGCAATAACCCAGATGTATAAGCGAATGGTATTTAATGTAATTGCACGAAATCTGGATGACCACACAAAAAACATATCTTTTTTGATGGATAAAAATGGAACATGGAATCTTGCACCTGCCTACGACTTAACTTATTCCTATAACCCCGAAAGCATTTGGGTCAGTCAACACAACTTATCTATAAATGGCAAAACAAAAAATATTGCCAAAGAAGATCTCTTAAAAGTCGGAAAAGAAATGAATGTGAAACAAGCCAAAGCCATTATAGAAAAAACACAAGACGTTGTAAAAAAATGGCCTTCTTTTGCCGAAGAAGCAGGGGTTCAACAGCAACAGATAAAAGTCATTGGAAAAACACTACTGTTACACTAAATCATTTCTTAACCAAACATGCATTAGCTGTTTTCACAGAAACCCAATTGGCACACAGTATTTACAAAAATGGATTTTTCTACACTTTCTTTAATTTGATACTCCCTCTAATAAACTATTCAAAAGAGGGCAAAATAAAAATATGTACAAATGTGATTTTTCCTACACTTTTAAAGTAAAAGCATAAAAAAAGTGTAGAAAACTAAAATTTCCTACACTTTTCTACACTTTGTGATCCCGGCGAGATTCGAACACGCGACCTACTGCTTAGAAGGCAGTTGCTCTATCCAGCTGAGCTACGAGACCAATATTTCAATTCTTCAAAAAGTCCTTCTTCAGAGCTGTGACCTTCCCGTCTTTAAACGGGATGCTCTATCCAGCTGAGCTACGAGACCAATATTTCAATTCTTCAAAAAAAAATCTACTTCTAGAAATTTTTGAGAGCGCAAATATATTCAAATATGTCAAACGATCAAAACAACCCGCATTTTTCACACTTTTAACCTTCTTTTGTTGAGAACTTAAAAAGATTGGAACTTCTTTTGCTAGCATTGAAATATACCTTTGATTGTAAAGTAAATTTTTCATGCAAAAAATATTCCGCACACTTCTATTTTTCTCAGCAATAGCGCTACTTTCCTTCACCGGCAAGAAAGACACCACTCCCAAAAGCAAAGGCACACCCCCTCCTTTTTTAAGTGATACTAACAGCGTTTGGGTTGATTCCGTTTTTAAAACACTTAGCCTCGATCAAAAAATTGCTCAGCTCATCATGTACCCTGTGTACACTAAAAAAGACACCAATCATCGGAATGATATTGCCAACCTGATTAGAAAGTACGGCATCGGAGGAATAATATACATGCAAGGCGGACCGGTACGTCAGGCTAATTTCGATAACTATTTTCAAAGTATTACTAAAGTCCCAATTCTTACCTCAATCGACGGAGAATGGGGGTTATCGATGCGCTTAGACAGTACTACTTCTTTCCCACGAGAAATGATGTTGGGAGCAATTCAAGACAACAAACTCATTTTTGAAATGGGAAAAGAAATTGGCCGTCAATGCCGAGAACTAAATATTCATGTGGATTTTGCGCCGGTAATCGACGTGAACGTAAACCCTAAAAATCCGGTAATCAACAATCGATCTTTTGGAGAAAATAAAATCAATGTCGCTCAAAAAGGTGTAGCATACATGAGAGGTCTGCAGTCGGTTAATGTATTGGCTTCTGCTAAACATTTTCCCGGGCATGGAGATACTGATGTGGATTCACATTTGGGATTGCCTGTAATTAAACACGACAAAGACCGACTGGACTCTATAGAACTGTATCCTTTCAAAGCACTTATTGATAGTGGCGTTGGAAGCATTATGGTTGCTCACTTATACATTCCTGCTTACGACAAAACAAAAAATCAGGCTTCCACTCTATCTCCACAGGTAGTTCAAAAATTACTGAAAACAGATTTGCATTTCCAGGGTGTTACTTTCACGGATGCCTTGAACATGAAAGGCGTTAGTCAATACTACCAACCTGGTGAAGCAGACGCAAAAGCTCTTTTGGCTGGAAATGACATTCTTCTTTTTTCACAGGATGTAGGCAAAGCCATCACTCAAATAAAAATTGCCATTGATAAAAAACAAATCACCGTTGCTGAAATCAACAGAAGAGTAAAAAAGGTATTAGCACTGAAACAATGGGCTGGACTCGATCATTACAAGGCCATAAAAACAGATAGTTTATATGAGCGACTTAACACTCCTTATGCCGACTTATTGAACCGCAGATTAACGGAAGCCGCCATTACGCTCATCAAAAACAATAACGAAATTCTTCCTATCGCTGATGTCACAAAGCGCTTTGCTAGCTTGTCGATTAGTGATGGAATGAAAAAGAATGAATTCAGTGAGACTTTGAAAAACTACGCTAAAGTAGATCATTTTGATATCACTAAAACTGCGGATTCTGTGGCCAGAAAAGACCTTTTGGAAGCACTTAAAAAATATGATGTCGTTTTTATTGGTGTACATGGAACGAATAACAGTCCGGCAAAAAACTTCGGCATTACCGCCGAATCCATTCAATTGATTGCTCAGCTATCCAAACAACAAAAAGTGGTTTTGGCACTGTTCGCTAATCCATATTGTTTGGAAAGCTTTGAAGGAAAAATTACTCCAGAAGCTATTATCATCAGCTATGAAGACAATAAAATCACAAGAGACTACACCGCTCAAGCCATCTACGGAGGAATTGGTCTCTCAGGGAAATTGCCGGTGACCGGCTCGGTATCTTATCCGTCAGGCTGTGGTTTAGCCTCAAAAAAAAAACGCCTTAAGTATTCAATCCCCGAAGACGAGGGAATGAATTCGGAGTATTTAAGGAAAATCGACTCTATTGCTTACGACGGAATTAACAACAAAGCCTATCCGGGTTGCCAGATTTTAGTGGCCCGAAACGGCAATGTGGTTTTTTGGAAGGCCTATGGAAAACAAACATATAACGGCAAATCCTCTTTAAGCAAAACAGATATTTATGATTTAGCTTCAGTCACCAAAGTAACCGCAACTCTTCCATCGTTCATGCGATTAGACCAGGAAGATTCTGTGAGCTTAGACATGAACTTATGCGATTACTTACTATACGTTGACAGCACGCAATGCTACAACATTAATTTAAGGGAAATGCTTGCGCATCAAGCACAGTTAATATCCTGGATTCCTTTTTTCAAAAGCACTTTAATCAGTGGCAAACCCGACACCTGCATTTATCAACCAGTGGCATCTGATGAATTTCCAATATTTGTAGCCAATGGTTTATACATGAGAAAAGATTATGTCGACAGCATGCGAATTCACCTAGTCAGCACTCCGCTTGCTAAGACAAAAACATACAAATACAGCGATCTCGGTTACTATTTTTTGAAAGATATTGTGGAAAAATATTCACGTACTACTTTAGATAGGTATGCTGATAGTTTGTTCTATAGGAGTCTGGGAGCAACCACTATGACCTTCCGACCAATGGAAAAATATCCTTTATCTGATATCGTTCCTACCGAAATTGATTCTACGTTCAGAAAACAGATTATCCACGGTGTAGTTAACGACCCTGGTGCAGCTATGATGGGCGGTGTTGCTGGTCACGCAGGACTTTTTTCCAATTCAAATGACTTAGCTAAAATGTTTCAGATGTATTTGAACAATGGAGAATACGGAGGTATTAAATACATAGATTCTACTGTGCTGGCTGATTACACCCGTTGCCAGTTTTGCGATCAGCACAACCGCAGAGGCGCTGGATTTGATAAGCCTTCAGGAGATAATTTCGGCCCCACTTGTTTGGGCGTGAGTTCCAAAAGCTTCGGGCATTCAGGATTTACAGGAACTTTTGCATGGGCTGATCCCGATAAACAGATCGTTTATATTTTCCTGTCTAACAGAACTTATCCTGATGCGAACAATACTAAACTCACTAAAATGAATATCCGAACAAGGATTCAGGAGGTGATTTATAAAAGTATTGAAGAGAAGAGTTTGTAGAATACACTCCCTGAAGTGTAGGGCGATAGATCCTTCCTTCGTCAGGAGAACATACTCATTCATACTCACATAATATTTTAGGAAGTCGGTCGGATCTGTCCTCCTGACGAAGGAAGGATCTATCACCCTAAGCGTCACGCAATTATTTAAACCAACTTCGACTGATTCCAGATTTTCTCCATCTCCTCCAAAGTCATATCACTTAAAGCTTTGCCTTGTTTTGTTGCTTCTTTCTCTAAAAAAGTAAATCGTGAAATAAATTTTCGATTGGTTTTTTCCAATGCATCCTCTGGATTAATTCCTACAAAACGAGCATAGTTAACCAATGA
>JAPLEZ010000134.1 GCA_026390935.1 Bacteroidota bacterium
TCTAAACGCATAGCTCAGCTGGTTCAGAGCATTCCGTCTTGAAACGGCTACCGTTAGAACACTTTTTCTTGGGTTATATTTACACCCAGTACGTCCTTGCGAAAATTTTGTACCCAAAATTGAAGCAATCTCCTGTAACAATGCACTTCAGATTAATTCCTATTTAGTTTTAACCAACAGTACAAAAAAACAAAAATATTCATGATGAGATTGCTTCAATTTTGAGTACAAAATTTTCGCAAGGACGTACTAAGTGTGTTGCTGTTACTGAAAGAGACTTTGCAGTAAATAAAATTAAAAAAGTGTCCCAAAAGTAGCTTAAAACAGATGTTTCATAGGTTCGAATCCTATAGCTCCCAAAACAAAAACCCTCAAGCATCTTGAGGTTTTTTTTATTTGAAATAAACAATCTCCTTTTAACATCTTCTCACTACTGTGGCAATTTTCCCGAAATGGAAAATATAATTTAGTTAGTATAATTATTATGTTGCTGATCACGTTAACCTTATTATAAACACAAAACTATGTTTTCATTCTCTCTTCTTCAGGTTCCATCAGCTGTTGCTGCAGTAAACCCACCGGTTGAAAAAACCGAGGAACTGCTAGGTCCTATCGACATCCTTTTCAAAGGGGGGTTCATCATGATTCCAATCGCTATTCTTTCCATTGTAACGGTATACATATTCGTTGAGCGCTTTTTATATGTTAAACGCCAAACAACTGCCGACAATAATTTCATGAATACCATTCAGGATTTTATTAGAAATGGAAATGTGGAGTCGGCTTTAACTTTTTGCAAAAGCTCCAACAAACCTGTTGCAAGGATGATTGAGAAAGGTATTTCACGAATTGGAATGCCAATCAAAGAAATTGAAGAATCCGTTGAAATCGTTGGGAAATTTGAAGTATACAAAATGGAAAAAAACGTCCCTATGCTTTCCATCATCGCGGGTATTGCACCAATGTTGGGTTTCTTGGGAACTATTTTAGGTGCGATAAAATTGTTTATGGACATTGCTCAGGCTGGTGGCGACTTACAAATTGATATTGTTGCCAATGGTTTGTACACTAAATTGGTTACTTCCGCTGCCGGATTGCTAGTTGGTATCATGGCTTACATCTTTTACAACTGGATCAACGCCATTATCAACAAAGCAGTTCATCAACTGGAATTGAACACAATGATGTTCCTTGACTTGCTAAAAGAACCTACAAGATGATTAGCTTACGAAAGACAAATAAACAAGGCGCTCATGTCTTCACAGAGGCCATGAATGACATCATGTTCTTCCTCATGTTGTTTTTCATCATCGTTGCCACCATGAAAAGCACCAGCGCTATTAAAGTTCCTGTGCCTAAATCGGGCAACAATGCTTTAGTGACTCCTTCAAAAAATGAATTGGTTCTTTCGGTAGTGAAAGATGCTACAGGCGCCATCGCCTATTACATCAAAGAATCTCCTATAGATCCTGAAGCCTTGGCCGCTTTCATTATGGCTGAGAAACAAAAGCATCCCGAAAACGAAACAGTGGTAATGATTCGAATGGATAAGGATCTTCCTTTGCAAAATTTGGTAGATGTAATGTCGGTAACAAGCAAGGCCGGCGTGAAATCTTTGATCGCTACTGAAAAATAGCCGCTGCCAAAACATCGGCCACCACAAAAGTACTTCCTCCAATAAAAATAAAATCCTCGACACCAGCTGCGCTAAGTGCTGCTTTTACCGCATTTACCGGACTGCTATATTGCGCTCCTTTCAACTCAAATGCACTGGCGAGTTGCTGTAGTTCATCAACAGGAAGTGCTCTGGCAATGGCTGGCTGACAAAAATAATACACAGCATGTTTAGGCAAAAGAGGTAAAATCTTTGATTGATCTTTATCGTTCACCGATCCCCAAACGATATGCAACTTTTTGCATTTCTCCTCCTTAAGCTGCTTCACCACTTGTTCAATTCCTTCTTTGTTGTGACCAGTATCACACACCACTGTTGGGTGCGCAGCCAACGTTTGCCAGCGACCGATAAAGGCCGTATTTCTCACCACATTCATCAATCCATTCGCAATATTTTCATCAGATATTTTCCAACCTGCTTGCTGCAATTTCCGAAGCGCGGCAATAGCACTTGCTATATTTTCCTTTTGGTAAAATCCTTTTAAATCGCTTTTCATCGCAACAGGCTGTGCATATTCCAGCGGAGCTGATTTTTCGACAGCCACGGCCCTAAAAACATTTTCCGTCGCCGCTTGTCGCTCCCCTATCACCACTGGAATTCCAGCTTTAATGATTCCTGCCTTTTCAAAAGCAATTTTCTCCAGCGTGTCTCCCAAAATATTGGTGTGATCCAATCCAATATTTGTAATAACAGAAAGTTCGGGAACAATGATGTTCGTTGAATCCAATCGTCCGCCCAATCCAACTTCCACGATGGCTATATCTACTTTCTCTTTTGCAAAAAAATGAAAGGCCAATGCAGTAGTATATTCAAAAAAAGATGGTTCAATGTGCTTGAACAGTGGCGTGTATTTTTCTACGAAGGAAACCACTTCTTCCTCTGGAATCATAACGCCATCGACTTTAATTCTTTCACGGAAATCAATTAAATGCGGACTACAGTATATTCCAGTTTTGTATCCAGCCTCCTGCAAAACAGAAGCGAGCATATGCGTGACCGAACCCTTACCATTGGTTCCTGCAACATGAACTGATTTGAATTTGTTTTCGGGATTGCCCAGCACTTTTTGTAGTGCTATGATATTGTGTAAATCGGCCTTGTAAGCCGATTGCCCCACCACCTGATACACTGGAAGCTGACTAAATAGGAAATCAACGGTTTCCTTATAGGTCATTGCAAATAGAAATTGAATTCTATGATCGCTTCTCTGTATTCAGGACCAGATTTATTTTCGTTATAAATATATTCTCTTGCTAGTTTCTCGGCCCTGGTTCTTAAATCTGCAGAGGAATTCGTAGTCCCCTTTTGATTTCCAACAGCCGAAACAACATTCCCACTTCTGTTTATTTTCACTTTCACAAACTGAAATCCTTCTTCCTGTGAATCGTAATTGGCTTGTCGGACGGTGTGCTTTGTAACCAAAACTGGCGCTGTGCCAATGCCTCCGCTACCATTTGTGCCTTTCCCTTTACTTCTCCCTGGATCAACTCCACCACCGCCTTCATTTCCCGGATTTTTTGAATCCCCATCTCCTCCATCTCCTCCTATCATTTTTCCAAAATCTCCAAAAGGATTTACTGCTACAGGGTCGCTCTTTTTATTATCTTTTTTATTAGTGGTTTTTACCTTTGTATTTTTCTTAACATCCTCAGTTTTCTTTACCACAACATCTTCATCTGATGCATCATTCGAAATGATATTCTCTTCCGGACTACTTTCCGATTGCGTTGCCGCAGCTTGAGAAAGCGCAGGTTGCGATTCTTTATTTCCACTTCCTTGATCATCAGATCCAAAACTCACTTCAAGGCTATTTCCAACACCCGATGGACCTTCAGCCTTCTCACCTTCAAGCACCATAAACAACAATACTAAAAACAAAAGAGAATGAAACGCTACCGTCACCACAGCGCCAATCCACTTATCCGATGTTTCTGTTGCATTCATATTTTCACTTTTTTTATTAACGATGGTCCTTTAGCATTAGTATAAAAGGCCATTGTCACGCATAAAAATAATAAAAGACAAATAATCAAACAGGGGAAATCTTTGAAGATATTGACAAAAGAGGGTTGATAGAGATGTTCCTGTGCGAGCAAAACAATTTCACACCTAAGCCTTTCTTCTCTTCTTCTCAGCCATGATCAACTTCAACTCTCTACCGGTTTGGCCAGCTATAGAAGTATTTTCCTTTGCTCTGCGAATGAGATAAGGAACCAATTTTTCCACCGGACCATAAGGCACGTATTTCACCACGTTGTAACCTGCTGCTGCTAAATTAAAACTGATGTGATTACTCATTCCGTACAATTGCGCGAAGAAAACCCGTTCATCTGCGACCTTAATTCCCTTTTGTTTGATCATGTGCACCAAATGCAAACAGCTCGATTCATTGTGGGTTCCAGCGCAAATATTTACAGCATCCAAATTCTCCACACAAATGGTTACTGCTTTATTAAACAATCTGTCGGTTTCTTCTTTATTGGCATTGATGGTCGATGGGTAGGCATTCACCTCTGCACGCTTGCGCTCCTTTTCCATGTATGCGCCGCGCACAAGCTTTAGTCCTAAACAATATCCCTTCTCCCTCGCATTTTCAATTTGATCTTTTAAATAAGTAATTCTATCATTTCGATACAGCTGAATAGTATTGTATACAATGGCTTGTTCCTTATTGTATTTCTCAATCATCTCTTCAGCAATACTATCAATCACTTTTTGAATCCAGGTTTCTTCGGCATCCAAAAATATTCTCACTTTATTTTCGTGTGCAGTTTTACAGATGAGTTCAATTCTGGCCCTAACTTTAGTAAACTCTTCTTTTTCATCTGCACTCAATTCCTCTCCTGATTGCACTTTTACAAGCAATTCAAAGCGCGCTAATCCAGTAATTTTAAAAACTGTAAATGGAATTTTACTATTTCCCTTGGCTAATTTTATAGTGGCAAGCACTTCGTTTTTTGAAGTTTCAAAGGAATCGTCGTTCGCCTGGCCTTCTGCCGAATAATCTAAAATCGTCCCCACTTTGTATTTGTCGTACATTTCATCAACCACCGCTTTGCATTCTTCAATGTTCTCCCCTCCGCAAAACTGTTTGTATAAAGTTTTTTTGATTAAGCCCTTTATCGGCAAATGCATTCGGAAGGCCCAGCGCATAATGCCTTTCCCGTACTTCACTAACGACGGGTAGCCCATCATTTTAAACAATACAAATGAACGATTGAGCTCAACGTTTGTGCGTCCCTTAAAGGCTATTTCGGTATCGTGAAGATTAAGCATCTTGCTTACTTTTTTTATGGATACGACGAGTTCGAAAAGAAGTTTTAAATAAAATCACCGTTTTCTTTTTCTCAAGTACAGCGTTTCGCCAACAACAGGGTCGGAGCCAGGAACTATGTGATTTTTTTTGTACAAGTGTTTGAGTTGAATGGCAAACTTTTGAGAAATAGACCAATAGCTATCGTGAAGCGCAACAACGTAAATATCTGTTGTTCCTTTTCGGCGCTTGGGTTGCAAGTACACTGGTTCATTCAAACCAATAGCCATCGTGTCATTCCTGTCGTTGTATTTGTATAATTGTCGCAAACTAATTTGAAATTCCTTGGCGATACTATCAAGATTAGATCCATTGGAATTAACATACTTCACAAAATTTTTGCTGAGCAGTACCTCATGAACTCCCGCCATCACATTAGCGCTTGTATCATATTGTTGCAATCCATAGCGCTCAATCATGTTGGTGAGCAACTGCGGATACTTAGGATTTGTAGCATATCCAGCAGCTTTCAAACCAGCGGCCCAGCCTTGATAGTCGGTAATTTTCAAAGCAAACAAAGCAGCGTAGCGCGAACGGGTTTTCAAAAAAACAGAATGATCTCTATACGACTCCAGCACATCATTGTATTTTCTGAAACATTCATTTTTAGAATCATCATCCATGTGGTAAGTTGCGCCAGTCCAATCAGAATGACATTTAATTCCAAAATGATTATTGGCTTGTTGAGCTAAAATGCTGTTTCCGTAATTTGACTCCAACATGCCTTGAGCCAAGGTAATGCTGGCCGGAACGCCATATTCGTACATTTCCTTTATTGCATCGTCTTTATACAACTCAATATATTGCTCGGGAGTGATGGTCGCAAAAGCGAAACTTTGAATGAGAATAAAGACTGCTAACAAGTACAACTTCATGCTTATAAAGTTAATTATTTTGACAAGTCAATGCCAAATCTCTCTTTGATACCTTCATTGCCCTGCAAGCCACCGCTGTGAATCAGCAGCACTTTGCTGTTGTTTGGAAAATAATTTTTTGAAAGCAAGTCCATTACACCCATCAACATTTTTCCAGTGTAAATTCCATCTAAAGGAAGATCATGTTTCTCTTTCATCATTCGAATAAAACTGACCAGCTCATCACTTATTTTTCCATAACCACCACAATGATAATTCAACGCCAATTCCCAGTTTTTATTGGTGTTTCCAAAAGAAGACAAATGATTCTCAATTTCTTCATTTAAAAAACCACCACCTTTTAGCACTGGTATGCCAATCAATTTTTGATGGGGCAAAGCCGATAAAATCAATCCACTTAAAGTTGCTCCCGTACCACAAGCACAAACAATGAAATCATATTTTTCACCAACGCCAGCCAACATTTCAGTACAGCCCTGAACACCAAATTTATTGGAACCTCCCTCAGGAATCACATACACATCAGAAAAAGAAAAACGAGAAATATCCTTTGAACGATACTCCGCTCTCGACAAAAAATGCAGTTCCATTCCCTGCTGCTTGCAAAAGCGCAAAGTGGAATTTTCGCCATCGAGTTCCTCTCCCCGCACCAATCCAATTGTTTTAATGTTGTGCTCCTTTCCCGCTGCAGCCGTTGCCGACAAATGGTTGGAGTACGCTCCTCCAAAAGTCACAATTGCTGACACCTTCAATCGTTTTGCTTCTTCCAGGTTGTACTTGAGTTTCCACCATTTATTTCCCGACACAAAAGGATGCCGTAAATCTTCCCGCAAAATATCAAGCGAAACATTTTCATTGAAAATTCCTAATGGTTGCAACAACATATATTTGTAAATTTACCGCAAATAAACATTCCATTGAGCGAAATATTTGAAAGTAAAAATCCGTTGGAGCCTGATGACTTTTATTGGGAGAATGGCTATCGGGTATTTACGGCAAAATATCTGTTGAAGAGAGGACACTGTTGCAAATCGGGCTGCAGACATTGCCCTTACGGATTTAAAAAAGAAACTAAAAACTCAAAATAATGAAAGCTCTAATAGCACTACTAGTAATATTCAGCGTTATATTTCTCGCCGCTTGTCAGCCTGAAGACGATTACATCAATAACGACATCCGTCAAGATTTTATCGGTTCTTGGAAATGCGTGCAAACCAGCAAACTCATCCCTACCTCAGAATTCACAGTAACTATCAAAAAAGACACCGCATTGACCGGCCGAATTCATCTTTACAATTTCACCAAATTAGGAGTGAACAATAGTGTGTATGCCACTATCAGCACGGTAAACGTGAGCGCCATCAATATTCCAGCGCAAAGCGTTCAATCCAATGTAATTCAAGGAAGCGGCACACAAATTAGCACTACCAAACTCAATTTCGAATATACTGTTGATGATGGTAACGAAACCGACACGCTCACGGCGGTATTCACTAAATTATAAAGTGTATTGCTATTTTATTAAATTTACCGCTCAAAATTTATCAATATGGCTTCAATCAATAAAATTGCAATTCTGGGCGGCGGAAACATGGGTTTAGCCTTTGCACGCGGATTAGTTAAATCTGGAAAATTCAAACCTGAACAAATTACCCTCACCCGAAGAATGCTTCGTAACGTTGAAGCCATACAGGCCGAAGGATTCCCTGCAACCAGAGACAATGCCGAAGCCATCAAAGGTGCCGATGCAATTGTACTAGCAGTGCTTCCTCAGCAAGTAAACAATGTTCTCGACGACATTAAAAGCTCAGTAGATGTAAGTTCACAATTCATTATCTCTTTGATTTCAGGAGTAACCTCCAGCGACATCAAAGGATATTTAAATGCTAAAATCCCTGTGGTAATTGCAATGCCGAACACGGCTATTGCCATTCAGCAATCCATGACTTGCCTTGCTGCCACCAACAACGATAAAAAATACATTGATATCTCCACCGAATTGTTCAACACTGTAGGCGAAACTGTAACTATCGACGAAGGTCAGATGACTGCTGCAACAGCGCTTTGTGCCTGTGGAGTAGCGTTCTTCTTAAGATCTATCCGTGCTGCATCTCAAGGCGGAACAGAAATAGGTTTTCACTCTCACGACGCATTAAAAATGGCAGTGCAAGTAGCTCGTGGTGCTGCAGAATTGTTGCACCAACACGAATCACATCCTGAAGATGAAATTGATAAAGTAACTTCTCCTAAAGGATGCACTATCGCCGGATTAAACGAGATGGAGCACCAAGGATTTAGCTCTGCTATGATCAAAGGAATAATTTTAGCGAATGATAAGGCGGGCACGCTTTATAAGAAGTAATCACGAATTTCAATAAAATTTTAATCGCTATTGCAGTAATAGTAGTGATTGTTATAGTCATGCAAATTATTGCTTGGAGTAACCTTGTTTAAAATAAATTTGGCTCTGGTAATTTCAAAAAATCCCTCTTCCCCTCACACCATAAGCCTTCACGCTCTCCCTTTTATCAAAGGGAGAAGAGCATTCCCCATCCATACTTGTGCTAAACTTTTCAAACGAAAGGGCAACTAACTGACTTCCTCCTTTGGAAAAGGAGGAGTGCGAAGGCTTTTGGTGTGATGGCAAGGAGGATTTAAAAACTAAACCTTTTTTACTTTCAATCCCGCCCACAAACTCACAGGAAAAACAACCCAAACTGCAAAGGCTGCAAGCCAAGGTAAACTCAACGCTTGCACAACAACAAAAGAAAGTACCATCCAGTAAACCGGAAAAAACAAAGTGCAAAATCCATATTTCACAGAGGGAAAAAACTCATCTCTTCCCGTTAATTTCTCAGCTAGTTTATCAATGAGAAAATACAAAGGACGATGAACGAGCAACAAAGGAAAGGACAGTGCATCATTGATCCATTGAAATTTTCTTTTTGGTGCCCTTTCGCTGTTCAATTTTGATTTTTCAATCTCCACCAAATGCTTTCCCGACAAGGGTTCCAACGCAGCAATATTTCTTCGCATGGTTTTATCTGATTCCTCGTAACCTTCTTTTTCCAAATGCAAAACCATTGTGCGCAATTCCGCTTCAACAAGTGCTGTGAGCACATTAATTCTATCGCCCGAACCCGAGTATTCCCGAGCTACCTTTTGCACCGAAATAGGCTCGCCGTAATCAATCCACACGTCGGAACGAAAACCCATATGATCCGAATAATTCAATCCTACAGGCACAATGTGCAAATCTAAATTGGGATATTTTTCTACTGCGCCCAAGGCAATTCGAGCCATACCTTTTTTCAAAGGAAACATGTGTTTGTGCGGTTCACAAGTGCCTTCGGGAAAAATCAAAACCCACTTATTTTCGGCAAGCGTTTGATAACACCAAGTGAACACTTCACCATTGTTTTTTACTCCAGTACCGTCTTGTGCTCGGTAAATGGGCACTATATTCAATCCCTTTAAAATTTTTCCAACTATAGGATTTTTAAAAGCATCGGATCGCGCCAAAAAATAGGCCTGCTTATTCATTTGATACACTACAAGCACTGCATCCAAAAATGCATTTTGATGGTTCACCGCTAATAAAACTGGCTTATCCAAAGGCAAATTTTTTGTACCAGAAACATTCACCCTGCGGTAATACAAGGGCAAAGTGATTTTAACCAAACGATGAAGTATGTAGTAAATTAAATTCATTGATGAATTTTAAGCCAATTCCAAATCCCGTAAAACATTGGCTTTCGTAGGTCGAAGAACGACGAACGTTGCAACAAGCACCAATACCAATCCGATAAAAATGAAATTACAAGTAAAGAAATACGCCACTACACAAAATATAGAAGCCGCTTCCAGCATAGCAAATCGAATAATCAACGCAGTAGAATAATCACCCAGTTTCTGCCTCAGATTGTTACTTTGCTGTATTTCCTTCAACTTAGTTTTGAATAAAAAAGTCCCCATACCTATTGCTCCTCCAACAACCAACAGAGCCATAACGAGAAACATATTATTGATATCATCCTTTTCAGAATCCATTGCTCTGCCGTTTAACGCCAACAAGGCAATACCAGCAAACAAAAGCTGTCCAAGCACCAATGCACCGTGCAACACCGTTAACGTTCGGAGATATTTCTTTGAAATAATTTGCGTAAACATAGAAACGAGTTAAAAGAATTCGACCTCAAGATAAAAACATTTTGTGATAACTTATTTTGAACTTACCTTTAATGCATGTTCACTGAAGGCAGACTTTACTTTATTTTATTTTTTGTTGTGGCTTTTATTGGCGGATTAATTTTCGCTTACCGTAAAGACATAAAAAACAATCCGAAAATTTTTAAAGGAGCGTCGCGAATTTTGATTTACATTTTAATCTGCCTTGTAGTATTTACAGGCATTGTGAAACTACTTCGTTTTTTTTAGTTCCCCAATCTCTTTTTAATTTCACTCAACTTCATCAATGCTTCCACTGGAGTAAGCGTATTAATATTCAAGCGCGTTAAATCATCGCGAATTTCTTCCAACACAGGATCATCCAGCTGAATAAAACTCAATTGCATTCCTGAAGTTGCATCGGGTTTTATTTTTTCACGCAAATCATTTCCTCCTTCACGCTGTTTCTCTAAACGCTCCAAAACTGCATTGGCATTGGATATTACCAACTTCGGCAATCCAGCCAGTTTCGCCACATGAATACCAAAGCTATGTTCACTTCCACCTTGCGCTAGTTTTCGCAGGAAAATTATTTTGCCCTCAATTTCTTTTACCGATACATTGAAGTTTTTAATGCGCGAAAAAATATTCGTCATTTCATTCAACTCGTGGTAATGGGTAGCGAAGAGTGTTTTCGCTTTAAACAAAGGATATTCATGCAAATACTCGGCAATGGACCAGGCGATGGAAATTCCATCGTAAGTGCTAGTGCCTCTACCAATCTCATCCAGCAAAATCAAGGAGCGCTCCGACAAATTATTGAGAATATTTGCTGTTTCATTCATCTCTACCATGAAGGTAGATTCGCCCGTTGAAATATTATCCGATGCGCCAACACGTGTGAAAATTTTATCAACCACTCCCATTTTCACCTGCTTTGCCGGAACATAAGAACCAATTTGCGCCATTAAAACAATCAATGCTGTTTGACGCAGCAAAGCAGATTTTCCCGACATGTTCGGACCGGTAACCATGATGATTTGCTGCATTTGGTCATCGAGATAAATATCGTTAGCCACATATTTTTCTCCAACCGGCAGATTTTTTTCAATCACCGGATGTCTTCCGTCTTTGATATCAATGATCAATGAATCATCAACTTCCGGACGAACATAATCGTAATCCAAAGCTTGCTTTGCAAAGCCCGACAGGCAATCCAGCGTGGCCACTAAATCAGAATTCCTTTGTAAAGCCACAATGTAATCGGCAGCATTCGACACCAATTCGTTGAATAAAGCAAATTCAATTCCGTTGATTTTATCTTCCGCTTCTAAAATTTTTGTTTCAAAAATTTTGAGTTCCTCAGTAATATATCGTTCAGCATTCACCAGTGTTTGCTTGCGAATCCATGTTTCGGGAACTTTGTCTTTATGTGTGTTTCGAACTTCTATGTAGTAACCAAAAACATTATTAAAAGCAATTTTCAAAGAGCTGATACCTGTGCTTTCGCTCTCCCGTTGCTGAACTTCGAGCAAGTAATTTTTTGAATCGGTAGATAGTTTTCTGTACTCATCCAGCTCAGCGTGCACGCCATCAGCAATCAACCGTCCTTTGCCAACAATAGAAGGTGCGTCAGGATACAAAACCTTTTCAACTTTTTGTACAAAAGCAGAAAGCGCATCCATCTCATCCAACAAAATTTTAAATTCAATGTTGGCTGAATCATTGAAGGATTTTAATTTTTCAATGCACTGCAATGAATATTTCAAATTCCATATTTCACGTGGAGAAACCCGTCCCATCGCAATTTTAGAAGCGATACGCTCAATATCAGAAATGCTTGATAAGATCTTTCTTATTTCATCAGCAGCATCTTTGTTTTCCAACAAATGTCCAACGAGAGCGTGACGATAAGTGATTTTATCTTTGTCCTTCAAAGGAAGTACCATCCATTTGCGCAACATTCTACCGCCCATTGGTGTAAGTGTTTGATCAATTACATCCAAAAGCGTTATGGCTCCGGGATTGGCTGAATACACCAACTCCAAGTTGCGAATTGTAAAAGGATCCAGCCACACAAAATCATCGCTTACAATCTTGGAAATTTTATTGATGTGCGCGAGTTTGTCTTGTTGATTGAAATGCAAATAGTGAATAATAGAACCAGTGGCAGTTACCGCCAAAGGCTCCTTTTCAATGCCAAAACCTTTTAAACTATCGGTCTCAAAAATCTTTTGAATTTGTTCCTTCGCATAATCAGTTCCATACACCCAATCCTCCAAACCGTAGGTGTAGTATCGTCCACCAAAAAGCTCGGTAAAGCGTTGCAATTTATTTTTTTGAAAGAGAACTTCTTTGGGTAAAAAACTATTTAATGTTTTGGAGATGTATCCAAATTCTCCTTCGGTCACGTAAAATTCTCCTGTGCTAATATCAACGAGCGCCAAGCCAGCTCTGTTTTTATCAATGCAAACGCTGGCTAAATAATTATTGCTTTTATGATCCAATACTTTATCACTCATGGCAACACCGGGAGTCACCACTTCGGTAACACCACGTTTTACAATGGTTTTAGTCATTTTAGGATCTTCCAGCTGATCGCACACGGCAACACGCTGTCCGGCTTTCACCAGCTTAGGTAAATATGTTTCCAGGGAATGATGTGGAAAGCCCGCCAACGCAACTTCTGAAGCAGTGCCATTGGAACGCTTGGTCAATACAATTCCAAGAATTTTGGAAGTCTTGACAGCATCTTCATTGAAGGTTTCATAGAAATCCCCAACACGAAAAAGCACTAGGGCGTCAGGATACTTTTCCTTGACGCCATAGTATTGCTTCATTAATGGCGTTTCATTTTTATCTTTGGTCAGCTGCTCAGTCAAAATACAATGGGATTACAAAGTAAATTTAGCAAAGTAGGTAGGTAATGAAGGAAATAGCAGTCATATAATATTAACATTTATGAAGAAATTATCCATGGATGAATTGAACCGCATGTCGGTACAAGAATTCAAACAAGCACAAAAAACGCCGATCGTCATTATTTTAGATAACATTAGAAGCTTGAATAACATTGGCGCTATATTCCGAACAGCCGATGCATTTTTACTGGAAGGCATCTATTTATGTGGCATCACAGCCACTCCACCACATCGTGAAATTCAAAAAACAGCTTTGGGCGCAACAGAATCAGTGAACTGGAAGCACTTTGAAAACATCAGTGATGCTGTGGAAGCACTCAAAAAAGAGCACTTCAAAATCATATCTATAGAACAAGTGGAGAATCCGATTTACCTGAACGATTTCCAACCCAACAAAGGAGAAAAATATGCCATTGTATTAGGCAATGAAGTTGAAGGTGTGAGTCAGGATGTAATCAACCAAAGTGATTATTGCATAGAAGTTCCTCAATTGGGCACAAAGCATTCATTGAATGTTTCTGTTTGCGCAGGAATATTGATTTGGGATTTGTTTGTGAAGATGCGCACCTTGTAAAATCCCTCTTGCCATCGCACAGCATCCCAACACACTCTCCCTTTTTTCAAAGGGAGAAGTGCACCACCTGCTAAACATATTCAAAAATGCACTTCAAAGAATGGGCCGCTAACTTCGTGCGCAGGCCCGAGCTAAGAGGCGAGCGTGCGAAAGGCTTTAGTGCGTTGGCAGCATCTCTTAGCTCTTGATTTTTTGTTACTTTTTCATCAAGGAAAAAGTAAAAGAAATGAGGCTGAAAGCCTCAATAAAAGATTCCGCGAAGTCAAAACACCAAAGCCATTGTCTATGGCTTTTCCTCTTAATATCAAATGCTAAACTTCACGGAGCAAGTGTGCATTTCACAATGACGTATGGAGTAAAACAAAAAACGCCCCTGGTTTCCCAGAGGCGTTCTTGCTAAATTATTCTTCGACTATTATTTTCCGATTGAGAAGTCAACTCTTCTGTCAACGATAGATCCATTACCTTTAGTAAGAACATCTGCGTTTCCTTTAGAATCAGTAACCAATCTCGCTTTGTCGATTCCGTAAACTTTCACTAAGTGATTTACAACCGCCTCAGCACGTTTAAGAGCTAATTTTTTGTTGTATTCAGGAGAACCTACGTTATCTGCGTGACCAACTACTACCAGTTTCAACTTCGGATTAGCTTTCAAAGCCTGAGCGATAGTTGTCATTGCAGGGTAGTTGTTGTATTCAACTACTGTAGAGTTAACCTGGAAGTAGATAGATGGTAAACCAGATGGTTGGTATGCAGAACCTCCGTCAGTTTTCGCAGGAGCAATCGCACTTCCACCAGTTTGGATAGTAACACCTTTAGCATCTACTTGAGCACCTTTAGCAGTGTTTGGCTCCAAGTCTCTGCTATCACCTACACCGTCACCGTCAGCATCAACCTCAACACCATTTTCGTTCACTTTAGCACCATTTGCAGAGAAACGCTCTTGGTCCATGTAATCAGGTACACCGTCACCATCAGTATCAACTGAAGTACCGTCACCGTATGCTTTAGCTCCTTTAGGAGTATTGTTGTCTTTGTCATATTTATCAGCAATTCCATCACCGTCTTTGTCACCAAATCCGTCAATCAACTCACTAACCGCAGCTAATTTTTCTTCCATTGCAGAAGCATCAGTTACTTGAGCTTTTCCACTGAAGCTATAAACCGCTCCTAAAGATGAATATGTGTAGCTGTCTTTTCTTGTTCCTAAAACAATAGCATCAAATTTATCAGTGTTTAAGTATCTAACACTTGATTCTAATGTAATGCCAAGGTGGCTGTTTATTTTGTATTTCAAACCAAAACCAACTGGAAAAACAACTTCTCTCGTTGCTTTGTCTTTAGTCCAGTTTAAATCTGAATAACCCTGATAAGCAATTAGTTTATTAGTTTTTAATTCATGAAGTGTACTTCTGAATGAGTTCAAACCTAAACCTAGGTATGCATAAGAAGTCAATTTGCTTTTCCCAACCTTTGTAGGGAAGAACATATTGCTTAAATTCAAATGAACGTTCAATGTAGGCTCAATGAATCCACCATCAAAATACATGTTTTTTTGTCTGTTTGAACCATGGAAATCTCCCCAGTTCAATTGTCCCTGCAAAGCAAAAACAGGAGAAAAAGTATACATCGCATTCACACCAGCTCCCCATCCTTGTTCGCTGTGATATTTCAATGCAACTCCTAAATTATATTGTTTGATATCAGTGTAAGTTAATACTGATGCAACGTTAACTCCTACGGATAGTTTATCCAAGAAAGAAGCTTTCTTAGTTGTATCAACCTGAGCTGATAACGAATTTAAGCCGATCATTGCTGCTAAGCCTAAAGTTATTTGTGATTTGAATTTCATGGTTTGAATAATTTAGTATTCCTGTTAATTTGAGTGCAATAATAAAGAATGTTTTATTTTTTACAAAACATTCACGTTTTTTTTTCTATATATATACTTACTTGCAATGAGTCCCCGCATTCCCCTAACAG
Organism: Bacteroidota bacterium; assembly: GCA_026390935.1. Taxonomy (GTDB): domain Bacteria; phylum Bacteroidota; class Bacteroidia; order Flavobacteriales_C; genus JAHEZL01. Next base: position 15,509 of record JAPLEZ010000134.1, read on the forward strand.
TTCAAGCATTGATTTTTTTAAAATCGGATGTTGAACGTTTCCATCAATTTCAACTAAAGGTATCAAAGCAAATAAGCGATCTGCAAGCTTTGTATGTGGAATTATTAACTCTGCAGTATTAACAACCTCACTTCCATACAGCAAAACATCTATGTCAATTACGCGAGAAGAATAACCTTCAAATCCACTCCTAACGCGACCTACAAGTGCCTCCATGAATTTAATTTTCTCCAAAATTTCATACGGTTCCAAATCACACGCAATTTTAATCACCTGATTCAAAAACTGTAATTCACTACTGAATCCCCAAGGTTCGGTTTCATAAACAGACGACACTTTTATAATTCCCCCAAGCTCAGTTTGTATGCAATTACGAGCCTTGGATAGATTTTCTTCTCTGTTTCCAAGATTAGTCCCCAATAAAAGAAATAGCTCTTTTTTCATTTCGGCGACTAAGGTAGTCGAGAAACAACAAAAAAGAGATATTTTTGACGCAAAGAAAAAATATGAGTTTTAAAACAACATTCTGGGGAGGCCTACTAGCCTATCTTGTAGGTAAAATCGTTTATTCCATAATATTCCTAATTATCATCATTGCTATAATTGGCGGAATATTTTCATCACTCTCCGAAGACAAAGATCAAGTGAGCATTAGCGAACCCGTATTTTTGAAATTGCATTTGCAAGGCAACATTGCAGAAAGAAAAAACAACAATCCCATTCAGACGATCATTGCTGGAGATCAAAACACTGCTCCGTCTTTAGAAGAAATCAAAGAAGGACTAACTTATGCGAAACAAGATCCTTTGGTAAAAGGTGTGTTACTTGATTTTTCAGGTTTGTCCAGCGGAATTGCAAACATTGAAGAACTGCGCAACGAATTGATCAACTTTAAAAAATCAGGAAAAAAAGTATACAGTTATAGTAATGGTTATTCGCAAAGCGAATATTTCCTTGCTTCTTGCGCCGATTCCATCTGGTTGAATCCACAGGGCGGTATTGAATTTAAGGGTTTATCAATGAAATATCTATTTTTTAAAAACCTACTCGCTAAGCTGGGTGTGAAGCCAGAAATTTTTCGACAAGGAAAATACAAAAGCGCTATAGAGCCCTTTGAGCTAGACTCTATGAGTGCAGCCAGTGAAGAACAATCTTCAGTGCTTATTCATTCGATATGGAATGATGTGCTGACTAAAATTTCGAAAAGTAGAAAATCAAATATTGCAGCATTGAATCACATCGCCGATAGTTTGGTATTGCTCAATGCTCACCAGGCGCTAGAAAATCATTTGATCGACGGCATTTACTATCGCGACCAAGTGGAAGCGCAAATCGTTAAGGCATCCAGCAAAAAACAGCCACTGGTGGCCTTTTCCGCTTATCTTAAAACCAAAACGCCTATTGAATTAGAAAACTCTGAAAATAAAAAATCGGGCATCGCCGTGTTGTATGCTGAAGGAGAAATTGTAGATGGAAAAGGTGGAAAAGAACAAATTGGAGATGTGACGTTTATGTCGGAACTAAAAAAAATACGAGAAGACAGCAGCATCAAAGCCCTAGTGATTCGCATCAACTCACCAGGCGGAAGCGCGCAAGCTTCTGAAAATATTTTGCGAGAAATAGAGCTCATCAAAAAGATAAAACCAGTGGTGATTTCCATGGGAAATGTGGCTGCGTCGGGTGGATATTACATTGCTTGCAAATCCGATGCTATTGTTGCGCAACCCAACACCATCACGGGTTCTATAGGTGTTTTTGGAATGATGTTCAACATGCGTGAACTTTTTGAAGATAAAATTGGTGTTACGTTTGACGGCGTGCAAACCAACAAACACTCGGATTTCCCAGCAATCAACCGCGAAATAAGCGCCAAAGAAAAAGAAATCATTCAAAAAGAAATCGCATTGGTTTACGGCGTTTTCAAAGAGCGCGTAGCCAAAGGACGCAACATTACTATTGAAATGGCCGACAGTTTAGGAAGAGGAAGAGTATGGTCGGGAATTGATGCAAAAAGAATCGGACTCGTTGATGCGCTTGGCGGATTGGATGACGCCATTGCAATTGCAGCGCAAAAAGCAAAATTAAAAAATTACGAAATCAAGTCTTTTCCAAAACAAGAATTCAATCTCGCAGAAGCAGTGAAAGATATTTCCTCTCTTGAAATTCAAAAAACTATCAGCGAGAGTGCAGAGCTAAAAACACATTATTCGGCCATCATGAATTTATTGCGCCAAATGCAATCCATGAAGGGCATTCAAACCCGTTTGCCGGGTGAAATTATCATAGAATAATAATATTACCTTAGCGCTGCACATGTCGATTAACAATTCTATCATAACCTGGCAACTTAAAAAACGCTTTCAGCGGGTAGAATTTTTCATGAACCATCCTCACGAGGTTCAAAAAACATGTTTGCAGGAATTGCTGGATACCGCCCAAAATACAGAGTTTGGTAAAAAATACAATTTCAAAAACATTTACTCTTACGAACAATTTCGCAACACGATTCCGCTGCATTCCTACGAAGATATTTTTCCTTTTATCAACAAAACATTACAGGGACAAAAAAACATTTTGTGGCCTGGTGAAATCAAATGGTTTGCTCGTTCATCAGGCACTACCAACGACAAAAGTAAATTCATTCCAGTAAGTACAGAAGCTCTTAAAGATGGCCATTACAAAAGTGGTAAAGACATGCTTTCCATCTATTGCAATGAGTTTAAAAAGGCAAAAATTTTTGAAGGAAAATGCCTTTTCATGGGGGGCAGTCATGAAATAAATAAGCTGAATGAAAAAAGCTATGTGGGCGACCTATCGGCCATCATCATTGACAATCTGCCTTTTTGGATCAACGCAAGAAGGAGTCCGGATAAAAAAACTGCCCTCCTCGGCAACTGGGAAGAAAAACTGGAGCGAATGGCGGACATTGCCATTAAAGAAAACATCACAACACTTTCAGGAGTTCCTTCCTGGACCATGGTTTTACTCAAACGTGTTTTGGAAAAAACAGGGAAATCCAACATCGAAGAAGTATGGCCAAACATTGAAATGTTCATGCATGGCGGCGTAAAATTTGATCCGTATATTGAACAATACAACAAATTTTTTCCGTCGGGAAAAATGAAATACACCGAAACCTTCAATGCATCGGAAGGATATTTTGGCGTGCAGTTGGAAAATAAAGTACGCGACCTTTTGTTACTTATTGATCATGGAATTTTTTATGAATTTATTCCAATCAACGAAATCGACAAAGAACAACCAAAAGCGCTACCATTGAATGAAGTAGAAGTCAACAAAGCATACGCAATGGTCATCTCCACCAACGCCGGACTCTGGCGATATATGCTGGGCGACACCATTAAATTCACTTCTGTAAATCCCTACCGCTTTATTATTTTAGGCAGAACCAAATATTGCATCAACGCTTTTGGCGAAGAACTCATGATTGACAACGTGGAAAAAGCCATGCAAATAGTTTGCGAAAAACTAAAAGTAAAAATCAACGACTACACTGCTGCTCCCGTATTTATGAAAGAAGGATCTGGTGCGCACGAATGGATAGTAGAGTTTGAAGAAGCACCCGGCGATTTAAATTATTTCACCGAAAGTTTAGACAATGCTTTAAAAACGCTAAATTCCGATTACGAAGCAAAGCGCTACAAAAACATGGTCCTTCAAAAACCAGAAGTAATTGTAGTTGAACGCGGCACTTTTTACAAATGGTTTAAAAGCAAAGATAAATTGGGCGGACAAAATAAAATACCGCGCTTATCCAACGACAGAGTGTTTGTGGAAGAAATAAAAAAATTCATGTTGCAATGATGTCAAAGTTTCTGTTGTTTGTCGGTATTTTAGCCATAGTGATGGGCTGCGGGTTCACCGCCGGCTCAAAACTGAGCGCTGAAAAATCTACCAATGACTCTATTTTTTCTGCCGATACCTCACGCATGAATAAAATCGCACTTGAAAAATCCATTAAAACACAAGGTTCCAAATTGTACACCGATCCTGTAGAAAATTATTACATCAGCAATCAAATTTCTATTTGGAAAACCAGTTCACAAAACAACCTCAACTTCACCTACAGCTTAAAACGATCGGGAAGCATCACACACATTGATGCTGGCGATCCTATGAAAGTGTTGGTTTTTTACAAAGACCTTTCTCTCATCTCCTTTCTCGATAATTTCCTTGCGGAAGCGGGTAGCATCCAACTCATGGATTTCGGATTGGATCAGGCCGAAGTGGTTTGCAAATCCATGAACAACGGCATTTGGGTGTATGATGTAAAACAAGACAAGCTGGTGAAAATTAATTCCTCCTCAAAGGTGGATGTGGAAATTTTAAATATTCAGCGCATCATCGGCGAATCATTTTCACCTACACAAATGCTGGAAAGAAACAATGGACTCTACCTCAATGACCCTGAAAAAGGAATTTTTGTTTTTGATAACTACGGCGCATTCATTCGCAAAATTCCCGAAGCAAACATCAGTAAATTCAATGTCATCGAGAATTTCATTACCTTTCGCAGAAACAACGATATCTTTACTTTAAATAAAGAAACATTGGAATTGTTTAAAATATATTCCGACTCCACCATGACCGACTTCAGCATCACAGAAAAAAAACTCTACATTCTTAATGCCGATAGCCTTCATATTTATAAATTAATCCCTTAATTTAGCCGCTGGCTTAAATTTCAAAAATTCATCATATGCATGTAGCTGTAGCAGGAAATATCGGATCAGGAAAAACTACACTCACCTCAATGCTCGCAAAGCATTACGGATGGGAGGCTCACTACGAAGATGCAGATGACAATCCTTATTTGAACGACTTTTACGAAGACATGCAACGCTGGTCTTTCAACCTGCAAATCTACTTTTTGAACAGTCGTTTCAGTAAAATTCAGGAAATCAGAGCCACAGGAAAAAGCGTTATTCAGGACAGAACCATCTATGAAGATGCGTACATCTTTGCGCCCAACCTGCACGCCATGAACTTAATGATCAAGCGTGATTTCACCACTTACTCCAATTTATTCAACCTTTGCAATAGCTTGATACAAGCACCAGACCTATTAATTTACCTGCGTGCAAGTGTTCCAACTTTAGTAAACCAAATTCAAAAAAGAGGTCGCGAATATGAAGCAGCCATCCGTTTGGATTACCTCACACGTTTGAACGAACGTTACGAAGCATGGATCTCTACTTACACTTCAGGAAAACTCTTAATCATTGATGTTGACAACAACAACTTCCCTGAGAACAAAGAAGATTTAGGAAAAATCATTACTAAGATTGACGCGGAGATTAACGGGTTGTTTTAATTTTAGCCTAGTACTTCCACGCACACTCCGTTCAGTTTAGCGAAGCGTAACTGGACGGAATCTTTTCTTGAAGCTTTCAGCTTCTCTTCATTCAATATTTTCAAGTTAATCTAGTAGCTGAAAGCTTCAAGAAAAGATTCCGCTAAGTTGAAAACTTAGCGGAGCGTGTGAAATTACAGCGCGCTGAGCCTGAGTGCTACCTCTTCAACAACTTCAAGGGAAAACCTAGTCGATTTATTTTCACAAACAAATAAGGATGATTCACCGCTCCAAAACTCTGATAAAATCTTCCTAGATTTTCATCGTTGGATCCTTCAAAATCGAAGATTAGTTTTTGTCCGCTGTATTCTTGAATAACACTGTCGATCAAAAAAGGCATAGCCCCTGAATTACGCGCTGCTTCATTGTTTCCTGAGAAAAGAAAAATAATTTTTTCTGCTGTTTTTAAAAAGCAGGCACCGGCGCAAACCTCTCCGTTTAGCAAAACATGTTTTACCTTCAGTATAGCTTTGTAATCACAAACATCCATCAATTCCTCAAAGCGGATATAATCTTTTTTGGATAATGCTTTAATACTTTTTCCTTTTTCAGCTTGGAATAAATTAATCACTTCCAAAGCCTTTGGAGCATCAACAACAGTCAATCCTTTTTGCTGTGCTTTTTTAATATTGCGTCGACAATTTTCGGAATAACCTTTTTTAATTTCGTCATGAGAACACGACAAATTCAATTCGTAATTCACTCGCTCTGTAGTCAATCCTGAAGCTTTCAATCCGTTGAAGGAATTCAAATAATACTCTAAAAACTTAAATTTTGAATTTGCGATTTTCAAAACTTCAATCAAAATATTTTCATCTGTCTGCGACTTTGAATACAAGCCCAATTGCTGTATAAAAAACGGCGGGTAAACATATTTAATAGCGAATTTTTTATTCCACGGCAAAGGAAAAATAGCATCATAATCGCCTACTACAATGCCGTCCCAGTTTTCGCACAACTCATCCAAATACCAACTATAGGCATAGGGCAGTTGTTGAATGCTTTGCTGAACACAAGCATCCCATTTATGTTTGTCGATGTTTTTATTTTCGAGGTATTTAATTTCCATTGGCCTTCGCGTATTCCACCATATCGATATATACTTTGCGCCAGCCTTTCCAAATTCCTCTGTCGTTCATGGAATCATTGTGCCACAAGGAAATAAAAATTCCGTTGACCGCTTTCACCTGATCGATAATGGCTTTATAATGCTCCATCGCTCTTTCTGGCGGAATTTTTTGATAGTATTTCAAAGTCCCTTCCATGATGGCGAAAGGATATATTTTTAATGAAGTTTCCACTTCCAAATCCAAATCGTAAAAGAAAAACGGCGTGCACAATCCGGCTCTAAAACCATAGTCGGATGCGTAACCCATAGTATAATCTTCCTGAATATCCAGCTCAATTAAATTGCGGTAAGTATCGGGCAGAGAAATTTTCAAAAAATGTTGTCGACTCTTAAATACTTCTCTATTAATCACACCTTGCAAACGGGAGACTTCCTTTGCCAATTGCACAGGATTTCCGTTGGAACCAAAAGAAGGATGAATTCCTACCTGCGCATAATCCGCCAAAGATTTAATGAGCGATCGGAACTTTTTACTTTCTACAGAAATGTTTTTGTCGTTCACACCATAATCGCCCAACAACAGAAAATACAAGTATTCCAGATTGTACTTTTTTGCAATTCCAATTGAAATTCATAGGTATCATAAGGATCTTTTTCAGCACCGGTGAGCACTTTCAATCTTTCTTTAAAACCCTTCATATCGAAGGTAGAAAGCGACTTTAAAAATCCGCCCAAAGTTCTAATGAATCCTTTTTCCAGATATGCATATGCGTTGTCAACGTCGATAGACGAAATGAAACGGTATTTTTTAGCCGGAAAAACAAGCTGAGGATATTTTAGCAAAAGCGCTTCTTTTAAATGCAGCGCCCACTTATTCACTACCGGCTGATGCAAAAAATTGTAGCTGTACGCTAAACTGGCCTGAGCATCAAAACGATCGTAAACATCCCGAATATGGGGCAAATATTCTTCGTAGCGACTCGCTAGAAAAAAACTTGCCGAAAAAATATCGAAGGGCAAAGCCGACTTCGGACCAACAGAAAAAAAAGCTTTGGTGTCCTTCCAATTGAAAACCGAAATGTCCTGATCAATGATCCCCGTTTCAAACAACAAACCTTTTGATTGTATGAACAATTCATCTGTAAAAGGCTGGTTACTGTATGTTAATTTTGCTCCTGCATGAGCCAAATAGCTCTCTTTATCACAAGTGAGTTCAAACTTAATTCCATAAATATCCCTGAACACCAAATTGAAAGCGTACTTAGCCCTACTTGTTATTTTTGGAGTGTAAATGAGAATCATTACGGAAAGGTAAAAGAAACATTGATAAAAAGGAAGTAATTGCCTTTCTGCTTTTAACTTTTTAGCGTAAGTTTGTGCATCAAAAATTTTATAAGCAGAAACAGATGAAATTTGGCGTAATTACTTTCCCGGGATCCAACTGTGATCAAGACATGATATATGTTTTAAAAAACATTTTGGGCCATGAGGTGGAATCATTGTGGCACAAAGACCGCGACTTGAAAGGCTGCGATTTCATAGTGCTTCCAGGAGGATTCTCTTACGGTGATTACCTACGTTCAGGCGCTATTGCCCGCTTCTCTCCCATCATGGAAGAAGTCATCAAACACGCTGAAAAAGGCGGATATGTGATGGGCGTTTGCAACGGTTTTCAAATTTTGTGCGAATCGGGATTATTGCCAGGAGCATTGCTTCAAAACAATTCTCAAAAATTTATTTGTAAAAATGTGTTCGTTACGCCTCAAAGCGACAACGCAGCCATTTGTTCTACTTTACAAAAACACAGAGCTTACCAAATTCCTATCGCTCATCAGGAAGGAAGATATTATGCCGACAAAGAAACTTTGTGGCAATTGAATGAAAACGATCAGATAATTTTCCGCTATTGCGATAAGGATGGCAACATCAACGATGCTGCTAATCCGAATGGAGCTCTAGATAACATTGCTGGTGTTTGCAACAAAGGCAGAAATGTATTTGGAATGATGCCTCATCCTGAAAGAGCTGCCGACGATGAACTATCCAACATTGATGGACGATTGATTTTTGAGTCGTTGATTGATGGGGTAATGGCGAAAATATAATTCGTTTTTTCTCAAAACATTTTACAAACCATATTTACGCTTGGTTTTTCGGGAGTGGATTTCCCTCTCGGAGGAGAGGGGCGCGAAAGCTTTTTGTGGGGAGGAGGGAGATGGATTAATTATTTCTGTTTAATCCATCTCCCTGCCACCGCACATTTCCATCACACCCCTCTCCTCCGAGAGGGAAGCACAGCACGAGAAAAGCATTCAGAAATTTATTTGATTTGAATAATCACTCCACCGCTACAATCATGCTTCGCTCCCGTCACACTTGCCAAGCAATTCGGTAAATTCAAATATCTCAGTACGCCCAGGAAGGCAAAAATTATTGCTTCTTTAAAATCAATCACCGCCGCTTCAGGCACCACCACTTCTCCGTTTTTGAAATTGAATTTTATTCTTTCTATTAAAAAGGAATTTTTCGCTCCACCTCCTGTAACCAGCAAAGAACCAGGTTTTATATTCGCAACAATACTTTGAGCAATGTATTCCACAAAAGTGCGCATTTGATCATTTACACTTAATGCCGATGCTTTTAAAATCGGGAAATAGTTTTTTTCAATGTATTCAATTCCTAATGATTTTGGAGCAGGAAGTTTATTGAATTCCACGGCAGATAAGCTATTCAAAAGATCAACATCCACTTTTCCTTCCGCTGAAATTTTTCCACCGTCATCGTATGGTTTTCCAAAATGTTCGGCCAAAACATTTAAAACAATGTTCACCGGACAAATATCGAAAGCCATTCTTTTATCACCGCTATTGAAGGACACATTGGCAATTCCTCCCAAATTCAAACAATTATCATATTGAGCAAACAACAGTTGATCACCAATTGGCACCAGCGGAGCACCTTGTCCGCCAAGGGCCACATCCAAAGTACGGAAATCACCAATCGTTGTTTTTTGCGTTGCAGAAGCTATGTGATTCAAATCGCCGATTTGCAATGTGAGTCCGATTTCCGGTTGATGAAAAATCGTGTGACCGTGCGAAGAAATAAAATCAACTTCCAGTTTATTTTTGTCGATAAAATTTTTCACCTGCAAACCCATCCATTTTCCGTAGTTTACATGTAACTTGCTTAAGTCTTCACCGGTATAAGAACGAGCGTTTTGCAGCTGTTCTTTGAGCGAATTATCATAGGAAATGGTCACGCCCGGACCCGACGTAAAAGTCCAACCGGCGGCGTTTTGCGTAAATTCACAATACGCAATATCCAAACCATCCAATGATGTTCCCGACATTAAACCTATAACACGAAATGTTTTTTCCATTGCGAAAAATTAATGATTTAAATTTACTTTATGAACCTACAACTATCCGAAGAACATAAAATGATTCAACAAGCAGCAAGAGATTTTGCACGCAATGAATTGTTACCTGGAGTTATTGAAAGAGATGAAAATCAGACTTTCCCCAAAGAACAAATTAAAAAACTGGCAGAGCTGGGTTTTCTCGGCATGATGGTGGATCCTAAATACGGTGGTGCGGGAATGGATACCATTTCTTATGTTCTCGCGATGGAAGAAATTTCAAAAATTGATGCATCAGTTTCTGTTTGTATGAGCGTGAATAATTCTTTGGTTTGCTGGGGATTGGAAACATATGGCAGCGAAGCACAAAAACAAAAATATTTAGTACCTCTGGCCAAAGGAGAAAAAATTGGAGCGTTTTGTTTATCAGAGCCAGAAGCCGGATCCGACGCTACTTCCCAAAGCACAACAGCCATCGACAAAGGAGATTATTATTTGCTCAACGGCACCAAAAACTGGATCACCAACGGAAGCTCGGCCTCCACATATTTAGTAATCGCTCAAACCGACGTAAGCAAGGGCCACCGTGGCATCAATGCATTCATCGTTGAAAAAGGATGGGAAGGATTTGTAGTTGGAAAAAAAGAAAACAAGCTCGGAATCCGCGGTTCCGACACACATTCACTCATGTTCACCGATGTGAAAGTTCCAAAAGAAAATAGAATTGGTGAAGATGGTTTCGGATTTAAATTCGCGATGAGTACGCTTTCCGGCGGACGAATCGGTATCGCTTCACAAGCTCTAGGAATTGCCAGCGGCGCCTTTGAACTCGCTACTCAATATTCCAAAGAAAGAAAAGCATTCGGCAAACCTATTTCCGATCATCAAGCCATTGCTTTCAAACTCGCCGATATGGCCACTCAAATTGATGCCGCACGTTTGCTTTGCCTCAAAGCTGCATGGCTCAAAGATCAACATGGTGACTACACAGAAGCCGGCGCAATGGCAAAACTATTTGCTTCTAAAGTAGCGATGGACACTACCATTGAAGCGGTACAAATTCATGGTGGATATGGTTTCGTGAAAGAATACCATGTGGAGCGTTTGATGCGTGATGCCAAAATCACTCAGATTTATGAGGGGACGAGCGAGATACAGAAAGTGGTGATTAGTAGGGGGATATTGAAGTAAAAATCATATTACATTTTTCAAGTATGAACTTCCGGGCATGGGCTTCCCTCTCGGAGGAGAGGGGTGTGTTAGCCTTGCGGGGAGGAGGGAGATGGACCAACACCCAATTCTATTTCCCTTTTCTCAATTTCACAAATAATAGTCTTCTCCACATTCATCAAATCATGCATCACTTCACTATCATGAAATCGTAAAGTTTTATATCCTAATTTCAAAAGCTCTTCATCTCTTTTCAAATCTTCTTCGTATTTAAAATTGTGAGAATAGCCATCCACTTCAATTATTAATTTAAGCTTTCTACAGAGAAAATCCGCGATGTATTTTTCTATTGGTCTTTGTCGTAAAAAGGCATAGCCCGTTTGACTATTTTTTAAAACTTCCGACCATAATCTGATTTCTGATAAAGTAGAATCGTGGCGCAAGGATCTGGCAAAACCTTTTAGATTTTTGTTGTAATAACTGAGGGACATGGTGTTTAATTAGGTGAGGTGAAAATAAAAATTTCTTTTTATTCCATCTCCCTGCCACCACACAAATCCTACGCACCCCTCTCCTCCGAGAGGGAAACCCATGTCTGAAAGCACATTATCAAAAAAACAGGATGTTATTTCTTCTCCTCTCCCTTATCCTTCTTCCCTGCATCCATCATCTCCATCAATTTCAACCCAAGCAATCCATTCATAGGATTGGCCTCTCCGCCATTTCCATTAATCATCACATCAGGAATTACTTTAATATGTCCTCTACCAATTTCCTCTGTGATTTTGTATTTGGTAAAGTTGTCGCCACCCATTGCTTTAACCTGCAATTCGTAAGCAGAAGCAGTGGATTTACCAATAGCAAGAATTTTCTCCGCTTCCGCATTACCGGTAACAGAAATACGTTCAGCTTCAGCATTGGCAATTAATTTTGTGGCTTCGGAATCCGCAGAAGCTTTCATACGTGTAGCTTCTGCTGCAGCTTGCGCACGCATTTTTGTGGCTTCGGCTTCGGCGTTCACTTGTAGTTTCACGCTGGCTCCGTCTCCTTCCGCTTTCTTAACAGTAGCGTTGGCGGTGCGTTCAGCAATTTCCACCGATTGTTGTGCTTTCACAATTTCCTTTTGCATGTCGGCAATGGCAGTTTCTTTCTCTACACCCTGACGTTTTTCTTGTGCTTTTTTCTGCGTTTCAAAAGTCAACTCTTCCTCTTGCGCAATTTTTCTATCCGTTAAAGTTTTCATTAATGACGCTGGAGGAACGATATCACCAATCAAAGTATCCACCGCATTCACGTTGTATTCTTCCAATACTTTTCTGATATGATCTTTCGCCGATTGTTGTCTTTCTTTACGAGTTCCCAAGAAAGAAATAACATCGCTGTCCTGTGCCGAGTTACGGAAGTAGTTACCGATAGTAGGTTCCAAAACCTGCGACACCAAATTGTTCATGTTACCAAAACGCGCGATAACTTTTGGCGCATCGGTAGAAGGAATATGAATGATTTGCGCCACATCCAAATTGAAAGGGAAACCATCTTTGGAACGCACAGTGATGGTAGATAAATTTTTATCGAGATTATGCGATTCACTGCGTGCATTTGCCCAGTTCAAAACAAGATTGGTAGTAGGCACCAACTCCACTTTCATGATGTATTTATTCAAAGGATATTTTCCCGGACCGTAAGGTTCGTTCCAAACACCTTTGAATCCTTTTTCAAAAATATTTCCATGCTTGAATTCATCACCGCTTGTATCTTTTCCGTCGGAACCGATATAAGAAATCACAACACCAACGTGTCCGATAGGAATTTCAGTCATTGGAGTTTCTTCAATTTGTACCGCCCATGGATTGATGTTGTACGAACCCGCCAAAATGATTTGCGGCTGCAATCCACGATTCCCTCCACTTTTCAAAAACAAATCGAAATCCTGATAATTATTATGACCATCCACTTGTTTACCTGCAATTTGTCCGTTCTCAATTGGCGCACCATCCAGCGTGGTAACAATACCTACCATGCTCTCGTGAATTTGCACCATTTCCACTACACTCACTGCAAACAAATGCGTGTTGATTCTATAGGAACCCGCGGTGATATAAGCTGTTTGTCGACCTTTTTGTCCGCCATTTTTCAAAAACTTCTCAGCGTCTTGAAAATTATCACAATCCACTTTTCTACCTAAGATTGCTCCGGTAGGAATTTCATTTCCATCGTTGGCCAAAACCAATCCGATTTTTCCTTGGGGAATAATAATAAAACCTTGCAATAACACTTCATATTGCCACACCCATTTCCAGAAATACAATCCTGGCGCTAAAGTCTTAGCCTGAAAACCAGCTTCGCCGTTGGTGGCAATAATTTTACCGTCGGGCATTTCTCTATCGGCACCCAAAAGCACAAACTTTTTAGTAACCAATCCGATTTTATCTTCAGGAATAATCACCATTCCAAATAAAACACGAAGGATGAATTTGTAAAAAATAATCATCAATAAAAGAAGCACTACCCACCAGTAGGTAGCCAATAATTCAGGGAGATTCATAAATATTTATTTAGTTATACGATGAAGTAAATGTATAAATTATTTACACTTTCAATTTATTAATAGAAATAAATATTTTGTTAATTATTTTAAGATTTCCCCATCCTTCGTCTCAATAATGGTATTGCGTAAGATAATGTTGCTAAGAAAAATTTACGGGAGTGGAAGTCTTTAACTATTTTGGCATTTATATTGTCGTGCACTAAGCTCAAAAATTCATTTCATGAAAAAATATTTTCTCATTGTTGCTATTACAATTCTCATCACCCCTTTCATTAATGCTCAGTCACCTTGCACGAATTATTATTACAACTTCTATCCAAAAACCGTTATCTCCATTTCCAATGAAGGAAGCATAAGCAACATTCAATTTACTCAGGGTAATGCGGTAATTGTTATGGACAGCTATGGCAACATTTCGTCCATCACACCAACAGGAGCAGGAAATTACAGCTACTATGATAATTACGATAAAAACACAGGAAATCAAGCACAACTCAAATCGTTTGCAAGCACTGTATTCACATATTTCCCTTTAACAGAAACCAATGGATTAGCAGGAAAAATTAAAAGCATTGACACCTTGCAATTCAACTATTACACAACTTTCGATTTTAATGCTCCCTTCGGAAAAATTAAATCTATTGGAGATATAAAAATAGACTACTATGGCACGAAAGAAATTACACCTTTTGACGGGAAAATTAAAAAAATTGGCGACTATTCGCTGACCTATTTCACCACTTTCGATTTAGATGCAATGAAAGGAAAAATAAAATTACTGGAAGGGAAAATGGAAAATGTATTGGTGATTCCGAAGTTGTACTAACTTATCCTGCTCCAATTGCTTTTCGGATCGGTCAATGAATTCAAGTGTGCAGCAATGTATTTATTTTCTTCTTTTTTAATTTCAGGATCATCAGTTAAAATCTCCATTGCTTTCTGACGCGCAATTTGCATGGTTTGAGAATCCTTGATTAAATCCGCAATTTTAAAATCCATTACTCCGCTTTGGCGCGTTCCTTCTATGTCGCCGGGACCACGCAATTTTAAATCCACTTCAGCAATTTTAAATCCGTCGTTGGTTTCACACATGGTTCTCATGCGCAATTTTGCTTCGGGTCCGAGCTTATCGGCCGTCATTAAAACGCAGTAAGATTGCTCAGCTCCCCTACCCACTCTTCCGCGCAATTGGTGCAATTGGGAGAGTCCGAAACGCTCTGCACTTTCAATAATCATCACTGATGCGTTGGGAACATTCACGCCCACTTCAATCACTGTTGTAGCTACCATGATTTGCGCTATGCCGCTTTTGAAACGCTGCATCTCAAAATCTTTTGCATCCGATTTCATCCTTCCATGCAGTACTGCAATTTGATAATGTGGTGGCTCAAAAGCACGTTGCATGCTTTCATAGCCATCCATTAAATCTTTGTAATCCATTGCTTCGGATTCTTCAATGAGCGGATAGACAACATACACCTGTCGACCCAAAGCAATTTGATCGCGAATGAATCCAAACACGCGTAATCGTCCGCCATCCTTATAATGCAAAGTGGTGATGGGTTTTCTTCCTGGAGGTAATTCATCAATCACCGACACGTCCAAATCGCCGTACAAAGTCATAGCGAGTGTGCGTGGAATAGGCGTTGCCGTCATCACCAAAACATGCGGAGGACGCGTATTTTTTCGCCACAATTTAGATCTTTGCGCCACACCAAAACGATGTTGTTCATCAATGACAACGAGACCGATATTTTTAAACTGAACAGGATCTTCAATGAGTGCATGCGTTCCAACAATTACTTTTAATTCTCCGGACTGGAGTTTTTCAAAAACACTTTGGCGCTCTTTTCCTTTCACTGAACCCGTGAGCAATTTCACTTCAATTCCCATTGGACGCAACAATTCTTCAAACGAAGCAAAATGCTGATTGGCCAATATTTCCGTGGGCGCCATGATGGCAGCCTGATAGCCATTATCGAGCGCGATTAAAATACTCAAGAGCGCAACCATCGTTTTTCCGCTTCCCACATCTCCTTGCAACAAACGGTTCATGTGCTGACCCGAACCCATGTCTTTGCGAATTTCCTTCACCACTCTTTTTTGCGCGCCGGTGAGTTCAAAAGGCAAATATTTTGAGTAAAAATTATTGAAGTTATCTCCAACTTTATCGAAAATAAATCCAGCGTAATTTACTTGTCGACCTTGTTTCACTTTTAAAATTCGCAGCTGCGCAAAAAACAATTCATCAAATTTCAAACGCGCAATGGCGCGATTGGCCAACTCCAAACTTTGTGGCTGATGAATTTGCTGAAAGGCTTGATCCCTCGACATGAACTGCAAATCGGTCACAATTTCCGCATTCAATGTTTCGGGAATTTTTCCTTTGATTTGCGGCAATAAAACCGTCATCAATTTTCTGATTCCCTTACTGTCTAATCCTCGGTTTTTCATATTCTCCGAAGAATTGTAAATCGCCTGAAGGCCTTTCAATTCATTGAAAGCAACAATGGAATACAAAGTCATTTCAGGATGAGAAATATTCATTTTGCTTCCGAACAAAGTCGGCTTGCCATACACGATATATTCCTTCCCTAGTATCAAAGTCTTTTTTAAAAACATTGCGCTACGAAACCACACCAATTCCAATGCTCCAGAATCATCACGAAGTATCGCTGTTAATCTTTTTGCCTTTCCTGTTCCAACTTCTTCCATGCTCACCAAAGTGCCTTTCACCTGCACATATGACTGATCGGAAATGATGGTGCTTATTTTTTGGAAGTTTGTGCGATCAACATATTTAAAAGGAAAATGATGGAGTAGATCGCCGAAAGTGAAAATGTTTAAGTCGAGTTTAAGCACATCGGCGCGGTTGGGACCAACACCTTTTAAAAATTCAACTGCTGTGCTTAAAACATCTGACATGAGATAAAAATAAGGAAAAATCTCCCACAGATTTCACAGATCTGCACAGATGGCTCTGTGTAAATCTGTGAAATCTGTGGGAAACAAATTTATTTAAAAAAATCTTATTGAAAACTCTGCATTTGACACAATTGGAAATAAATTCCCTCTTGTGCTATGAGCTCAGAATGCTTTCCCCTCTCAGCAATTTTTCCTTTATCAAGCACAATGATTTCATCAGCGTGCTGAATAGTTGATAAACGATGTGCAATCACTACTGAAGTCCTATTCGACATTACTTTTTGCAAAGCATCTTGTACTAATTTTTCAGAGGCGGTATCGAGCGCTGAAGTAGCTTCATCCAAAATCAATATCGGCGGATTTTTCAATACCGCTCGGGCGATGCACAAACGCTGACGTTGGCCACCCGACAATTTATCTCCCTTATCACCAATAACAGTATCGTAGCCATTGGGCAATTGAACGATGAAATCGTGAGCATTCGCCACTTTCGCTGCCTCAATCAATTGCTCTTTTGAATATGATCCACCAAAAGAAATGTTGTTGAATACTGTATCGTTGAACAACACAGAATCCTGAGTCACCACGCCGATCAAAGAACGCACATCGGAAATTTTACAAGAACGGATATTGATGCCGTCAATTAAAATCTCTCCTTTAGTAACATCGTAAAAACGAGGAATCAAATCGGCTAAAGTAGATTTCCCTCCTCCGCTATGCCCTACCAATGCAATCGATTTTCCTTTTTGAATTTTCAAATTGATATCAGAAAGCACTTCGTCTTTCTCATAAGAAAAACAAACATTCTTAAATTCAATTTCCTTTTCAAATCCGTTTAATGTTTGTGGATTTTGAGGATCAACAATGGAATTTTCAGCATGCATGATTTTGTTTATTCTATCAATGGCAGCTGCTCCTTTTTGTACGTTGCTGTATGCTCCTGCAATGGTTTTAATGGGTGCAATTGCCAAGTACAACAACAAAATATAGCCAATGAAAATAGAGCCACTCAGCCCGCCCTCAAACACAAAAAATACTCCTCCTACCACCAACACAGAGGCAATGGTGATCATTCCTAAAACTTCGCTCAGCGGAGATGCCAAATCGCGCTTGCGGAACAAACGAATCGACAATATCCTGAAACGATTGTTGTTTTCTTCAAATTTACCGCTGGTGTACTTTTCGGCACCAAAGGCCTTAATCACTTTCAATCCTGAAAGCATTTCTTCCATGTTGGAGAGTAAATCGCCCATTTTGTCCTGTGCTTTTGTAGATGTGCGTTTCAATCCCTTACCTAAAACAACAATGGCTAAAATTGAAATAGGCGTAAAAAGCATCATGAACAAAGTAAGCTTGGCATCAATAAAAAACATGGAACCTATTACCAAAACAATGCTCAAAGGTTCACGAAATATAGCTTCAAGAGAGGATAGTATGGACCATTCCACTTCCTGCACATCATAAGTCATTCTCGACATGATATCCCCCTTTTTTTCATCGCTAAAAAACGACAACGGCAAATGCATGGATTTGTGAAACATTTGATTTCTTAAATCGCTGATTACCCCGTTTCGTATGGGTGATAGGAAAAACATAGCAAAATAACGACAAGTATTTTTCAGTAAAAAAGTGATGACAATGATCCCAGCAATTATCACTAACACCTTTGATTTTCCTGCAGCAACGTTTTCGGCTTGAAGTATCACCTCAGAAGTCCACTGCTGCATTCCATATTGCACCGATTTGATGTTAATTCCAGTATGAGGATTAGGTGCCAAGAATTTTTGCAAATCGGCAGAGGATGATTTTTCAAATAAAACCTCTAAAACAGGAATAAAAAAAGCGAAGGAAAGCAGGTTGAATATGGCGTACAGCACATTAAAAAGTACGGTGAGCCACACATATTTCTTATAGCCAGCTGCGTACTTTAAAACCCTTAAAAAATTCTTCATTCATCAAATATAAGATTTTTCCCCTCGCGCGCGTCTCCAGACGAGTGCGGATTTAATAAGGCATTTATAATGCCTCCATTAGCAATACAATTGCTAAGATAAATGCGCACGCGTTGCAAACGCGCGCGAGAATTCTTAATTTTAAGCCATGGAGTCAAGAAGACAAAACAAAATATCGGCACTAATACAAGAAGAAATAGGGACCATCTTTCAAAAAGAAAGCAAGAGCCTTTTCGGCGGTGCCTTCATCACAGTAACACAAACCCGCGTTGCACCGGATTTATCGGTGGCCAAAATATACATCAGCATCCTTAACAAGGAACGCGATGTAGTGATGAAAATAGTGAAAGAACAAAGCAACGAAATCAGAAAACGACTGGGCAACAACGTTCGCCATCAATTGAGAAAAATCCCTGAATTGATCTTTATCCTTGACGATTCACTGGATTATGCTGAAAAGATTCACAATTTATTGAAGAAATAAGCGCTTGAACTTTGAACTCAAAATAGCTTCCCGTTATTTTTTAGCCAAAAAATCCAAAAACATCATCAATTGGATCACCTGGATTTCCATCCTTGTGGTTTCTATTGTTTCGGCAGCTATCATCATCGTACTTTCCGCACTCAACGGGATGAACGAAACGGTGATGAATTTGTATACCAATTTCGATCCCGATATAAAAATCACTGCTGTTGAAGGAAAAACTTTTGAATCATCCTCTGCTTTAGAAAAAAGCATTCGCAAAATTCCCAATGTAAAATATTACGTTGAAACGGTAGAAGAAAACGTGTTATTGAAATACGACGACAACCAGGAAGTGGCGAAATTAAAGGGTGTTAGCGCTGAGTTTGCAAAGATGACGCAAATTGAAAAAATGATGCCACACAACCAAAACAAGGATTTTCTGTTGGAATATGGCAGTCAGCAATTTACCGTTTTGTCTATTCAACTAGCAATGAAACTGGGCATCAACACCGACAATCCGCATGCTTTTGTAAACTTTTACCTTCCTGTTTTTGAGGAAGGATCAGGCATTCAAACCGAATACTTCAAAACCATATCTGCCTTGCCCCGAAACTCATTTGAAATCAATGAAGATTTTGGAAATTATATCATCGTCAATAAGGCCTTTGCGAATGAACTGCTGGGCTATGGCAATAAAATTTCCGACATAGAAATAGGCATCACTGATCCAGCAAAATTGGAAGAAACCAAAGCAGAGCTTCAAAAATTATTGGGAAATAAATTTGAAGTTAAAACACGATTTGAACAGAATTCCTTCCTATTTAAAACATTGCAAACCGAAAAATGGATTACGCTCTTCATCCTTGCCATAATCACTTTCCTGGCTATTTTCAATGTGATTGGCTCTTTGTATATGTTGATCATCGACAAGAAAAAAGATGTGTTTATTTTACAAAGCATGGGCGCTACCACCGGACAAATCAAAAGAATTTTTTGGCTGGAAAGCTTTATCATTGGCGTTGTTGGCGTAATAATAGGATTGATCCTCGGACTAGCACTTTGCGTGTTGCAAGACATGTATGGGTTTATAGAAATTGGTGCGAATTTCAGCATAACAGCTTATCCTGTTTCAATTGAAGCAAGCGATGTGATCATCACCTTGCTTTTGGTAACTGCAGTAAATGCGCTTACTTCACTCATCCCGGTATTGGCCATGAAGGTTGAAAAACCTTAATTACTTCACCACTACTCTACCTGTTTTTGTTGCTTGATTTTCGGAAGTCAATTGATAAAAATAAACTCCACTCCCCAAACTAATTTCGGTTTTTGAACTTGTGATTTTTGTTTCGTAAACCTTAGCTCCCAACACATTATAAAAGGAAAGCAATTGCCCATTGGTTGCAGTTTCTATAGTAAATATGCCATTAGATGGATTGGGATACAATTCAATATTTTCATCATTTGCCAAAGTTGCAACTCCGGCAGCAGTACTCATGTCAAAAGTAGAGGAACAAGTAACGCCGTTATAAGTAGCCTTGAAAGTGTAGGTGCCGGCAACAGTTGGTAATTTTTTGGACCAGCCAAAAACCTTTGTTTTCGAATCAACAGAACTCGTATAAGTCCATGTTGCAAAAACACTTTGATCAGGATTCAAAATACTCATAGTACCCACTGTACCATTGATTTCATCTCTTATGAAAATGTAAAACTTAGCATAACCGGCAGGTAAACCTGGTCCTTGAAAAGGCATTTCGTACATTGAACTTTCATTGAGAGTTTCTGTTGTAGGACAAGCTGGAAGCACAATATCGGTGCTATGTACAGAAGCACGCACTATTCCGGTTTCCTTAGCAGGTTTTTGGGCAATCCACCACGAATTATTGTTTAAAATATTGCAATTTCCTGCAAAGGGATCCACTCGGGTAGAAACATCGGCACCAGCCCAAACTTCAAAATGCAAATGCGGTCCTGATGCACTTCCAGAGCTACCCACCACCCCTAATTTTTCACCGGCCACCACAGTTTGACCCACAATTTTTTTAGTCACTGAATTCTTTTTCATGTGCCAATACAATGCCCTAGAACCATCACTATGTTGTATTATGATGTAGTTTGCAGTTAAATTATTAGAAGTGCAATTTCTATCGAATTCACCATCATGCACAGCGAGGATAGTTCCATCGGCAGCAGCCACTACCTCAACTAAATCATTGTCCATTTTATAAAAATTGAAAGGCCATGTAGCAATGTCAGTCCCTCTGTGTCCATCATACGAATTTGTACCACAGTTAAAATCTTTATAGGATCCAACAGCAACATCATGATCAACATATGCTCCAATATGATAATAATCGCAATCTTTGAGTGCAGCTGCCGCTTTAAGCGGCCACTGCAGGGTAACTGCTCCTCCGCGATAATCGTTTTGTGGAATATTTTTTATGTTTTCTGAAATTTGCTTTTGAAGTTCAGCATACTCAGCATCTGTGATACAAGGATTTTCGCTGTTGTTTTGTGCTATGGCGAGATTAGAAAGTAAAAACAAGAATAAGGATAACGAAGTAGTAGCTTTCATAAGTGATTGTTCTTTTGCGATTGAACAACATTTATTCAAGAAAAGTTACAACAAAATGAATTACAGCCTTTTTCGCAAACCCTGACTTTTTATCACTTCCTTCAACTTTACTTTCGCTTCCTCCTCATTTTGAATAAAGAGATAAAATCCTTGTCCGGCCTCGGCCAATCGGACAATAAATGTTTTCCCGGATTTATTTTGTCCGAAAGTAAGCGCAGAAAACTGAATATTTTTCTTCGTTTTTTTTCTAATTAAATCTTTCATTTCATTCTCTGTTTTTCCCAAACCATCAAATCCACCATCGGTAGCGATGATAATTTGATTGACCCCACCTTTGATGAAATTTTTTTGCACAAAACTGTATGCTTCTCGAATGGCTTCATCTCCGGCAGTTGAACCGCCCGCCTTTAAACTTTGAATGACTGCAATAATTTTTTCAGGATCAGCACCCGAAGTAGTTTTCAATTGTACTTTCACATTGTCGGAATAGGTGATAATGGTAATTTTATCTTCCTTACGCATCAATCGTGTTAACTCGATCATAGATGTTTTTAGTAAGGGCAAACGATCGGGACCGTCCATACTTTTCGACACATCAATTAAAAAAACAATATTGTTTTCTTTATAGTTTTCCACTGAATATACTGTAGGATCAACAGGAATATTTTCAGCGATTTTTTCAGGTATGATTTCAGTGACAATAGTATCTTTTTGTTGCGGAGATATTTGCTTTGGAAGCGGAACCAAAGTAATTGTTATTTTCCGTCTGTTCGGATTGAAGTAATCTTGCAGCTCTTTGCTTTTGTATCCTTCATGTTCGGTATAAAAATAAAACGAACCAATGGTTGATTTAATGATCACCTCACCTTTCGAGTTGGTTTTATATATGGCATAAAACTCACCCTTATGCATCTCTAACAGCGATGAAGACAATGGTTTTCCACTGAGAGAATCGATGACGAGAATTTCTAAATCAAATTCGGGACGCTTGTAATTTGGGTTACTGAACGACGGACAAGCTGCATTGGCAAAAGCATCAAAACTCACCACTTCCCCAGTGTAATTAATCATCACTGCATTGGACGACGCGGTATGAAAAACGGGAATAGACACATTAAATTTCCCTGTATTGATGGGATTGTAAATAATCTCAATAAATTTCCTTTCACCGGGAGCAATACCATCGGCTGGAAAACGAATTTCAAATTCTCGAGGATAATGCTGCTTCAACAAAAAAACTTTCGCACTCGTGGTGTTTGTGATTTCAATACTATCTATCCTGCTGATCCAATTTTCTACTTTATGGAAATTAACAGCTGTTGTGCTGAAAAGCAATCCATGATGATTGGTTTGCGCCAGCAATGAAGTTGTTAGAAACAAAAAAAAATACAATACCGACTTCATAGTAACAAATATGACGAAATTTTCTCCACAATAGTATACTATCGAAAATTCTATTTGACCAAAAAAATAAATTTGAACCAGTTGATTCCATTTCAATTTTATTACTTTGCACCTGCAAATACTGGTAGAGACGGATGGCATCCGTCTAACACGAAGCTTGAAATGCAATTCCTTAGACGAATGCAATTCGTCTCTACCACAATCAAATTATGAATTTTGAAAGTCCACCGCAATTTAGTTTTAGCAACAATTCAAGCCCTTCAGCAAATTTTCAATGAAAATAAGCAAGCCGATCGCGTGGTGGAAAGTCTGCTGAAATCGAATAGCAAATGGGGAAGTCGCGACCGTCGTTTCATTGCCGACACCATTTATTCTGTTGTTAGATGGTATCGTTTATTTTACGAAAACTTAGGTCATGCACCTCAGACAGAACAGGACTGGTGGAACATTTTAGCCATTCACTGGACTTTGCAAAACGAGGAACTGCCTGCTTTTCCCGAAATGGAAAACATCGATAAATCCAACATTCTTCAAAAAAATGAAGCACTTCAAAAAGTGAGAAAAATACGCGAATCCATTCCCGACTGGCTGGATGAAATTGGCGAAAAAGAATTAAAAGGAAATTGGGATGCAACCATAAAAGCACTCAATGAAACCACTTCTGTTTCTTTGCGCACCAACACTTTAAAAACCAAAAAAAACAATTTGATTCAAGCCTTATACAAAGAAGGAATTATTGTAAAAAAAGAAATTGGTGAAGGACTAACTATAGAAAAAAGAGCAAAACTTACTCATCTAAAAATTTACGAGGAAGGTTGGTTTGAAGTGCAAGACATTAGTTCACAAATGGTGGCTCCACTATTAGATGTAAAGCCTGGAATGACCGTGATTGACGCTTGCGCAGGAGCTGGCGGAAAAACTTTGCACTTGGCTGCTATAATGCAGAACAAAGGAAAATTAATTGCGCTGGATGTTGCCGAAAATAAATTGCGTGAACTAAAAAAGAGGTCAGAACGCGCTGGTGTTTCTATCTTAGAAATCAATCCTCTTTCGAATTTAGAAAGCATAAAAAAATATTACAACACTGCGGACAGACTGTTACTTGATGTTCCCTGCACCGGCTTGGGAGTATTGCGAAGGACTCCCGATTCAAAATGGAAAATCACTCCCGAATTTTTACAACAAATCCAAAAAACCCAACAAGAAATTTTACAAAACTATAGCGCAATTTGTAAACCTGGCGGACAGATGATTTACGCTACATGCAGCATTCTTCCTTCAGAAAATGAATACGCAGTGGAAAAATTTTTAGCCAGCGAAGCCGGAAAATCCTTCTCACTACTTGAGCAAAAAAGCATCCTTCCACAAGAACACGGACACGATGGATTTTATATGGCCCTGCTTAGCCGCTTATAATAATTTTCTTCAGTTAGCACCAGTTCTATGGCGCATATCGCCTCCACCAACGCTATAAAAACAAACTAATTTATCGCTCTTAATAAACTGTCCTACACACCATTATTAACAAATTCAATTTGACAACTTAGAGTTATCACGTTAAATTTACAGCTGCTACTTATTAATTTTACGTTATCAGTTGTAAAACCATATAATGGATCTACAGAAGAGATCAAATGCTACTTTACGCTATTTAAATTGCTCACTGCGAAAAATCTTGTGGCTGATGCTTATTTGCATTGTATCAACCGGCAACCTATTTGCTTCGGGAGACGCCGATGTTTCCATTAGCACAGCTGCAACGGCAAATGGATCATGGAGTGCTCTTAGTGGTGGTGTTTACACTTTTACTCCAAGTGCAAATAGTGCAGTAATAATTAATACAGATATCCAAAATCGACTGACAGGCACAGGATTCACTGCAGGAAGCATAACCATTCTAACAGCATGCAGCGGTACAGGAAGTCAATCTGGCAATGTTACCTTTGCCACCGGTATAACTGCGGCCACTACGAGCACAACACAATTAACTTTCACTATCACTGCTGCTGGAAGCGTCACTATAGGCAGTTCCATAACGTTTACGCCTGGCTCCAATGCTGGCACAGGATATCCAGCCACCAATATTGTTTTTACTGGTCCGTCGGGCGTTTCCATAAATCAGCCTATCAATAGCATTGGAGGAGCAACTACTGGCGTTTCTAGCACTGGAG
Source organism: Bacteroidota bacterium (assembly GCA_026390935.1). Taxonomy (GTDB): domain Bacteria; phylum Bacteroidota; class Bacteroidia; order Flavobacteriales_C; genus JAHEZL01. The sequence continues at coordinate 40,518 of JAPLEZ010000134.1, forward strand.
GTTTTGGAGGAAACTTAACTTGCACTGCATCTTCAGGAATTGTAACGATTGGCAACAGTGTAACTCTGACTGGTGGAACTGGAGGAAGTGGTGGTGGTGCTGGTCCGGGAGGCACTGGAGGAGCAGTAACTTTATCAGGACAAAGCATTTCTATCACCCAAGGAATCAATTCATATGGTGGAGCCGGCAGCGGTACAGGAGCAGGAGGAACAGGAGGAACATTTTCTTTTACCTCTACTTCCACTACTGTAAGCATAGGCAATTCTGTCACTACGTCAGGAGGAGCTGGCGCTAGCTCTGGAGCAGGCGGAACAGGAGGCGCAATAACTATTACTGCTGCAACTACTGTCAGCGTTACTCAACCTGTGTATTCAGTAGGTGGAAATTCAGGCACAGGCGATGGTGGAAGTGGTGGCGCAGTAAGCATCACCTCCACAAGCGGTAACTTAACCATGAGCAATACAATAAATACAAGTGGAGGAAGCCCTGGAGGTGGTAGTAATAAAAATGGAGGAACAGGTGGAGCCGTTACTTTAACTGCAAGTAGTTCTCTAAATGTATCACAACCTATTTACGCTAATGCAGGAACACCAACTGGTTCGGGCACAGCTACTGGAGGTGCCGTAACTCTGGTTGGTACCGGAGGGATTACTTTATCAAATATTATTCAAACCACAGGTAGCACAGCCGGGGGAGCTGTAACCATCAACGATGGCAACAGCACAATAACAACAGCTGGAGGTGCGAATGACGGACAAAATGGTAGCGCTTATTTTCAATGTGGATCGATCAACAAAACAGGTAGCGGTAACTTTAACTTAGCACATACGGGTAATTCATGGACGGGCTTCACCAAAATCACAGCCGGAAAATTAACACTTGGATCAACCAGCACTATACCGGATGCAAGTCAACTTTATTTCAATGGTGGAAGATTGGTAATGGGGGCATTTAGCGAAACTGTGGGAACCGTGATGGTTAATGATTATTCAGTGTTAGATCTTCCCGCGGGAAATTACACCCTAACCTGCTCTGCAAGTAACGGCGTAACCTGGACTACTGGAAAAAAGCTGGGAGTTAACAACTGGATAGGTGGATATAATGGTACTGCTGCCGGTGGGTCGGATCCGAAATTCAGAATTGGAACTTCTACAGAATTAGATGCCACTCACTTGGCGGGCATATATTTCCGTAATGCTGGAGGCACTCATTACACGGCTACACAATTAGGAACAGGTTTAACTGGAGAAGTTGTTCCTACTGCTACTCTACCAGTTGAATTAATCTCCTTCAATGCAAAGGAATACAAAGGACAAGTGGAATTAACATGGACTACCGCCAGCGAAATCAACAGCGATTACTTTGAAGTTTTCCGATCGGAAGACAACATCACTTGGGAATTGATTGGCAAAATATCGGCTGCAGGCAACAGCAGTTCTTTATTAAATTATTCCTTCATGGATCACGAAGCTCCACCCGGAATCTCTTACTACCAGCTAATAGAAAGAGATTTTGATGGAACCCAGCAAAAATCAAACATTGTTTATATTTCCAAAGACAGTGAAACAGCCTTTCAAGTATTTCCAAATCCGGTTCATGATTACAGCTTCATCACCTTTCATGCTGACAAAGAAAATATGTATTCTATGAAAGTTATTGATGCTTTGGGAAAATTAGTTTTTTCCACAGAAATATATGCTAATCGCGGTGAAAACTCCTATACTTTTTCAATGGAAAATTTTGCCAATGGCGTGTATTCTGTGCAGTTGTATAGCACTGAAAAATTGATAAACACTGCCAAAGTGTTGAAATTGGATTGATCCACACAGAAGAAAAACACAACCTTTCTGCACGATTTTTCGTACTAATGGTAACAATCCAATTTGTATGAAAAATATATCATATCTAGTTGTACTGATTATTGCCTTTGCAAGCAAAGTCCTCTTTGCCTCAGGCAATGCGAACGTTGATATCAATAATAGTTCAGCAAATGGATCTTGGTCATATGCATCATCCACATACACATGGACTCCAAGTGCAAATAGCTCAATAATCAACTACACCGATATTCAAAATTGTTTTCTCGGCTCTGGTGCTTTAGGCGGATCAGGACTCAACTCCGCAGCAACCAATGGCGCTCACAGCATCACTATACTCACCGCTTGCAGTGGTGCGGGCAGTCAAAGTGGAAACGTCACCTTTACAAACGGAATCACTGCTGCAGTTACCAATTCATCTACAATGACTTTTACGATTACTGCAGCAGGGTCTATTACGGTTAGTAACTCTATTACCCTCACGCCAGCATCCAGTGGATCTGCGGGCTACCCGGGAGTTGCATTAACATGGACCGCCCCTTCAGGAATCACAATTAGTACAGCAGTTAATGTGAGCGGAGGTACTTCAACTGCAACGGCTGTAGGTGGTGCTGGAGGAGCAATTAATTTTACCTCTTCGGGAGGTTCAATACAAATATCAAACACATTAACAGCAAACGGAGGTATTGGAGGAACTGGAGGTGGCGCTGGTCATGGAGGCGCTGGAGGCGCAATTAATTTAACAGGAACATTTGTTTCCACAAGCGCTGCGATTTCAGCCACTGGCGGTCAAGGATCTGATAGTGGCGACGGTGCTGTTGGAGGAGCTGTGACTCTTACTGCATCATCCAGCTATATTTCTGTTGGCAACACGATTACTACCACCGGTGGCGTTGGTGGTGGTGGAAACAACGCAGCAGGATTTGGAGATGGAGGTGCTGGAGGCGCAATTACTTACACAGCTGTTACCTATTTAAACATCACCACTGCCCAAAATGCTTCAGGTGGCAGCGGCGCTGGAGGTGGCAATGGAGGAAACGGAGGTGCAATAACAGGCACAACAACTTCCAGCTACATTACTATTTCAAACACCATAACTTCCAATGGAGGAAGCTCTGGAGTAGGTGGATCCAACCAAAGCGGAGGAAATGGTGGCGCGATATCTTTTACTTCTGGCGATTATTACTCTGACAATACAGCGATGGCAAATTCTGGCGGGACCTGCACAGGAACAGGATCTTCTACAGGCGGAGCAATTACACTTGGCGGAACCGGAGGGATATCCATTTCAAACGGTATTACCAGTCAGGGCTACAGTGGCGCTTCACTTGCAGCCGCAAATTACGGAGCACTAATTTTAAATGATGGAAATGTAACGGTTGGTGGAAATAACACAGGATATACAGGCGGCGCTTGGACAGTAGGGTCGATAGAAAAAAAAGGAGCCGGTAATTTTTCTCTTGCTTGTACTAACTCGCAATGGACTGGCGATACAAAAATAACGGCAGGTAAACTTACTTTAGGTGCTGCTGGAGTGATTAATGACGCAAGCCGTTTGAATTTCAATGGAGGAAGATTAGTGATGGGTGCTTACAGTGAAACTGTTGGGACAATTATGGTATCAGATTATTCTGTGTTAGACTTACCTTCTGGTAACTATACTTTAACTACTTCGGCAAGTAATGGCGTGACATGGACCACCGGAAAAAAATTAGGAATCAACTATTGGGGGGATGTTGGCAATAACTACAATGGCACAGGTGCAGGTGGTTCAGACCCCAAATTTATGAATGGTGCCAGTGCGGGTTTAGATGCCACTCATTTAGCTGCAATCTATTTCAGAAGGACTTCCAACGGATCAACTTACACTGCTTCTCAGTTGGGAACAGGTGAGCTTGTACCAACTGGTACGCTACCGGTTGAACTAGTTTCTTTTTCTGCCATAAAAAATAATGATCAAGTTGAGGTGCTTTGGGAAACCGCATCAGAAATCAACAGTGAATATTTCGAAATTTTGCGTGCTGGAAGCGACTTGCAATGGGAAAGTATTGGTAAAGTAAATGCTGCGGGAAATAGCAATAAATTAATTGATTACAAATTCATTGATGCTTTTCCTGCTCCTGGCATTAACTACTATCAATTGGTGGAATATGATTTTGATGGTAAAAACCAAAAATCAAAAATAGTGTCCATTAATAGTGACAATGTTGTTGAAACAAAACTAAGCGCTTACCCTAATCCAACCAATGGTGCTACAACCTTTGATTTCTATTCGGAAAAAGGTGGAACCTATTTTATAAAAGCATTTACGCAAGGCGGTGATCAAATTTACTCCGCCAGAATTTTTGGTATTCCAGGAGAAAATAAATTCAATCTTTCTCTAGCCGATTATTCCATTGGCATTTACACTTTTCAATTGTGTGACAACAATGAAAAACCTTTAGCTACTACAAAGGTCATTAAAGTTGATTAATACGATTCCAATTTTTTTGCATTCAATTATAATGTAAGAACACCTGCACTGACTTTACACCTCCTTTTATAATAGAAAGCAATAATTGATGCTAAAATAAAGCAAGCCCCGCCCATAATTATTCCTTCAAAGACGCTCAAATAGATATTGCATATAACTCATATTCAATATTGTGGATAAATATAGGGGTGCCTTTTACAAGCTGATGCATGCTGAGGTCTTTCAATAAATAATTGCTAATGCTTTCTTTGACTTACCTGATAATCAGGTGGGCGAACGACAAAAGGAACTCGCCCTTTTTAGAAAATATTTATACCGCTATGAAAAAAATTAAAATGCTATTCGTCATGGGTCTGCTTGCTAAAGGACTCATAGCACAAAATCCGATATCGTACTACATTGACTTCGGACCCTCAACAGGAACTACAGGTGATACGGTGATGAATCCCGACGGTTTTGGTCACCACTGGAACAATATCACTAATGCAACATACTCTGCACTAGCAACTCCCTTATTCGATAAAAGCAAAGTTCAAAAAGGAGCAACACTTACTTTAACTACATCATTCGGACTTAATGGTAAAGATGGTTTTGGAGGGCTTACCTCCTTGCCCGATTCTAACAAATTAGAAGACTTAGGTGTTGTTGCTGCCACCGAGGATTTCTTTTTCACCGACAGTGCTGGCTCAATGATTTTTAAGGGCTTGAATCCTCAAAACAAATATATTTTTAGCGTTTTCGCCTCAAGAAGCAACGCATCAACACGCATTAGCAAATATACCTTTACAGGAACTAATACCGTTTCGGGAACACTACAAACAAGTGGAAGCAATTTGGGTGGTGCAGGCATCAATGGAAACAACAGCACGATGTATATAACTGATAGCATCACACCTGCTTCTGATGGCAGTATTTCTATGGATATTTCCATTGCACAAGGGACATTTGCTTATATCTGCGCTTTGAAAATAAGCGAGTATATTGGAGCACCTATTGTAGCGGTATCCGGCTGCACAATGGATCCTAAAAAAATAGCTTTCTTCGGATCATCAGTAGCCAATGGAGTGGGCGCTTCAAATAATAACGGCTATCGTCAGCAATACAGCAATTATTTAAACAGCCTCTCAGAAGGATGGAGCGAAGTGAACAATTGTGTATCAGGCGACAATACGACCAACGCAAAAGTACGCTTTTACAAAAATTTCAACACCAGCACTGGTACAGGTAAATGCAGCAGGTATATCATCATTGCGTATTCAATGGGTAATGAAGGCCTGTCGGGTTCAAGCAATAAGCAAGCTGTACTGAATAAATTTAAAAACAACCTGTTGAATCTCATTGACTCGGCGAAGGCCTACGGGATGACTCCGGTCATTATGAATTGCTATCCGCGTGAAGATTATACCGCTTCCGATTACACTTACATCAAACAAATGAATAACATCATTCACACATTAAATGTTCCAAGCGCGAACTTCTTGGGAGCGATTGATGATTTAAGCGGACAATGCCGATGGGCTGCCGGATATAAATCTGATGCCGCTCATCCAAACAACGCAGGACACAACGAATTTTATCGCTGCATGGTGCCTTCACTATTTAATGCACTGGATGCACAAAAACCCTTTCCTGAAAAAGTAACAGGAACAGAAATAAATATTGATAGCAGTTCTCAAATTGAATTCTCTCCAATGAATATTCATCCCTTCACTTTCTCCTTCGATATAAAAACATCTTCCACTGGCACCATAGCTGCGTATACTACCGCTGATGCAACAGGAAAACTAACCATTGATTCCAACAGAAAACTAAACTATGTATTGAATGAAAGCACAAAAATAAGTGGATCAACAACTTTAACTAGCGACCAATTTCATACAGTAACACTCACGCATTACTATGCTGCGGGTAAAACTTTCTTATATGTTGATGGTGCGCTGCAGGGATCATGCGATGAAAAAATAGCACCACTAAAATTTGTTCTTGCAAGCGAAAAAAACGCAGACTTCAGTCAGCTGTTTTTTTACCGAGCAGGTATGAATACCGATGAAATTGCAGCGATGAAATCCGGAAATTTTTTGCAATCAAGCTTAGAAGTGTACGCCCCACTTGATGGAAAAGCAAAGCAATTGGAGGATCAACTTAGCAATAAAGCCTTAAGTCTACTTACCTTGAGTAAAACGCCTCATTCCTTATCAAGCGCTAAAATTCAATGGAGCGATGAGATTAAAGTATTTCCCAATCCGGTAAACAACACTTTAAATATTGAGGGATTGAACAATATGGAACAGATAGAAATTAGGAATGTAAACGGACAAACAATAAAAACATTTTCAGGCAATACAATCAATTTAAGTGAGCTAACACCTGGAATTTATTTTTTAAAAATTAGCAACGCAGGATTGAATCAATACTACCGCTTTGTAAAAGAATAATTGGTTGGATAAGATGAGCGAAAATAGGCTGCGGTAGTGCAGCCTATTTCGTTTACCTAAAAATGCAAAATGAATTGAATGAGGTAAACCGACGGATCCAATTGTAATTTTTTCCTGATTCGGGTGCGGCTGGTTTCTAAACTCTTTGGAGTAATATTGAGTAGTTCGGCAATTTCATTATTTGATAAATTCATGCGCATATAAGCGCAAATCTTTAAATCTGTAGGACTCAACGCAGGACAAGCTTTTGTTAAACGACTTAAAAAATCGTTGTGCAACAAATTAAAATTATGCTCAAAACTATCGCTATTATCGACGTCGCCTATTTCTTTTTCAAGTAATGAAATTGCTTTTCGCAAAGTATGATCTTCTTTGTTTTCCGAACTCAACAAAATGTTTTTAACGTCGTTGAATTTTTCAGTCTTTTTATCCACATGAATTTTTATGCTGGCCAATTCTCTTAATTTGTAGTTCAACTCACTTTGTAATTTCTCTTTTTCTACTTTTTCAAGTTGTGCTTCAAGCATTGCATTTCTTTTTTGCGAACGCTTACGTGTGATGAAATTAACTGCGAATACCAACAGCACCACACACAAAACAAAAGCTAAAGTTTCAAACCAAATCGTTCTCCAGAATGGTGGAGAGATAACAATACGTAATTGAGTAATACTGTTACTCTTTACGCCGTCGGCATTAAATCCCCTCACTTTAAAAACATAAGTGCCATAAGGTAAATTGGTATATGATGCGCTATTTTGTTTGGAGTTAGCATGAATCCAGTCGGCATCAAATCCTTCCAATTGATATTCATAACTTACTTCTTCAGGGGAGGTATGACATACTTCATTAAAATAAATAGAGAAATAATTTTGTGTATAGTCAAGTTCAATGCTTTTGAGGTATTCGGGTTGAAGTCCTTTGTACAACGAATCTTCGGTGATTGACCGATTAAAAATTTTAAAGTCGCAAATCAGTACAGGAAGCACAAAATTATTTGCAACTATTTTTTGAGGATCAAAAAAATTAAAGCCCTTTGGTCCGCCAAACAACAGCTTATCATTGAACTTTGTGGCTGAGTTCAAATTAAATTCATGCGCTTGAAGTCCGGAATTTTTGGAGTAATTTTTAATCCACTTTTGTTTGTCGTAAGGCAATCCTCCATCTTTTTCCAATGCATAAATTTCCATTGCGTTGATGCGCGCGAGACCTTTGCCTGTGCTTAACCATACCGCCCCATCGTTACTCTCTAAAATACCATTGATGTTGTTTGAGCAAAGTCCGTTAGATTGTGAGAAATCAATTTTAGCAAAGGTGTTTGTATTGAGTAAATACGCCCCTTTACCAAAAGTTCCAACCCACAAAAAAGAACTTCCAGCATGCTTTACCTCAGCAATGCAACTAGTTACATCCTCCGTACAAAGCTGAAAATTATCGTTGTTGTATGAATATTTATTTAAACCCCTATTGGTAGCAAACCACAAATTCCCTTGCGCATCTTCATGCATTGCTCGCACAACGTTATGGGCTATTGAAGATTTTTTTTCAGACTCATGCTGATATAATTTATAGTTCGGAATTTTTTCATTTAAAATTTCAGATAACTTATACTTCAGTAGACCCTTGTCGCTAACACTTATCCAAAGTTCATTTTTACTAGTACAATAAATTGCAATTACGCTGTTAACTTTATCAGCAAAAAAATTAATTTGAGGCAAAGAAAAATGCAGCGGTTGAGCATTGGCATTGCTAAACATAAAAAAACCATCATCGGTACCTACCCAAATCCGCGACAGTTTATCGCGATAAATAATTTTTATATTGTTTTTAGCATCAAACTTTGCATTAGAGCCAAGCTTAATATTAGTGTATGTTCTATTTTTTTCATTATATACAAACAAGCCTTCGTTCTCAATTCCAAACCATATATTTCCTTTTTCATCATTACAAACAGCACGAATATTATTGTCGTTTAGCTGAATCACGAAATGGTCGAATCGCTGTTTAAAAAAATCAATTTTACTTATTCCGCCACCCGATGATCCCATCCATAAATTCCCTGCTTCATCTTTAAAAATTAACCGAATAAAATTGCTGCTGATGCTATACCTGTTGGCTGAATTTTCAGTAAAATTTTGACTAACACATTGGTCGACATTGATATTTTGAATTTTATACAAACCTCCACCCATGGTAGAGAACCAAATAAAATTATTTTTATCAACCTCAATTCCCGTAATATCCTGATGCACCGGCTGTACGAATTTGATGGAAGAAAAAGTTTCCTTCTCTTTATTGAAAAACTTAAGTCCTTCTCCTTTAGTGGCCACTAAAAGATTTGCACTTTTCACACACAATGAAGTAAGTGGAACATTGAATATTGTTTTGAAGGAATGGTATTCACCCGAAATGCAATTGAATTTATGCAAAGTTCCGTCACTGCTACCGACCCACAAAATATTAGGCTTTTCGTACACCATGCAAGAAATAGATTTGTTAGATCCTTTGCTGTTAAACGCAGCACATTGCGTTAACTTCATTGTTTTCGGATTCAAAGAAAACAAACCCCTATTGCTAGTAGCTATCCATAAGATACCCTGCTCATCTTCAATGATACAATTCACTGCAGTAGCGGGAAAATTCGTAACTCTCTTAAATATTTTCTTTGCCCTTTCAAATACAAATAATCCCGATTCGGTACCCAGCCACAAGCAATCATTCATTGTTTTTTTCTGCTCACAAATTGCAAACACCACCGAATTGGAAAAATCTTTATTTAAAATAGAATTGTACGACAGCATATTTGAACCATCATAACTATTTAAACCACCCCAGCTGCCTATCCAAATTACGCCTCTACTGTCTTGATACATCGACAAGATATAACTATGCAAAAGCCCTTCATCTTTGCTGATGTTTTCAAACTTTACAAGAGGAGAATTATTTTGGGAAAGTCCACTGTAAAACGTTAGAAACAGTAAGAAAAATAAAAGAAGATTTTTTATTGAGTTCATCGGCGCTGCATCTGTTTACTATATTAAAAATAAAATGCCAATTAACATTGAAGTAATTGTTGTTTTCCCAAAGCCAAAAGACTAAAAAGTAAGTTGATTAATGCGCCTCCAACCAATTTTTTCCTGTGCTCATTTCCACTTCTAAAGGAACTCGGGTTTTTACTGCGTTCTCCATTCCTCTTTTGACAATTGGTTTTAATTGTTCTACTTCATCCAGCGGACAAGTAAAAACCAACTCATCATGCACCTGCAAAACCATTTTTGCTTTCAAGGTAGTTTTATCTAATTCACTTTGAATATCAATCATTGCTTTTTTGATAATATCGGCGGCAGAGCCTTGAATAGGCGCATTGATCGCATTTCGCTCGGCATAACCGCGCACGACAGCATTGGCTGAATTGATGTCTTTTAAATAGCGTTTGCGGCCCATTAAAGTAGTGACGTACAAATTCTTTTTTGCGTTATCAATGCTTTCATCCATGTACTGACGAATACGTGGATATTTCATGAAATAATTATCAATGATTTCTTTCGATTCGGTGCGCGAAATATTCAAACGCTGCGCCAATCCGAAAGCAGAAATTCCATAAATAATTCCGAAGTTCACCATCTTTGCTTTGCTGCGCATGGTTCGATCCACCTGCTCCAGCGGAACATTGAAAACTTTGGCAGCTGTTGCCGAGTGAATGTCTTGTCCGCTTTGAAAAGCTGCAATCATATCTTCATCACCGCTCAACTCAGCAATTAAACGCAATTCCACTTGAGAATAATCGGCAGACAACAACACATGATCATCGGCATTGGGAATAAAAGCACGACGCACTTCCCTACCCCTCTCGGTTTTAATTGGAATATTTTGCAAGTTCGGATTCACTGAACTTAAGCGACCTGTAGCGGCCACCGCTTGATTGTAAGTGGTATGAATTTTACCAGTTTCTTTATTTACAATTTCGGGAAGCGTATCAACATAAGTAGATTTTAATTTGATCAATCCGCGGTAATCCAAAATCAATTTAATGATAGGATGCTTATCTACCAACTTCTGCAAAACCTCTTCGGATGTGGCATACTGACCCGTTTTTGTTTTCTTAGCTTTCTCATCAATCTTCAATGTTTCAAATAAAACATCGCCCATTTGCTTTGGAGAATTGATGTTGAATTGAACTCCGGCTGCAGCATAAATTTCTTTCTCCAACTCAATTAATTCATTGAGCAAATCTTTGGAATATTCTTTCAATGCAGGAATATCAATTTTAATTCCTTCCATTTCCATTTTTGATAAAACATGCACCAAAGGCATTTCAATATCTTCAAATAATTTCTTTTCGTCTTTCAATTCTTTATTCAAAATACTTTTCAATTGCCAGGTGACATCAGCATCTTCAGCAGCATATTCAGTGAGTTGCGCCAAATCCACCGAACGCATTCCCAATTGATTTTTTCCTTTTTTTCCTATGAGCGTTTCAATAGAAACAGGTTTGTAACCCAAATAAGTTTCCGATAAATAATCCATGTTGTGACGCATATCCGGCTCAATTAAATAGTGCGCGAGCATGGTATCAAACAATTTTCCTTTCACTTCAATTCCGTATTGCAACAAAACATTGATGTCGTATTTTATGTTTTGTCCGCTCTTGGCAATATTTTCATTTTCAATTCTTAAATCGCAAGAGGCGCTGCCTCCCTTCCTCTCCTTCGGGAAGATGCACATACCAAGCTTTTCCGGCTTGAAAAGAAAAAGACAAGCCTATTGCTTCTGCAACATGAGAATCGATGCCAGTGGTTTCACTATCAAAACAAATTTCTTGTTGAGCACTTAAAACTTCAATTAGTTTTGAAATTTCCTCATCGCTGTTTACTAAAATATATTCGTGTGCAACGTCAGCAACAGTTTTGTAATTTGTTGGCACAGCTTCCGATGGAACATCTTCTTCAACGGCCATGGCGAACATATCCATTTGGCCGGCACTTTCGGCTGCCACCATCTTTTTATTTACTACAGGCGCTTCTGCTGCAGGCGCTGATGGTGCAGCAGGTGCAACAGCGCTTCCGCCCAGTATACGTTGCGCCAAAGTTTTAAATTCCAACTCATTAAAAAGCTCGGTAATTTTTTCGGTATCGTGGTTTTGTAATTTTAAATCCTCAGTAGAAATTTCCAGAGGAACATTGAGTTCAATGGTGGCTAATTTTTTCGACAATAATCCTTGTTCGGCAAACTGAATTACGTTCTCTTTTTGCTTTCCCTTTAGTTCTTGTGCATTGGCAATTAAGCCTTCAACACTGCCATACTTGGCAATTAAAATTTTTGAGGTCTTCTCTCCTATTCCTGGAATACCTGGGATATTATCGGCAGAGTCGCCCCACAATCCCAAAATATCAATCACTTGTTCTACACGCTCTACTTCAAACTTTGCACACACTTCTTTGATGCCCCAAACCTCTGCTGCATTTCCGTTTTTCGCAGGACGATACAACTTGATATTATCAGTTACAAGCTGCGCAAAATCTTTATCGGGTGTCATCATGTAGGTGGTGTAGCCTTCTCTTTCTGCACGTTTCGCCAAGGTTCCAATCACATCATCTGCTTCAAAAGTGGGCACCACTACCGATTTAATATTGAAAGCATCGGCCAATTTAAAAATATATGGAATGGCTTTCTTAATGTCTTCGGGTGTTTCATCGCGATGTGCTTTATATGCAGGAAACATATCTTCACGAAAAGTTTTTCCTTGCGGATCAAAAACAATAGCAATGTGTGATGGTTTTTCTTTGCTTAAAATTTCCAGCAAAGTATTGGTAAATCCCAACATTACCGACGTATTTAATCCTTTGGAATTGTAACGTTGATTGCTACCAAATGCAAAATAGGAACGAAAAATGATGGCAAAAGCATCAATAAGAAATAGTTTTTTTTCTGAAGACATGCGCTGAATTTTTTCAGCTTTAAATGTAGCAATTGGAAAGGAAAATCAATCAAACTATTTTCCCAAAACAGTTAAATAACCATTTTGCTCGTATTGTGCATTGGAGGTATCGCTGTATTTCACGATCCAAAAATATGTACCATCAGGCACCATTGCACCTTGATATTTGGCATCCCAATTAGGCATTACTGCTGCAGATTTAAAAACTGAAACTCCCCATCTGTCGAGCACTTCAAAATATTCAAAATTCACATTATTGACCACTTTTGAATAGTTATCATTTGTTATTTCAATATAATCCCCTTCACAAGGCATAAACGCATCATTTATACCATCTCCATTAGGAGTAATTACATCGGGAAAACACAAGGACACTGGCTTGCAATATTCTGTAATATTAATGTTGGCAGTTGCTTCACATGAATTCTTGTTGGTCACCGTTACCCAAACTTGTGAAGGCTCTGATATTTCAATGTTTGCAGCTGTTGAACCCGTCGACCACAAAATACTTGCAAAGGTATCGGCAACAATTCCTTTCCAAATTTCATTTCCTGCAAAACACAATGTGGTATCAGCACCTAAATCAATTTTTAACGACACATCAACTGTAATTAAAGTTGGGGTTGAGTATTCACTTGAACAAGTCCCTGATTTCACCAAAGCACGATATTTAGTATTTTGGGAAACATTGTTGTAATTTAAATTTGCACTTGTTCCAGCAATGGAAGTATGGGTTGCAAAATTATCTGTTGAACTTTCCCAACCTTGAATAGTTCCAGTGTATCCCGATAAATTGATTGCTCCCGAATTTATTGTAGTACAATAAACAGCGGCAGATCCTGTAGAACCACCAACAGTAATTGGATCAACATTGATAGTTGCAGCATTTGAATTAGCAGAAGAACATACACCCGATTTCACCACCACTCGGTAC
>JAPLEZ010000130.1 GCA_026390935.1 Bacteroidota bacterium
GCGAGCGCGCGAGAGAATTTTCGTGCGATGGCAGCATCTCTTAGCTCTTGATTTTTTGTTACTTTTTCATCAAGGAAAAAGTAAAAGAAAATTTCATCAACCCCTCAATAATCTTCTCCACACTTACCCCATCAGCTTCCGCTTTGTAGTTACGAGAAATACGGTGACGCAAAATTGGAATAGCTACAGCTTTTACATCTTCAATATCCGGAGAATATTTTCCTCGAAGTGCAGCATTTACTTTAGCGCCAATAATGAGGTATTGTGATGCTCGGGGACCTGCTCCCCAGTACAAATATTTTTTAACCTCGTCGGTTGCTTCAGCAGAATCCTTACGGGTTTTGCGCACCAACTTAACTGCGTAATCGTACACATTATCAGCTACAGGAATTTTTTTCAAAAGATCCTGATAGAATAAAATCTCTTCGCCGCTCAATACCGACTCAATAGATGAAGACACATTAGAAGTAGTTCGTTTTACCACATCAATCTCTTCCTGAAAAGAAGGATAATCAATCCAAATATTGAACATGAATCTATCCAATTGCGCTTCAGGCAAAGGATAGGTTCCCTCCTGCTCTATTGGATTTTGAGTAGCCAAAACGAAAAAAGGTTTTGGCAAAGCGTATGATCTTCCTGAGTTAGTTACAGTTTTTTCCTGCATGGCTTCCAACAAAGCAGCTTGTGTTTTTGGAGGAGTACGGTTGATTTCATCGGCCAAGATGATGTTGGAAAAAATTGGTCCTTGCACAAATTTAAACTGTCGCGATTCATCCAACACTTCCGATCCCACAATGTCGGAAGGCATTAAATCGGGAGTGAACTGAATACGATTAAAAGTGAGTCCTAGTGCTTTCGCAATAGAATTCACCAACAAAGTTTTTGCTAGTCCGGGAACACCCACCAACAAAACGTGACCGTTACTAAAAATAGAAATCACGACCAAGCGAACGGCATCACTTTGTCCGACGATCACTTTTGAAATTTCTTTTTCCAGTTTAGCCGTTACCTCTTTTAAGGAATCAATAGCCTTTACATCAGAATCAAATTTTTGCATAATCTTAATTTTTATGATTCAACCAAAGTTTACTTTGCTCGCAACCAATGTATCCTTCACCAACTCGGGTGTAGGTATTTTCAATGTTTTTATTCATCCACTTGTTCAAGACTTCCTTTTGTTTTTCGGCCAAAGCAGCACTGTTGATCTGATCGAAGTCTTCCGCCATACTTGCTGTGTGCGCTTCTGTGTAAGATACCAATTTCAAAATTCGAAAAACCTGTTTACCACCCTGATCCATTATCAATCCTGGCTTTCCAGATTCACCAGCTTTAAGCACAGAGATTTCAGCAGCAATTTCAGGATCCAATTCCTCAGCCATAAATTTTGAATCACCGGTTTGCATATTGGTTATTATTCCACTGTGATCTCTAGAAGCAGGATCGCTTGAATATTTTGAAGCCAATTCACCAAAAGATGTTTTTCCATCTTGCAAAAGCACAAACAGTGAATCTGCCGTTTTTCTGGCCATATCAATATCGGCAGGATAAATTTTTGGCGATTTTAATATATGTCGCGCATTCACCAATTGTCCCTTTTTTTCAATCAGCATAATGATATGAAAACCATATTCTGTTTCAACAATTTCCGAAACTTCTCCTAGTTTTAAGTTAAAAGCTACAGCAGCAAATTCGGGCACCAATTGATCTCTGGACACAAAGCCCAGTTCTCCTTTTTTTGCTTTTGAACCTGGATCATCGGAATAGATGTAAGCCATCCATCCGAAATCTTTTCCTTTTAAAAGGTCACTTCTTATTTTTTGAGCTTCGGCATAAATTCTATCGCGCTCGCTGCTGTTCATTTTTGGTTTAACTGTGATTTGCGCCAACTCGTATTTTGCAGGAATTAAAGGCAAACTGTCTTTAGGTAATTTATTAAAATACTGACGCACTTCAGCTGGAGTGATTTTTACATCGGAAGTAATTTTTGATCGCATTTGTTGCGCCAAAATATTGTTTTTGATGATTGGTCGGAATTCTTCTTTAAACTCCAAAATGCTTTTATTGAAATGCTTTTCAAACTCCGTTTCAGATCCGCCCATTTGCGCCAGAAAATAATTCAAGCGACGATCCAGCTCATCATCCACTTGCTTATCGGAAACTTCTAAACTATCTACTTGCGCCTGATGCACCAGTAATTTTTGAAACATAAAATCTTCAAAAACCGCACATCTGGAATTGTCGTCCATTGGGAAACCCTGACCGCTCATTTGCTCCAATTGCATGGTAATGTCAGATTCTAAAACAATGTGTCCGCCAACAACACCTACAATATCATCCAACACTTGCTGTGCGGAAACATGGGTGGAACAAAAAATACAAAACAAAAATATGAGCTTCTTCATGCTACAAGGTTAATTATATTATTTCATTAAGTTACCTCTATCAGATCCTGAAACAAGTTCAGGATGACAAATGTGAACCATACTCTTAAAACAATGCCTACTAATGTCATCCTGAACTTGTTTCAGGAACTATCAACCGTCAATTATTTCACCTCTATCTTCACATCGCCCTCTTTCAGCGCCTCATCGTAAATCTTCATTTCCATCTCCTCTATCAGTTTTCTTTTGCGCTGATTTAAAATGATTCGACGAATTTTTTCCTTTTCAAATTCCAGCGGTGATGAACTGTCTTTAATTTTAAATTCTTTGAAAGCGATTAAACTGTATTTCGCCGAATCTATTGTTTCATAATAGCGATTACTACGTAAAAAATCTTCGGTGTTGTATGTTTCAATTGGCACCAAATTGAGCACATCGGCAAAGAAAACCCAGGAGCTATCGTTCCAATATCCTTCTAACTTATTTTTTTGCATGAAACGCAGAAAGTCGGTTTTACTGTTTTTAGAATTTGAAGTAAGAATTTGTTTTGCCTTTGATTTTAAGTTGGCCTTCTTTTTAGGAAGATACAAATAGCGCACGCGGACAATGTTTTCTTTCAACTCAAAATTTTTGTGATTCTCATTGTAAAACGCAGCAATCTCCTTATCGCTAACGTTGGTATCTAAATTCTCATTGACATATTTTTGCTCGTAAGTATAGCGAATAAGGGAGTTGCGGTATTCCTCCAATTGCTTACTGAATTTCTTTTCATCGGGATACAACTCAGTTTCTGCTTTTTGCAAAACTACGTGACTTTTAACCCAGTTGTTTACATACAATTTAACTTGCGCTGCGCTATCTCTATCGGCTGTCACTTGAATTGCGCTAAGAGCTTCAGCCAATGTTAAAGAGTAGGTTCCAACCCTTGCCAATTCGGTGTCTTCGGGAGCATCGGGAGTGAAGCTATCCACACAGCCAATAAAAAAAACAAAGCAACCAGCTACAGCCAGTTGCTTTGTTTTTAGCATTTGATTTATTTTATTTTTTGTTGATAAGGCCATTGAATACTTCTTGATTCACCTGAACCGGATATTTTGCTCTCAATTGTTGTAACCATGTTTCTTCCAGGTAAGTTTGGTAAGCTGCAGTGACAGCACCTCTAGCTTCATCCAGTTTTTTTGGTTGCGCCGGAACCACTTCATTGATACGGAAAACATAAAACATTTTTTCGTACTCCACCACTACACTCACTCCTAATTTGTTTTCAATTTTAGTTAAAGCCGGATAATCTTCCTTGCTGTAAATACCTGAATACAATCTCATGTTAAGCTGAGAGTTTTTGTTTACTCTTTCGATGATAGCCGCGATGAGTTCTTCGTCGGCACTACGTTTTACAGGTTCAGCAGTATTTTCAGCATCGTGGTTGTGACCTTCATGACCTTTTTCTGCTTTCTTGGAAGATTGTTGTCCATTTTCATTAGGTACTCCACCATGGGCCAGCATATATTCCAAAGATTGCTGGTCTTCATCTTTATTATCAGCTTTACCTTTTTTAACTTCTTTTTTTCCTTTTTTCACAGCAACGGGTTTAACTTCCACCGGCCCTTTCAACAACATCATTCTTGTAGTATCAGCAGCTTCTTTGGTCATACAAACAAAAACATCAGTTTTCACTCTGTCTTGCCACATCCAATCCGCTTTGTGCTGATTGTAAAACTCTCTCAATCCGGCAGTATCTTTAACCGCTTTCGACCACACATTTTTATCTGTGATTTCAAACAACAAAATACCATCTCTGTATTCTTTCATCAAAGCTTTGAACTTTGGATATTTCTGTTCCAAGCGAGCATCTTCGTATGCCAATAACTTATCTTTTTGGTAAGTTGCAAATTGTTGATTGATGAGCTGTTTGTAAGAATTCCCTTTCCTAGCTGTTTGATGTGTTTCCAAGTAGCTAGCAAAATCCTGTTGTGTATATTTTTCTTTTCCAATAGTGAAAAGTACCTTTGTTAAACTGCTGTTTGCTGGTAATTTCCAGTTTCCGTCCACCAAAGTAGAATCACAAATAGTGTAAATTCCGGTTAGGTTTTTAGATTGGTCTTTGAACTTGTTATCTTTTTTGATGCGGGTAAGCACCACTTCTTTCGACAGATTACTTCTTTCGTTACGCGCCACATTCTTTTTCAATTCAGCTTGCATATCCTGGAAGCTGGCCAATCCTTTTCTGTCTAATAATTTAATGATGTGCCATCCGTAAGCTGTTTGCACTGGCTCAGAAACATCGCCTTTGTTTTTCAATGCAAAAGCAGCATCTTCAAATTCCTTTGGATATTTGTAAGGACCGAAAAACGCCAACTCACCACCTTTTTGAGCCGAAGAATAATCTTCGGATACTCTTGCCAATGTTGCGAAATCTTCACCAGCGTTCAAGCGCTGTTTGATCTCATTGATTCTTAATTGTGATTTTTCTGCTTCGTCGGCACTAGCATTTTCTTTAATGCGAATCATGATGTGAGCCACTTTAACCTCACCAACAGAAGCGCGCTTGTCTTGAACTTTTACAATATGATAACCGAATTTTGTTCTCACCGGTTTGGAAACTTCACCTACCGGAGTGTTGTAAGCAGCAGTTTCAAAAGCATACACCATTCTTAAAGCAGAAAAATAACCCAAATCACCTTTGTTTTCTTTGGCAGAAGGATCTTCGGAATTCTCCAGCGCCAACTTGCCGAAATCTTCACCTGCTTTGGCTCTTGCA
>JAPLEZ010000078.1 GCA_026390935.1 Bacteroidota bacterium
AATGTCGTTCCTGATGATAACGGTGGAGCTATTGTAACATGGCAAGATTCAAGCTCAGGAAGTTGGGATATTCGCGCACAACATCTTTTGTTGGTAGGTACATTGGATTGGAATGTTGCTGGTAAATTTGTTTCTGCAGCTACCAACCATCAAGTGTCTCCAAAAAATTGTAGCGATGGTAATGGTGGTAGTATTTTTGCTTTTCAGGATTTTAGAAACGGCAGCAACTATGATATTTATGCTTATAAAATTCAAATTAAAAAGAGCACTGCATCTTCTTTTGAATATCATGCAGAAAGCATGAGCGTTTTTCCGAATCCTTCCAATGGAAAGGTAAATTTTCAAATTTCATCGCCTTCGTTGTGTCGTTTGACATTATCAAATTCTTTAGGACAGCAAGTTTTGACAAGTGCTTTTCAGCAGCATTTCAGTGCTGGTGATTTGAGTAGTGGAATATATTTTTATAACATAAGTGATTCGTATAGCAATGAATCCATTGCAAGTGGTAAAATCATAGTAGAGTAAGTATTGTATGATGAAAAAAGGATTTTTTGTAACCGTTTTGTTTCTTGTGCTAAGTGTTTTTCAGCTTTCAGCGCAAAGCAAAAAAGAAGTAAAGAAATACGCCATAAAAGTGAGTACATCAACTGTTTATGAGGACGGTAAATATGTTAATGATAAAAAGACAACTTTTGATAAGGAAGGGAATGTCATTGAAGAGATAGAATATGGAAAGGGTGGGGAGATTAAATCAATTAAAAGAATTAAATATAATGCTGAAGGAGATGAGTTAGAAGAACTAGAGTACAATGGAGCGAATGAGCTCGTGGAAAGAAAAGTGTATAAATACAATTCTTTAGGAGAAAAGGTAGAAGAAACGATATATGATGGGACGGGGAAAGTGAAAAAGAGACATGTTTATACTTACAATGCGCAAGGATTGAAATCAGAGAAGAAAACATACGATGCATCGGGGAAATATATTGCCAGCAAAAAATTTCAGTATGAAGTTAAATAGTGATGAAAATATGTTGAACATTAATCTTGATTCTTTTGAAGTTATTGGCTTGAAGGATATGGATCGTGTTAAACTTATGAATCGTATTGATAGCAAATACACGTTTAGCATCGGACAGCTTTCTTCCATCATTGCGCAGTTACAACCCTACTATTATGTTGTTGAGATTGCTGCTAAAAAGTGGAGCGCTTACGAAACTTTGTATTATGATACTTCTGATTATAGATTGTATCACAAACATCAAAATGGTGCATTGAACAGGTATAAAATACGGCATCGAACATATGTTGATAGTCATTTAGGTTTTTTAGAAGTGAAATTTAAAAACAACAAGGGGCGCACGAACAAAGAGAGAATTAAGGCGCTTGCTGTTCCTTATTCGTGGGAAGAAAATCAATTTTGTTTTTTAGAAAAAGAATTGAATTTTGATCCACAAACTTTAAAGCCTGTTTTGTGGATCAATTACAAGCGATTGACTTTGGTAAATAAAATGAGTGCCGAACGTGTTACTATTGATGTTTCAATGGAGTTTATTAAGGATGGTGTTTCTCAAACATTAAATAATTTAGTGATTGCCGAAGTAAAGCAAGAGAAGAAACAAAATTCTCCCTTTGTAAAAGTTATGAAGACTTTGCATTTGCGTGAAGGATCAATTAGTAAATATTGCTTGGGTGTTTGCTATACGCAGACCGATATAAAAAGAAATAATTTCAAGGAAAAACTTAATAACTTAAAATATATATTGTGATGGTGCTATTAGAAATAATGACGGATGATACTGCTTTACATGGTGTAGATGCTCTTCAAAAAATTTCAGGAAAATTTGCCTGGCGCTTACTCATTGATTTCGCTTCTGTGTTCATTTTAATACGGTTTATCTATTACAAAATTTACAAAAGTACTGAGCTCTTTTTCACCTTTTTTATTTTCAATTTGGTGATTTTCTTAATTGCTTTCATGCTTAATAAAGTGGACTTATCCATGGGTGCTGCTTTTGGTTTGTTTGCTGTTTTTTCAATGCTGCGCTACCGTACCGAAGACATTTCTATAAAAGACATGACTTATTTGTTTTTGGTAATTGCTTTAGGATTAATGTCGGCAGTTACTAAAATTAAAGACACCAGTGATGCTTTGGAATATCTTTTTTTAGGAGGGGTCAACGTCACAATTTTGCTCATTACTTATTTTTTGGAAAGCTCCACTTTAATGAGGAAGGAAGGAACTAAAATTGTTATTTATGAAAACGTTGAACTAATAAAAGAGGGTAGACACAATGAGTTAATTGCCGACTTAAGTTTAAGAACTGGCGTTACTGTGCACAGATATTCTATTCAGAGAGTTGATTTTTTAAGAGATAGTGTTCAAATTAAAATTCATTTTTATGAAAAGTAAATTTCTTATATAATGAGCAATGGTTTCAAAAAGCTAATTTCATTATTGAGTTGTTTTATGTTGTTGTCGTATTGTTCTGCACAAATTATTTACGCAAACGATGCGCAGTTAAGGACGGCTGTTTCGCTAAGTAAAAAATTAAATAAAATTTTTTCTTTGCAATTGCAGGAACAGGCCCGATGGTCGAATAATATTTCGACTTTCGAGCGGGCAAGTACCGATTTGAGTTTTTCATGTGCAATCAATAAAAGATTAAAAATCACCAGTGGATATGTGCATATCTACAAAATGAAAAATGCTAACGATGCAAGCATGCGCCATCGTTTTTATTTGTCGCTAACACTTAAAGCCGACTATCTTTTATGGAAATTTCAATATCGCTGCCAACTGCAAAATCAGGTGAATGATCCCTTTTCCTCAAAATATGGAACGACCAATTATATTTACAATCGACATAAAATAACTGTTAAGTATGAAATATCTAAAAGACTTAGTGCTTATTTGGCTGATGAGCTTTATTTGCCAATAAATAATCCTGGTTTGTTGGGCTTTGATAGAAATAGGATTTATGTTGGTTGCACTTACAAAATATCAAAGAAACAAAGTGTTGATATTTATTTTATGAATCAACGGAAACTGCAATTTAACGACTGGCCTAAGTACGGTGCTGATTTTTCTGAGAATGGATTTACCTCCGATTATGTTTATGGATTGTCATATGCTATTGACTTATAATTGATGGATATTTGCAAAAATCAATAGTTGGAAATATATTTTTTTTGCTATTTTGAATTACCTACTTACACTCTGCTTATGAATAAAAAATTACTGTCGGTGCTGCCGATGCTTACATTTAGTGCGTTTTGTTTAGCTCAAATAGTTGTGCCTCCTAATACGGTCACTACAAATTTTAATAGTGGTTTTTATAATGCGCCATTTACCTTGCAAGTAAACTCAACCAACCCTGGTGACAGTGTGCTGTATACTTTGTATGGCAGTGATCCACGCATTGCTTCGGGTGCTGTAACAAAAACAACACCCTTTACAATTTTAATTGATCCTGCTTCTGGAACAGGCAGAGACAAAACTCCTGCGGTGACACTAAGGCTTGTGAAAAAAGTAAATGGTCAGTTTTCTTTACCCGACAGCAGAACTTTTATATTTATTAATTCTGTAAAAACACAAGGAGATCCTGATGGCACTTTTTGGCCAGATCCGAGCCCAATCAACCAGCAGGTGCTTGATTATAGCATGGATTCAAAGGTGGTGAACGATAATTTGTATAAAGATTCTATTGATGATGCATTGTTGCAAATTCCTAGTATTTCTATCATCACCAAACAATCTAATTTAACTGATGCAGCTACAGGAATTTATGTTAATCCCGCGGGAGAAGGCAAAGCATGGGAGCGAGAAGCTTCTGTAGAATTGATCAATCCAGATAATAGTCAGGGATTTCAAATTGAAGCAGGTCTTCGCATCCGCGGGGGTTACAGCAGAAATACCGATAATCCCAAACACGCTTTTCGTTTGTTTTTTAGAAATGAATACGGGTACGGAAAATTGAAATTCCCTTTGTTTGGCAGCGAAGGCACCGATGAGTTTGATAAAATAGACTTACGTACTAGTCAGAATTACTCCTGGAGTTTTTTTGGCGATAAGCGAGGTATTATGTTGCGTGATATTTTCAGTAGGGATCTACAAGGAGCTATGGGGCAACCATATACTAGAGGGCGTTTTTATCATCTATATTTAAATGGATTGTACTGGGGAATTTATCAAACTGATGAGCGGCCATCAGCTGAATTTGGTGAGACTTATCTTGGTGGAAATAAAGAAGATTACGATGTTGTAAAAGTGGAAACTACTGCGGGCCATACTATTGAAGCCACTGACGGAAATTTAAATGCCTGGGAAAATGTTTGGAATATTTGTCAGCAAGGTTTTTCTACCAACGACAATTATTTTAAGTTACAAGGCCTAGATAATTCTGGCAAGCGCGATTCAACTTTACCTGTATTGGTTGATGTTGAAAATCTAGTTGATTATATGTTGCTAATATTTTATACGGGAAATGTTGATGCTCCTGTTTCTGAATTTTTAGATAATGATTCACCCAATAATTTTTATGCGATCAGAAACAGAAATGGCAAAAAAGGATTTAAGTTTATTGCCCACGATAGTGAACATTCTTTATTGGTGAAGTCGGGTGATGCTGGATCAGGGATTAATGAAAATCGTGTTAACATTGGAAGTAATGGTGAAATGGCAGTGTATTCTTTTTCTAAATTTCAGCCTCAGTGGCTCCACTTCAAGTTGTGTTCTAACGCCAATTATCGGGCGCTTTTTGCAGATAGAGTGTATAAGCACTTTTACAATAACGGTGCGATGACGGTTGCAAATATGCAAAAGCTTTTCAAAAAGCGTGCTGCTGAAATTCAAACAGCCATCATCGCTGAGTCGGCACGATGGGGTGACGCTAAATCACAATGGTCGCCGCGCACTAAATCGACCGACTGGCTGCCTGAAGTGAATAATGTACTGAATAACTTTTTTTCGCCTCGTAGAGATATCGTTTTGCAACAGCTAATTGATGAAAATTTATTTAGTACTCTTCATGCTGTAAATTTCATTTTTCAAAATGTTGCAATAGAAAGCGCCGTGTTGAAAACCACATCTGGCAGCAATCTTCAGCTTAGCAATGACAACGGAAAAGGAGTGATATACTATACTTTTGATGGAAGTGATCCACGAGGCATTGATGATGTGATTTCTTCTTCAGCCATTCAAACGACTAACAACGGCATTTTTTACATAAATACTGGAGGTGTAATAAAGGCGCGTATTTTGTACAACGGACAATGGAGTCCCTTGCATGAGTTAAATATTTACATTCCTGCTCAATTGGAAAAATTGAAAATAACTGAAATTCATTATCATCCTAAATCCAATGATATTGCTACCGCCGCAAAGGATTTGGAATTTATCGAATTGAAAAACACTGGTAATGTACCATTAAATTTAAGCGGATTATATTTTTCAGGAGGCATTGATTATTCTTTTCCGGAAGGTACGGTTATTCAACCAGGAGCTTTGATAGTATTGTCTTCTCAGGATTCAGTTTTTAAAGCCAATTACAAATTCAGTTCCTTTGATGAATACGATCGTAATTTAAGCGATGGAGGTGATGAATTGCTTTTGAAACTTGCTAACGGCGATACTTTGATTAATGTAAACTATCTTAATGATTCTCCATGGCCAACACAGGCCAATGGATTTGGACCATCCATAGTACCAACTTTAGTTAATCCTATTGGCAATCAAAATGATGGAACTAAATGGGTGGCGTCCTATGCTGTAAATGGCTCGCCAGGAGCAGATGAGCCACTTGTAAATAGTTCTGCTGATGTACAAAATGTGTACGCCAAAATATATCCTAATCCTTTTAATGACGTTGTGGTAGTTGAGCTGTCTTCGTCGTCATCCAATGAATATGAAGTGTTAATTCAAAATGCCTTGGGCGAAAGTGTGCAAAGAACCTTGGTTTATGGATCAACTGCGCAGACTTTAACCGTCAATGAATTGCCTCAAGGGGTTTATTTTATGAGCATCAGTAATCTGAATTTCAAACAAACTACGAAGCTGGTAAAAACTTATTAATCGCAGTTTTTCAGGAGTTAGTCATTGATGGGAACGAAGCAATTTCCTCAATCATGAGAAATATGCTTCGTTCTGCACAATGGCGGGCTGATTTATATTCCCTCAAAATCAATATGAAAATGATCATCGTGAATATCGTTGATTTGCGGAGTTAAGGCCTGCACCACATAAATCCCTTTGGCCTTTAATTTTTTGCCATAGGGCGTTGCAAACAATTCATCTTTCAGCTCAATTTTAATAATTACTTTTTTAACGTGTAAACCATTTTTTCTGGCTTGTTCATCCAGTAGTAATATGTGTTGAGCTACTAAATTGAAATCAATGGAAATGGTGGTGTCTTTGCAGTATTGTCCTTGGTCGTTAAAGCTTAAAAGATAATGATCGGGTCCATCATCATCTAGCTTGTAATAAGGTTTTCCATCTTTGATGAGGGGCATCATAAAATCTACACTGAGTCCGTTTTGATGGGTATGGTGCGGCCACAATTTCCCGCCTTTTTTGTTGGAGCATTCCATGAGTCCGAACATCCTCCCTGGATGCGCTTTCTCCAGTTTTGAGTAAGCACCCAGCACTGAGTTTTTTACTTTTAAATTCACGTAAGCTCTCCCGCTTAAATAACTTGTTTCGCTAAAGTAGGTGAAATTTGTGCCGTGAAAGGGCATCATTTTTCCGTTGATGAGTTCGCCTTTTGAGTACGTTCCGGTGGATTTGCTGGGGAGAGAGTCCCCTTTGTGTTTTTCGTAGTAGGCGTCGGTTACGGGGTGTTTTCCATTTTGTGCGTTGCAGCCATAGCTGAAAATTGTGATCATTCCAATCATTAAGCTTTTCTCCATAAAAATAGGTTTTTAGGGGAACGGCAATAAGTGCGGAATGTAACAGGGATTAACCTTTTTTGGGAAATCATATTTTCTTGTAGAGACGGAAGATTTTCCGTCTCAGGGCTAGAAATACATTGTTAGAGACGCAAAATTTTGCGTCTCTACAAGAAATAATCTACGCTCTTTCTAAAGTGATCAAAGTAATTTCCGGAGAAATGCCAACTCGGCCCGGATAGCCTACAAAGCCCAATCCGCGGTTGACATAAATTTGCTGATGGCCTTTTTCGTATAAGCCCGCCCATTGATCATAGCGCCATTGCACCGGACTGAAACGGAAAAATTTGGTTTCAATACCGAACTGCATGCCGTGTGTATGTCCGGCAAACGAAACGTCAACTTCGGGATGGAAGGGACGAACCTGTGCATCCCAGTGCGATGGATCGTGCGACAACAAAAGTTTAACCGTATCCGGATCAACGCTAGCCATTGCTTTTTTCATGTCGCCATATTTAGCAAAGCGTCCGCTACCCCAGTTTTCAATACCAATGATGGAAATTTTTTGATCGCCAATCACCAATTCGCGATGTTCATTCAACAACAAATCCCAGCCCGCTTCGCGGTGAACTTGTTGCATTAAAGTTTTGTTGTGTGCTTTTTTCTCAAGGTAATCGGGCATGCTGTCATTGTATACATAGTCGCCGTAATCGTGATTGCCAAGGATGGAATAAACACCATGTTTTGCTTTTAGTTTTTTGAGCACTTCTTGGTGGGGAAGTGCTTCTTCGGTGATGTCATTGACTAAATCGCCGGTGAAAAAAACCACATCAGGATTCAGTTCCGCAATCATTTTAAAAGCATCTTCCAAAGGATCAGAACTCAAAAAACTGCCCACATGCATATCAGAAATCTGCACGATTTTAAGGCCTTCAAAATTCTTTGGCAGATTTTTTAATTTCAAGGAAACAGTATGTATAGAGTAGTTGTATCCACCGCGAACGATACCATAAATAAAGGTGGAGAATAGCACCCCAAAAGTTCCTAGCGCACCCAGCTGCAAGAATTTTTTACGAGGAATACCGCCCTCAAGGGCAACTTTATCGGAAGTGATTTTCGCTTTTGCAAATTTAAATAAGCGACGCAAATCGTCGATCAGCAACCATATACAGCCCAATATTTTTGAAATATTGATGCAAAAAGTAATTCCAAACACATAAATTCTTAAAAACGGAGGTAATTTATATCCGTTGAGATATGCCACTGTGCTGAAAATCATAAAGCTAATTGTAAGAGCACTTACAATGAGATAGGTAATTCTCCATTTTCGCGAAAGCTTTGATTTTATTCCGAAGTAGAAGTACACATCGGCCAAAATCATGATTCCGGCAATGATGAAGAAGGTAGCTACAAATTTGTTGTGATTCATTGGTGAATTTTGCCAAAGATATTTCTTTTTTAAGAGTATGAAAGTTAGGCTCTATAGTTTTACTTAATTTAACGATTACTTTGTATTTTCACCGGAAACTTAACAGTCGATTTATGAAGAGCATTTTTTTAGTTTTCGCGATATTGATGAATGCTGTGCTTTTCTCGCAAACGGCACCCAGGTTTAAAAAGTACGATGTAGTTTGCCGGCAGAACCCGATCCTGTGGATTTGTCGTACTCGCCAGATAGTGCAAGAGTTTACACGATTGAAGCATTGGATTCATCAACCGGTATGTATTTTCATTTCGGAGCGATAGTGGTGGAAGATGTGGATTTAGGAGATTCCAAAGAAGAAATGGTGATCGCTTACATGGATTATTTAAAAACCGCGTTCAATGTCAAAACCGCTGCGGGATATGGAAAAGGACATACTTTAAGTACACATGCCTCGGCAGTTGGAGTGCTTGATTACTGGGAAGATGCAGATGGTGATCAATGGAAGGTAAAAGGCTGGGCCGATTCCAAATCTATTGTAGTGATGTTTGTATATGGCCCTAAGGAATATCCAAATTTAAATGTCACCGACATTTTCTTTAACGGCATTCGCTTTCCCGGGGATTGAATTCTTACCTTCGCGCCATGATTTACTTAAGTGTTGAAAATTTAGGAAAGGCTTTTGCCGACAAGGTTTTGTTTGAAGGCCTTTCTTTCGGTATAGAAAAAGGCGACAAGGTTTCGCTGGTTGCTAAAAACGGAGCTGGAAAAAGTACCCTCTTTAAAATATTGATGGGCACTGTGCTGCCCGATGAAGGGAATGTGGTGTTCCGTGATGGCATTAAAGTGGGATGGCTGGAGCAGGATCCTCATTTTGCCGAGGGACAAACCATTGAAGAATATATTTACGCATCCAACAATCCACGAATTAGTTTGATTAAAAAGTATCAGGCGATGTTGGATAGCGGCAATACTGACGATGTGGTGATGGAGGAGTTGCTCACTCAAATTGACCGCTTGAATGCTTGGGACATTGAAAACAAAATTCAAGAAGTATTGTCGAGTTTGAACTTAAACTTCCCAGCTCAAAAAACTTCGGCGATGTCGGGCGGACAAAAACGTCGACTCGCGCTTGCCAAAGTTTTGATTGAACAACCTGATTTGCTTTTGCTGGATGAACCTACCAATCACCTTGATTTGGATATGGTGGAGTGGCTGGAAAAATTTCTGGGTGCTTCGGATATTACAATGCTGGTGATTACCCACGACAGGTACTTCCTTGATAACGTTTGTAAAAAAATTATAGAGATTGATCAGGGAAATTTATACACCTACTATGGTAATTACGAATATTATCTGGAGAAAAGAGCGGAACGAATGCACAACTCTAAAGTGGTGGCCGATAAAGCCAAAAACACTTTGCGCAAAGAAGTAGATTGGTTGGGTAAAACTCCAAAGGCTCGAACCACCAAAGCGAAATACAGAATTGATGCAGTGGAGGAAATACGTGAGGTAGCGAGTTCTTTCAAAGCCGAAAAACATGTGGAGATTGAAGCTAGCAACATGTCGCGATTGGGAAATAAAATCATTGAACTCCACAATGTCACCAAATCTTATGGCGATAAAGTGATTTTAAAACCTTTCACTTATGTTTTCAAAAAAGGGGAGAAGGTAGGCATTATTGGTAAAAACGGTACAGGAAAAACTACTATCCTCAATATTATCAAAGGAATTGAAGAAACCACATCGGGAAGAGTGGAAACGGGACATACCGTTGTAATTGGTTATTATTCACAACAACTAGAAAAATACAAACCCGGCAAACGTGTGATTGATGTGTTGAGAGATTATTCGGAAGTGGTGCAAATGGCAGGCGGACGAACAATGTCGATCAACCAATTGTTGTTGCAATTTCAATTCGATTTGAAAAAGCAAACCAATCTGGTGGAGAGCTTAAGTGGTGGTGAACGCAAGCGTTTGCAGCTGCTGACGGTGATGATACAAAATCCTAATTTTTTAATTTTAGATGAGCCTACCAACGACTTGGATTTATCCACGCTGGCGGCCATTGAACAGTATTTACAAATTTTTGAAGGCTGTGTGATTGTGGTTTCTCACGATAGATATTTCCTCGATAATGTGGTGGATCATCTCCTGGTTTTTAAAGGAGATGGAGAAATTCAGGATTTCCCGGGAAATTATTCTCAGTGGAGAGAAAGCAAAAGTTTGAAGTCGCAAGAAGCCCGCAAAGATTACGAAGTAGAGAAAAAAGAAAAAGTACAAAAGGCTGCAGAATCTCCCGAAGGAAAAAAGAAACTCACTTATAAAGAGAAACTGGAGCTGGAAGCTTTGGAAAAAGAAATTGCGGGATTGGAAGCTCGTCAGGCTGAAATTGCCAATGAGCTGGGATCAGGAACAATGACGGGTGAACAAATCAATCAATCGTCTATTGAGTTGGCAAATATCGCCGCTGCAGTGGGCGATAAAACAGTAAGATGGCTGGAGCTATCTGAAAAAGACGCGTAGTATGTACGACTGGAAACAATACAAAAAAATATACTTTATCGCCGCAATTGTGTTTGCGATTGCCGCATATTTTTCGGAAGGTTTTCACCATTACGACGAGCACCATCAGGTGATGGAATTTGGTGGAATGAAATTGGGTATCACCGAAAAAAGTGAACTCCCGTGGGAATATGACAGTCAGATGCGACCCGCCATTCAACCCATGATGGTGTATGTAGCGCACAAGGTGTTTGGCTTGGTTTCTATCGACAGTCCTTTTAGCATAGCATTTATTTTACGCCTCTTCACTGGAATGCTTTCCTTCTTTAGCATTCATCTTTTAATTAAAGCTTTTATAGATAAAATAAAGGGCGAAAAATTAAAGATGAGTTTTGTATTGCTGTCATTTTTTCTGTGGTTTACGGTGTACAATGGCATTCGATTTTCGTCGGAAAATGTAGCAGGGCGTGTGTTTGTAATTGCCTTTGCTTTGCTCTTTATCTGGAAAAATTTAAATATAAAACACTATTTGGCGATCGGACTTTTGCTCGGACTCTCCTTTTTGTTTCGTTATCAAAATGCTTTTTTAATTGTTGGATTTGTGGCGTGGATTTTCTTCATTCAAAAAAGTAAATTCAGCAATGTGCTTGTTCTGGTTTCTGGAATTGTGCTGATGTTTGGAGTGGGTGTTTTGATTGACCGCTGGTTTTATGAAGAATGGGTGTTGAGCACCTGGAAGTATTTTGAAGAAAATATTTTGCTTGGTAAAGCGGCTTCTTTTGGTGTTGATCCGTGGTACTTTTATTTTGTGGAGATTTTTAAAACGGGCATTGCGCCTTTCAGTTTATTGTACATCATCCCTTTTGTTCTTCTTGTAATTTATAGGAGAAAAGATGTTTTGGTGTGGACTGTCTTGCCTTTCCTTTTGGTGCATTTGTACATTTCGCACAAGGAGGTGCGTTTTTTATTTCCGGTGATAGGCTTTATTCCGCTGATGATAGTGCAGTCGGGGGAAATCATCAATGAGAAATGGCAGGGATTTTTTCAAAGTAAAGTGGTTAAAGTATTCATCGTTTTATTCTGGATTTACAATTATTTGTTTTTGGCCATTGCTGCTTTAAAGCCTTCGGATGCGCAGGTTTCCTTGTATCAAAAGGTGTACGATGATTATCCTCAACCTACAAAATTGTATTGTGTTAAAGGCAATCCTTATTCCCGCGCGGTAGATGTTCATTACTACAAAAGAAAAAACATGACCATTCACATCATTCAATCGCTGGACGAAATTACTTTGTCGAAGGATTCTACCACGTTGTTTGTCACCACCGATAAGCAAGAGCAAAAGGCGGTGGAAAATGGAAATGATTTGGTGTATTCTTCTTTTCCCGAATGGATAAAATATTTCAATGTTACCAACTGGGTGGCGCGAACCAATTTCAGGAAAATGTATGAAATGAAACGCTTGCCGCAAAGTACTAATCAAGGTAAGTGATGTGGAGAGAGTATAAAAAAATATACCTTTTAGCTGCCATCCTCTTTTTAATTGCAGCGTATTTTTCGGCCGGATTTTATCAATTTGATGAGCATACGCAGGTGATGGAATTTGCGGGATGGAAGCTGGGACTCACCGAAAAAGAAAACCTGTCGTGGGAATTTGCAGCGCAAATGCGAGCGGGCATTCAGCCTTTAATGGTATATGTTGCGCACAAAATTTTCGCATTCTTGTCTATTGATAGTCCGTTTACCATAGCCTTCATATTGCGCTTGTTTTCGGCAGCACTTTCTTTTTTAAGTATTCATTTGCTGATTAGAGCTTTCATTGATAAAATCAATGGAGATAAGTTAAAGCAGACTTACGTACTACTGTCTTTTTTCCTTTGGTTCTTGGTTTTTAATGCAGTGCGCTTTTCATCAGAAAACATTGCCGGACGATTGTTTGTCATCGCTTTTGCTTTGTTTATAAGCTGGAAGGATCAAAACAAAAAAAAGTATTTTCTGCTCGGATTGATCCTCGGATTGTCCTTTCTTTTTCGCTATCAAAACGCCTTTTTAATTGTTGGATTTGTGGCGTGGTTGTTCTTCATCAATAAAAGTAAAATCGGCGATTTGCTTTTGCTGTCGGCTGGAATCATTTTGTTGTTTGGAATTGGAATTTTAATCGACCGATGGTTTTACGATGAGTGGGTGCTCAGCACGTGGAGTTACTTTGATGAAAATATGTTGCAGCACAAAATGGAGGGCTTCGGCTTGTCGCCTTGGTATTATTATTTCGTGCAAATTTTCAATGTGGGTATTCCTCCATTTAGTTTGCTGTACATTGTTCCATTTATTTTACTGCTTATTAACCGCTGGAAAAATCCGCTGGTGTGGATCATTCTTCCGTTTTTGATTATTCATATTTACATCGGACATAAGGAATTGCGCTTCCTTTTTCCGGCCTTAGGATTTATTCCATTGCTGGCCGTGCAAGCCGGAGAGGTCATCAATGAAAAATGGCAACGCTTTTTACCGTCGAAATTATTTAAGGTGTTTGTGGTTTTGTTTGTGATTCAAAACGGACTTTTCCTTCTTCTTGTATCTTTTAAAGCTGCCGATTCACAAGTGAATTTGTACGAAACAGTATACAACAACTACAACAAACCAACGGTGGTTTTTTATATTAAAGACAATCCTTATTCCCGAGCGATGGAAGTGTATTACTACAAAAGAAAAAACTTAAAAGTGGAAGAAATTCATTCACTCAATGAAATTCGTTTGCCTAAGGATAGCGTGGTGCTTTTTTCTACTATTAATAATGATGAAGCGAAGGTGATGGAAGATGCTTATCAAAAGGTGGTGTATACGTCCTTACCTGAGTGGGTGAAAATGTTCAATGTTTTTCATTGGGTGGATAGAACTCGTTTTTGGAGGGTGTATGAGGTGAAAAATATACCTGCTGTAGTAATAATGAATAAAATGAAGGATCAAAATTCCTTACATGAGCAGTAAATCTGTTGGTGATCTCCGCCTTCAAGTTCAGCGCAGCGAACTTGGTGATTGTACGAATGAACTTAGAAGCTTTCAGCTTAAAGATCGAAAGTTCCTTTCTCCTCTTAATATCAAATTTGCAGAAATAGGAAGTTGAAAACTTCCAAGTAAAGCCTTAGTTTCGCAAAGTAATAAGACCAAAGACATTACCTATGGCTTTTCCTCTTAATATCAAATGCTAGACTTTGCGTTGGGAGGGATTTATTTCAACACAATATTTTAAAGATGAAGAATTCTAAGTTTTTTTTATGGGCAATGGGAACACATTGCGCAATGCTTTTATTTGTTGCCGTAGAACTGTCATTGCCGATCAATAGCAAACTTATCGGTTCCAATGGAATTCTCAATTCTATTTTTGAATTCTTGAAAGTCGCAATAGAATACACTTTATTTTTCTCCCTTATTTACTTGTATATAATTAGTAAAACATACATTAACGAAAGACGAGTCAATTTCCTTTTTCGAATCCTTTTTTGGGATTTTGTGATATGCCAATACAAACATTATTTTTTGGAGTGGAATGGAGGTGATCAATCACTTGTGCTGGAATACTTCGTTCGGTACTACATGCCACATGGCGCGTGAAAGACAAATCCACCGGCATAGAAATGTTGCTGGTTCCACCCGGCAAATTTATAATGGGCTTGAGCCCAGGCGACACAGAAGCGGGTGATTGTGAAAAACCAGCGCATGAAGTGACGCTGACTCAGCCTTTTTATCTTGGCCGCACCGAAGTCACGCAGACGCAGTGGGTGAAGGTGTCTGGAAATAATCCAAGT
>JAPLEZ010000025.1 GCA_026390935.1 Bacteroidota bacterium
ATGGTTGCCCATGTGTAGGATCCGTGGTCAATGTAAACGATGTAACCGGCACCAAGGTCATAGTCGTCCATGATATCATATAAAGTAAGTTTTGGGGTGCCAACTGCAGTTCCGTTATTGACGTCGTTCCCAACAGCCGAGCACCATCTGTCACCCGATGTACTGTTGTCGTTTACATAATAATTGGTGGCTTTGCATTGGTAGGAGATTGTGAAAAACACCAGCAAAAAACTGCTGATAATATGTGCTTTGTTCATATAGAAAATGCGATCCAACATAAATCCCAATGATCTTTTAGTGTCACTAAATTAGCAAAATAGAAACAAAAGACTAATATATCTGCGCCAAACAGTATTGCTCAGCCACTTTTTGGGGGAAGCAGACAATCCCAATTTGCTTTTTGTCTCCGTTTTAACGGATGATCAATTTTTGAATCCGGATGTTGTGTTCTCTGCTGAGCCGGATGAGGTAGATTCCACTGGCTAAATTTTCAGAGATGGAGATCGTATTGGTGTTTTGAAAAGATTCATTGCTCACTACAACTCCTAAAGAATTAATGATTTGAAGGGAGGTTTTTCCGGGATAAATATCATCCATTGAAATGGTGAATTCGCCGTTGGCAGGATTTGGAAAGATCACTGCTTCAAACGTTTCTATTTCTTCAGTTGAGTTGCTGATGCCTCCTGTAATAGTTTTTAAAACCATACCACTATCCCCAACTGCAATGGCAGTGGTATCGTTTATAAACTGAATATCGTTGTAGTTCTTGTTGTATCCGGCGGAGATAGCCATCCATTTGTTTTCCCTCGCCATAATGCGTCCGTTTTTACCTACTGTTATGCAGGTTTTATTTTGGCAACTGATGCTTCTCAGTTGTTCTGCACAAAGAGAGTCTTTTTCAAAAGCGTTGAGGTTTTTATCGGCTTTTAATATTATCCCTTTGTCGCCTACGAAAAGCAGGGAGTCATTATATATTAGCACATCGGTGAAATAGCGTTTAGTGCTTGAATTGACAATGCTCCAGTTGTCGCCCCCGTTGACTGATTTGAGTATGGTTCCGTTGGCACCGCAAGCAACTACAGAGGTAGAAGAAAAGTAGTGTACTTTGTTTAAAAGGTAAATGGTAATTGGAGAAACAATCGTCCACGATGTGCCTCCATTCACCGTTTTTAAAATAGTACCGTTGTTGCCAACAATAATTCCGTTGTTCGCATCAGTAAACGCTACAGCATTTAAATCGTTGGCACTTGGGGATGTAATTTTATTCCAGTTGGATCCACCATTGGTGCTCAGTAATATTGTGCCGCTATTTCCAACAGCAATGCCTGTGGAAGTACCACTGATAAAGTGCACATCTTTTAAATTTTTTGTAGTGCCCGAAGCGATTGTTGTAAATGAATTTCCTGTGTTTATTGTTTTTAAAATGATACCAGTGTCGCCAACAACAATAGCTGTGGTAGAGGAACTAAAAGAAATGGCGTTTAGATTTTTTGAAGTGTTCACCACTTTTTTTTCCCATTGACAAAACAAGGAGAAAGGAAGAAGTAAGGCGAGAAAAAATAATTTATTTTTCATATCATTTTATTTGTCCCGTTACTTTAAAAATTATGCGTCGGTTTTGTTGGCGACCTTCCGGATTGTCGGTGCCGTCGGGCAAAGTGTTAAGTGCTATTGGCTGCGTGCTTCCATAGCCTTTTGCCACCAATCGGTTAGGTGCAATCCCTTTTTCAATTAAATAATCCGCTACACTTTTTGCGCGGGTTTGCGACAATTTTAAGTTGTAAGCCTCCGCACCTTTATTGTCGGTATGTGCCGCAATTTCAATAATCAATTCCGGATTTTCGTTCATAAAAGCCACCATTTGTTCCAGCTCATTTATGGATTCTTTAGTGAGTGTTGTTTTGCCGTAATCAAAATACAAATTATTTAAGTTGTATTCTTTATTCATCGCAATGGCTTCGGGGTATACATTGATGCTGAAGGTGTCGGTTGTGTACGTCACCACAGTGTATGTTTTTGTTGTTTTCAGATAGCCTTTTTTTCGCGTAACTACCGTGATGGAATCGGTGGCGTTTGCGGTGTAAGTTTTTCCGCTTTCAACAGGGATGGAATCCTTGTTGAGGTAAAAAACAATGTTGGCGTTGTTGATGATTTTTTCAGTGCTGTCGTTGGTTTTTTCAAGAGCAGAGATTGTGAAATATTTTTTTTCTTCTTTATAAAATCGGAAAACATCGTCGCAGCAATTGTTCTTTTTTAGGTCAGTTCTATTGGACACTAAGAAGCCTGCATTTTTTTTGTGGGTGCGGAAATAAAAATCATCCAAACTGCTGTTGAATGGCTTGCCCATGTTTTTTGGTTTATCGAAGCTTTTCCCTTTGTCGGCAGCCACCATAATGTCATAACCTCCCAAGCTTTCAAATCCGTTGGAAGAGAAATATAAATTGCCGTTAACAGGATCGATAAATGGTGTGATTTCATTTTCGGTACTGTTGAATTTTCTGCCGAGATTGGCTGCTTTTTCAACGTTGAATTGCGC
The DNA here is from genome assembly GCA_026390935.1 of Bacteroidota bacterium. Classification (GTDB taxonomy): domain Bacteria; phylum Bacteroidota; class Bacteroidia; order Flavobacteriales_C; genus JAHEZL01. The sequence goes on from JAPLEZ010000025.1 coordinate 2,537, forward strand.
ATCAATTTCAGCCGACCAAATGTCTAATCCGCCATTGCCTCCTGGTCGATCAGAAGTGAAATACAATAGGTCGTTTTTTTCTTTTGGATTCCATCCTAATGCTGGATGGGTGGAAGTGAATTGGCCTGAAGGATCATTTACTAAGTCTCCAATTTTTACAGGAATTCCCCAGTTTTCGCCCTTGTTTGCTGCTGCGTAAATAACGCATATTTGTTTACCTGCTTCATTTTTTTTGCATTCTGTAAAATACATTCGGTTGCCATCTTCAGAAAAGGCAATGTCGGAAATATCTCCTTTAAAATCTTTGAATAATAAAGGTAAATACAATTCGGGTTTGGAAGTGCTATCGTTCATTTTGATGGCGTACAATCGTGATTTTGGAGTAGCAGCTTCAATATCAATTTTAAGTAAAGTATCAGAAAGTAATGTGGAGTAAATCAATAAATTGTTGCGCGTTAAAGTAGGAGATAATTCGCTGTATCGTTTGTTGATGTTAGAGGGAAGTGCCTCCATGATGTAGTTTGCATTTACAGGCATTGTTGCAGCAAGTACGCACATTTTCATCTCGTCTTTTGCTTTTGCGGTGTAGTAGGATTGGTTATTTCCTTTATAGGTTTTTCTGAAATTATCGAAATGCTCTTTTGCCTTTTCATAGTTGCCTAAAGATTTAAACGAGAGCGCCAATTGAAATTCGGCCAATTGAAAATCTTTGTGATTCAGCGCAAATAATTTTTCAAGCTCCTTGTGCGCTTCCTGCACGGCACCAATTTTTTGGTACGTTAAAGCGAGTTGTTGCAAAGCGTAGGGATTGTCTTCGTTTTTTTGTAGTTCTTCAGAAAATAATTCAATAGCATGGTAATAGTTTCCTTCGTACAAAGCATTGTCGGCCAGCTTCACCAAATTGCTTTTGTGCTGGGCAATTACTGTTGAAAACAGCATGATGAAAAAACAATATGTGAGTATTAATTTCTTCATTTAAAAGAGGCGATTACAAGGAATTGTTTTCAATTTATTTTTTTGAATGTTGAACAGATTGTGTGTGTAAATGATCGACAATTCAAGTGCTCCATTAAAGTTGCTGGCCACATATAAACTAGAAGCGTTGACGTCATAAGTGAAATTAAATTGCCAGTTGTTGTGATTCACGCCCACCAAAAAATTGAATGCATCGCCAACACGATACCACAATCCGGCTTTTAAATAAATATTTTCTTTCAGCGATTTTCCAAAACCGCGATTGACCACAGCGCCTACGTTGAATTGTTTGGCTTTATCCTGAAACAAAAACATTACGGAAGGAGTGACGAATAAATACTTTGAAATGTTGTACTGACCATCGGCATGAATGATCAGTTTAGGCGACAAACGATCTTTGTTAGAAGTGAAAGATTGA
>JAPLEZ010000109.1 GCA_026390935.1 Bacteroidota bacterium
ATGTAAAACACCAAACTATTGATAAAGGATGATGAAACTTCCGGATCGGGAACATTATCACCAGTATACATGCCCAATTTATAATTGTAAATATCCTCCATATCCAAATCGGAAGTAATTCCGATATCTTGCTTCAAGGCAAAAACCACCTGATCCTGAATGGTCACCTTTTCCGCTTTTTTACCAAAGCGTCCAATGTATTGGCTATTGAGGGGAACATGAATATTTTGCGGAACAAAAAAGGAGGTAGGATCAACATAATTCGGTCGACCTGAAATACTGTCGTTATTCATATCGTTAGGATCGGCATTGGCCAAAATAGCCAAATCGCTCAATGCTGCAATATAGCCAAGTCCCATAATGGCCGGAGCTAATCTTTTAGTAAAAACATTGGCTTGAGAGGGGAATTCTTCGGCCAGGTAATTTTCAATAGCAAAAGGCTGCAATTGCGGTCCGCCTTTATCGTGTAAATAGTCAACAGACGAACCGTTCACATAAGCAAATCGGGTAACAACAGTGGAAGGATGACCTTTTCCATTGCCAACATGACAATTGGAGCAGGAGTTTTGCACGAAGATGGGACCAAGTCCTTCAGCCGCTGTAAATATTTTAGCAAAAGCAGCATCTCCAATTAAATGCTCCCTTTCTTGTTGCTTGGTCAATCCAGGAATTGTGCCTGCCAGTACATCTTCATCTGCCACTGAAGGAGGCAACAGTTTTTCGCATGCCACCATCGACAGTAGAAAAACCAAAATTGAAAAAACAACAGTAGACTTATTTTTCATGTATCTCATATAAAGCCAGTCGACAAATATAACAAGAGTTTTATAACTAAAAAATAAAATTTAGACGAGTCTAATTATCAAACTGCCAAATGACAGGAAAGCTTAGAAAACAACGATAGGGTTTTAAAACAAAAAAGCCTTCGTCGTTTGACGAAGGCTTTCTTTTTAATAGGAGCTAAACGCTTATTTTGCGTGTTTCGCGTATCTGTTTTTGAATTTATCAATTCTACCAGCAGTATCCACCATGTTCATTTTACCTGTGAAGAAAGGGTGAGAAGACATTGAAATATCTAATTTGAATAAAGGATATTCTTTTCCTTCGTAATCTATTTTATCAGCTGTAGCAGCGCAAGACTTAGTTAAATACATGTCTCCGTTAGTCATATCTTTAAATACAACTTCTCTGTATTCTACTGGATGTGTGTCTTTTTTCATAACTTTTTATTTTACTTTTTTTCGTGTTATGGAATTCGCCTTTGCGGGCTCATTTCATAATAAAAACTTTAATGGGCGACAAAAATAAGGATTGTTTTTGTTTCAACCAACTTTTTCGTGCAACAAAATTTCTTCAATGCGCTTTATTCCCTTTTTGTTCATCACCAAACGATACCTTTTCATGTGCGTATCATCAGGGCCATCGAACTGAAAAACCAGGTTAATGTGGTAAACCCGGTCGGCTTTTACCTTTTTGATGGTTTCTTCATACATATAATATAGATCACGGTCGGCTTCCTCCATATTTTTGGTAAAACCCATCACATTAAATCGCAATATGTCGGTAATTTCATTGATTCCTATCTTATCAAATAGCTTCTCAATCTCCACACTATATAAATTGGTATGTTTCTCAAACAACATGATATTTTGGCCAATTCCTTCACTTTCAATGTCCATAATTTTATTGGATCGTCGGAAATTCAAAATCTCTTCAGGCACCGCCTTTTCCTTTAAAAAGGAGAGTCGTTGTGTGCGATAACCTACATTTTTTTTATTGTCGCTGAACAACTCGTACTTCATATCATACATTTTGCCCTTCATTTTCTCAGCGGCATAGTCCCTCACCCACTCTTTAATCCTGTCTTTAAGAATATAGCCCACCACCAGCGACATGAAGAACATAAAAGAAATTTGACCATACACCTGCTGGAAATAAAAAGCAACGCCGGTGGCAAATATCATCGCCACTGCGGCACCAATAGCAAAGGCATATTCCCTGTTTCTGTTGATTTCCTTATGGTTTACTTTCGGACGTAAAAACATACCGTTGAGGAAATACTTCCTGAAAGTACTGCTGCGATACATCACATTTTCATTCTCCCCCTCGGGCTCAACCATGGATTCATACTTACATAGTTCTTGGTATTCCAAGGTTTCACGAATGAAATCCTTCAAAATCTGCTCATCACGCACCCTAATGTGCTGATAGGAAAAAGAAAGCAGAAAAATGCAGATGTACTCATCGGCATACAAAAACACATTCATCCGATGCTTAACGAAATTCAGGTTGATCAACATTTCCTTCAGTTTCCTGAATTCGTCCCAAATCTCTTTTGCATCATTGATAAACTCAAGATAATTCACCACTTCTCCCCGTTGGGCGCGACGAAGATAGTCGACTGCCCATTCCTTAAATGAAACCACAAATAACTTGACCGTGAACTCAAAGTTTTGCAACATTTCCTGATCGTCACGGTTCTCCGCCGATTGAAAAATTATTTCCTCAATGTGGCGAATAGAAAACGCTGCATCGCAAATCAATTCCTGCTTGGATTTCAAAGGCACCGAAAAATGCAGCAAATTTTGCACATCCTTCAAAAAATCCTCTTCCCTATAATTGTAGCGATCAATCAGCAAGTTACGCGGCAAAAAATAATACAATTTCACCTTGTATTTCTCCTTTTCCATGTTGGAATGAAAAGGGTACTTCAAAACAATATCGAACTGAAATTTATCTAAAAGCTCGGTTTTGATATTCACCATCAGAGAAATAATTTTAGCATTAAAACGTACTGTAAAATACAAAGTTTAAACTTTAGCGTCTTATATTTACCGCTACATGAAAAAAGTTATTCAGTTTATAGTATTAATATTTGCGGCAGGTTTGCTTACTTTCTCTTGCAAAAAAGACCTTGTTAGTACCGATAGCAAAGATAAACTGACTTTCTCCAACGATTCAATTTTTTTCGACACCATTTTTTCTACTGTAGGTTCCAGCACTCATAAATTCAAGGTGTACAACAAAAACGACAAAAAAATAATCATCTCGTCCATCTCACTAAAAAACGCAGGCTCTTCTTTTTTTATTTTGAATATTGACGGTGTAAGCGGCTCTTCCCACAAAAATGTAGAAATAGGCGCCAACGACAGTATATTTATTTTCGCTGCCGTCACCATTGATCCACAAAACACCAACACACCTTACGTTGTAGAAGATCAAATACTTTTTGAAACCAATGGTAACGCTCAAGACATTGACTTGGTGGCATGGGGACAACGCGCCATTTTTCACAAAGCGCCTACAGGCTTTTCAGCTTTTGCCATAGGCAATGAATTTTGGAACAGCGATACTCCTCACGTGGTTTACGGCATTGGTGTGGTTGATGAAGGCAAATTATTAACGATTACGCAAGGAGCAAAAATTCATTTTCACAATGGCGCCGCATTGTACGTGAACAAAAACGCTTCTTTAAAAATATTGGGATCAAAAGCAGAACCTGTGATTATCCAGGGAGATCGCCTTGATCCGGATTATGAAGAAGTGCCCGGACAATGGCAGGGCATCTACCTTTCTCCCTTGAGTAAAGACAACAGAATCAACTACGCGATCATAAAAAATGGAACCATCGGCGTGCAGGCTGATACCGTGAACGGAAGCTCTCCTACCCTACTACTAAGGAACTCATGGATAAGAAACATGAGTCAGATCGGACTCTTTGGTAGAGGCGCCACAATTGAAGCCTACAATTCTCTCATCACCAATTGCGGAACCTATTGCGCAGCCCTTACTTTAGGCGGAAATTATCAGTTTTTTCACTGTACCATTGGCAACTATTGGGAAGGATTCACAGCCCGTAAAACTCCCGCGCTGGTAGTGAACAACTGGTTTCAGGCGGCCAGCTTGCAAGTGATCCCTCGCGATTTGGCAAAAGCTGATTTCCACAATTGTATTATCTACGGAAATCTGGCAGGAGAAGTGACTTTGAGTAAAGCTGATGGTGCTCAATTTAACTTCCTTTTCAACCATTGTCTTCTTAAAACCGATCCCGAAAAAACTATCACAACAGGTGTCGAATATGTTGGATGCATTATCAACAAAGATCCAAAATTCATTAATTCAAAAACAGATTACAATTTAGATGCAGGATCACCTGCCCTGCAAAAAGGTGATTTATCAGTGGTGACAAATAACTTCGCAAATCTATCTAACGACAGGGAAGGCACTTCAAGAACTGATGGACCCAATCCCGACATGGGAGCGCTGGAAAAGCAATAAATCCTGCTCCCAAGTAGCTGGTTCGATGATAGCTGCAATCGCGCACACCTTAAATTTCAAAGTTGTACCACGCTTTTTAATAATGCTTCTATGATATCACAATATTTCTTACTTTTAATGCAGTGAAAAAATTATTGGCCATATCATTACTTTCTCTTTATCTGTTAACCTTAACAGAAGTTGGCCAACTCATTAAATTACCTTTACTCGTAGATCACTTCATTGAGCACAAAGAAAAAGACCAGAATTTATCTTTGTTGGACTTCCTTGCGATGCACTATTCACATAGTCACACTCCTGATGCCGACGACCTGAAACTTCCTTTCAAATCGCACAACGGTTGCATCAGCCTAAACATATGGCCTACTGAGTGATTCACAAATACCATCCAACATCGATATCGCAGTGGAACCAATTTATACAGAAAACAAAACCTACTCGGTGTATTTCGAAAAATTTTCACCCAGCTCCTATTTATCTTCCATCTGGCAACCGCCAAAATCCTGTTAATTTTTATTTGTCTTTTTGAATTTTCCATTTCCAATTGCTTTGGATATTCAATGCTTTAATACATCAGATAATTTTAACACCAGGAATTCATGCTCAATAAAATTATTGCGTTTTCCATCAGGAATAAATTCATTGTAGGCCTCTTCATCGTTGGACTCATAGCTTACGGCGCTTACGAAACAACAAAGCTACCTATTGATGCCGTTCCCGACATCACCGACAATCAGGTGCAAGTGATCACTGTTGCGCCTTCCTATGGCGCTACCGATATTGAACGACTGATTACTTTCCCTATTGAACAGGCCAACAGCAACATTTCTGGCATTAAAGAAATACGTAGTTTTTCGCGCTTTGGCTTGTCGCTAGTCACCATCGTTTTTAATGATGAAACCGATATTTATTGGGCACGTCAGCAAGTGGCAGAACGTTTGCAAAAAGTGCAGATGGAAATTCCAAAAGGCATTGGAACTCCTGAATTAGGACCGATTTCTACCGGACTAGGAGAAATTTACCAATACGTGGTTAGGGCGAAAAAAGGCTACGAAAAAAAATACAATGAAACTGAGCTGCGCACCATTCAGGATTGGATCATCCGTCGACAACTACTAGGCGTTAAAGGCGTTGCCGAAGTAAGTAGTTTCGGTGGAAAACTCAAACAATACGAAATTGCAGTCAACCCAAATAAACTGCAGTCGCACAACATCACTATTCACGATGTTTTTCAGGCATTAGAAAAAAACAATCAAAATACGGGCGGCGCATATATTGAAAAAGGTGCCAGTGTTTTATCCATTCGCAGCGAAGGATTAGTTGAAAACATCAACGACATTAAAAACATTTCAATTAAATCGTCGCTTGATGGAACACCTCTATTTATTAGAGATGTGGCCGATGTGAAAATTGGTTATGCTACCCGTTACGGAGCGATGTGCTACAACGACGAAGGTGAAGTAACAGGTGCCATTGTAATGATGCTGAAAGGCGCCAACAGCAGTGAAGTCATTAAAAATGTAAAAGAACGTGTAGCTCAAATTCAAAAAACTTTACCTGAAGGAGTTGTTGTGGAACCCTTTTTAGATCGAACTAAAATGGTGGACAATGCCATTGGAACCGTTGAAAAAAACCTGATGGAAGGAGCACTCATCGTGGTGTTTGTATTGGTGCTATTCCTCGGGAATTTCAGAGCCGGATTACTTGTTGCTTCTGTCATTCCGCTGGCCATGCTCTTTGCCATCATTCTAATGAATTTATTTGGCGTGAGTGGAAACCTAATGAGTTTGGGCGCTCTGGATTTCGGATTGATTGTTGACGGTGCTGTTATTATTGTTGAAGCTGTAATGCACCAAATTGCGCAAAGCAAATCCTCTAAAGAATTGTCGCAAAATGAAATGGACAATGAAGTAAATCACTCGGCAGGAAAAATGATGAATAGTGCTGTTTTCGGACAAATCATCATCCTCGTTGTCTATCTGCCCATATTCACTTTGCAGGGTATTGAAGGAAAAATGTTCAAACCTATGGCGCAAACCGTTGCCTTTGCATTGCTTGGTGCATTCATTCTTTCTATCACTTACGTGCCCATGATGAGCGCTTTGCTGTTAAGTAAAAAACCAAAAACCAAAAATAATTTCTCTGATAGAATGATGTTGCGCATTGAAAACGGATATCAAAAGGCATTGAAAAAAGTTGTGCAAATCCCTAAACTGGTGATTGCCACTGTACTTATTTTATTCACCTCCTCCATCGTTATTTTATCTTTCATGGGTGGTGAATTTATTCCGGCTTTGGAAGAAGGCGACTTCGCCATTGAAGCGCGAATCCTTACTGGCAGCAATTTAAAAACATCCGTGGAAATAACACAAAAAGCGGCTCACATTTTAACAACGCGATTTCCAGAAGTGGAAAAAGTGGTGACCAAAATTGGTAGTGGAGAAATTCCTACCGACCCCATGCCAATGGAAGCAAGTGACTTGATGGTGATTTTAAAAGACAAAGAAAATTGGACCAGCGCCGACAATTTTGATGACCTGGCCGATAAAATGTCCTTGGCCTTGAAAGAAATTCCGGGTCTCACTGTGAGCTTTCAATACCCCGTTCAAATGCGTTTCAATGAATTAATGACCGGCGCAAAACAAGATGTGGTGTGTAAAATATTTGGAGAAAATTTGGATACTCTCGCGCTCTACGCCGAAAAAGTAGGCAAACTAATTTCCGAAGTCGATGGCGCCGAAGAAGCCTATGTGGAATCGGTTACCGGACTTCCGCAAATCATTATCAACTACAATCGCGCAGCTATTGCGCAATACAATTTAAATATCAGCGACATCAATGAAGTGATCAACACCGCATTTGCCGGACAAAGTACAGGGCTGATTTTTGAAGGAGAACGAAAATTTGATTTGGTGGTACGACTTGATGAAGAGCACCGAAAAAATTTAGACGATGTAAAAAACTTATTGATTCCCACTCCTCAAGGCACACAAATTCCTTTGCAGCAACTGGCCGATGTGGCCATCAAAAATGGTCCGAACCAAATTCAGCGCGAAGATGCCAAACGACGCATCATCGTTGGTTTCAATATCGATGGAAGAGATGTGCAAAGTATTGTAAACGACTTGCAGAAAAAAGTGGATGAAAGCATTAAATTTCCTAGCGCTTACTACATCACCTACGGCGGAACTTTCGAAAATTTAAATCAGGCCAAACAACGCTTGATGATTGCTGTTCCAGTTTCATTGGTATTAATTTTCCTTCTTTTGTATTTCGCGTTTAACTCTATTAAACATGGCTTATTGATTTACTCTGCCATTCCTCTATCGGCCATTGGAGGAATATACTTTTTAGCTTTAAGAGGCATGCCATTTAGCATTAGTGCAGGCGTTGGATTTATTGCATTGTTTGGCGTTTCAGTGTTGAATGGAATTGTACTTATTGCCGAATTCAACCGCTTGAAAAAAGGTGGTCTCACCGATTTGCACGCCATTGTGTTTGAAGGAACCAAAATGCGATTGCGACCGGTTTTGATGACGGCCTTTGTTGCCTCATTAGGATTTTTACCCATGGCAATCAGCAACGGCGCCGGTGCCGAAGTACAGCGCCCCTTAGCCACTGTGGTGATAGGCGGCTTACTCATCGCTACCTTCCTAACGCTTTTTGTATTGCCGGTTTTATACATCTTGTTTGAAAAAGGAGTTAAAATTAAAAGCAGCACCAGTGCACTAGCCATCCTTTGTACCGTCCTATTTACACAACAAGGAAATGCGCAAACTCCAATTGGTTTGCAAGCTGCAACCGATACTGCGTTAGCAAATAACTTGCAAGTAAAAAACGAAAAACTATTGTCGGAATACCAACAAAAACTCATTCAAACAGCAGCTGCATTGCCCCAAACATCAGTGGTTGGCGAATATGGTCAGTTCAACAGTTCCTATTACGACAATCGTTTTGGTGTTACTCAATCGTTTAATTTTCCAACAGTATATTTCAATCAAAAAAATGTATTGAAGGAAGAATGGAAAACTTCTGTTTTGCATATCGCATTGAAAGAAAGCGACACCAAAAAAACAGTGCGACAAATTTTTTATTCCTACCTCTATTTAAAAGAAAAAGAAAAGTTGTTATTGAAAAACGATAGTATTTACGATTCTTTCCTGCAAAAATCAAACTTGCGATTCTCTAGCGGTGAAAGCAATATTTTGGAAAAAACCACTGCCGAAACGCAACGCGGAAATATTGCCCTTCAATTGAAACAACTGCAACAGGACTTAGAAATATTGCTTCTGCAATTTAGATTAGTGCTGAACACCAGCAGAGATTTTGTTCCATTTGAAAATCAGGCAAAACTGGATTTGGCAAATAGTCCCGATAGCAATCAGGTAAGTCAGCATCCATTTTTACAAATCATTGATCAGCAAAAAAAGATTTCCATCTTGAATCAAAAACTTGCGAAATCAAAACTCCTCCCCGATTTAAACTTGGGTTATTACAACATGACGATGCAGGGAACTGGTTCCGACAATAAACTCTACACTACTTCCACTCGTTTTCAATCGGTGCAAGTTGGTGTTGGAATACCTTTGTTTTTTGGTGCTCAAAAGGCAAAAATAAATGCAGAGAAAATAAATCAGCACATGACTGAAAACAATTATTTGCAGGAATTTCAAACCTTCCAATTGCAATACAAACAAGCCTGGAGTCAGTACCAAAACAATTTGGCCACCATTAATTATTTTGAAAGCAGTGCTCTTAAAAATGCGCAAATTATTTTCACTACTGCCAACCAACAGTTCAACAACGGAGAAATAAATTATTTGGAATGGGTGATGCTCACCAATCAGGCCATCAATATCCAATCCACGTATCTCGATGCAGTAAAAAACTTAAACGAAAGCATTATTCAAATCAACTATTTAATTAGTAAATAACATGGAAAAATTTAGTCTCATAATTCTCACAGTTCTTGCTTTGCAAGCATGCAGCGGAGAAACTAAAAATAAGGAAAAGGAAATCACATCCACGGTTTCTGAAACCAGCATTAGCTTAACTGATGCTCAGTACAAAAATGCAGGCATTCAAATTGGCAAACTGGAAAAGCGCAGCATCTCTTCCACTTTGCAGTTGAATGGTAAAATTGATGTGCCACCACAAAATATGGTATCGGTAAGTATGCCACTCGGAGGCTTTTTAAAAAGCACCACCATGCTGCCCGGCATGCATGTTAAAAAGGGAGAGATAATCGCCACCATGGAAGATCAGCAATATATTTTATTGCAACAGGAATATTTAACTGCCAAATCGAAACTAATTTTTGTAGAAAAAGAATTCCAGCGTCAAAAAGAACTCAACCAAAGCAAAGCCAGCAGCGACAAGGTTTTTCAGCAAAGTGAAATGGATTACAAAAATCAAAAAATTGCAGTGAGTGCATTGGCAGAAAAACTACAACTCATTCACATCAATCCCGAAACACTTAATGAATCCAACCTATCCAGAAGCATCAACATCTATTCGGCCATTGATGGTTTTGTTTCGAAGGTGAATGTAAACATCGGCAAGTATGTAAATCCTTCTGATATTTTGTTTGAACTCATCAACCCTACCGACATCCATTTGAATTTAAAAGTCTTTGAAAAGGATTTGGACAAACTTGCTATCGGACAAAAACTAACCGCATTCAACAACAATCAACCCAACAAAAAACACACTTGTGTAATCATTTTAATCAGTCAGGATTTATCTGCCGACCGCAGTGCCGAAGTACATTGTCACTTTGAAGATTACGACAAAACCCTTCTACCAGGCATGTACATGAACGCCGAAGTGGAAATACAAAGTAACAACAGCATCTCCATAAACGAAGATGCTATTGTTGGTTTTGAAAGCAAGGATTTTATTTTCATTGCGACTGGGAAAAATCAGTTTGAAATGGTGGAAATCAATAAAGGAAGTTCCGAAAACGGCTTCTCCGAAATCGCAGCTGCTGATGGACGTAACCTAACAAATGTGCAAATAGTGACCCAAGGAGCGTATTCGCTATTGATGCAATTGAAAAACAAAGAGGAAGAATAAGAAAAAGCAGCTATCTTTGTGACAACACAGTTCTTTGGGCCCGACCGGTTTTGACAGGAAGTGCAATCGGTTAGTAAGCATGTAGAGAGTTGAGACCCCTCTCTTAAATCAAGGATTTCAAATTTTAAATGGCGAAAATAACTACGCTCTTGCTGCTTAATCTATCTAAGATAGTTTACGCTTAATTTCACTCTAGGAGTGAAACGAGATGTCTCTGAATGAAGTGCTCCTGATACTTTATTCTTTAGAGGCACATACGAGTTCGGGATAAGACCATCGAAGTTTCGACGTTGGTACAAAAACTAAAGAAACTAAGTTTTAAATAGGCTGTTTGTGGCCGGTTTACTACCTACAATCAATTGCAAAATACACATGTAGAAAGCTAACAGTTTCCTTTTTTGGACGAGGGTTCGACTCCCTCCGGGTCCACTCCGAGGGAAGAAACTGAGAAATCAGATTTCTTCCCTTTTTTATTTCCTTTGGAAGCCTCTCCAAATCTATTAAGCAGAGAAATGACATTTAAAGTTTTGGGAGTTCGATACCCTGATTTATCAAAAATCAACTTTTCGGGATATATCGAACTCACTATTCGCTGTTTTGTTACTGTATCCTTAGAGTGGTAATACATTTCAATATTTTGTATAACCTCAAGCCCCTCGTTTACCAAATGTCCGTTATTTTCAATACCTGAAATTAACCTCGATTCTTCGCCTGTCAATTTCTCCAATGTTTCTTCTATCTCGTATTTCATTTCTTTGTAATCGGAAGAAGTTATTTCCCCATCCAGCACCATGTCTTTTGCATTTTTTAATCGTTGTTTTTGTTTGCCGATCTCTTTCTGCATTTTCTCTAATTCAACCCTCACTGTGCTATTTCTATTCTTAAAACCATTTTTCAAGATTTCACCAAAAAGCTTTATACTTTGGTGATTGGCTTTTACTTCTGATAATAGCACGCTTTCAAATTTTGCATTGATAAGACTTGCTTTAAATCTTTCATTACACCCTTTGTTGCAATGGTAATAGTAATACAACACGCCCATTTTTCCTTTTGAGGAAGATGCCGTTAATGCTCTACCACATTGTGCGCAGGTCAAAAATCCTCGTAGTGGAAATTCATCCCTCACGGTTTGAAACTTATTGGGCATATTCTTTTTTCTTCCCTCAATAATGTCCTGAACAGCATAATAAGTGGCTTCACTAACAATTCCTTCGTGGATTCCGTCTACCCAATGTGCAGGTTCTTCTTTAAATGCAGGCACTAATACTTTTCCAATGTATCCTTTGTTTTTCAAAAGCATCCAAAAAGAATTTCGGTTGCATTTCAAACCTTCTTTATAAAGCTTTAGTCGTAATTCTTCAATATTGTACAAGCCTGATTCAAATTCTGTAAACGCACGCCTAACAAGCTCCTCTTGTTTACCACCTTCAGGTGCCATTATTGGTCTATTGTTTTCATCACGGGTATTGATATAGCCTCTTAAACGAGCACCCAACCAACGTCCTTCTTTCTTTCCTCTGCGAATTCCATGAAAAATATTTAATGCCCTGCGATCATTATCAACTTCGGGAGCTGCAAGATAAACAGCTAGCATAATTTTACTTTCAGGAATTTCAAAATCCAATGGTTGTTCAATGGCTTGCGGTTCTATCCCTAATCTCTTTAAATCTCTTATAGTAATATATGCTTCAGCAACATTCCGAGAAAACCTGTCCCATTTCAAGAATAGAATGTTGTCCACATAACCGCGATTCTTTTTAATGAATGCTACAATTTTCAACCATTCGGGACGGTTAAATGTTTTACCACTTTCGTCATCGTGGTGAAACCCGACAATTTCAATGTTGTTATGTTCACAATACTTATAGAGTTTATCTTTTTGGTCGGAAGGACTATATCCATTGTTTTGTTCATCGGTTGATACACGGGTGTAAATAATTACTTTTCTTTTCATGTTTCTTTATTAATTGATTCCATGTGGCGTTCAGTTTCTTCTCTATCCATTGTGTCAAACACAATGTCAGCCATGTGGTATAACCAATCCCTTAACTCAACAACTTCTTCATCGGTATAAAAAACACCATCTGTATTGAGTATTTTTTTACACTCATTCAACGATAGTTTTCTATTATCAGGCGCCGATTTCATTTTAAAATGGCGCGTGAAATATGTTTATAGCAAAAAAAAAGAACGGAGAAGGGAATTTAATTACACTTGCACTAAGCAATGTAAATATAATGATAATCAATACTTTACGAAACAATATGACAGAAATATTATCAACCTCTACTTTATTAAGTAGCAGATTATTGGATGAAGCTCCCGAATGAATTTTTATGAAAAAGCCCTTGACAAATTGCATAAGCGAATTTGCGAAGGGCTGAGTGAGTTCGACTTTAATTTATGTAAACGAGTGTTTACAAGTGGTTTTTTATGGAGTTTTGTGATGCTTACATTTTCATTCCCTCCATTGGGTCGCTGCCTTTTTTTAAACGATACTCGCTATTAATCAGGAAAGCTCCTGAAGTAACTACTATTTCGCCAACTTCTATTCCCGAAAGAATTTCTATTTGTCTGCTGTTCTGAGAGCCAATAGCAACCATTCGACTTTCAAATGAGCCGTCCATATTTTGCACCCATATAGTATTTCCTTTCGCTTCTTGTAATACGGCATCTAAAGGTAAAACCATCGCTTTTTTCTGAGAGGAATTCAACGTTATTGAGGCTAACATTCCCGGAAAATATTGCTGCTTATCATTTTGCAATGCGGCTCTTATAATGTTGATTTTACTTTGTTTCATTAATTCAGGACTGATAAAATTGATTTTACTTTTTTGTGCTTCCAACCCTTGTCCGTCAATTGTAATTAAAACTTCCTGACCAATTTTTATTTCTGGTATTTCCGCTGCAAATACTTGCGCTTCTATCCAAACAGAAGAAAAAGTATTAGTTTTTAATATCGTTTGCCCTTCCGTTAAATAATCTCCTTCTTTAATGATCACTTCAGTAACAAACCCGTCTACTTTACTTGTAAATTCTGTTATAGAAGGAACTTCTCCCGATAATCCAAGCTGTTTAATTTGCTCTTCCGTCATTCCCCATAAAAGCAACTTACTTTTTGCCGCTGATAGCAATTGTTTGTAATCCATTTCTGCTTCATTTATTTTTTTTGCTTTTTCCAAAGCAATCAAATATTCTTTTTGCGCAGAGGATAATTCTTCACTGTACAATTCATAAACAACATCGCCCTTATGAATGTATTGTCCCATGCTTTTGAAATTAAGCTTATCAACCCGTCCCATTACACGCGCAGCAATAACTGAAGATTCTTCTTCATCCACCACCACTTTAGCAGTGAATGTCTGTTCTTGCGAAAAAGAAGAAAGCCTTACACTATCCACTTTTATATTCGCAAGTTTCATTTGATTCTCGCTAAATTTCAATGTATTTGAATTCTCTGTGCTTGCTTCAACTTTCGTAAGTTCCATCCTGCAAATCGGACATTTTCCGGGTTTGTTTTCTCTCACCTGCGGATCCATCGAACAGGTGTAATAAGAATTATCAGTAGCAGGCGCTTCTACTTTTGAGTTACAACTCAGCAGGAATAACACTACAAAGGATAGTATCAAAATATTATTTATTTTTCTTTTCATAGTTTACTGTTTTACGAAATTCTCACTATCTATAAGGTATTGTGCATTATCAGCAATGCTGTCGTTGCTTGAAATTCCTTCTAAAACTTCAATCCAATTATTCGCCGTAATTCCCGTCACAACCTTTCTTACTTTAAAGAAGTTATTTCCTTCTTTCAGAAATACTACCGTTTCATTTCCAAGATTCAGAATGCTTTCTTTATTGATCCAAAGCGATTTCTTTTGACCTCCGTTAATTTCAGCACTTATCAAGTCGCCAACTTTCCATTTTCCTTCGGTGTTGTGTAAATGAACGTGTACCGTCAAATACTTCTCAGTTCCTTCAAACATTGGTTCTACAAAATCAACTGGAGAACTAATGGGTTCGGAAATACTTTGACTAAATATTTTCACTATATCACTTTTCTTAACATACTCGGCTTGATTACCTGATAATTTCAAAAGTGCCCAAACCATCTGTGTATTTACAATTTTGAATATGCGCTCTTCTTTCAATAAGGTTTGTCCTTCTTTAAGTGATAATTCTTGCGTGGAATAATCTGTATTAGTATTTGCAGCGCCCATTGAGTTTTTGTTGCTTCCCATTTGTGCCGATAATTTTTCTTCAATCACATACCCATCAACCGGACTATATACTGTTGTAGTACTCATTGTTTGTTTTGTAGAAATCAACTGCTCTGTTTGAGTTTTTGTCATGCCCAACAAACTCAATCTGTGTTTTGCACTTTCAATCAGTGTGGTATTAGTTTCATCATTTTTCAATAGAAAAATCAGGTTTTGTTGAGCAGTAATTAATTCCGGGCTATACATCTCAAATAGAGCCTGACCTTTTTCTACTTTTTGAAAATTATATTTCACGTAAAGTTTTTCTATTCTGCCATCATATCGGGAGGAAATGGTAGAAAATTGTCGGGTGTCATAGGAAATAAATCCGCTTACTTCAAAAACAATCGGCACTTCCTTTTCAGTAGGAGAAATTGTTTTTACAGAAGATAGCACATAGCCGTCCACAGGTTTAATAAGGTCATCCATTTCAACATCTAACGTTACTTTATCGTCTGATTTTTTCTCCACCAAGTCCATTCCGCAAATCGGACATTTTCCGGGTGCATCCCTTATAATTTGTGGATGCATCGAGCAGGTGTATAGCTTCTTATGCATCGCCTCATCGTGCTTCTCATTTTTTGATTCTGAACATGATCCCAAAGTGAGTACGAGCAAAATCAAATAAAAAAAGTAGTTTCTATCGTTGTTCAATTTCTTTTTCATATTCGGTTTGTAATGTTAAAAGCATCTGTAGTTGATCGAGGTAAGCCAGTTGGTTCATCTTAAGCATTTGAATGGCGTCCAGTACCATAAAAAGTTCCTCTGTGTTTTGTTCGTAGGAAAGTAATAAAGCCTGATAGTTTTTTCGCAACGAAAGCAAAATACTTTCTTCATACAATTTTAATTGCTGTTTTTGAAAATGAATTTTGCTTTTCAAGCCTTCCAGTTTACCCACTGCTTCGTTAACAATACCTTGCTTTTGAATTTCTAAGGCATCTATCTCAAAGTCAATTGCCGAAACATTGGCACTATAACTTTTACTTGACCACGGGGCTATCGGTATAGTCATCATTCCCATTAAAGTAAA
>JAPLEZ010000019.1 GCA_026390935.1 Bacteroidota bacterium
AACACACTCCCGATTTTATAATCGCTCTGTACTTTGTAGTAGCAGTTAAATTCAAATAAGATTGTGACGCCGTAACATTTGCAATGGCTGTTTTAGTTGTAAAATTATCTGTTGAACTTTCCCAACCGGTGATTGTTCCTGTATAAGATGCTACAGTAATTGTACCTGCATTTGATCCCGAACACACCGTTGCATCAGCACTCACTGTTCCGCCTACTGATATTGGATCAACGGTAATTGTTACTGATGCTGAATTATCCTCCGGACAACCTCCATCTTGAACCACCGCTCGGTATTGAATTGTAGCACTCAAATTTGTGTAAGTGAGAGAAGTTGTAGTATTGGCAATGCTGGTTGAAGTTAAAAAACCATCTGTAGAACTCTCCCAACGAATTACCGCACCATTGTGACCCGACAAAGTCAAAGTTCCAATGTTTGATCCTGAACACACAGTGGCGTTTGAACTCACAGCGCCCCCTACTGAATTGCAATAATTACCGCAAGCAACGCAAAATTTATGCAAGGTGGAACCACCCCAACTCCCGGTACCACTTAAATCTGTTGCACCTACTTTTTCACAAATATTTGTGCCCGCATTTGCTGAAAGACTCTTTCCATTAGAAGATGAAGCGCTCACTGAATAAGATAGACAAGAATTACCAACAGGTGTTGAAACCCAATTGTCGAACGAAGACCAAAGCACTCTAGAAACCTCAATGGTTGCTCCATCCCCCATACAAATACCTCCACTGTTTTGCCAGTTACCGAGCGTTCCTGTTGCTGTTACATCACCATAATTCACAAATGTGCAACCATTACCTGTAAAATTACCGGTAATGGCCATGGTAGCCCCAACCGCATTCATAAAGGCCGTAGAATTATTAAGCACTAAACCCGTAGTAAAGTTCACCTGACCATAATTATACAAGGAACAATTACTAGGAATATTGGAAACTGCTGTATTCAACACTGCACCACTTTTCACATAAATTGCACCTGCATTTAATGTGGCTGTTAAGGTAGTTGTACCCGAGCACAAAATTAAGGTGCCTCCACTTAAATTTACACCAGTAAATACTCCCCCGTTGGAATAAGTGGTGGTACCAGCAGTAATGTTTTTGTTGTTTGCGATAAGAGTCCCTGAGCAAACAGGTTCCGCCGGCATCACAGTGCAGGCAGCGTTAGCATTTTTACCTAAAAAAACGCATATAAAAACGACAGATAATGTAAATAAGTGTTTCATAATCAATCTTTTAAATACTCCTAAATGAATAATACCCTCTTGGTTATAAACAAACATACAACCGTAACGACCCTAGTAGGGAGGACAAGCGTGGGAAAATGGGGGGAATTTGGTGGAAGGCGGCATGAAAACTGGATTTCACAGCATATCTAAGCGCAAAATCCGCAACTTAAAGACTCTTATTTTCTGCCTGATACTCAGATGGCACTTTACCGAAATAAGACTTAAAAATCTTAGTAAAATATTTAGGATCACTAAACCCTACCCTATAAGAAATCTCTGATATGGTTTTATCGCTCGCCACCAAAAGTTGTGAGGCGTGCTTTAAGCGTTGCATTTTAATTAATTCTTGTGGAGGCACTCCAATAATAGCTGTTAACTTCTTAGAAAAAGTACTTCTGTGCATACCCACCGTTTCACTAAGCATTTCAACACCAAAATCTTCATTGGCAAGATTGTCTTCAATGGTTTTATGCACCTTTTTAAGTAAAAGCTGATCCACAGAATTTTCTGCCATAGCACTAAGGGATGCCTCATCCTCCATGCGGTACTTCTTTTTGAGGCGATCATGATTTAATAGCTTTTGCGCAACCTTCAAAATCAAAATCTTAGGTTCAAAAGGTTTAATTAAGTAATCGTCGGCACCGGTTTTTAAGCCATTTACAATATCGCTTTCTTCTTTTTTAGAAGTAAGTAAAAATATTGGAATATGGCAGGTTACCACATTGGCTTTTAAGTCTAAACAAAAATCCAAGCCATTTCTATTTGGCATTACAATATCACTAATGATTAAGTCGGGCATTATTTCTCCAACCATACGCAGTGCTTCATCGCCATCACAAGCCTCTTCAACAATGAAATAAGGACTTAAGTGATGCACCAACAATTTTCGGATTTCCATTTGATCCTCCACCACCAACACCACTTTTTGTTTCAATATAGGAGCGTCTTTATCGCTCACCAAGCTTCTATGTATAACAACATCATCTAACTTCTCTTCTGCAACAGCGATTTCCAATTCTTTAACTTTACAAACACAAGTGAAATGCATTAGAAAAGCAGTTCCATGCTCTGCACTGCTTGTGATATCCCAGCTCGCTTCATGTAAATTCAAAAACTCTTTACACAAATACAATCCTAAGCCGGATGGAGAAGTTCCTGCTGAAACTGCCTTTAAATTCATTAGATTTTCAACTTGTTCTGCCGACAATCCCTTGCCTTCATCTTTTACTTGTAAATCAAATCCCGATGCAGTAGGCATAATACTTAAACTCACTCGCCCTCCCTCTTTTGTGAATTTTATCGCGTTATCCAATAAATTTCGCACTATGGTTTCAAGCATATTTTTATCTGCTATTGCATCCAATTCTTTGTCGGCAAAAAAATCAATCTCCAAACTTTTCGATTTCGCCTTTAAAGCATAAATCTCGGTCAATCGTTTGCAAAAAGAATTGAGATTTAACCAGTCGGGAGAAAATACAATTCTGTTGGTTTGTGTTTTCGACCAATCCAATAAATTTTCCAAAGTTTGAAAAGCATTTTTTGAAGCACTTCTTAAGTTGGATGCAGCCTGTTTATTGGTTGTTAAGCTACCTTCTTCGAGCACTTCGGCCCATAGCAACACGGCTGAAAACGGAGATCTTAAATCATGGGCAATGATTGAAAATAATTTTTCCTTAGCACTATTGCTCACCTCCAGTTGCAATCGCTGTTCCTCCAACAGAATACTTTTTTCATACAACTCCTTTGTGCGCTCCTGTACTTTTAAATCCAATATCTCATTTTGCTTTTGCACCTTATTAATTTTAAAGCGCACATACCAATACACCAACAACAAAACAATAATCACCGCCAGGGATCGGGCCCACCAAGTTTGCCAAAAAGGAGGAAACACAATGATCTCCAACGAAGTAATTGGTAAAACAGCATGCACTGTTGCGTCTTTCAATTGTCGAACTTGCAAGGTATAATTCCCGGGTGGTAACGCCGAATATATGGCCTCGTGATCTTCTCCTGCGCTTTGCCACTGCTTATCGATACCCAGCATTTTATATTCAAAAAACGATTTGTCGACCGATGAATAGGATGGCAAAGCGAAGGTGAATTTCAGGTGGTTTTCGTCGTATTGAAACTCAATTTTCTTCGCATTAAAAATGTTGCCACTTAATTTTGGATTAGCGGCAGAAGATAAAACAGAAGAATTAAACAAGTTTAAATCACTAATAACGGGAGCCTGCCACTGCGATTGATCATTCACTTTTGAAACATCGAGCCAGCAAAGTCCCTTTGGGGTTCCTACATATAATTTATCGCGAATGATAAAAGAAGAATTGGCCACAATGTCATTGTTCAGTAAGCCATTCAATTCGGTAAATTTTTGACAGTTGAATGTTTTTGCATTCATCCTGTATACCCCTTGATTACTGCCCAACCACAAATAACCTCTCGCATCTTCATTGATGCTCTTAATTTTTATTCCCTCAAATTGCGACAAAAAACGGACCTGTGTTTTACCTTTTAATTGCGTGATTTGATAAAGACCATCTACCCCACCTACCCAAATAACATTTTGACGATCACGGTGTATGCAGTACAATTCAGCAGTAGAAATGGCAGCTAAATCCGCATGTGTAAATCGATTTTGAAATTGCTTTTCATTTTTCAATTTTCTAATTAAACCGTTGTAAGTACAAGCCCAAAAAGTGCCATTGGCATCAAACAGCTCATCGCTGGTCCAAGGCGTTTGCTCCAGCAAATAATTTGTAAAAATTTCAGTAGCAGGATTAAACTGACTTATGCCCCGGCCATGCACCACCAACCATAAATTACCTGCTTTGTCTTCCTGTATTTTTCTGATATCATTATCTGCAACGCTGTTGTTATTCTTTGGATCATGCACAAAACGTTTAAAAGCATTTTTTTCAGGTACAAATAAATTCAATCCACCTCTGTAAGTACCAATCCACATGCGTTTCTTCGAATCCTCAAAAAATGAAAGCACTGCATCATTTCCTAAGCTGGATGGATCATTGTCACGATAATTATACTGCTGCAAAAGACGCATCTGCTCATCAAAAAGCAAAATACCTCCACCATCAGTGCCCACCCACACCCGCTTTTGATAATCAACACAAACTGCCGACACAATAGTGTTTTGATATTCGGGCGCCAATGGCAATGCATGAATAAGATTTAAGTTGTCATTGGTCATCACCAACCCCGCATTGTTCGCATGATAGGCGAGTCATAGCGCTCGCCCCATGCGCTCACCACGGTGGGCAACCATTGCGAATGCAGTTGTGCTACCAAGTCGGGCCGATTGCCAGTGATTGCAACTTCGACT
>JAPLEZ010000060.1 GCA_026390935.1 Bacteroidota bacterium
ATTACGAAAAATCCAAGATAAGGATACTCTATATCTTAACAACACTAAAATCTCCTAAACTTGCGCCTTGTGAATTTCCGGAAAACTCAACATTGTTGCCCAACATTGAATTAGAAAGCACAGCCTTTTTCACAATGGAATCATCAATAGTTGTGTTGTCTCCAATATATGCATAAGGCACTACAGTAGAATTTACAATTTTCACATTTTCACCCACAAAACAAGGCTGAACTATTTTTGAATTAACCAGCTCTACTCTTGGATTAGTTGCCGATCCGTCATTGTAATACATTTCCAATATGCGTTTATTGGTAGCAACAGTCGCATCTTTATTTCCGCAATCCAACCATTCAGCAACACGTGAAGTGAACAATTTAGCGCCTTTCTTTTTCATATTTTCCAAGGCGGTAGTCAATTGGAATTCACCTTTTTCGCGCAGGTTATTATCAATCAAATATTGCATTTCATCTCTCAAAAAAGCACCATCTTTGAAATAGTAAATTCCAATAATGGCGAGGTCAGAAACAAAAGTCGGCGATTTCTCCACGAAATCAGTAATACAACCTTCTTCGTTCAATTTCACCACACCAAACTGGCGAGGATCTTCAACTTGCTGCACCCAAATAATGCCATCTTTGGTCGTATCAATTTTAATGCTTGTGTCAGGAATAAAGAGTGTATCGGCAAAAACAATCAAAAGCTTTTCGCTCAATGATTCTTTGGCGCATAACAAAGCATGGGCAATGCCGTGCGCTTCCTCCTGATAATATATTTTACCAACGGCACCTAGTTTCTTCGCCACATCCATCAAACCTTTCTCCGCTACTTCACCAAAGTGACCAACAATAAAAGCGATTTCAGTGATTTTTTCAGGACTCATTTTAGCCAAATCCTCTGCGATGCGCTGAACCATAGGTTTACCAGCCACAGGAATCAAAGGTTTAGGAGTTGTAAGTGTATGAGGACGCATGCGCTTTCCCATACCAGCCATTGGAATAATAATCTTCATGTTCTCTTACGTAAAAGTTTCTTACTTCTTTTTCTTAGTTGTTGTTGTTGTTGATTTAGCCTTTGGTTTAACAACCGGCTTGGACTTTGGTTTGGCTTTAGCCACTGCTTTTGGTTTTGCCTTAGCAACTACTTTAGCCTTTGCTTTTGGAGCAACCTTAGCTTTTGTTTTTGGGGCAACTTTAGGCTTTGGCTTTGCTACCGGTTTTGCTTTTGCCTTTGCAACTGGTTTAGCTTTAGCAGCTGGTTTAGCCTTAGCTAAAGATTTTGCTTTAACCGGAGCTTGTACTTTAGGCGCTCCATTCAATTTAGAAGCACTTTTTGGTTTTGCATCCAAAGCCTTAATGTAATTATTTACTCTTTCTTCAAAGTCGGTCAACACATTCATGTAATTGATAAACGCTTCGTAAGGAGTATTATAATGATTGAAATATTTGTGCACATCTCCATCAGAGAAAAACTTAGTACACATGTAATAGAAATGATCACTGGTTTGCAAATACAACCAATCTCTTTGAATGTCCTTATCATCAATTCTCTTCACTTTTTCTTCCAATCGATACAAACTATCGAATGCATCATCTTGAATATGATTACCTAACCATGCCGACAAATCTCTTTCTAAATCGGCCCATGAAATCGGATTATCAATACTCAACGCACCTCTCACTTGCAATTGCGCAGAAGCTTCGGAAGGAGTACAGAATTTGAACTCTGAACGAGATAACACCAATCGTGGCAAATGATACATAAAATCGAAGATTCCTGTTTCGTGCCATTGATGTTCACCGAAAGTTTCATAATCCATAAACAGATTTACAATCTCTTCAGTCCATGAAATGGAGTTCAGCCAATCCACATATTTATCGGCAGTCAATGGCCAGGCATCCCATGAAGATTGAGAAAATCGGAAAGCGATATCATCACTTAACTTATAATTTTTAAGCAGAAGTTTCAATTCAGGCACATGCTCATTTTGATACAAGTAGTTGGGAGATCTCCAGTCGAGAACTTTATCCGCACCCTCCGTCACCATTGTTTTGTAGCCCATTTGATTTACCATCCATCCGATGTGGTTAGAATAAATCAACTCGGTATTTCTGAACACCTTCGGTTTTTGTCCGAACAACTGTTCAATTTTTTTTGCTTGACGCTCTACCTGATTTTTAAATTCTTCCGGACTTTTCAATGCCGACAATGAATGCGCATAGGTTTCAGCCAGAAACTCTACACAACCTGTATCTGCTAATCGTTTGAAGCTATCCAGAACGTCCTGAGCATACATTTCAAACTGATCCATTGCAGTTCCTGAAATAGAAAAACTCACTTTAAATTCACCTTTGAACTCATGAATCAAATCCAAAAGCAGTTGATTCATTGGCAAATAACATTTATCTGCAACTTTGCGCATGATGCGTCGGTTGGCCTCTTCATCAAAGTAATTGTGGTCTTTACTGATATCGAAAAAACGGTAAGATTTCAACCTCATTGGCTGATGTACCTGAAAGTAAAAACATATTTTCTTCATAATCTAACTGATCTTATCTTAATTGGTTCAGGGTTTCCTGATAAACTTCTTTAACTCTTAATGCTGCATATTCCCATTTCAATCCGTCAACTTCTTTGTATCCTTCTTCCGCCAATGTTTTGGAGATTTTAGGATAGTTCAGCAAGCCGCAAATAGAATCGGCCAAAATATTAGTGTCCCAGAAATCGACTTTAATCACGTATTTCAAAACCTCTGCTACTCCTGATTGGTTAGAGATGATCACCGGAACACCAGAGCGCATAGCTTCTAAAGGAGTAATTCCAAATGGTTCCGACACTGAAGGCATCACATAAACATTGGTCATTCCGTACATTTTATCGGTTTCGGCCGAATTTAAAAATCCAGTAAAATGGAAGCGTGAACTCATTCGGAGCTCAGCTACTCTTTCCACCAATTTTATATACATGTCGCCATGACCAGCCATTACAAAATGAACATCAGGCAATTGTTCCAATACTTTTTTTGCTGCTTCAACAAAATAATCCGGACCTTTTTGAAAGGTAATTCTACCTAAGAAAGTCACGATTTGCTTATCGAGTAAATTTTCTTTTTTGTAAATCACTTTTGAACGCGGTACAACAGCATTGTGCACCACTACCACTTTATGTGGAGGCACATCATATCGATCAATTAAAATACGACGGGTCAAACGACTCACCGCAATGATTGTATCGGCAGCATGAAAACCAGCTCTTTCAATATTGTAAACATCTTGATTAACATGCTCTCCCGAGCGATCAAACTCCGTTGCATGAACGTGAACCACCAATGGTTTCCCACTTATTTCCTTTGCCACAATTCCCGCTTGGTAAGTCAGCCAGTCGTGAGCATGAATAATATCAAACTCATTGTCTCTAGCAATCTGCATGGCCACCATTGCATATTGCTGAACTTCTTTAATTAAATCAGCACCGTATTTTCCGGTAAAAGTATATTGTAAAGTTTTCGCAGTATTATTGATTCTAACATCAGAAAAAGTGCTTTCCTGGGACGTAGCAAATTCCTCAGGAGAAACGTACGGAATGATGCGTGAATTAATTTCGAGGTAGGATATTTTTTTTAGGTTTTCGTTGAAACTAGGATGATCAAAATTAACGGCAACTTTGTTGGCATCTACAAATCTGAATTTATCAGTATCTTCTTTACCATACAATTTTGGCACTACGAAGAGTACGTCCACATTGTGTTGAATTAGTCCACTAACCAATCCGTAGCAGGCTGTACCTAATCCTCCCGAAATTTGAGGTGGAAATTCCCAACCAAACATTAAAGCCCGTAATCTTTTCTTTTTCATTTCTTCTGATCCCTATTTACCCTTTATCATTCCTCTTATTCTCAATAGTTCTGCGATGCTCCAAGCTTGTGAAATTGTTCCAACTGCTTTATGTGGAGCATCTCCATCATAGATTTCAGCAATAGAACCTAAGCCATATTCATTAATTGCTGGTGCAAAACTATCATATATTTCTTTAATTAAATACTTTCCTTTGTTTCCGTGCACTTTTAAGTACGCTTCTGCAAAATGCCCCAGTAACCAAGGCCAAACTACCCCCTGATGGTACATGAGATCTCTTTCGCGTTGATCCCCCCTGTACAAACCGCGATACATACGATCATTTTGAGAAAGGGTTCGCAATCCTCGTGGAGTAAGTAAATTTTCTTTTACTTCCTGCAACACCGAAACCGCCATTTCCCCATCTATCAAAGGATAAGGAAGAGAAATAGCAAAAACCTGATTTGGTCTCAACGACCAATCGAAATGATTTCCATCAATACAATCAGCCAAATAATTGTTATCCACACTCCAAAACATATTTTTGAATGATGCCTGCAAGCGCGCCGGGATATCCTGCCAAGCAGCAACGAATTTTTTATCACCCGCAAGTTGCGCCATTTCCAAAGAAAAACAAATGGCATTGTACCACAAAGCATTCAAGTCTACAGCTAATCCAGCACGAGGCGTAACCGGCCTGTTGTCCACCATTGCATCCATCCAAGTAAGCGCAACGTCCTCTTGTCCGCCATACAACAAACCATTCTCCTGCATGTGGATATTATACAAAGTTCCTTTACGGTAATTTTCTAGAATATCTTTCATTTTAGCCCCGTATTCCTTCCAGGTATTTTTAGAAGTACCGGTGTGCTGAACATATTTTTGCAAAGCCCAAAAAAACCAAAGAGACGCATCAGCTGAATTGTATCGAGCAGCTTCGCCAACACCGATATTGGTGAGCAATCCGCCTTTCAAATCTTTGAGCATCGTGTCAATAATCGACTTGCAAACCTCCGGCTGATTTGTTTCCAATGTCAAACCTGGTAAAGAAATAAAAGTATCTCTTCCCCATCTCCCAAACCAATGGTAACCCGCACAAATCTCCGTTCCCTTTTTGGTATTGGCAATGAATTGAGCTGCTGCTTTTTCCAAGCAATCGCTAAAGTTTTTAACTGTTTTAATTTTTTGTTCTTCGGAAGCAAAAAGAGCGCTTAATTTCTTTGCGCTGGTTTTTTTAGTTCCGGCGGAGAAGATCAACTCCTCTCCCTTTTTAATTGTTGTTGTGAAAGATCCCGGAGAAAACAAATCTTCCCTAAACTCATAACCACGATCCAACTCCCGCAAGTACTCTACATTAAAAAACCAGTTTGGTGAATTTATGAAGTGAGTACTATTTGATAGTTGAAAAAACAAGCTATCGTACTGCGGATACATTTTGTATTCAATACCATTTTCAACGACAACACATGAAAGACTTGCTTCCTCATTGCTTTTTCCAACCGTATGTATTTTTCGGAAAGCGGTAAACGGATCAATTTTAAAATCGATGTCCCCTTTCCCAGCAAGATAAGTGTAGCGAACCAACACCCTGTCTTCGTTTTCCACCAAAAGCATCTCTTTTTTCAAGGTGACACCACCCACTTTAAAAATCCAGGTTGGTATTTTATCACCTACGTATTCTTCTAAAAAAGAATACCCTTGTGGATAAAGGGTATTGGGATATTGATTTGTACCTAATTCATAGGATTTCAACGACTGGGTGACCGTTTCATTTAACGACGCCAACAGCACATAACTATGGTCGTCAATTTTAGGTTGGCGAGCAACCAGCAAGCCGTGGTATTTTCTGGTATTGCACAAAACCAATGACGAGCTGCAATAAGCTCCAGTTTTGTTGGTTTCCAGAAATTCCTTTTCCGACGAACCGATGAAATCCGCTAATTGTGCTTTATTAAAATGAAGCAAGGACATTATTTGCTCAACTCTTTCTCAGCTTGAATCCAGTTTTGTTCTGCAGATGCACTTCCACCATTGCTCACATAAATTTCAAATGCTCTTTTGCTGATCTCTTCGAAAGTAACAGATTTCTTTACGCTTGCTTTCTTTGCTGCTGGTTTCGCTGTTTCAACTTTAACCGCCGGTGCTTTTTTTACTGTTGCCATTTTACCCTGTATTTAATAGATTTCTAAATTTTAGTGTAAATCTATTATAATATTTAAATTTTCAAGCTGTCATTGATCATAAAAAAATATGATTTAATACAAATTTAATCTGTTGATGAACTTAGCAATGAAATCTTAATATTGAATGCTAGTTTCTTTTTTGGACTTTCACCGATGAAACAGTACCATTTGGGTCAGTAAGATTAATGAAGTAGGTTCCTTCCTCGTATGGTTCAACCGTCAATCTGAATTTGTTTTCACCTATCATTGAAGGGATATGCGCAAAGTACAAGGCATTTCCATTGATGTCATTGATCGTTAATTTGTAGGTTCCACCGCTTGAAGAATTGTAATACAATGAAATATTATTAGAAGACGGATTAGGAAAGAGTTGTGTAATGGCATTCAAAGCACTATTGATATTTACAGCAATAACCTTAAATTTTTCATTGGCGCCATCATTGTCGTATTGAGACAATTGGTAGTAATGAATTCCATCGCCTGGTGATTCATGGGTAAATGTGTAATTCGACCAGTGATTCGCATTACCCGCAGCATCGACTTTGCCAATGGGCTCAAAATTAACGCCGTCCGTAGAATGTAAAATATCAAAATAGGAACTATTGATTTCACTTGCTGTTTGCCATGATAAAATAACATCTTGTCCTTCTTTAACCGCTTCAAAAGAAGTCATTTGAACCGGCAATGAAGTTCCACCTGACATGGCAAAATACATATGAGGATTATTAGCGACCCTAACATTAGCGCTCAAATTTGTAACTGTAAATCCAGCACCTGCATCCATACTTTTGATATGCCCAGTAGTCGCTGCAGTAGCAGTAAAATACAGCGACCGATCAGTGCCATCAGAATAAGATGCAATTCTCATCATGGGCGTGGCATTTTGGTGTTTTACAATTAAAAAATCAGGTTTAAATCCAGGATCAGTAACAGCATAGTCAGAACCATCGTTACCAGGTGTATAACTATTGTCTTTAATAGTAGTTCCACTTTCGTTGAATGCTATATAATAATAAACTGTACCATTTTGACAAGGTGTAGTTCCACCATTTCCAGTTTGCCAACCATCTGCGTTATATGTGTTGACGAAGTCTTGTCCAGCTGTAGTAGATGTAGTATAGGTAATAAAACCCTCGTTAGATCCAGCACCCATATAAGCTGACAACCATCCAGCGTTACCGTGAGATGAAGCGACATCCCCACAAACCAAAGCAGCTTCTGGCTGAAAACCACATCCTGATATAGTAACTGCAGCTCCGGTTCCTGTATAAGTCCCAACATGGATGTTTGTGCTCTCATTAAAAGCTATCCAATTGTATTGAGTTGCTGCTGCATTTGTGCTATTGCCTGAACCAACAGTGAAACCGTCAGCATCTAAACTAGTTATTTGGCCTGAGGCCAATGCAACACTATTTGTGCCCAAAGCCTTTGATTTTCCAGCAGCCATATTTGAAGTTCTGAACACTGCTTCGTATGCACCATTTGACTTTATGATAATTGCTTCTGGAGAAAAGCCCAAACCAGTAATGGCCTTAGACACACCATTACCAGTATAATTTCCATATGCGTATGTTTGCGCCGAAATCGTTTGTTGCGCTACAAGGATAAGAAACAAAATAAATGTACTATTTATCAATTTAATCATTACTAGCCAGTTAATTCTTTGCTAAAATAATTATTAAGGGCTTTGGACACAAGACTGATTAAGTATTCGACAATAATTATTTATTTCTCTTTACGACTTTTAATGAAGAAACGTTACCAATTGGATCGGTCAAATTGATAAAATACGTTCCTTCCTCATATGGTTCCACAGTCATTTTAAATCTATTTTCTCCGATCATTGAAGGAATATGCGCAAAATACAAGGCGTTGCCATTCATATCATTGATAGTGACTTTATACGTGCCGCCTGTGCTTGAATTGTAATACATATCAATATTATTTGAACTTGGATTTGGAAACAGTTGAGTGATTGCATTCATTTTAGTAGTGATATTTACTGCAAGAGTTTTGAACTTTTCACTTGCTCCGTCGTTGTCAAATTCTACTAATTGGTAGTAATGAATTCCGTCGCCAGGACCTTCATGAACAAAACTGTAGTTTAGCCAATGATTGGAATTTCCTGCTGCGGCAACTTTACCTACAGCCTCAAAGTTAACTCCATCTGTAGAATGCATTATTTCAAAATAAGAGCTATTGATTTCACTTGCCGTTTGCCATGATAACACAACATGATCGTTGTCCTTTTTGGCTTCAAAAGAAGTCATCTGCACCGGTAAAGATGAACCGCCCGACATGGCAAAGTACATGTGCGGCTGATTTGCAACCCGAGCACTTGTGCTTCCATCTGTTACCGTAAAACCTGCTCCTGCATCCATTGACTTCACATGTCCGGCTGCTGCTGCTGTTGCCGTAAAAAACAATGATCTATCTGTTGCGTCAGGATAAGATCCTATTCTAAAAATAGGAGTTG
>JAPLEZ010000046.1 GCA_026390935.1 Bacteroidota bacterium
ATTCGGAGCTTCAAGTCTTCATTGGGTACAATGTTTTCAGAAGACTTCATTTTTGCGATCTTCTCTTTTAAGATCTTATCTAAAATACGGGCTTGCTTTAAGTAGTTGCGACAACCGTCGCACATCAACAAATGAAAACTGAGTTTGCTTTGCTCAATAGGGCTGAGTCCAACGTGCACTTTCTTGTCAGAAAGCGCTGTTACGTTTCTACAATTGATACCTATTATTTTAGTCAGCCAACTCATTTTTTATACCAGTTTCTTTCTATGCATTCTCTTAACTGTAATTTTGCGCGGTGAAGGATCTGCCAAAAGTTAGTCGCAGTGATATCCAATTCCTGACAAATTAATTTCCCGTCTCGCTCCTCCATATACTTCAGTTGAATAGCAGCATTCCATTTGGGGGGCAATTTATCCATGCACGATTTCAAAGTTAAGTTGAAATCTTCACTATCTAATAATTCTTCTGTATCGTCCCATTCATCAGGAGATGTTTCTTTCTTCCAATGATAGTTTTTATCAAAGAAAAAGTCGAGTATTTCTTCGTTGTCAGTTTTAATTTCTCTGAACTCAGGTTTTCTGAATTTAGCTCGGTGATAGTCCATGATTTTATTTTTCAAAATGGAGTAGAGCCAAGTTTTCGGACTGCTTTCGTTTTTGAAGTTATCAAAGGAATTTACTGCTGCCAGAAAAGTGTTTTGAACCAAATCTTCTGCAGCCTCTCTATCGGAAATCTTGAAATATGTGTAGCGGTATAGTTCGTCGGTATATTCAGTTACCCACTTAGAAATGATTTGGTTTGAGGAACTCATTTGTTCTATTGATCTTGATTCATGCCTTTGATAGTCTCATGAATTTCGTCAATCTCTTTTGGCGATACGAGCTTAAAGTCGTCGGGCATTTTGAAATCTGCATCATCCTGCTCAATCATTTCAACCGTTTTTGCTGTGAAACGCATAATAATATTGTATTGCTCAACCTGATATTCCATAAGGACACCTTTTATTTCTTTAAAAGGAGTAGCCCAGTTGGGATCTTGTAATTGAATGTCTTCGGTATAATAAGCGGTGAAGTCATAAGGGTGTTCACCTTTTACATGAACAATGGCTTTTTTACAATTGTAAGCTGCAATAATAGTGTCTTGTTTTTCAATAAAGTCAATAGTGTAAGGAGGAATGCCTTTCAATAAAGTAGGTAAATCTTTTTCGGTACTGATAAAAGATCTTTTTGTGCCCATGAATTTATTAAGTTCAGTAATTGTTTTGCTCTCATTGTCGGAGAGGTAAGTCATTTTAATGAGTCCCATTCCAAAACTAAGTGTCGTTGAGGTCTTATTGTTTTTAAACTTCATTTCCATTTTGCTTGGCATCATTTGTTGATCAAAGGGATCTGCTGCCGGCTTAGGAGTCCACCAGAATCTTCAATTATGCTGCATCCGGAAAGGAAACAGGATAGGAAAAGCAATAACATAATTGGATGACGAAGGTTCAAAATTCTAGTATATATCGCTTTAAAAGTAACGAGATTTTTTATCAATACAAAGAGTGCTCTTTTATTGATTAAAAGTGGGTAAGTAGGAAATTTTACATCTTACTTGTAACTTGCGGTCATGGAAGACTTACGTCCGATAACAGATTGGTTGCCAATTTCAAAAAAAGAAATGCGCAAAAGAGAGTGGGAGGAACTGGATGTGATTATCATCTCAGGAGATGCTTATGTTGATCATCCGGCATTCGGAACAGCCGTGATTGCTCGAATTAT
>JAPLEZ010000093.1 GCA_026390935.1 Bacteroidota bacterium
CTGCAACTGGTGCAGGTTCTATCACAAGTGATGCAACAGTTTGTTCAGGAACAAATGGCGCTACTTTAACATTAACAGGACACAACGGAACTATTGTAAAATGGCAAAGTTCTACAGATAATTTTGTAACGCCGGTGGATATTGCGAACGTTACTAGCACACAAACTTATTCCAACATTACAGCTTCTACTCAATATAGAGCGGTGGTAAAATCGGGGACTTGCTCTTCGGCAAATTCAGCGACTGCAACCATAACTGTTGATGCTGCAACTGTTGCAGGTTCTGTAACAAGTGATGCAACAGTTTGCTCTGGATTAAATGGCGCTACTTTAACTTTAACAGGACACAACGGAACTATTGTAAAATGGCAAAGCTCTACAGATAATTTTGTAACGCCAGTGGATATTGCGAACGTTACTAGCACACAAACTTATTCCAACATTACAGCTTCTACTCAATATAGAGCGGTGGTAAAATCGGGGACTTGCGCATCAGCAAATTCAGCGACGGCAAGCATCACCGTTGATGCTGCAACTGTTGCAGGTTCTGTCACAAGTGATGCAACAGTTTGTTCGGGTGCAAATGGCGCTACTTTAACTTTAGCAGGACACAACGGAACTATTGTAAAATGGCAAAGCTCTACAGATAATTTTGCAACACCAGTGGATATTGCGAACGTTACGACTACTCAAACTTATTCCAACATTACAGCTTCTACTAAATATAGAGCGGTGGTAAAATCGGGGACTTGTTCTTCGGCAAATTCAGCGACGGCAAGCATCACCGTTGATGCTGCTTCTGCCACAGGAACAGTGAGCACCAACGCAACAGTTTGTTCAGGAAACAATTCAGGAACTTTAACTCTGTCGGGACAAATAGGCGCTGTGTTGAATTGGGAAAGCTCCACTGATAATTTTTTAACTAGCACCACCATTGCCAATGTCACAAGTTCTCAATCATACAATAACCTCAGCGCTAGCACAAAATACAGGGCAGTTGTAAAATCTGGTGCTTGTCCATCAGGTGTTTCTGCAGAAGCTACTATTACTGTTGATCCTATTTCAGTAGGAGGAATTATAAGCAGCGACGCAACAGTTTGCTCAGGAACAAACGGCGCTACATTAACTTTGAGCGGACACACTGGAACAGTAAATTCTTGGGAAAGTTCTACCGACGACTTCAATACTAAAACCACTATAGCCAATACAACTAACACTTTAACTTACAACAACATTAGTGCAAGTACAAAATACAGAGCAGTGGTAAAATCGGGCACTTGCGCTACTGCAAATTCAGCAGAAGTAACAATTACTGTGGATCCAATATCTATTGGTGGCACTGTCACTTCCGATGCAATTGTATGTTCCACCGTCAACTCAGGAACTTTAACAGTAGCAGGATACACAGGCGCAGTGAGCAGTTGGGAAAGCTCCACTGATAATTTCAACACTACAACTACAATTCCAAATAGCACTACTACACTAGCTTATTCCAACATTTCAAAAAGCACAAAATACAGAGCCATCATAACATCAGGAACTTGTGCTTCTACCAATTCTTCTGCTGCAACAATTACCGTTGATCCTATTTCCATAACACTGGCCAACGATACTATTTGTGATAAAACGAGCAACGTGTTTAACGCAGCACCTGGCTTTGTAAACTACAGCTGGTCGGGAGTAGTATCGCACATCGGACAATCCATCACCGCAAAAACTGCAGGAACTTACATCATTACAGTTAGCGACTCACTTGGATGTGTTGCCTCAGCGAGTGCAAATCTTATTGTCAATCCGATACCGCAACCACATTTCGCCGAAGACACGATGGCTGTTTGCTCAGGAAGCACAGTGGTTTTGAATCCCGGAACATCAAATTCTTTAAATTACGTTTGGAATTCTCTTCAAACCAGTTCAACAATTACAACAGGAACTGCCGGACAACACATTGTTACCGTAAGTGACGGAATCGGCTGCTACAACAAAGATACTGTGGTAGTGCTAGTAAAAAGCTTGCCTGTTGTTTCACTTGGAAATGACCTTAGCATTTGTGAAAATGGATTCGACAAACTAACGCTCACTGCTCAGTATAGCGGAAACTATCAAACACTATGGAGCAATTCTGAAACAAATGTGAAATCTATTTTGATTGAACAACCAGGATCCTATTGGGTAGAAGTTAGCGATGCAAACAATTGCACTGCTACCGATGCCATAGAAATTACGGCATATTGCGATGATATCACCATGGACTGGCCCGATGTTATCACACCAAATGGAGATGGCATCAACGACAACTTCAAACCAAAAGGAGTGGACGATTCCAATTTCCAAAAAATCATTGCCAACATTCACATCATTAGTTTTGGAGTTTACGACAGATGGGGTCGATTTATGTTTTACTCAGAGGAAGATATCTTGCCTTTTTGGGATGGTAAATTCAATGGCGATGCAGCTGCTTCTGGCACCTACTTTTATGTAATTAAATACAAAAACTCAGCTGGCAAAGTTTATGAAATTGCCAATTACATGTCGCTAATAAATTAGAAAGAAAAGCACTTGTTGCACTTAAAGCCCACGATTTCAGGTCCATATTTTTTCGTAAAAAGCCAATATTTAGCACCCTCCCATCTGTTGTCTTTTTACTGAATTTCAGCTACTTAACTTCAATACTTACTTCACACCCTCTTGATTTTTCAGGGACAATTAGACTTTCCATTTACTATGGTGTTTTTTTGATGGTATCCAAAGCAAAGTCGTATGAAAAATATTTTACTTACAATCATTACCATCGCAACAGTATCAAGTCTGAACGCCCAAAGTGGCGGATGGGATGGCAGCGCAACAAATGGCACTACCGGTTACAAAGACTGGGGTAACGGGGTGATACAATTGTTGGATTACAATTCAACAGGTTGTGCAGGTTCAGCTGTGCATGAAACTACGGCTACGTACGATCCTCTTTCTGCAGATTTCAATCAGTGCTATCAGGTGTATTTCGGTTGTCCAGGAAACGACAATATTGGCAGTGATGCCAAAGGCGATGGAATGGCATTTTCATTTTGGAAAAGTGGCTTATCCTATAACATCAATAATGGATTGGCTTGTGGCGGCGGATTGGGTTATATGGGAACTGTGGGTGCTGTTGATCCGAACACAAAAATGATCAGCATTGAATTTGATACCTGGAGCAGTCAGGGCAACTTCGGATTTGATGCCGCTTTTGGTGGTGGCGCTTCTGGCGTGCATGATGAAATAGCATTACACAGAGGTGGTGACGCCAGTGACGGCGGACGATTAACAAGCGTAAATGCAGGAAATTTAGAAGATGGATTGGAGCATGCCGTTTGCATCAACTACAATCGAACAACTCATATCCTAACGGTGAGTGTTGACGGGAACGTAAAATTAACTTACGATTTCACTGGTTCAACTTATGAATTTGCCGCTTTTTTTGGTGCGGGTGGCGTGAACCAAAGCTGGTCGGCTGGTAAATTTGGAGCTACCGATCAAGCAACGGTGAGCAATGGCGCAAGTATTTTCGCCAATGTTGGCGGTGCTTTTAACTTACCTACTCCAGCTGTAGCAGATCAAACTGTTTGCTCTGGTAATTCAACAACATTTGATGCTGGTAGCGGATACAACTCTTACTCATGGAGTACTGGCGCAACATCACAAAGCATTAGCGCATCAAGTGCAAACACTTACACTGTAACAGTAATCAATGCCGCTGGTTGCTCGGGATCAGCTTCGGGAATATTAACTGTAAATCCATTGCCAGTAGTGAACGTTGCCGATCAAACAATTTGCGCTGGAGCTAGCACTTCATTTGATGCTGAAAATGCCGGTGCAACATTCGCTTGGACGG
The DNA here is from genome assembly GCA_026390935.1 of Bacteroidota bacterium. Taxonomy (GTDB): domain Bacteria; phylum Bacteroidota; class Bacteroidia; order Flavobacteriales_C; genus JAHEZL01. The sequence goes on from JAPLEZ010000093.1 coordinate 3,868, forward strand.
GTCCAAGTGGCTTTAATTCCACCTCACAAACACCTACTGTTTCAGTAGCAGGAAACTATTCGGTAACAGTAACAAAAAATGGATGTTCAGGCAACGACAATGCAACTTTAACTCTAACAACACCTGCAGTAAATGTTGCCGATAAAACAATTTGTGCCGGAACAAGCACCACTTTAGATGCTGGAAATTCTGGTGCAACTTATGTTTGGACGGGACCGAATGCGTTTTCTTCTACTTCGCAAACACCAACAGTAGCAGATGCAGGAACTTATTCAGTAACAGTAACTGTTGGATCTTGTTCAGCCAACGACAACGCTCTTTTAACATTGACAGCTTCACCAACAGTAAACGTGGCTGATAAAACAATTTGCGCTGGAAGCTCTACCACTTTTGACGCAGGAAATGTGGGCGCAACTTTCGTATGGACTGGTCCAGGTGCATTTTCCTCTACCGCACAAACACCAACAGTTTCAGCAGCGGGAGCATATACGGTGATTGTAACTCAAAATTCATGTTCAGCAACCGACAATGCTACTTTATCACTAAATGCGCTGCCTACAGTAAATGTTGCCGATAAAGTAATTTGCTTTGGAGCTTCAACATCTTTTGATGCAGGAAATGCAGGTGCAACTTTCGCGTGGACGGGTCCTAGCGGATTTACATCAACTTCAAAAACGCCATCAGTAGCGCTTGGAGGTACTTATTCAGTAAAAGTTACCGATGGAAATTTATGCTCATCTAATGACAATGCTGTTTTAACAGTTAATGCAGCCATTGCACCACAGCTTATTTCCGACACGGTGATGTGTGTGGGACAATCGATAGAATTAAATCCTGGTACACTTCCTTCTCTTCATTATTCATGGACACCAACCTTAGAAACTACCTCAAAAATTTATGTAAGCAATGCCGGGAAATATAAAGTAATTGTGAGCGACGACAACAATTGTAAGGGCAGCGATTCTATCGTTGTTCAATTCACTACACCGGTAAATAGCAATTTACATTTGGGAAATGATGCTACCATTTGCGGCAACGACATCAATCAATTAACGCTTTCAGTGGCCTACTCTCCTATTAGCAAATTGCATTGGAGCACGCTTGATAGTAACGTTAACTCAATTGTAATTACCAAGCCAGGATCATACTGGGTTAAGGTTACCGACGCAAACAAATGCTCTGTTGCCGACACCATCAACATCACTCCTTATTGCAACGATTTATTAATCGATTGGCCAAACGTAATTACTACCAACGATGACAATATCAATGATAAATTTCAACCAAAAGGATTGGATGATTCCAACTTTCAAAACGTTATTGCCAACATCAACTGGATTAGTTTTGAAGTTTACGACAGATGGGGTATTTTAATGTTTAGCTCGGGTGCGGGTACCTTGCCTAACTGGGACGGGAAATACAATGGATCAACTGCGCCATCAGGAACTTATTACTACGTTGTGAAATACAAAAATTCTGCAGAGAAATTATACGAAGTGGCAAATTATATGACTGTGCTCAACTAAGCTCTTACAAACAATAAACCTAAGCTGGTAATAGTAGATAATAAGGTCGTGAACTTACTTTCACGACCTTATTTGTTTTAGAACAATTATGAATGCGAAGTAATTATTGATAGATCCTGAAACAAGTTCAGGATGACGAATGTGAACCATACTCTTCAGATAATGCCGGCTAATGTCATCCTGAACTTGTTTCAGGATCTAGACAAACGTTACCAGGATGAGTCTACTTCTTTTTCTTCTTGCCGCCGCGGGATTGTGAAATTTTAAATTTGTAGGCATCACTTCTTTTGTACGCACCACCCAAATTCACCTTTTTATTTTTCTCGCTTTTCTCCTGAAATCCTGTGGTTGGTGTTACCACTTTCATTTTGCGATTGCGCTTGATAGGCATCTTCACTTCCTCTTCAGGAGTGACCTTGTAGCTTATTTCTACTTCCTCCGGAAAATCAATTTCGGGTATGTCGTAGTTCATTAATTTTTCAATGGCTCTTTTGTAATCATCTTCTTTGTCGGTGTAAAACATAATAGATTTACCACTTTGTTTTGCTCTACCTGTTCTACCGATGCGATGAATATAATTTTCGGGGAAAGCCGGCACGTCGAAATTAATTACATGCGATAATTTTTCTAAATCGATACCTCGTGCAATTAAATCGGTTCCCACTAAAACACGAATAGTTCCTTCATCAAACTTTCTTGTGATTTCCAATCGGTGAGCTTGTTCTTTGTTGGCGTGAATGATGCCCACACGAGTCATTTCTTCTTCCAAAATTTCAAAAAGCTGATTGGCCATTTTTTTACTCGACACGAAAACCAATACTTTTTTGTACTCGTTTTTATCGGCCAGCAAATGGGTGAGCAAATTCACTTTGGTGTAAAAGTTTTTTACTTCGTAACAGCTTTGTTCAATGTTTGTGAGTGGTTCACCACTTGGCGCAATTTCAATTCTTACGGGGTTCACAAAATAATCATCAATCAAAGCACTTACCTCCTCCGTCATCGTTGCCGAAAACAAAATATTTTGTCGACGTTCCGGCAGCATGTCCAATATATTGTTCAATTGCACTCGAAATCCTTCATCCAATAAAACATCCACTTCATCCATCACAAACTTATTGATGGTTTTTAACTTCACCACTCTGCTTGCTGCTAAGTCGAATAAGCGACCAGGAGTGGCCACTAAAATATCGGCACCTTCCGCCAAATCCTGCACTTGCACGTTGATGTTCGCTCCTCCAAACACGCCCTTAATTCTAAAGCTTTTGTATTTGGCAAACTGTTTTATGTTTTCTACCATTTGCACCACCAGCTCGCGAGTTGGAACTAAAATTAAAATGCGCGGACTCATTTGCTCCGAAAATTTTAAGTCTTGTAAAAGCGGTAACATATACGCCAGCGTCTTTCCCGTTCCGGTTTGGGCTATCCCCACCATATCCCTTCCCGACAAAATCACCGGAAAGGATTGCACCTGAATGGGCGTAGGCTCGGTAAATTTCAAATCGTCAAGCGCATTCTTTAATTGCTTGGAAAGATTAAAATTTTGAAATGTGTTCATGGCGGTTTTTTTTTGTAAAAGTAATGTTTTACAATTTAGTAGAATAAAACAAAAAATGCCCCGAAGGGCACTTTTTATTGAACGTGATGTGTAAGTATTATTTTTTTGCTACCAAGGTGAAGTCAATAGCGATGTCATTCGACAACACCATGTCTTTCATGAAATGAACCCAAGCCACATCATATTTCTGACGGTTGAAAACCAGTTTTCCAGTAATGGTTGCAACACCATCTACCACTTGTGATGACAAGATCTCTGCACTTTCTTCATTTGTTTTTCCTCTCACTGTTAAATTCCCTTTTACAGTACTGCCTTCAACACTTGTAATAACAAAAGTTGCAGTTGGAAAAGAATCAGTTGCAAAGAAATCTTTAGTGGTTAAATGTTTTTGCAAATCAGTGATGCGATGTCCTTCTTCATCTTTATATGAAGCGCTATCTGTTGGAGAAATTACCGACATGTCTACCACAAATTCACCACCCGTTAAGGCGCTGTCGTTAAATGTTACTGAACCACTTTTTAAATTCACAAAACCTTGGTGACCATACACTCCTGCTACTTCACCTTTCCAGTTTACTTTTGATGCTGCTGCATCGGCAGTGTAAGTACCTGCAGTTACTGATCCTTCTGTTTTTACTTCTTCTTTTGTTTCGCCGCAAGAGGCCAATACAAGAGCTGAAAACGCTAATGCTGATAATAATTGAACTTTCATTTTTATAAATTTTTAGTTTGAATAGATATTTAAGTGCTGCAAATATATAGATATTACTTGTACATACAATTAATGTAAAGACAGATTTAACATTTATTTTAATTCAACACAAAAAAAAGCCCGTAAACTCAATGTTCACGGGCTTTAAAGCATAAGAAAATAAAGGACTAGCCTTTTTTCGCTTTCTTCTCTTTTTTAGCTAATTTTTTTTCTTTAGCTGTTTTCAACGGTTCTTTTTTTACCGATTTTTTAGCGTCTTGTGATTTTGCCATGGTTGTATGATTTTTAATTGTTTGCTTGTACTGTGTTTAATTGGAATGGTTCGAATTTAATAATATTTTTTTTTACATCTTCTATTCTACTGCCGGTCCAATAAAAACTTTTTTCCAGTTTTCCTTTTCCCAATGCATCGCTTTTTTGTAAGATGGGGTAGCGGCCTCAGCCACCCTAAAATCATAATGATGAATGATCCATTTGCCTCCACTTCCTTTAATAGGCGGACATACTTCATGCAACATTTCATGATGAATAACATGCTCCACAAAAAACTCAGGAACCTTTTCAATATCAATTGCAGGATGTATTCTGATCAACAATTCGGCGCTGGAATAAGTACCAAACAAAATGCTTCTTTTCCTAGGAACATTTTTACAACCGTGTTTGCCCCAAGTAATTTTTGCTTTTATCCTTCCTTGAAAATGTTGCTGATTTAAGCGGTCAAATATTTTTTGAATGTCGTGAACAGCAAATTCTGTTTTAATGACGGTGCGCCGCGAACTCTCGGGCTTGTCGCGGATATAATCATTTCCCGACCAATCCTCACTGGATAAATTCGCCTTTGCTTCCTGCGGAAATAACCAACTAAATAAAAATAGCAACAACTCTTTCATGATTGCACAAACTTACCCAAAGCGCAACTAAAAACAGAATAAAAAATTAATTGTAATTTTAAAGCATGGCTAGAATTTTACTTTTAATTGGAACTGGTGGATTTATTGGCAGCGTATTGCGCTACCTTCTTTCCACCTACCTCAATAAATCATTTCCCTCCGCATTTCCTTATGGAACCTTTATCGTAAATGTTTTAGGATGCTTGCTCATAGGTGTTGTATTTGGAATTTCAGAAAAATACAACTGGCTCACTCCCGAATGGCGATTGTTTTTAACCACTGGAATTTGCGGTGGCTTCACCACTTTTTCAGCCTTCGCTCATGAAAACATGAAACTACTTCAAGAAGGAAATTTCCTGGTTTTTTCTTTGTACAGTATTGGAAGTTTCTCTTTAGGAGTATTAGCAGTTTTTGCCGGATTAACACTCGCGAAAATTTAAAATAAATCAGGTATTCTACCGCATGAAAAAAATATTCTCTATAAAGCAGCTCGTTGTATTATTGTCGCTTTTCATTTTTTCATCGGCCACCATTCCAGAAAAAAAAATAACCATTGCCCTTGCCGCCAATGCACATTACGCTTTTAAAGAAATAGAAAAACAGTACGAAAAAGAAACAGGAAAAGAAATTGAACTCATCATCGCTTCGTCAGGAAAACTCAGCGCTCAAATTCGCGAAGGCGCACCTTTCGATATATTTTTGTCGGCCGACATGGTCTTCCCCAATCGCCTCCACAGTGAAGGTTTAACCGTGGGAGCGCCCAAGGTTTATGCCTACGGCAGTTTGGTGCTGTGGTCGTTAACTATTGGAGATGAATTAAACTTAAAAAGTTTACTCAGCAGCAAAGTAAAAACAATTGCCATCGCCAATCCGAAACTGGCACCATACGGAGTTGCCGCAATCGAAGTAATGAAATATTACAAAATGTATGATCAGCTTGAAAAAAAACTCGTTTATGGAGAAAGCATTTCGCAGGTAAATCAATACGTTTCATCTAATGCAGTCGATGTTGGGTTCACCGCCAAATCTGTAGTGATGAGTCCCGAAACACAAGGCAAAGGTCGCTGGATTGACATCGACAAAAAAGCTTATTCTCCCATTGAGCAAGGCGCTGTTCTTTTAAAACATTCTAGCGGAAATAAAACAGACGCAGAAGCTTTTTACAATTATATTTACTCCACAAAAGCACAAACGATTTTAAAAAAGTACGGTTACCATTTTACAAAATGAATCAACTTTTAGCGGAAATAACAGAGATAAAAACAAGCGATGACCTGGCTTTGGTGAAGATGAAGTGTGAAGACGAAATTTTTTCTTCCCTCATCATCAGCAGAGATGATTCCATGAGCGTAGGCAAAAAAGTGTGGATGTCATTTAAAGAAACTGAAGTGATGCTGCGCGAAATTTCTGGCGAAGGAATCAGCATTAAAAACCGTTTTGCTTCCACTATAAAAACGTTGCAAAAAGGAAAACTTTTGTGTGAAGTCATTTTGAATTACAAAGGACATTCCATCACTTCCATCATCACCAGCGAAAGCTGCGAGGCAATGAATTTATTTATAGGCAAGGAAGTAGAAGCGCTGGTAAAAACTAACGATTTAATGCTTATTCAACATCAATAAAATGTGGGAGCCGCTGTTACTTTCTTTTAGCTTGTCGCTAATCACCACGGTGATTCTGCTGCTGATTGGCGTTCCGCTGGCTTACCGCTTGTCGCAAAGTAAAAGTCGATGGAAACCAGTTTATGAAAGTCTGATTTCCCTGCCCATGATTTTACCTCCCTCCGTGCTCGGATTTTATTTGCTGATCGCTTTCAGTCCGAATAATTTTTTTGGGAAATTTTTACAAGAATATTTTGACATCCGCTTACTTTTTTCCTTTGAAGGATTAATTATTGCATCGGTCATTTACAGCTTGCCTTTTATGATTCATCCGATACAAGCAGGATTTCAAAATCTTTCTCCCTCTTTAAAAGACGCAGCTTACACGCTAGGAATTTCTCCGAGAAAAACTTTGTTACACATATTATTGCCCAACATTAAACCTGCTTTGCTCACCGGAATTGTACTCACTTTCGCACACACCGTTGGTGAATTTGGCGTGGTGATGATGATAGGCGGAAATATTCCGGGCGTTACCAAAGTAGCGTCACTGGCCATTTACGATGAAGTAGAAAGCATGAATTACGATGCCGCAAATTTTTATTCGCTGGTTTTGCTAGCGCTTTCTTTCCTCATTTTATTTCTGCTTTTTGTGTTCAATAAAAAATGGAAATCTAAAATTTACTAGCATGTTTGAAATTCAACTTTCCAAAAAACTTCATTCGGCGCAGGGCGACATGCTTTTAGACATCGACTTAAAAATTCCGGAAAAACAGTTTGTTTCAATTTACGGAAAGTCGGGTGCTGGAAAAACCACCTTACTAAAAATGCTCGCTGGAATTGTTCAACCCGATAAAGGTAGCATCGTTTCAGGACAAGAAATTTGGTTCAACCACAACACGAATCTCTCTCCACAAAAAAGAAAAATCGGATTTGTGTTTCAAGACTACGCACTTTTTCCAAATATGAATGTGCGCGAAAATTTAGAATTTGTTTTGACCGATAAAAAAAATAAAAACATTGTCGACGAGCTTCTTGAAATTACTTCACTCACTGGCTTAGCACAAACTTCTGTCACTCAACTTTCAGGCGGACAACAGCAACGTGTTGCACTCGCAAGGGCTTTGGTGAAGCAGCCCGAGCTCTTATTATTGGATGAACCGCTCTCCTCCCTCGATCATGAAATGCGTTGGAAATTGCAAGATGAGCTGATAAAAATTCACAAACATTTTCAACTCACCACCATCATGATCAGTCACGACACATCGGAAATTTATCGCTTGTCGGATACGGTGATCAAAATGGATTTCGGAAAAATTATTCAGCAAGGATCTCCCGATGAATTGTTTCACAACAACAAAGTCTCAGGCAAAGTACAAATCACCGGACAGCTGATTTCCCTATCTAAAAATGATGTGGTGTACATCGCCAAAATATTGTCGGGCAACAACCTCATGAACGTAATCATCACCGCCGAAGAAGCAGAAAAATTAAGTGTTGGCGATACGGTGTTGATAGTATCAAAAGCGTTTAATCCAACGGTGATGAAGTACAATTCATGAAATTAGATCCTGAAACAAGTTCAGGATGACAAATGTGAACCATACTCTTCAGGGAATGCCAGCTAATGTCGTCCTGAACTTGTTTCAGGATCTAGTATAAAAAATTGAGATAAAAAGCGTGCGCCTCTTAGCTCAATCACTAGGGTATATTTACAGCAGGGAACTAGATTACTCTTGTACAAATTTTTGATACGTAACTTCTTCATTTACCTCGCGCGCGTCTGTGACGCGTGCGGATTTATCTTTAACAATTGTATTGTTTCTAATTCTTGGCATTTCAAATGCCTTAATAAATCCGCACGCGTCACAGACACGCGCGAGTGGGAAAATCTGAAAATACGGGGTTTGTTGTAAAAACAATATATTAGTGGGGTAAAATATAAAGCATCAAATCCATTAAAGAATATCATATTTAGATTAGAAAAATGTATTTGACATTAAGGGACTGAAGCAATGCGTAAATACAAATGAAAAAATCAATTACCAGAAGTTCAAACTTCGGGCTCTTGGAAAACTGAAATTTTAGGTACGGAATTAATAAACCATTTTAAAATAAATGACAATAAAGAAAAATACACAATTAGAACAAGGTGATGTTTTTTGCATTAAAACAAAGATTGGAAATGCATTTTTTCAATATATTGAGACAGATAATTTGGGACAAGACTTTATTCGAATTCTAGACTACATATCTGTTTCTAATAATCAAATTAAACAAGAAGATGTCAATCGAATTGAAAAATGGAACATTAGTTTTACAATTAAACCAGCTCTAAGAAAACATATTATTGAAAAAATAGGAAATTTTGAAATCCCTACTAATTTCATGATTCCTCAATATACAAGATCTGAACATAATATAAGAGGAAATTTTTTAGGTTGGTTTATTGTAAATCGAAAATCTTTGCAAAGAGAACTAAAAGAAAAATTAAGTGAAGAAGAACTGAAGCTTTCTCCAAGTGGATTTATGAATGACACATTAATTATTGAAAGAATTGAGCAAAATTGGACTTTGAAAAATTGGAATAAATAAAAAATTACATTTAGCACCCAGTACTTTCAGATATTCAATCTCAAACAAAACTTAAAGCGATTTTCAATCGCAATTGAATGGGCATTGAAAATGCCTTTAAAGGGATTTCAGATTGAAAATCTGAAAGTACACTCCCGATTGCCAATTCATATAGTCTTGAAATAAAAATTGAGATAAAAAGCGGGCGCCTTTTATCTCAATTCACTAAGGGGGTATTACTACTATATACAGGTGGGAACTAAACTACTCTTTTACAAATTTTTGGTGCAACACTTTGTTGTATGCGCGAATGGTGATAATGTATATTCCTTTCGGCAAATCAATCGTACTAATTTTTATATGTGTGTTGTAAGTGTAAATACTTTCTACTAACTGTCCGGTAATATTATGAATATGCACTTCTTCAAGCGAGATGGAATTTTGAATATTTAATTCGTCGTCCACCGGATTAGGATAAATTTTCAAGTCTTTAAAAAGACCTGGATTTTCAACAATCACTGTGCTTAAATCAGAAACCATACATATGTCATCGAAATAAAAAGCATTGCCTGTTGTTGCGCCAAAATCAAAGAACAAAGTAATTTTGTTATAGGTATTTGATGCTGATCCACTAAAATCAAATACCAACTCTTCCCAGGCATTCAACTGTGTTGTGGTTACCTCCACTTCCTTCATAGCATTTGAGTTGGCAGCGTCTTCCAATTTCATCAAAACCTTGCAAACTTTCGGACTATTCACTTTCATTTTAAAAAATTTATTGACAGAAAAATCAATTTTAGAAGAGAGCGTTGCTGAGTAAATTCCCGCCCATGTTTGTGATGCAGCATCTTTCACACATTTTCCTACCATCGCACTGGTATTGATTCCTGAAGGTGATGGATTAGCCACTTTAGAAAAATTACTTCCGCCGAATCCTGTAAAATTTAAATCTGTTGCGTCGTAATCCACAAAACAAACATCAGGGTTGTCCGACACTTTATAAGAACTCTCAGAAGAAGAGGAGTTATTTTCGTTATCAGTTGCTAACACTTTATAGTACACGGTGGAACCATCCACTTGGGCCGGAATGGTTGCCGAATAAGTATCTCCGGAAGCAGTCATGGCAACACTATTGCTTAAATTCACAGAACTCAAACCCCATGAAAGTGTAACAGAAGAAATGCTTTTATCATCGGTAACAGTTGCCGAAACCGTTACTACATCTGTTGATTTTACTGCATTTGGCGTATTTTTCACAGCTGAAATCTGAGGAGATGTTGGTGTAGCCATTTTGTAATCCATTATAAACTGAGAGGATGTGCCTGTTCTATAGGTATTGGTTAAGGGATTATAAGTATATGCGTAAATTTTATCTTCTGCCGGCTTGAAGGTGTAGTATCGTAAAAAACCATTCAAACTGCATTGATAATCCGACATGATTTCATGAATAGTGATCCCTGCCGCATTGGTATATGTGTTGTACCATTCCGGACCACAATAGTGTCCCGAAACAATAAGAAACACATTTGTGCTCTGTTTCGCCAAGTCGATAATTTTACCATTGTTTACATCATGAGTACTGATAATAGCTCTTTTATTTGGATATGCAGCAAGTTTTGCAACTGCCCAATTGTACTCAGCGGTACTCAAAGCATAACCTATGGAAATAACCATAAACTCCATGCCGGATGCATTAAAGAAACTTAAATTATTTTCGTTTTTCCCATTAGGATAAGTTTCAATCGCCCAGGAGTTTTGCATCCATGAGGAAGCAGGATAGTTTGAATTATAAATGTTCCAACTATCCGAACCCATTGGCAAGTCGGTGTCATGATTACCCGGAGCAATTGACCACGGAATTCCCGATGCTTCAATTTTTTGCCAACCTGCTTTAAAACGCGTCCATTCATTGGTATTATCTGCATGATCTACTGCATCACCAACGTGACAAATGAACTGAATATTTAAGTTGTCTTTTTTTGCCGGTACCCAATCCATTTGTGCTGTAAACTGGTTAATGTTCGAGCCCATATAAGAAAAATCCATCACCTGAAATTGGGTATCAGGTATAATCATTACCGTAAAGTCTTGAGCGACCAAATCTATTAGTGTCAAGAGAATTGAGAAAATCACGCTTAATATCCTTTTCATAAATGAAAGTTTACGATTTGTTGTATAGTTAAAGATATTGGAGAATGCTGGTGAAAATCCAACCAAAAAAGAGGGGGATTAGACAAACTCAAAATTAAAAATCCCTCTTGCCATCTCACCATAACCATAGGCTCTCTCCCTTTTACAAAGGGAGAAGTGCACTACTCATCCATTTTCAAATCACACTTCAGAAAACGCCAGCTAACTAACTTCCTCCTTTGGAAAAGGAGGAGTGCGAAGGAATTGTGCGGAGCAAGGAGGATTTTTCTACTTGGTCACCGGAACATACCACACATCCTCTTCCAAATCAACACCGCCACCCATTTCCTCCTGCACTACTCTATCCACAATAAAAACGCCTTTTTCCGCCATTTTCAAAAAGGTGTCGATGCCATTGTTTGGAAATCCAATACGAGTGCGATGAATATTGAACTGATCAGCAAATTTTCTGTTGAATGCTTTTTCCACACCTTCCTTACCTAGCATAAATCCGAGCATTCCACCCCATGTTGCGGTTGGATTATCGGAATCCCATCCAGCCAAAGCGCCAATTTTTATTGTTTCTACAATATCTCCTTCGCCATACAACAAACTGATGATGCTTGATGCGAAATTGATTCCACCTGCAAAACAGCCATTGCAATATCTGTTTTGAGAAGTGATGTTGTAACCATCCAATTGATCCACCTGATAACGTTGGTAAACTTCATCTCTCACCTGTTCCCAAGGAATATTAGCATCGTATCTGCTTTTCACGAAATCGAACATTTTAGCCGAATAAGAATCATTTGGCAAATGTTTTCGTGCTTCAAGCGCCATCCACATAATTTTGTCCTTCATCAATTTTTTTTCATCCACAGATGAGGCTAAAGAATACATCGTTACATAATATTCGGAAATCCATTGTGCATTATTTCTTGCTGTAGTTTGAATAGGCAAGGCTGCCATTTTTAAAGCAATATCAGGACGTGCTGGAGCAAAGAAACCAAAAATTTCTGTGGTGAGTTGCGCATCAATCATTTCAAATTCGGGATTGTTTTTTGGATCACTGGTTTCGGGCGGAAGCATTCCAGCGCGCATCAAATCAAAAGCTTTTTGATTGGACACCCACAAATAATTTTCTTCTTCCACCTTAATGTGTTTCAACCAACCCTCCTTAATTTGCTGAGGACTTAGCATACTTGTTTTATTGGAAAACAAAAGATCCTGATAAATATATTCAATGTCGGTATCGTCATCGGCACCCCAAATTTCTCCTGGATTTTTAAAAACAAAATCAATATTTTTCGACAAATCACTTGGCACGCCTTGTCCCCAAATACTTGGCTGATCGGGTTTTCCCCAATCGTTGCGGGTATAAAATGCTCCTGTTTTAATTTCACCGATGTTTCCAATTTTATCCATTTCAGTCACCAAACCCGTCCAATTGGCAATGCATTGTCCGAGCCAAAATCCTTGCAATTGATTTAAATATTTTGATCGGGAAATTTTTTTGTCGCTAGACTTTGGAACATATTTTTTGTATTCAAAATCCTTATTTACCAATGAATTTTCGGGCGTTGCAGAAGTGCAAGCCAACATCAAAGCACAACAAATAAAAAAAATATTTTTTCGCATGATTTCTTATTTTGATAAAATAATTACGAGCAATCCCGACACGTAAAACAAAAACATACACGCAATTAAAATATTGGTGATGCGTGGTGCATTTTTAAATTCCTTCCAAATAAAAACGCCCCAAATTGCAGCAATCAAAGTAGCGCCTTGTCCCAATCCATAAGAGATGGCGAAGCCCGCCTTCCCCGATGCGATGATATTGAATGCTGTACCAATACCCCAAATTAAGCCTCCTAAAATACCAGCCAAATGACTTTTTCTGCTGCCACTAAAATAATCGCTGTAGCTTACAGGATTTCCAGCGAAAGGCCTTTTCATTAAAATAGTATTGAATAAAAAATTACTAATCAATGCGCCTAAAACCATCACCACAAAAGCAGTATAAGGAGTTAGCATCCCTGCTTCTGGAGCAGAAAAATCGGGAGAAATTCCCTTCGCAACAAAAGGATAAAACGAGCCCATTAGCACTCCACTAACGACCGACAGCGCAATTCCTTTGCTTGACACTTTGGTGCCTGCAGTAGCTTTGCGATACGCAGCAGCAGTAAATAAAATAGCTACCATCACCATCACCACTCCTAAAATTAAAAGTAAAAAATCACCCATTGGCGCCAGCATATAATTTAGCAAAACACCCAAAATTAAAGCGATGCCAATGCCCACCGGAAAGGCCACCGCCATGCCTGCTAAATTGAGTGCAGCCACCAACAAAATATTGGCAAGATTGAAAATTATGCCACCAATAAATGCCGAGAGTAAATTAGAACTTTCGGCCTGATTTATATCAGTGGCGAATGATCGTCCAGCCTCTCCACTACTTCCTAAAGTAAAGGCCAGCACTATTGAAAAGAGGAACATCCCTAAAATGTAATCCCAATAAAACAATTCAAATCTCCAGTTTTTATCGGCCAACTTTTGTGTGTTCGCCCAAGAGCCCCAGCACAACATTGTGATGATGCAAAACAAAACGGCACTTCCGTAACTTTCTACTATAAACATATTTTTTTCTTAAGCGGTAAATGTAGTTTCTGCGATTTCCTTTTTGTAAGGAATTGAACTTTGCGCACCCATTCTGGTAACAGAAATGGAGGCAGCACGCACAGCAAATTCCACTGCTTCTTTGATGCTTAATTTTTCTGATAAAGCTACCGACAATGCGCCATTGAAAACATCGCCCGCCGCAGTGGTATCAATTGCTTTTACTTTAGGCGCAGAAACTGTTCCGGTGAATTCATCCGACAAAATAAATGCGCCGTTGGAGCCCATAGTAATGATCACATTTTTCACACCACGGGCTCTTATTTTTTCAGCCGCTTTTTTTGCAGATGCAACGTCGCTTACTGTAATGCCTGATAAAATTGCTGCTTCGGTTTCATTTGGGGTGATGACGAAAACAGTTTTCAATAATTCATCAGACAATTTAGTAGCGGGTGCTGGATTTAAAATAAATTTTTTACCTGCTGCCAATGCCGATTTACCAATGAATTCAACAGTATCCATTGGAATTTCCAATTGCGTTATAACAATTTCCGCAGCTTGTATAACTGCAGCAGCACGTTGAATATCGTCAACATTTAATGCGCTATTTGCACCAGGCGCAACCACTATACTATTTTCACCTTTATCGTCGACAGAAATCAACGCAACACCCGATGGATTTTGCGGATCGGCCACAATTAAAGAGGTGTCAATACCTTCTTTTTTAAAAGTGAAAACAGCTTGCTTCCCAAACAAATCATTGCCTACACGAGCAATGAAAAGCACAGCTCCTCCTAAGCGAGAGGCAGCAACGGCCTGATTGGCTCCTTTGCCTCCCGGATTCATAAAGAATTTTTTACCCATTACGGTTTCACCCGGTTTTGGTAGTTTTTCTGATTGGATCACCATATCAGAGTTACTGCTTCCTATCACTATTATTTTTGCTGCGCTCATAATTTTTGTTCTTTACTCAAAGATAGTTGGCGACTCAAAAAACACAAGTCCTCTTTTTGGTTGATACAGACAATCATAAAAGTTTAAAAACAACACAACTATCTGGAATTAAACTTTTTACTTAACAAGGAAACAAAACTCTGTTTTGAAATTTTTGCTTCCAACCAGCAGTCGAAATCAAACAATTTCGTCATTTGTTCCTCTTCATTTAAAGAACGGAAATCCCTTTGACAAGCAAGCAGACATTTTTTTTCTGATGCTTCATCATTGGCTTTTATCACATTTCTAAAGAATTTAAAGAGCATTTTTTCCAAACGAAACAAAGTACCATGCTTTTTTAATTTGCGCTCAAAGCCCCGTATTTCATAGTTGATGTATTCGTGATTTTCCATTTCGTAATGCACCAGCAAAGCCACCATCCTGCTCATCGTCACATATTCCTGTGAAACCAAAGTGGTGTCATTATTCAATATCAAGTTTAAAGAATACAGACAATTTTTCCATTCTTTCAATCCGAAATAAACTATGGCATTGTAGTAAAACACTTTGGCGTTGGCTACCGACAATACCGATTTGGAGCGTTTTGTAAATTGATCTTTGTGCGACAACAACACTTTTTTTGCTTCCTCAAAATTCCCTTGTCCGATATGAAAAATGATTTCAAACTGATAAATCAACGCCCACAATTGCTCTTCTTCACGATCTTTCTGATTTAAGTTTTTCAGCTTATCAATAAAAAAGGGAAGCGCTTCATAACTACCAATGGCTTGCAAATTATTTAATATGCCTTCCACTACATATATATAATAGAGTGCGTTTTCTTCCCACAAAAAAGAATATTTTTGGAAGAGTTCATCGAGCTCACGGTAAATATCCAAACTCAATTCCGGACTCCCGATCAAGCGGAAATACACCGATTGAAAAAGCATGTGCAACTGCTGAGAATGAAAAGAATGATAATGCGGATTGGAAATTAAACTGGATTCCGACAAAACCAAATCGTCAAATTTTTGCTTTTCTTCTTCACTGCGAACAACGCCCTTTTGTACAAAACGGTGCAAAAGCAATTGGTACAAATCGGCGTGAGCGCTAATGTGCATTTCGTGCTCTACCAATGAACGAATGAGAGATTGTTTTTCTATTAAATCCTCTTCACTTACATTCAAAAAATCGGTGCGAGTGTAATATTCCAATTCCAAATTGGCAGCTTCTAAAAAGTAATAATTTTTCTCGTGCTTCTTGGCCAATACTTTCACTTTTTCCAGTTGCGACAAGCACTCGGCATAAACACCTTTTTTATATAAGAAACGCGCTTCCTGCAATAAGCGCAACAAAACAGCATCAATGTTTTGATCGGCATCATATGCCCTCATACTTTTCATCAACACCTTGAAAAGATATTTCAATGTAACTTCAAAAGAAGCTTTTTTTGCTTGTGCTTCAAATTGTTGCTTGAGTTCCGATCGATCGGTAATTCCTTTATCGATTAAATCAAAGAGCACCAAATAAAATTTATCTCCTTCCTGAATGGAGGAGAATAATTTAAAATAGCGTTTCTCTGATTTGCTTAAGGAACAAACCAATAAAACAACATCACTAATTTTTGCCATAAATCCCCTTAAAGTAATTCAGATTAAAAGTTAACAAATATAAATTGTAAAAGGAACAAGAAGCGGAAACAATTAAAAATACTTATTTTCAAAGCCTCAGATAAAACAATATGGCCAAAGGAATTATACACAAAGCCGATTCTCGGGGACACGCTGATCATGGCTGGCTGAAAAGCCACCACTCATTTAGTTTTGCCAATTATTATGATCCACAACGTATGCACTTTGGCGTATTACGTGTGCTCAACGACGACGATATCGCAGGTGGAATGGGCTTTGGCACACATCCTCATGCCAACATGGAAATTATTACCATTCCTTTGGAAGGCGATTTACAACATAAAGACAGTATGGGCAACGGCACCATCATTAAAAATGGTGATGTGCAGGTAATGAGCGCCGGAACAGGCATTCAGCATAGCGAGTTCAATGCCAATGAAGACAAAGCGGTGAAATTGCTGCAAATTTGGGTGATTCCGAATAAACAAAATGTAACACCTCGTTACCAGCAAATTACCTTGAACCCCGCCGACCGCCACAATCAGCTGCAACAAATATTGTCACCAAACCCCGATGACGCAGGAGTTTGGATCCATCAAAATGCATGGTTTTATTTGTCTAAATCTGATCAAGGAAAAACCACCGAATACACGCTGAAATCAGAGAAAAACGGGATATACCTTTTTGTGCTCAACGGTGAAATCAGCATTGCCGATCAAACGCTGAGTTCTCGCGACGCTATTGGTATCTGGGAGATTGATACCACCTCAATAACAGCAGAAAGTGACGCTGAATTTTTGTTGATGGAAGTACCGATGGCGGTTTAATTACTCGCGCGCGTCTCCAGACGCGTGCGGATTTAATCAGGCATTTATAATGCCTTTCTTTTTAAGCAATATAATTGCTAAGATAAATGCGCACGCGTCTGGAGACGGGCGCGAGTATGCCCCTAGCCAATTTCCGCTAATATCTTCTCAGTAGCACCCGACTGCGTTTGCAACCACTTCAACTGATTTTGCTTAATCTCGTTCAAAACATTCGGCGAAGCCAGAAGATCACTTAAAATCTTTTGAAATTCGGCAGAATTGTTCACACAAAATCCACTTTGCAATTGAATCATTTCTCCCGCTTCATCAAATTTTTGATGTTTCGGTCCGAAAATCACCGGCAAACCAAAACAAGCCGGCTCCAAAATATTGTGAATGCCTGAGCCAAATCCGCCACCAATCACTGACACAGTGCCGTATTGATATAAAGAAGACAAAATCCCAATGCAATTAATGATGATCACTTTTGGAGTGCTGGTCGCGGTTTCAATATTGCTCCATAAAACAACATTTTCAAACTTTTTCTCCAAAGCAGAAATCGCGTTTTCAGATATTTCATGAGGAGCAATAATCAACACCGTATCCTTATCCATAGAAGGGAAATACTGCACTAAAAAAGCATTTTCGTCTTCCCAAGTGCTACCAGCAACGATCACCTTTTTGCCCTGCAACAATTGCGCTAATCGAGGAAATTGCAAAGGATTTTTAGAAAGCGTGATCACCCTATCAATGCGGGTATCTCCGGCAAAGGTTGCATTATCAATTCCATGTACATTCAGAGTTTGCAAAGACGCTTCATCTTGCACAAAAAAATGAGTGAAGCCATCTTTCAACCGTTGTAAAAACCAAGCGCCTTTTTCCTGAAAAAATATCTGTTGTTTTCTGAATTTTCCAGAAATAAGATAAGTCGGAATTTTATGCTCGTGCAGCACACTTAATAAATTGAACCAGAATTCATATTTAACAATGAAAAGCCGATGAGGATTGACTTTCTCCACGAAATCCGTCATCCTTCCTTTTAAATCCAAGGGCAAATAAGTCACCCAATCCGCCAACTCATAATTTTTGCGAATTTCATAACCCGAAGGCGAATAAAAAGTGATCAGTATTTTTTCGTCGGGATGAAGCATTTTTATTCTTTCAATGAGCGGACGTCCCTGCTCAAACTCCCCCAATGACGCACAATGGAACCAGTTTATCTTTTGCTGTTTATTCTTGTTATCGGGCAAATTCTTGATGAGATTTCGTCGTCCCCGTACCCACAACTTAGCTTTGTAATTGAATAACGCTGCCAAACGGATACTGAAACCGTACATCAAAATTCCTATGGTGTAAATGAATTGCATTAATCTATAAATTCTTCCTCATCATTATTAGCATACACGGGAATGATCCATCCTGCCTGAATTCCAAACATAAAATTAAAATGCCAGGATTCGTCTGCTGCGCCGTTAAAGTAATTATACTTTCTCAAATTTTTCAAAAGTGCCTCTTCGGCAAACAATTCCAAATAAAAATTAATTCTTTTTTTCGGACCTAAATGCGTCCACCTAATTTCTTGTTTTACAGATGGACCTAGAGAATACTGATCATATCCCTTGATGGATTCGGAGGATAAAAAAGGCAGAGTAGAACCTAGCGATCGGATGGCCAATCGGTTTTGCAAAGCACCAGCACAAAAATTCAAACCTAAAAAATCATTAACCTTCAGCGGAATAGCCCTGCCAATACTGGCATAAAAACCATTGCCTCTGAAAAACACCGCAACATCCGTAAGCGATCCATCACTGGCGATAAACAGGCCTTCCGAAGTGCGCAAAGCAGCAAAAATATCAGGTCCGGCATAATCGCCAAACAAAAAATAATATTGCAGTCCCATCGTCAATTTATTAAGCTTATAAGAATAACCTACTCCTATCCGATTGATATACGTGCTTTTTTGGGCCACTTCACCATTGCCCCAAGCACCGCTATACGACAGATCAAATAGATGGGTATTCCCCTGTGTTTGAGCCCTTCCAACAGAAAAAGCACAAATGAAAAAAAGACAGAAAAAAAGAGATCTACTCATAGCTTAAAAAACTGCGTAAAGTTAGGGTGAAATTATTATCTTCGCCTGAAATATTTAAAATGTCGGAAATTG
The DNA here is from genome assembly GCA_026390935.1 of Bacteroidota bacterium. Lineage (GTDB taxonomy): Bacteria > Bacteroidota > Bacteroidia > Flavobacteriales_C > JAHEZL01. The sequence continues at coordinate 23,006 of JAPLEZ010000093.1, forward strand.
CTGCAGAAACTATAAGAATGGTCGATCTAGCAACTCAGTATAAAAGGTTGCAACCCGCTATCGATAAAGCCATCCAAAAGGTGATCGATGAAACATCGTTCATAGGTGGGCCGATTGTCAAAGAATTTTCTGTTAATCTGGCAAAGCACATCAATGCCAAGCAAGTCATTCCTTGCGCCAATGGGACCGACGCTTTGCAAATTGCACTGATGGCGCTCGATTTAAAAGCAGGAGACGAAATCATTACTTCTTCTTTTACCTTCATAGCAACTGCTGAAGTAATTATTCTTTTGGGCTTGAAACCTGTATTTGTGGATGTAAACCCCGACGATTTCAATATCAACGTTGCAGCCATTGAAAAAGCAATTAGTCCAAAAACAAAAGTGATTTTGCCGGTACATCTTTTCGGACAGTGTTCGGATATGGAAGCCATTCTTTCACTGGCCAAAAAGCACAATTTATACGTTGTAGAAGACACCGCACAGGCCATAGGCGCCGAATACACCTTCAGCAACGGCGATAAAAAATCAGCAGGTACAATGGGAAATATAGGCACTACAAGCTTCTTCCCTTCAAAAAACTTAGGTTGTTTCGGCGATGGCGGCGCTTTGATGACCAACGATGAAACGCTAGGACAGAAAGCTGTACAAATTGCCAATCACGGTTCAAAGGTGCGTTACTACCATGATGTAGTGGGCATCAACTCTCGTTTGGATTCCTTGCAGGCAGCTATACTGAATGAAAAATTGAAACATCTCAATGATTTCAGCGCAAGAAGAAATAAAGCGGCCAGTTTTTACGATGAAAACCTTAAAGGCATAATGGGCTTAAAAACCCCATACAGAAGCAAAAACTCAACACATGTATTTCACCAATACACGATGCAAATCGCTGATGGCAAAAGAGATGCGCTGAAAAATTTTCTTGATAAAAAAGAAATACCAGCGATGGTATATTACCCACTTCCATTGCACAAACAGGAAGTTTTTAAAGAAATGAAAAACATCAGCTTACCAGTTACCGAAAAACTATCGGAAACCGTATTGTCATTACCAATGCATACTGAATTAAGCGATAGTCAATTGAATTATATTTGCGCGAGTATTAAAGAATTTTTTAATTAATAGAATATGAACATTGCCGTAATTGGTACCGGATACGTTGGATTAGTCACAGGAACCTGCTTTGCAGAAAGCGGCAACAATGTGATTTGTGTTGACAACAACAAAGACAAAGTAGAAAAATTAAAACAAGGCATCATTCCCATTTATGAGCCTGAGCTTGATGCTTTGCTTGAGCGCAATGCCAAGCAAAATCGTGTGCAGTTTACTACTGATTTGGAAGATGCTGTAAAAAAATCATCTATCATTCTTTTAGCGCTTCCTACCCCTCCGGGAGAAGATGGTTCTGCTGATTTATCCTACATTTTAGGTGTTGCCGAACAATTAGGAAAAATCATCACCGAGTATAAAGTAATTGTACACAAAAGCACAGTGCCTGTTGGTACTGCTGAAAAGGTAAGTGCTGTTATCAAAAAAAATAGTTCTGTTGATTTCGATGTGGTGTCAAACCCCGAATTTTTAAGAGAAGGTTTTGCAGTGAATGATTTCATGAAACCCGACCGCGTGGTGATTGGCGTTAGAAATGAAAGAGCAAGAAAAGTGATGGAAGAATTGTACAAACCCTTCGTTCGTCAGGGCAATCCCATCTATTTCATGGATGAGCGTTCGGCCGAATTAACGAAATATGCAGCCAATGCTTTTCTGGCTGTAAAAATTTCTTTCATGAATGAAATCGCTAATTTGTGCGAACTCGTGGGTGCCGATGTGGATCAAATCAGAATTGGAATTGGTTCCGACACCAGAATAGGCAAGCGCTTTCTTTTCCCTGGTATCGGCTACGGTGGAAGCTGCTTTCCAAAAGACGTGAAAGCATTGATTAAATCTTCTAAAGATGTGAATTACAATTTCAAAATTCTCAACGCTGTAGAAGAAGTAAACTCTACACAAAAAACCATCATCGTTCCTAAAATAGAAGACTATTTTGAAGGCGACTTAAAAGGAAAAACTTTTGGCATCTGGGGCTTGGCTTTCAAACCAAACACCGATGATATTAGAGAAGCACCGGCAATGTACGTAATTGAAGAACTCTTGAAAAAAGGCGCGAAAATAAAAGCCTTTGATCCAGAAGGAATGGAAAACATGAAAGTTGTTTTCGGAAATAAAATTGAGTTTTGCGACAATCAATATGATGCCATTTCAGGTGCAGATGCTTTGGTCATCGCAACTGAATGGTCGGTTTTCCGAGCTCCCGATTTTGAAAAAATGAAAGAGTTGTTAAAAACTCCTGTGATATTTGACGGCAGGAATTTATTCGATCTTGAAAGTATTCAGGCGAAAGGATTCGACTATATCAGCATAGGAAGAACACAAGTAGTGAACAAAAAAGCTCTTGCTAAATAAAATGAAATATACATTATTCCATAAAATGGATTTTTCTATTATGATATTCCATCTGACATTTAAAAAATTATAGACGCAGATGAAAAAACGAATATTAGTTACCGGAGCAGCAGGATTTTTAGGATCTCATCTTTGTGAAAGATTTTTAAAAGAAGGCTATAATGTGATTGGCATGGACAATCTGATCACCGGTAATTTAAGAAATATTGAAGATTTTTTTCGCAACCAGCATTTTGAATTTTACCACCACGATGTAAGTACTTTTGTGCATGTTCCGGGTAAACTGGATTACATCCTTCACTTCGCATCACCGGCCAGTCCGATAGATTATCTTAAAATTCCGATTCAGACTTTAAAAGTTGGTTCACTAGGAACACACAACCTGCTTGGACTGGCAAAGGAAAAAAAATCACGAATGCTCATCGCATCCACTTCTGAGGTTTACGGCGACCCAACAGTTCATCCTCAACCCGAGGAATATTGGGGAAATGTAAATCCTATTGGTCCGCGCGGTGTTTACGATGAAGCCAAAAGATTTCAGGAAGCCTTGACGATGGCCTATCATACTTATCACGGATTAGACACACGCATTGTACGGATATTCAATACTTACGGACCGAAAATGCGCTTGAATGACGGCCGCGCTTTACCTGCCTTTGTTGGTCAGGCCTTGCGCGGAGAAGACATCACGGTTTTCGGCGACGGCTCACAAACACGCTCGTTTTGTTATGTTGACGATCTTGTAGAGGGCGTCTACCGCTTGTTGTTAAGCGATTATCATTTGCCAGTAAACATTGGTAATCCAGATGAAATTTCCATCGCCGAATTTGCAGAAGAAATTGTAAAACTCACTGGCACAACAGCAAAAGTAATATACAAAGATTTACCTGTGGATGACCCGAAACAACGTCAACCCGACATCAGCAAAGCCAAAGAAATATTGGACTGGGAGCCAAAAGTAAATCGTGCAGAAGGATTAAAAAAAACATTGGAGTATTTTAAATCACTCCCTAAAGATGAACTGTTTAAAAAAGAATTAAGTTTTGGAAACTAAAGAATTTTTTGTTCATCCTTCTTCCTATATTGACGAGGGCTGCATCATTGGAAAAGGTACTAAAATATGGCACTTTAGTCATGTTATGCCCAACTCCACTATTGGAGAAAACTGTAATATCGGGCAGAATGTAATTGTGTCTCCAGAAGTAGTTTTAGGCAACAATGTAAAAATTCAAAGCAATGTTTCATTGTATACTGGAGTAATTTGTGAAGACGATGTTTTCCTTGGACCATCGATGGTTTTCACCAATGTGATGAATCCTCGTTCTGCTGTAAACAGAAAAAATGAATACCGCAAAACCATAGTAAAAAAAGGTGCTACTATCGGTGCCAACGCTACCATTGTTTGTGGAATACAATTGGGCGAATATTGTTTTATTGGCGCAGGCACGGTGGTGATTCGCTCAGTAAAAGCTTATTCCATCATGGTTGGAAATCCTGCCAAACAAATTGGCTGGATGAGTGAACAAGGCGAAAAATTAGTTTTCAATGAAAACAATGAAGCCGTGTGCAAAGCAACAGGTGAAAAATATTTGCTATTGAATGGCAACGTAAAAAAACTAAGTAATGGCTGATAAAATTAAATTTGCGGTGATTGGTTGTGGCCACATCGGAAAACGCCATATGGAAATGATCCGTAGAGATCCCGAAGCGGAACTAATGGCTTTTTGTGATGTAAAGGAAAGATCAGCACTGAACATCGATCTGAAATTCACTCAGCCCTACTTTACCGACATTGACGATATGTTAAAGGCAATTCCTGAAATTGATGTTGTTAATATCTGCACCCCTAATGGTCTCCACGCCAAACAAAGCATTAAAGCATTAAACTACAATAAACATATCGTTTGTGAAAAGCCAATGGGGCTCACTAAAAATGAATGTGAAAAAGTACTTGAAAAAGCACTCGACGTTTCAAAAAAAGTGTTTTGCGTAATGCAAAACCGTTATTCTCCTCCTTCTGTTTGGTTAAAGGAGATTATGGACAAAAAATTATTGGGAGATGTCTTTATCGTTCAATTGAACTGCTACTGGAACAGAGACGACCGTTATTACAAAAAAGACACCTGGAAAGGCAGTAAAGATATGGATGGAGGCACTTTGTTCACGCAATTTTCTCACTTCATCGATATCATGTATTGGCTATTTGGCGACATCACTGATATAAGAGCAAGATTTGAAGATTTCACCCATCAACACTCCACAGAATTTGAAGATACCGGCATTGTAAACTTCCGCTTTTTAAATGGAGGAATAGGCACAATGAATTACTCTACTGCCATTTACGATGTCAACTTGGAAAGCAGCATGACGGTGATTGGAAGCAAAGGCAGTGTAAAAGTGGGCGGACAGTACATGGATAAAATTGAGTACTGCAACATTAAAGATTATACAATGCCTGAATTGGCACCAGTCAACGCTCCAAATGATTACGGCGATTACAAAGGCTCTGCTGCCAATCACCACTATATCATCCAAAATGTAATCAACACTATTAAACGAGGAGATAAAGTAACCACCAACGCTTTGGAAGGCTTAAAAGTGGTTGAAATAATTGAAAGAATTTATTCATTAAAAGAGAAGTAAAAGTTATGATTTCCGAAAGAATTGCAAAGAAAGAAGCCAAATTAGCATTGATCGGCTTAGGTTATGTAGGATTACCCATTGCGCTGGAATTTGCCAGAAAAGTAAAAGTGGTAGGATTTGATATCAATCCCGATCGCGTTAAATTAATGCAGCAAGGAATTGACCCTAGTAACGAATTAGATAAATCTGAATTCGATGGTTGTGATATTCAATTCAGTGCAAATATTGAAGATTTACGTGATGTAAATTTTTTCATCGTAGCTGTTCCAACTCCTATTGATCAGCATAATTTACCCGATTTAAAACCTTTGCTTTCTGCTTCTAAAACAGTAGGAAAAGTTTTGAAAAAAGGGGATTACGTTGTATTTGAATCTACAGTATATCCTGGATGTACAGAAGAAGATTGTGTTCCGGTTTTAGAGCAGGAATCAGGATTAAAATTCGGCGTAGATTTTAAAGTGGGTTATTCTCCTGAGAGAATCAATCCGGGCGACAAAGAACATACGCTTTCTAAAATTGTAAAAGTGGTTTCAGGCTGCGATAAAGAATCGGCAGAACAAGTAGCCAACGTATATAAAATGGTGATCAACGCCGGAGTTCATCAAGCGTCATCGATCAAAGTTGCTGAAGCTGCAAAAATTATTGAGAACACGCAACGTGATGTGAATATCGCTTTAATGAACGAGCTTTCGTTGATCTTTAGCAAAATGAACATCAATACTTATGAGGTTCTGGAAGCTGCAGGAACAAAATGGAATTTCTTGAAATTTTCTCCTGGATTGGTGGGCGGACATTGTATTGGTGTTGACCCTTACTACCTTACCTACAAAGCAGAAGAATTAGGAATTCATTCTAAAATCATTACCTCTGGAAGAGCCATCAACGACTCAATGGGACCATACTTGGCGCGATTGGCAGTGAAAAAAATGATCACCCTCGGAAAAGATATTGCTAAAGTAAGAGTATTGGTAATGGGCACAACTTTCAAGGAAAACGTAACAGATATCCGTAACTCAAAAGTAGCCGATGTGGTGAACGAGTTAAAATCTTTCGCCATCAACGTTGAAGTAAACGATCCTCATGCCGATTCGCATGAAGTTCAAGAAGAATATGGTTATGCCTTAACTCCAGAAATCACTGGACAATACGACGCCATCATTGTTGCTGTGAACCACAAAGAATACATTGGCTTGAAAGATGATTTCTTCAAAAAACATTTAAATACAAATGGTGTTTTGGTGGACATCAAAGGCATTTATAGAAACTCAGTGAAAACCGAACATTACATTAGTTTATAAAATGATTTTAGTCACCGGCGCAACAGGTTATATAGGTTCTCATACCGTGGTTGAATTGATCAGCCATGGCTATAGCGTTGTTGCGTTGGACGATTTATCAACTTCTCGGGCCTCTACCATTGATGCCATTGAAAGCATCACTGGTGTTAAAGTTCCCTTTGAAAAAATTGATTTAAAAGACAAAGCAGCACTATTAAAAATAGTTGGAAAATATCCAATTGATGGAGTCATCCATTTTGCAGCTCACATGGCTGTTGGTGAATCAGTTTTAAATCCATTAAAGTATTATGAAAATAATCTTTGCGGATTGCTCAATCTTTTTCATTTCATGGACCAAAGCGGATGCAAAAATTTAATTTTTTCTTCTTCCTGCACAGTTTATGGAGAAGTAAATAAAGTTCCGGTAACCGAGGATTTTCCTACGCAACGTCCACCTTCTCCTTATGGAAACACAAAAAAAATTGCAGAAGAAATTATTGAAGATCTCGCTGCTACCAATAAATTAAAATCGATTTGTTTGCGCTATTTCAATCCCATTGGCGCACATCCATCGGGCTTGCTGGGTGAAAATCCCGACAACATGAACAACCTCATGCCACTGCTTTTAAAAGTAGCATCAGGAAAAATGGAAAGTCTAAAAGTTTTTGGCAACGACTATAAAACCAGAGACGGCTCCTGTGTTCGCGATTATATTCATGTGATGGATTTGGCAACAGCTCATGTTAAAGCGTACCAAAGATTGGCAGCAAAGGAAAGCGCTGTAGCAGTAGAAAAATTTAACCTCGGATCAGGAAATGGATTCACTGTTTTGGAAATGATTCACGCTTTTGAAAAAGTAAACGGAATCAAAATCAACTACAAAATAGAAGACCGTCGTCCTGGTGATGCAGCTGAAATTTTTTCTGATTCAAAACTGGCTGCTGAAAAATTAAAATGGAAAACAGAACGCTCTCTGGAAGACATGCTTTCATCGGCATGGAACAGGGAAAAAACATACCGACAAAATGAACTACGCTAAAAAAATATTGGTTACCGGCGGAGCAGGTTTTATTGGAAGCTGCCTCATTCGACAATTGGTAACAAAATATCCCAATTGCCTGATCGTAAATGTGGATAAACTCACGTATGCAGGAAACTTAGCCAATCTTGATTCAATTAAAGATGCGCCGAATTATCATTTTGTAAAAGGGGATATTTGTGATGCAGCTGCTATCAATAAAATATTTACAGATTTTGCCATTGATCATGTTATACACACGGCAGCAGAATCACACGTAGATCGTTCGATTTTAAATCCGATGGAATTTGTGCAAACAAATGTAGTGGGTACAGTAACACTATTAAATGTTTGCAAAACTTTGTGGACCGATAATGCACCTCACCTTTTCTACCATATTTCTACAGATGAAGTATACGGAAGCTTGGGAGAAACCGGTAAATTCAAGGAAACAACGCCCTACGATCCGCGCTCACCTTATTCTTCCAGCAAAGCGTCTTCTGATCATTTTGTTCGCGCTTACCATGAAACTTATGGTTTGCCAACAGTGATCAGCAATTGTTCTAATAACTACGGACCATTTCATTTTCCAGAAAAATTAATTCCGTTGTGCATCAACAATATATTAAATGAAAAACCATTGCCGGTGTATGGAAAAGGAGATAACGTGCGCGATTGGCTCTATGTAGAAGATCACGTTGATGCGATTGATTTAATTTTTCACAAAGGAAAAGCGGGAAGCACATACAACATCGGTGGCGACAACGAATGGAAAAATATTGATTTAGTGCGCGCTTTGTGCAAAATCATGGATGCAAAACTGGGAAGAGAAAAAGGCACATCTGAAAAATTAATCACGTTCGTGAAAGATCGCGCTGGCCATGATCAACGTTACGCCATTGATTTCACAAAACTGAATACTGAACTCGGCTGGAAACCAAAAGCAAAATTTGAAGAAGGTTTAGAAAAAACTGTTCAGTGGTATCTCGACAATCAGAATTGGGTGCAGCAAGTTATTTCAGGAGAATATAAAAAATACTACGAGGCGCAATATACAGCCAGATAGAAAAATAAAATTATGAAATACCCAAGCATTAAAAGATCATTAAAAGAGACAAAGGAAATATGGGCATTCCATATGACCGTTGAAAAAAATATTAGCTGCATATGAAGTATCATTCAGAAGATTTAAGTCAGTACAAATTCCTGGTAACGGGTGGGGCAGGATTTATCGGTTCAAACATTGTGAAATACCTTGTGGCTCACAATGCGGGAGAAATAAGAATTGTAGATAATTTATCCAACGGATACATTGAAAACATTGAACCGTTTTTGACCTTACCCAATGTTCTTTTCATTAAAGAATCATTGGTAGATTTTGAGTTGTGTCAAAAAGTTGTGAAAGGCGTGGATTACGTTATTCATCAAGCTGCCTTAGGCTCAGTACCCCGATCCATCAACAATCCTATTGCATCCAACGAAGCAAATGTTACCGGATTTTTAAACTTACTCACAGCTGCGAAAGATGAAAAAGTAAAACGTTTGGTTTTCGCTTCCTCTTCTTCAGTTTATGGAGATTCTGATGAAATGCCGCGACGAGAAAATGTTTTAGGAAATCCACTTTCTCCTTATGCTGTGACAAAAAGAACTGATGAATTGTACGGTAGAGTGTTTCACCTAACATACAATGCGCCTTTCATCGGCTTGAGATATTTTAATGTGTTCGGTCCGCACCAAAGTCCGAATGGCCCATACGCAGCGGTAATCCCAATGTTTATGAATGCTTTGCTTTCCGGACAATCACCGGTAATTCATGGTGAAGGGGATCAATCGAGAGATTTTACTTACATCGACAATGTGGTGCAAGCCAACATCAAAGCCCTTTTCACAAAAGACGAGCGTGCAAATGGCGAAATGTTCAACATTGCATTTGGAGAATCTACTTCGGTTTTAGATTTGTTTAAAATGTTGAAAGCTGCAGTTTCTTCTGATTTGGAACCTACATTTACCGCACCGAGAGCTGGTGATGTGAAAGATTCATTGGCCGATATTTCAAAGGCAAGAGAATTGTTGGGATACAATCCAACAATAACTATCAACACGGGACTCACACAAACCATTCAATGGTTTGAGCAAAAATATTTCAAAAAGTAAGCAAGAAAAATGTTTGGACTCTTCAAAAAAAAACCAAAACCCTTATTGCGTTCTCCGCTGGATGCAAAGCTGATTGGTGTTGATATCCACTCACATTTAATTGCAGGAATTGACGATGGTGCGCAAACGCACGAAGAATCACTCACCCTGGTAAAAGGCTTAAAAGACTTCGGCTTTCAA
>JAPLEZ010000131.1 GCA_026390935.1 Bacteroidota bacterium
CAAAAAATGCACCTGCTGAAATTTTAAAATATCAGAAAGAGCTTTTCAAAATAGAGGAAATTTTCGGAAATAATATTGATGATGAATTCAAATTTCAGGATACCTTGCTGGCTTTTTTAACTCCGTTTTGCGACAAAAACGGATTGCTGTTGCGCTCATTTCCAGCGCCGCACAAAATGGTGTCGGGCGGACTGGAAGTGCAAACCACTGTTTTTGTGGTGGAGTCGTCATTTGTTAAATTGCTGCGTCTCGTTTACGAGTTGGAGCAAAAGCATAAAATTGGACGAATTGCAGGTGTGAAGTTTGTTACCGAAGAAAACAAAAAAACAAAGGAGCTGCGTTTGAAAGCGGAACTTTATGTACAGAATTTTAAAAAATTGAATTGATAAAAATGAAGATTATGAAAAAATGGATTTTTATTTATGTGTTGGCACTCACTTCGTTGTTTGCATGTGAACGTTTTGATTTAACTGAACGAACAGTGACTTTATTATCGCCGCCCAACAATCAAAGCGATTCAATTTTAAATAAACTTTTCTGGTGGGAAGAAGTGACTGGAGCTAGCAAATATCAGTTTCAAATTGTTTCGCCTTCTTTTGATAGTATTGTCACTTTAGTGTTGGACTCAACATTAACAAAAACAAAATTTGAAAAAACTTTAATACCTGGAACCTACCAATGGAGGGTGAGAGCGAAGAATGGGTCAACTGCCACAGCATGGAGAACTTATAATTTGGAAGTAAAAAACACGCAGAGTTTGGCGGGACAGTCGATCACCAATATGAGTCCAATTAACAAATACATCAGCAGTGATTATGCCGTTAATTTTTCGTGGGATGCCTTGGCTAAAGCGAGCAGCTATGTTTTTAAAATTCGTGATTCAATTGGCAACACCATTCTTCCAAATCAAAGTTTAACAACAGCATCTACAACGCACACATTTGTTGCTGATGGAACTTACATTTGGAGTGTTCAGGGTTTAAATTCACTGAGTGCTTCCTTAACTGGAGAGCACACAATTTACATTGATAAAACGGCACCAAACAAACCATCTTTATCAAAACCAACGAATGGTGAAACTCTTACTTTTCCTTACACTTTTCAATGGAGCGTTGGAGTGAACAAGGGGACAGCGCTAACGGATAGTATTTGGATAGCTACCGATTCATTGTTCACCGATATTGTTTTGGATACTGTGGTGGCAAAATCTACAACTGTGCACATACCAAGCTTGAATACTTTGGCTACGAAATTATTTTGGAAAGTTCATTCTAGGGATGCAGCAGGAAATTCAGGTCCTTACAGTGCTGTATGGACATTTATAAAATAGCGTTTTGTGAAAAATAAAAAACTTACATACGTTTTAATTCCTGTGGTGCTATTGGTGTGGGTCATCGTGGGCTACAAAATTTATGTAAAGTATGTTGGTGGTGATGATGCAACGGTAGTTGAGCAGGGTACACCTCAGTTTACCAAAAGCAAAAAAGTCATTGAAGAATTTTCTTTGCAGGCCAATTATCGTGATCCTTTTTTAGGAAATAGCATCAGCGAACCTCAAGTAAAACAAGTTGATCAGCTGAATATGCAACGTCCCGATAGGCTGATTCCACAGCCCATTCAAATACAAAAACCAATTGTGCGTTGGCCCAATATTTCCATTGGTGGAAAAGTAAATAGCACTACTTTGATATTGATTGGCAATCGTCGTTCACTGATGAAGGCGGGTGATGAAGAAATGGGTGTTTCGCTAATAAAACTGTATAAAGACTCTGTGAAATTAAAGTTTCAGGGAGAAGTCAAAACTTTTTTAATTGGTGAATCGAGATAGAAATTTTTACTTTGAAATCATATTTTTACTGGAAAAGTCATTGGTGATTTCAAAAACTAAATCATAAATATTTAAGTCATCGCTTATTGAATCTATGGTATTGCTTGTTTGATCACTGGAGTTGACCTTTGAGATATGTTACTGAAAAGTTAAAGACCTAACCCTAGTTTTAAGTACCCTAAATCTTTTTCAACTCAGCAATTGTTTGTGCAGGATCTTTCGCTGCAAAAACAGCATTCCCCGCCACCAAAACATCGGCACCTGCTTCTATAAGTTGTTTGTAGTTGTTGAGACCAACGCCACCGTCAATTTCAATAATGGCAGAGCTTCCTGATTGTTGAATCAGTTGTTTTAGTTTTTTGATTTTGTTGTAAGTATTTTCAATGAATTTTTGTCCGCCAAAACCTGGATTTACCGACATCACCAAAACAACGTCGATGTCTTTAATCACGCTTTCCAGCACGTCAACATTAGTGTGCGGATTAATGGCCACTCCAGCTTTCATGCCTTCAGCTTTGATGGCTTGGAGCGTTCGGTGTAAATGCGGACAAGCTTCGTAGTGAACTGTTAAAACATCAGCTCCTGCTTTTTTGAAAGCAGAAATATATCGATCGGGATTGATGATCATTAAATGAACATCTAAAGTTTTTTTTGCGTGCTTTTTAATGGCTTCAATTACAGGAATGCCAAAGGAAATATTAGGTACAAACTCGCCATCCATCACGTCCAGGTGAAACCAATCGCCGGCGCTGTTGTTCACCATTTCAATGTCTTTTTGGAGATTAGCGAAATCCGCTGCGAGGATGGATGGGGCAATTAAATGAGCCATTTTGTTTTATTTTTTTCAAATGTAGAAAGAAGTTCAAAGTTTAAAGTTCAAAGTTTAAAGTATTTATTAACCAAAAAAAAGAGCCGCGGTTTGGGGGCGCGGCTCAATTTTTAGAAAAGTAGGGGATTTCTCACCCTAAGTATTTTACAAGAATGTTGCTTCGTGAAGTATGTTTGAGTCGGCGCAAAGCTTTCTCTTTAATTTGTCTCACTCTTTCTCTTGTTAAATCGAATTTTTCACCAATTTCTTCCAGAGTTAAAGATTGATTATCGGTTCCCAATCCGAAGTACAAAGTGATCACATCTGCTTCACGAGGCGTGAGTGTATCTAAGGTTCTTTTGATTTCTTCTTTCAATGAATCGTCGAGGAGTTGGTGATCCGGACGAGGACTGTCGTTGCTTGTCATTAAATCGTACATATTTCCGGCATCTTCTCCTTCTTGCAAGGGAGCATCCATTGATACGTGACGAGAATTGCTTTTTAATGATTCTCTCACTTCCTCAACTGGAAGATCAAGCGCAAAGGCAATTTCATCGGCCGATGGTTCTCTTTCAAATTCTTGTTCCAATTGTGAAAAGGTTTTATTGATTTTATTGATGGCACCAATTTTATTTAGTGGTAACCTAACAATACGAGCCTGTTCAGCCAAAGCTTGCAGGATGGATTGGCGGATCCACCAAACTGCATAAGAGATGAACTTAAATCCTCTCGTTTCATCAAAACGTTGTGCAGCCTTGATTAATCCTAAGTTGCCTTCGTTGATAAGGTCGGGTAAAGTCAATCCCTGATTTTGATACTGTTTGGAAACCGATACCACGAATCGCAAATTTGCACGGGTTAGTTTTTCCAAAGCGGCGGCATCACCTGCTTTAATTTTTTGTGCCAGTTCAACTTCTTGTTCTGCGGTAATAAGTCCTTCTTTACTTATTTCATGAAGATACTTGTCTAAAGAAATGGTCTCTCTGTTAGTTACCTGTTTGCTTATTTTAAGTTGTCTCATGTATATTTGGTATTAAGAAATTAGTAATTAGTGGAGCAATTATGTCTGTTTATCGAAACGAAATGATAGAAGTTATAGTTTCGCTTTAAGAAAAATTAATTATGAACATTTATCAGTCCTTTGATCCAAATTGTTAATTACTTAGATTTAGTTCATGAAGCATATTATTTTATTAGGAGCTGGTAGAAGTAGTTCTGTTCTGCTGGAATACCTTAAGGAACAAGCCTCTTCGTTGAGTTGGAAAATTAGCGTTGCCGACATCTCTTTGCAGCATGCAAAGGATATTGTAAAAGAAAATTCTTCGTTTTCTTTTCATGATTTAAATAAAAATCCAGGCGTTAAAGAAGATTTAATTCAGCAGGCTGATGTAGTGATTTCTATGTTGCCAGCGAGTTTCCATGTGGAAATTGCTCGTTTGTGTTTGAAGCACAAAAAACATTTGGTTACTGCTTCTTATGTTTCGCCAGAAATGAAAGCGATGGAAGAAGAAGTGAAAAATGCAGGATTGATATTTATGAACGAGGCGGGGTTGGATCCTGGTCTCGATCATATTTCGGCTATGAAAATCATTGATCACTTGCGTGCCGAAGGTGCTATTTTACACGGCTTTGAATCTTTTTGTGGTGGATTGATTGCTCCCGAAAGTGATGATAATCCGTGGCATTACAAGTTTACATGGAATCCACGAAATGTTGTGGTGGCAGGACAAGGCGGAGCTGCCATGTTTTTGCAGGAAGGAACCTTTAAATATATTCCTTACCACAAATTATTTCGTCGCACTGAAGTAATAGATATTGAAGGTTACGGTAAGTTTGAAGGTTACGCCAATCGCGATTCCTTGAAATACATTGATATTTATGGTTTACAAGGCATCAAAACAATTTTTAGAGGGACATTGCGCCGTTTAGGGTTTTGTAGGGCTTGGGATTTGTTTGTGCAATTGGGAATGACCGATGATACCTATCGCATCGCCGATTCGGATAAAATGACGCACCGGCAGTTCATTAACTTGTTTTTGGCCTACAACAAGCACGATTCCGTAGAGTTGAAACTTAAACATTATATGAAGCTGGAGCAGGATGATGTGGACATTTGGGAAAAGTTGGAGTACACAGGCATTTTTAGCCACGAAAAAATAGGATTGAAAAATGCTACGCCAGCTCAGATTTTACAACACATATTGGAGAAAAAATGGAAGTTGAATCACAATGACAAAGACATGATCATTATGTTTCATCGCTTTAATTATAAGCTCAACAACGAAGCAAAAGAGTTGCATTCATATTTAGTAGTGGAAGGCGAAGATGAAAACAAAACGGCGATGGCCAAAACCGTTGGATTGCCTGTTGGAATTGTTGCTAAAATGATTTTGAACGGCGATATTAAAAGTAGGGGAGTGCTGGTTCCTGTGGAAGCTGAGGTTTACAATCCTATTCTTGACGAACTAAAAAAGTATGGAATTCACTTTGTGGAAAAACAGGCTATCTGATAAGATTTAGGTGAGTATAGCGCTGTATTTTTTGCTTTTTGTCAGTGTTGGGTGAAAGTCCTTCGTATTCAAAGTGCACTACATACACGTCCATTGGCGCAGCTCCATTTTTTCCAACTCCATTCCATGTTGCAGAAGGATCTGAAGTTTCGAAAATTAATTCCCCCCATCTATTAAAAATCGACAGTTTTAATACATAGATGGATTCTCCTTTTATACTGAAAACATCATTAAGTCCGTCTCCATTGGGTGAAAATGAATTTGGCAAGTAAAAGAATGTGGGATAGCAGAAATCCAACACGTGAATGCTGTCGGTAACGGAGCAATTGATTCCATTGGATAAAGTAACGTAGTAGGTGTTGGCTGCTGATACTGAAATATCTGAAGTTTTGGCGCCAGTTGACCACGAATGATTTAATGCATTTCCACTGTGGAGCAATAGAGCTGGAGCAAAGGAAAAACAAAGAGTGGTGTCGTTTTCCAGCGTTGATACAGGATCTCCGAGCGATATAAGTTTGATGCTGTCGGTGGCGGTGCAACCAAATCCATTGTCAACAGTGACATAATACGTACCTGCAGCAGTTACGTAAGTTTTGTTGGTTGATGCTCCATTCGACCAATTGAATTGGTAGGAAGAAGGTAATTTGGTATTTAAAAGAGTGCTGTCGCCATTGCAAATGTTTTCATCGGGACCGAGATTCACTGAAACATTAGGGTGAACAACAATAACTACACTGTCTTCACTCACGCATACAGATTTAAATGAGATGTCATCCAACGCGAAATCATTGCCCATTGAAATGGTATCTTGATTCAATATGCATATATCAGCGCTGGTTGCGTTTCCAGAGTTCCAAAGCGCGTAAAACTCGTTCCATTTGCAAACCTGATCAGGAACATTAAATGGTTGAGCCAAGGGTACGTTATTTATTGAAAATTGAAGCAAGGGTGGATTCTCTTGTGTAACTGGCGTTACCCAGGTTGTGAATTGATAATCGGTGTTTTTGTTTACAGCAACAGTTTCACACCAAATTCCCACGTTGGGTGTTACAGCAGCGTCCATCACCATGAGGTTACCAGTGCCAGAAGTATGATCGGGGCAAGCGCCCCAGCCTTGCCAGAATATGTCAGTATAAGGATTAATGCAATACGCTCCCCAATCCATTCGTCCATTCACACATTTTTGAACATATTGACTGGTGAATGCAGTATTTCCACTTTCGAAATCGCCATTGATGATATTTTCTGTGGGATATAAATAGCGATTGGTGACGTAGTATTTTGTTGTTTTTTTTGGGAACGCAATTGGTTTGGCAATGGATGAATCACTTAGACCCATTTTTTGCGACCAATTTAAATTGTATTGAGTTCCTGTTGCTTGGATTTGAATGGAGTCTCCCTCGCAGATTTGCAATGTGTCGGCAGCTATATTAATGGAACAATTGATTTGTGCCGAGACAATGATGTTTGAGCAAACAAAAAGAAGAAAAAATATGTTTTTTATTTTGCTCATTCTCTTTTAAAACTTGAGGTAGAAATCCTTTGTCAATGTTTTGTATTCTAATGAAAATTCGTTCGTGCTACTTTCAATCAATAACTCATTTTCATTGCGTTGTACATTAAATTCTTTGGTGATTTCCACCATCATTCTTTTTGGGGATTTTGAAGCACTAGGTTTAACTAAAGTAAGTTTTTTTATTGATAAATGCATTTTATTTGAGAGTGCTTCAACTTCTTTCAGACTTTCAAAAGGGTAGATAAAGCAGAGCTTTCCGTGAGGATTGAGAAGATTTTTTGCCTTTGAAATAAGTTTCTCAAGCGAGAAAGTAATGTTGTGTCGCGCAATATTTCTTGAGGAATCTGAACTTAATGAAGAGTTTGAAAAATAAGGAGGATTGCTAATGATCAGATCAAATTTTTCCTCACATTCAAAAGCGAAAAAATCACCTTTGTGTAGCGTAATATTTTCTTTCCATGGAGATAAGTTGAAATTGATTTGGGCTTGCTGAAATGCAGAATCGTCAATATCAATTGCGTGAATTTTTGCCAATGAATTTCTTTGCGCTAGCATGAGTGCAATTAAGCCGCTCCCGGTGCCTACATCCAAAATGTTTTTGCAAGAACCAACGTCAGCCCAAGCTCCCAACAAAACGCCATCCACGCCTACTTTCATAGAGCACAAATCGTGATGAACTAAAAATTGTTTGAAGCGGAAGGGTTCGTATTTTGCTTTTGAACTAGTCATTTAAACTCAGCAAGGCTGGAGGAACATCTACATGAATTTCTTTTTTTTCTGTATCGATGGATTCAATGAATTCATCCACCAGAGGTATCAATATTTCAATTCTATTGTTTTTAACTGTAATAAGAGTTTGTGCTGTTTGGTCATTGATTTCAGAAACTTCGCCGAGGTATCCTTTTTCTTTATCAAATACTTTGTAATTCAACAGTTCCATCACATTCCCATCATCTTCCAAATCAGGAAAATCAGCTGAGGGCAAATACATTTGAAATTTCAATAGAGATAGCGCTTCGGCTTCGGTATTAACTCCTTCAAATTTCACTACGCCTTTTTCTCCGTGCAAGCTGAGTCGCTCTACTTTGTATTCTGCCAGGTGTTTGCCTATCATTAAATGAACTGATTTTATGTCCTGCGCATCTTCAATAAAAGTTTCGGCTTTGAAATGAATTTCTCCTTTGAAGCCTTTCAGTTTTGTTAAAACGCCAAAATAAAATGTGTCGGCAAGTACCATACGATTGAATTTCCTTCGAAAATACAAAAAGCTTTCGGGATGTGCGAGCACCTGAATTAACATTGTGCGTTTGATTTTTATTTGGGATGTTAAATTTTAAAGGAGCATTAATGACTAACTTGACTGCTGTAAAATGTTTATATGAGTGAATCCTTAATTTTAACCATTATAGTAGGCTACTTTGCGGTATTGATACTAATGTCGTATTTAACCAGCAGAGGAGCTGATACAGAAAGCTTTTTTGTTGGAAATAAATCTTCTAAATGGTATGTGGTAGCGTTTGGAATGATTGGCGCTTCGCTCTCTGGCGTTACATTCATTTCGGTTCCAGGTTGGGTGGATGGAAAACAATTTGCCTACATGCAAATTGTTTTGGGATACTTAGTGGGATACTTAGTAGTAGCCTATGTTTTGCTTCCTATTTATTACAGAATGAATTTGATTTCTATTTATGGATACCTTGAAAAAAGATTTGGTTTTTGGACTTACAAAACTGGATCATCTCTCTTTTTGATTTCACGAATTTTTGGTGCGTCTATTCGCTTATTGCTTGCTGCCACTGTTTTTCATCAATTTATTTTTGCCAAATGGGGAATTCCTTTTTCGGTCACTGTTGCTTTTTCTATTTTGTTCATTTGGCTATGTACTTTTAAAGGAGGGATTAAAACAATTGTGTGGACTGACACTTTGCAAACAGCATTTATGCTGTTGTCGCTGGGAATTACCATTTATCTTATTTCTGATGCTTTGAATTTTGGTGAACAGGGTGGTCTTGTTAGCGTGATTTCGGAAAGTAAATATTCCAAGATATTCTTTTTTGACGATTGGGCTGCCAACAATTATTTCTGGAAGCAATTTATTACGGGGATGTTCATTACCATTGGAATGACTGGATTGGATCAAGATTTAATGCAAAAGAATTTAAGTTGCAAAAACATTAAAGATGCGCAAAAGAATATGGTTTCTTTTGCTTTTGTTCTCACCTTGGTGAATTTGGTTTTTTTGGTGTTGGGCGCAACGTTGTTCATGTACGCGGCGAAAAATGGAATTGATATCCCTATGGTAGATGGTAAAGCTAAAACGGATTTGCTTTTTCCTACGCTGGCGCTGAGTAATGAATTCCCAACAATTGTTGGTGTGTTTTTTATTCTCGGATTATTTGCAGCTACCTATGCTAGTGCCGATTCGGCATTGGCAAGTTTAACGACTTCTTTTTGTGTTGATTTTATCGGTGTTAGAAAAATGGAAGAGGCTCAGCAAAAAAAATGGAAAGACAGGGTGCATGTCGGCATGTCGCTGGTGTTGCTAATTGTCATTCTCGCTCTTAACGAATTTGTTTCTACTAATGCCATTGAACAAATCCTCACCTTTGCTTCATTTACTTACGGTCCGCTCATTGGGATTTTTGCATTTGGCATATTTACCAAAAGAGTTTTAAAAGTTGAATATTCCTCTTTGATTATTGCTGTTGTGGCTTTTGCTTGTTCTCTAACTATTCACTTGTTGGCAAAGGAAGATTTGTTTTTTGGAATTAAGGTAGGGGGTGAGTTGATCGTGTATAATTCACTTATTACATTTTTACTGATGTATGCTTCTTCTAAAAAAGGAGATGCATTGATCGTGTTATAATAAATTGTTTCTTATTCCCGTTGAGATGGAAATCATCTTAATTGAAATCCAAAATAAGTGCTGCTTTGTTGTTTTGTCAGGGGCTTGCATTTTCACAATGTGATCTTTCTGTTTTAGGACCCAATAACGTTGGCGGCTATACTTATCCTGTATTAAGGGAAGCGAATGTAGTTTGGACAAAGAGAGTTTGGCGTATTATTGACCTGCGTGAAAAAATGAACTTGCCTTTGTATTATCCTTTGGAACCGATAGGCAATCAAAAGAACCTGGCAACACTGCTCCGCGATGAGGTTTTAAATGGCAGTTTGATTGCCTACAATCCCTTGAAAGATGATTTCAGTGATAGTTTGACCATTGAGCAAGTGCGAGCCTTATTCGTGCAAACAGATACCGTTTGGGAAGAAAACTCCAGCGGAGGTACAACCGCAAAACCAATTGTCACTGCAGTGGATTTAAGCAAAGTGAAAAGATTGCGGATTAAAGAAGATTGGTTTTTTGATCAGCAACGCTCCGTGATGGATGCACGGATCATTGGCATTTGTCCGGTGATTGAAAGTTATGATGATGAGGGAAATTATCGCGGAGACCAGCTTTTGTTTTGGGTATACTTTCCAAAATGCAGATGCGCCTTTGAAAATAACTTAGCCTTCAATACTAATAAGGATGCTGAGAAGTTAAATTACTTTCAGGTTTTCACACAACGTACATTCGCTAGCTACATTTACATGGAAAGTAATGTGAGAGGAGCTAAGGTAAGCGATTACAAAACGGGAAAAGACGCCTTGATAGAATCAGAAATAATTAAGAATAAAATTAGAAAGACGGAAGAGGATATGTGGGAGTACTAAATTACTGCACCCATTTCTGACCAGAGATCATTAATGCTTCTTGCACTGTAATTCTCACTCCTTTGTTGTAGGCAGTTACAAATGGACCAACTACTTTGTTTTCGGTTTTAACCACTTCTCTGTGATCGCGGGCATCTTTGTATACGGAGAATTCACCCACCACATATTTATGCCATCCTTCGTGCATCATGGTATAAATTTTTTCATTAATGTTGTTTGCTTTCACGAAATAGGAAACATCAACTTGTTTTTTAGTGGCGCATATCTGAACGCTGTAGTACAAGTTTTGATTAGGGTTACTAATTCCAAAATCTTGCACTGCGATGGATGCCGTAGCAGTATTATCAGCAGGTTCTTTTTTCACAGATTTTTTCTTCTCTTTCTTTTCTGTTTTTATTTCGTCACCTTCTTCTTTAATAACTTTTACAGACGCGTTATCTTCTTTAACTGTTTCTTTTTTGGCAACTTCTTTCTTTGGTTCTTCTTTTGTTGTTTGCTTTACTTCTGTTTT
The DNA here is from genome assembly GCA_026390935.1 of Bacteroidota bacterium. Classification (GTDB taxonomy): domain Bacteria; phylum Bacteroidota; class Bacteroidia; order Flavobacteriales_C; genus JAHEZL01. The sequence goes on from JAPLEZ010000131.1 coordinate 10,888, forward strand.
TGCTTCAGTTTTAGTTTCAGTTTTTGGTTCTACAACAGCGACTTGTTCCTCTGTGATTTGATCCACCACTGAAATTTCGCTAACGTTAAAAGCAGATTTTGGATTTGTACCATCGCTTTCTTTCAAGTAAGAAAAGAAACCTTCAATGGTTTGTTTTCCTTTCAAATCGCCAACTACTGTGACTTTATATTTCACTTTTATTTCTTTAGAAGCTGGCATCGTCATCCAAAGAATTTTAACCTTGTTGTCCTGAAATGAAAACACTCCACCAAAGGCATCCACTTCTTCAGCTGTAAATCCTACAGGTAAAGTTTCCATTACTTTAGCAAAACCAGTGATTGAGCCTTTGTTGATCACCAGATCAACCATAAAGGATCCGCCTTTTTTAACTTGAGTTGCAGATAAAGTTCTTTTTAATTCTACTCCTTCTATTGTGGCGCTTGTTGTTGTTTTTGCTGTTGTTGTAGTCGTTGTTGCTGTTGTAGGTTCAGCTTTAGTGGATGTGGTATTGTCTTTTGTTTGTGTGTTTTGTGCTGCGGTAGTATTTTCTTTTGCAGGATCTTTAACAGCAACAGTGTTTTCTTTTTGAACCGTTTGCTGTGTTTGTGTAGTTGTGTTTTCTTTTGTTGGTGTGATAGCAACTGCAGAAGGGGTTCCTATGTTTATGGTTTTAACAGGAGAACTTGCCTCGTGTTTGGTGCCTTGCAAAACATAGTAAAATTTTCCGCTCAGATTATAAGTTCCGTTTGTACTAGGAAAAGTTTTTACTCTGAATTTTATTTTGAATTCAGGTTCGGAAGGCAATGCCATCCAAATAATTTTCACTTGTTGTTGCGCGAAGGTGAACGATCCAGTTTTACTGTCGATATTTTCTGCAGTGAAACCAACCGGTAGGATATATTGAAATTTTGCGAACTCAGTGATTGATCCTTTCTTAATGGTTACTTCTACTTCAAACGCATCGCCAGGGTTGGCGGAGGCTGGTAATTTAGAATCTACGGTAACTGCATCTTCTGAGAAGAACCCGATGAGGGAGAAGAAGATAATGTTAATGTATACGAGTAGTCCTTTTATCATAAAAAGTATTCCAATTCACACAAATCTATTTTAAATAGAATGCGTTGGGGGATGGACTTACTCATTATTGTAAACAGAAACTTGTTAATAAAGGGGTGAAAATGTTGATAAGATTTTTTGAAAATACTTGCAGTAAATGATTTTCAAATAATAATAAAATGAAGTGATTTTTGTGTTTTAGTGCTCGAAGAAATAGTCAATGATTTTATGCACATCATTGAGCTTGATCACAGTGGAATTATCAAAAACTCTATCGATCACTTTGTAGATTTCATCAGAAGTGATCACGCCGTCATTGTTCATATCGGCATGTGAATAAGGAGCGCTTAATTTTGAATTGCCTTTGTTTTCATTTTCTGATTCTGCTTTGTCGTCATTACCTTCTTTGCAAAGACTTGGGTATACAGAGCAAATAATATCGTGATTCATAACAATTGAATCGTTGTATGCTTTGAGGAATAAACTGTCGGTAATAGCCACTCCGCTATCAGTTACCAAGGCATTTCTTTTGGATTCTTTTTCAACATCAATGTAGTCAGGAACTCCATCTTTGTCTTTGTCTTGAGGGCAACCGTTGTCATCAACTTTAACACCAGAAGGGGTAAGCGGACAAACATCGTTTATGTCAAGAACACCATCAGCATCTTTATCTGATTTTAAAACGATGGCTTGAACGTCAACATTGTCATAGTTGTTTTTTTCTTTGTCCTCATGGGGTTTTTTCTGAAAGTTGAATTGCAATCCTCCAGTAACAGTCCAAAAAGCATCATTACTTGCCCCTGCCGTAAAGTTGTCGAGAAAATCTGTTTGAGTGAAGTAGTATGTTCCGCTCGCGTAAAAATCTACGTTCCTGATTAATTTAAATTTAGCACTTACTCCTACTGGAAAAATGAGTGTGCTTTTAGGGTAATTTACGTTGGGATCACTAAGAGTGCTTTCGTAATTGAAATCTCTTTTTAATGATTTAGACAAGGGGATGTTTGTGGTGCTTTCTGGAAGATCGCGAGTGCTTCCGTCGCTCCAATAATAGTACTGCAGGTTGTCTTTGTTTTTTAAATCGCCTTTGGGATCAAATAAAAAATATCCAACTCCTCCAAAAATGCTTAATCCAAGTTTATCTGTTTTCAGCATGTATTTATTGTCGAAATGAAATCCCACAGTGAAATCACCGCCCATCAAAGTTGATTCGAAATTTAGGTTTCTTGTGCCGCTTCTTTCGCTTTTAGAAACTTGTCCGTAAAATCCGTTTAGGTTTGCGCTAAATAGGGTTAAGAATCTCTGACTCAAAGAAAACGTATAGCCTAAGCGCAGGTCGTCAACGGTACCAATTTTGGAGAAAACACCAACGTCGCCATCAAAGTTGAAAGCTCCAGTTCCAAGTCCAACTTTAAATAAATTGTATTTGATTTGTTCTTCTTCGTGTTTTATTGATGCAGAATCTTGCGCAAACAAAGAGAAAGCACTGAGCAAAAATAAATACGTAATAGTAAATTGAATTCGCATATAGCCAGTTACTTTTCTTTTGGGCATCCCTAATTTAGGATAAATATTATATAAAAAACAGATTTCATATGTAGATAATTGATTTTTCAATGGCCATACGTTATGCTCATTTCTTTATTTATCATTTTGTATGATGAGCATTTCGTTTCGTTAAGCAATACGTTAAATTAGAAATTTGGTTTTAATAGATACTTGCCATAGAACTTATTGATTTCCGCTACAGCCTCTTCGGCAGTGTCTACGGTAATAAATAAATCTAGATCTTCCGCGCTAATGTTCTTTTCTTTCAATAAGGTGCTTTTGCACCAATCTATCAATCCGCCCCAAAAATCTTTACCTACCAAGATGATTGGGAAGTTACCGATTTTTTGTGTTTGGATAAGGGTGATTGCTTCAAATAGTTCGTCCAAGGTTCCAAATCCACCTGGAAGTACGATAAATCCCTGAGCGTATTTTACGAACATCACTTTACGTACAAAGAAGTATTCAAAGTCGATGTTTTTGTCGTGATCAATAAAAGCGTTGGAAGATTGCTCAAAAGGCAAATCGATATTTAATCCGACGGAAATTCCGCCCCCTTTATTTGCTCCTTTATTAGCAGCTTCCATAATGCCGGGGCCACCTCCAGTGATCACTCCGTAACCATTTTGGGTGAGTTTGAACGCGATTTCTTCTGCGAGTTGGTAATATTTGTTATCGTTTGGAGTTCGGGCTGAACCGAAAATAGAAACACAAGGACCTATTCGCGCAAGCTTGTCGAAAGCTTCAACAAATTCCGCCATGATTTTAAAAATCGCCCAGGAATCGTTGGTTTTAATTTCGTTCCATTTTTTTTTCTTGAAGGCTTCCCTTACTTTTTTTGCGTCATTATTTTCTTTCATCGAATGGGTATATTGAAAATAAAGATAGGCACTGCGAGTTGCTTTTGTTGCTCAGGCACTTACGAAGTATTAAAAGTGTTTTGTTAATTGCGCAACAATTTCTTTACAATTCCTGCTTCAAATAGGTGCCGGTAATGCTTTTTTTGTTTTTCGAGATTTGCTCTGGAGTACCTTCCGCAACGATGTGTCCGCCATTTTTTCCGCCTTCGGGTCCCATGTCGAAAATATAGTCGGCTAATTTTATTACATCCAAGTTGTGTTCAATCACCAAAACAGAATTTCCTTTATCGGCCAGGCGGTGCAAAATATCCGTTAGTATGCGAATGTCTTCAAAATGCAAGCCTGTAGTTGGTTCATCTAGGATGTACAGTGTTTTTCCTGTGTCTTTTTTTGATAGTTCAGAAGCTAGTTTTATTCGCTGTGCTTCACCGCCAGAAAGCGTTGTGGAAGGTTGACCGAGATTGATATAACCCAATCCAACTTCTTGCAGTGTTTTCAACTTTTGGTAAATTTTTGGGTGGTTTTCAAAAAAGTGAGTGGAGTCGTTAATGGAAAGATTCAATACATCATTGATGTTTTTTCCTTTGTATTTTACTCTTAATGTTTCCTGATTGAATCGTTTTCCCGAGCAGGTTTCGCATTGCACTAAAACATCTGGCAAGAAATTCATTTCCACTTTCTTCACTCCAGCACCTTTGCATTCTTCACAGCGTCCACCAGATATATTAAAAGAAAAACGATTGGCTTTGAATCCTTTTATTTTGGAGTCGGGGAGAAGAGCATACAAATTTCTTATGTCTGTATACACATCTGTGTAAGTTGCGGGATTAGAGCGCGGTGTTCTGCCAATTGGCGATTGATCAATCTGTATGATCTTGTCAATATTTTCAAGTCCGTCAATGGATTTGTATGGAAGTGCCAAATTGCTTCCCTTGTTCAAATACTGATTTACCGAGGGAAATAGCGTTTCATTAATTAAAGTTGATTTACCGCTTCCACTCAATCCTGTTACGCAAACTAGTTTGCCCAGTGGCAGATTTAAAGTGACATTTTTTAAATTATTTCCTGAGGCACCTTTGATGGTTAAAAATTTCCCATTTCCTTTTCTGCGACTTTTAGGAACTTCAATTTTTTTGATGCCTTTGAGATATTGATACGTAGTAGATTCAATATTGCTGAGTTTGGATGGATGTGCCGCGTCAATAATTTGTCCGCCATGAACTCCCGCTCCCGGACCAACATCAATAACGTAATCGGCGGCCTCTATCATTTCTTTATCGTGTTCCACCACCAAAACGGAATTCCCTCCGTCGCGTAATTTTTTTAGCGCAGCAATCAGTTTGATGTTGTCTTTTTGGTGCAATCCGATGCTTGGTTCATCGAGTATGTAAAGCACACCTACTAAATCGGAACCAATTTGTGATGCTAAACGAATACGCTGACTTTCCCCTCCTGATAAGCCTTTTGAGCCTCTGTTGAGTGTGAGATAGTGCAAGCCTATATCTACTAAAAATTCTGTTTTTCTTTTGATTTCCTTAATGATTTCATTTCCAATTTTGAGTTGGTTTTCAGTAAGCTTTTTACTCACTTTTATGATCCATTCATAAAAATCAGAAATATCTAGATTGACCAAATCCTGCATGCTGCTTCCGCCCACTTTAAAGTGAAGTGCTATTTTGTTGAGTCGCGCACCATTGCATACTTTACAAGTAATATAATTTGAAAAGGATCCTAGCCATTTTTCTGCTCCTTCTTGTTCATCGGCCAATTGTTCCAGCAAGTTCAAAATTCCCTGAAATCCTTCTGGTTCTCCGTAAAAAATTTCGTTCATCAATTCCTCCGGCAATTCTTTTATAGGAGTTAAAATAGATGAATTGTGTTTTATACATAAATTTTCAAGTTGCGCGAAAATCCAATTGTCACGGTGTTTTCCTAAAGGGAGAATAGCACCGCTTTTAATGGATAAATTTTTGTGTGGAATGATTTTGCTTTCGTCCAGTTCGGGAATGCTTCCTAAGCCTTTGCAGTGCGGACAAGCGCCATATGGGGAATTGAAGGAAAATAAATTGGGTTCAGGATCGGGATAGGAGAGGCCTGAGGTGGGACACATCAGGTTTCTGCTGTAGTATTTCAAATCATCGGATTCATGTTCGCCGGCCATTAAAATTCCGTTACCTAATTTCAGTGCCGAATCAACAGAGCTCTTCAATCGGTCACCTGGATTGCTAGATAAATCCAAGCGGTCGATCACTACTTCAATGTCGTGAATTTTATATCTATCTACTTGATATCCTTTCGTGAGCTCAATGATTTTCCCATCTACTCGTACTTTTAAAAAACCTTGTTTGCAAAGTTTTTCGAAGAGTTCGCGATAGTGACCTTTACGTCCTTTAATGAGGGGAGCGTACAAAACAATTTTTTTCTTTTTGTAAGTGCTGTTTATTTTTTCAATGATTTGGTTTGTTGTGAAACGCACCATTTCTTCGCCAGTTTCATAGGAGTATGCGGTACCTGATCGTGCGAAAAGGAGTCGCAGTAAATCGTAAATTTCGGTGATGGTTCCTACGGTTGATCTTGGACTTTTACTCGTTGTTTTTTGTTCAATGGAAACAACAGGACTCAAACCTTCAATGCTGTCCACATCGGGTTTTTCAAGATTGCCAAGGTATTGTCGGGCGTACACTGAAAAGCTTTCAATGTAACGTCTTTGTCCCTCAGCATAAATGGTGTCAAAGGCTAATGATGATTTTCCACTTCCACTCAAACCGGTAATTACAACCAGTTCGTCGCGAGGAATATCAACACTAATGTTTTTAAGGTTGTGTTCCCGTGCGCCGTAAACCTTAATATATTCTTTAGTGTTGGTCACACAAATTATTCTCTAAGTGGATTGCTGGAATTTGGAGCAGATAAATCAATTGTGCTGTCGCGCAAAGAAGGCAGCCCTTTTGTGGAATCAGAAGCAGTAGGGAACAGTTCATCAAACTGATAAATTCCGCTTTTTGGTAATTTTAAAGTGTAGTTTGTTCCGCTTCTCACGGTTAATCTTTTTTCACGCAACCAAGGGTTCAATGTTTTCAATATTTTATAGTTGGAGTTTACTGATAAAGCATATTTCATTAAATCGGGAATGGTTGAATCAATTTTCACTTGATAAACATCGTAGGGTGGGTATCCATCAATTTCATCGGGATCATACCCGTAGTATCTAGGATTGTTAAAAATCTCTTTGTAGGAAAGAATTCTGAAAACATATCTTGCTGTTTCCTGATTCAGCAGCAAATCATAGTAGCTGTTCACTCCTTGTTCATCCATTTTACTTGCCAGTCCGCCCATACCCATGTTGTAGGAAGCTGCAGCAGCAGTGTATGATTTAAACTTTCTATATGCTGAGCGAAAATATTTGCAGGCAGCATGAGTTGATTTTTCTACGTCGTAACGATCATCCACTTCCTCGCGAATTTCCATTCCGTATTCTTTCCCTGTGCGTTCCATTATTTGCCAGAAACCTGTTGCTCCAGCCGGACTAACAACATTCACCAATCCGCTTTCAATGATGGCCACGTATTTTAAATCTTCAGGCAATCCGTATTGTTTCAAAATGGGTTCAATGACAGGGAACCATCTTTTTGCTCTTTTAAAATACATAATGGTTTCTGATTGCCAGTAGGCATTTTTTAGAATTTCTCTGTCGAAGCGCTCTCTAATATCATCACTTTGAAATGGCACCGGCTCACCGCAAAAATTAATGTCGGGAGAAATTTTAAAATCTTTGAAAATAATCGCGAAAGGATATTTTTCGCCTTTTGTGGAAAAGGTAAATAACTCAATAACAATAAAGAGAATAGCAATGGTGCTTAGCGCTATGAGTCCCTTTTTTTTCATTTATTTTCTTTTGGTGGTCTTTTAATTCTGGTAAGGTAGTAAAGAATTGAGAATATTGTAACACAATACGCGCCAAAAAGAGCAATCGACTGTGGTCCCCATACTTTTACAAAGCGGATAATGTAAATAGATAGAAACGTAGAAATCATTGAAATTACACAAAAAACTAGTGCTACTTCTCTGTCGGAAAGTCCTGCATACGACAAATGGTGTGTTGTATGGTCTTTGCCGCCAACAAAAGGACTTTGCTTTTTCAATAGGCGGTTGATAGTTACCGTGGTAGTATCAGCAATAGGCAACAAGAAAACTGTTACAGCAGCAAGTACGCGTCGTGAAAATTCAAGAGGCGCACCATCTGGGCCAACGGCATTCCAAAAAAAGAGGATTCCAACAGCAGCTAGTAAAACGCCTAAAAACATACTTCCTGTATCACCCATATACATGCGTGAAGGATTCCAGTTGAAGTACAAAAATCCTAGAAGAGCAGCCACTTGTCCTAAACAGATAATGAAAAAAACGTTATTGAAATCACCATTGATAACGAAAAGAAATAAGGTGGTTAAGAAAACAAAAATAGATACACTCGTAGTGATGGCATCCATATTGTCGAGCATATTAATAGAATTCATCATTCCTATTACCCAGAAAATGGTGAGAAAAATATTTACTAGATCATTTTCAAAGAGTTTAATTTGAGTACCCGTCACCACCAAAATAACGGCGCAAAGCACTTGGCCAAGAAACTTCAGCAGAGGCTTGGTGTTGTATGCATCATCAGCCAATCCTATCATAAATCCAAGTGAAACAGATACTAGTATTCCCAAAACCTGAGTATCGATTAAATTGTGTTTAAAGGCAGCTACAATGAATGAAAAAAGAAAAAGAATGTAAAATGAAATGCCACCAAAAGCAGGTTTGGAAGTGCTGCCCCAACGAATAATGGTTTCGTCATTAATGTTATTGCTGTTTCTCATGCCCAGTGTTCGGGCAAATTTCAAGAAGAGGCCATTAATCAGAGCGGAAAAGCCGACAAGAATTATAAAGAAGGAAATGTAAAATAGCAATTCGTTGACTTTAAGCATTTTTATTGGTTGTAAAGCGCAAAAGTAAGATTTTAAGATGTTAAAACAAACCGTAAAATTCACTTAGCTTTTTTGCATTTCTGTCTTTGTCAGAAAGAATGGGATTAGTAATGCCCCAATCGATGTTCAGGGCAGGGTCATTCCATAAAATTGAACTGTCTGATTCAGCGTGATAAAAATTGGTGCACTTGTAATAAAAAATTGTTTCGTCTTCCAAGGTTAAAAAGCCATGAGCAAAACCTTCAGGCACCCATAGCATTCTGTTGTTGTTTTCGGAAAGTAGTACTTTAATATGTTTGCCGTAAGTTGGCGATGCTAATCGAAGATCAACACAAACGTCTAACACGGAGCCTTGTATAACTTTTACTAATTTCCCCTGCGTAAATGGAGGTTTTTGAAAATGAAGACCTCTTAAGATGTTCTTAGAAGATTTTGATAAATTGTCCTGTACAAATTTCGCATTAATGTTGTGCGATTTAAAAGTGTTTTCGTTGTAAGTCTCATAAAAGAAGCCTCGCTCGTCAGCAAATACTTTTGGTTCAACAATCAATACTTCTGGAATTTCAGTAGGAACAATATTCATCTTCAAGAGATAATTTAATTATTGCCAAATAGTTTTGAGAAGAAATTTTTCTTCGCTTTTGGTTTGCTTCTGGAGGATTCTTCGTAGTATCCATACCCGTAACCATACCCGTAACCATACCCGTATCCGTATCCGTATCCATATCCATATCCACCTTTTCTGGCTCGATCGCTGGCACCATTTAAGATCACAGACAAGTTGCTGATCTTGTTTTCTTCTTTTAAATGGTTGATATTTTGCAAGAACATTTTTTTAGAAACATTTGCTCTCAGGATATATATAGGATAATCGGCTTTTTGTATGATAGGAAGAGCATCAGTTACAATTCCAACAGGAGGATTATCAATAACAATTACGTCATAGGTTTTTTTCAATTCTGCAAGAATTATATCCATTTCTTTGCTGATAATTAACTCGGATGGATTTGGAGGTATTGGACCTGCAGTGATAAAATCAAGGTTTTCAAGTGCGCTTTTCTGAATTGAGTCTTCAAGTTTTGATCTTTTGATAAGAAGACTGCTCATTCCCACGCGGTTTTCTGCATTAAACCCAATGTGAGTTTTAGGTTTACGCATATCCAAATCTAGAATAATTACTTTTTTGCCTGAGAAAGCAATAATACCTCCAAGATTAATGGCGACAAATGTTTTTCCTTCACCACTGACAGTTGAAGTAACTGCTATAACTTTCGATTCTTCATTTTTTGTTAAAAACTGCAAGTTCGATCGGATGGATCTGAAAGCCTCTGTCATTAATGACTTCGGGTTTTTATCTACCAGAAGTTGGGAAATTGGAATTGATTCTTTGTATTCGGGAATCATTCCCAATATTACTACTTGATTGGTGTATTTTACAATGTCAACAATGGCAGAAACAGTGTTGTGCAACAAGTATCGAATTACAATTATGATGACACCAATTATGGTTCCTAAACTAATGAATAGAATATATACCAGTTGTGTTTGTGGTTCAATTGGAGCTTCGTTGCTGTAAGCATATTCAAGTATGTCACTATTGGATACAAATCCAGCTTTTACCATTTCAAATTCCGACTTCTTTTGTAATAATTTTGTATAGTAATCCTGACTAATCTCATACATTCTCTTGACCTGATTTATTTCAGAGTCCATTAGTTTTTTTGGTTTGTTTTCAGGAGTGTTACTGGAATTGTTCGTTGAGGAAACCTTTTTGCTTAACGCTGATATCTGATCGCTCATTTCGGAAAGAGTAGCATCTATGTTTTCAATTAGGTCTTTTTTGTTAAGTTGTATTTTATAGTCTAATTCCTTGATCGGTCCACTATTTACAGTATACTGATACTCTAATTGTTTCCTTTGACTAATCATCAATTGATGTTGCTGAATAATCGGCAGAAGGGATTGTGCAGAAGGAGCAGTAAGTAGCGGCGCGTATATGTATTCGTCTGATTTTAGTTTTGAGATTTTATTTTTGTAATCAATAAGAGCTTGCAGCTCAAAATTCAATAATTGATATTGATCTTTTTCCTGATCATCCTTGTTGCTAAATCCGTTTAAAGCCAAGGGATTAATGTTTTTTCCTAAATCTTCCTGTAGAAAATATGGCTCAAGTATCTTTGAATATGATTCTATTTTTTCATCAATTAAAAGAAGTTGATCATTAGTGAAATTGATCATTTGATTTGCGCTTTCCGCTTTTTTCTCTACATTATATTTAAGAAATTCTGAGGCCACGGCATTCGCCATATCGGCACATTTTAGCGGATTATTAGAAGTGAATTCTATTTCAATTGTTTTTGCTTGCTCATTAATAATATTGATCATGAACTGCGATAAGCAGTTGTCAACTATTTGATCTGAATTTTGAATAGTAAAGTATATGGGAGAAACCTGATCTTCAATTCCTTTTATATAATTTGACTGGGAAATTGAAACTTTGATTTCAAGTTCAGCTATGCTGAACCAAGTGTTGATTGGAAATGTAGCTTCATGGGTAATATTGTTAGAGAAAAAAGAAATTTGTACCATCTCATCTTTTACAAATTTCACATAAATTGGAATTTGGTAAATCGATGGATCCTTTATCTGATAACTTATCTTATATGGTGAGCTTTTGTATTTTTCGAAATTTAAAAATGCTCCTTCAGAGACATATGTAATATCTAATGGTAAGTCTTTAAGTGCTCTTTTAATTAGTGATTTTGATTTCATTAATTCTATTTCACCAGCAATTGACATCTCATAGATGTTTTCAAATTGCATGATTTTATTCATGTTATTGTTTTCACCAATTTTCACAATTGATTTTGCCTGGTACACAGGTTGAGTATACCTGTTATATAAAAAGGCAATTGTATAGCCGAGAGTTAAAAGGAAAACAACCCAAACCATTGAGCCTTTGGTGATTTTTAGCGCTAACGCTATGTCAAAGTCGTCATTGAGTAATGAAATCTTTTTTCTTTCCATCTTCTATTTCTTGGTGATTAATGTGTACAATAGAACTACACTAAGAACAGATGTGATCAGCCCTGTGAATGATGAAATGTCTGAAGTGATGTTGTAAGCGTAATTAATTACTGGTTCAATGTATACGATGTCATTGGCTTGCATAATTATGTCGGCGTCTTTAAGTCCCTCTATTTTTGAAAGGTCGACTAAATATATTTCTGGTTTTTTTAAATCTCCACGTATAATTTTTACTTTGCTAGCGTAGTTCATTCCATTGGTGAGGTTGTTGCTTCCACCTGATGCTCCCACTGTGCCATTGGTGTTTCCTCCCGCAACTCCTCCTGCTTTAGCTAACACCTCAAATAAGGTAGTGTTTTCATTTTCAAGAGAGACAATAGAAGCAGAGGTTCCGCCACGAAAAAAATAGATTCTCTTATTGGTGATTTCGAGTATCACGAATGGGTTAACAAAGTATTGCTTGAATTTTTCTTCCAATAATTCTTCAGCTTGTTTTACCGTTAAGCCTACTATTTCAAGTTCCCCAAGTATTGGCATTTTTATTTTCCCGTTCGAACGAACTTTAAAGGTGGTAATTCCGCCCGACGATCCAGTGCTTGCATCAGCAATGCTATAGCCAGAAATACTTGCCATTTTAAATCCGTCATTTGTGTATAAGCTAAAGCTAATTACATCATTGATGGCGATTTTATAAGGTTCAATTTTTACAGAATCAGGAAACTTTGCGTAAGGATAATCCGCTGGAATTTTGAGCATTCTGCTGGGATTTAATGTTACGCATGATGACAACGCTACAGTGGCGATGATAAACAGGAAATATGGTTTTAAAATGTATTTCATTTACTTTTTAATAAAGTGCTGTATAGCTTGTCCATGTCTTTGATTAATCTCGTATAGTGGAATTTTTCCCTCACACTTTCCCAGCCTTCTTTTTGCATTTTAGATCGTAGGTCGTCATCTTCAATGAGTTTTAGCAGATTAGCGGCGTATCCAGCCGTGTCTCCAACTTCCGATAATAATCCGGTTTTGTTATGAATCACTACGTTTTCAATTCCACCTACCTTTGTGCTCACCACAGGATTGTTCCCCGCTTGTGCTTCAATTAAGCTCACCGGAGTACCTTCATTTAAAGAACTTAATGCTATAATATCTACTCCTGCATTAACGACGTCAACGTCTTTAATCCATGATGTAAACGTAAGACTACATTTGGAATTTTCAAAATTTTCCGTGCAAATAGAAAGTCCCAGTTCTTTCGCCAATGCTTCTGTTTTGGCGCGGTCTTCACCATCACCTACAATGAAGGCTCTGATCTTTTTGGTGGTTTTTTCGCTCACCTCTTTCCAGGCCCTTACAAAGAGTTCATGGTTTTTTACCGGAACTATGCGTCCTACAATGCCTATGGCTATTTCGTCATCGGCAATATTATATTGTTTTCTGAAAGCTAGTCTCTTCTCTTCAATGTTTTCCTGAAAACGGCTCAAATCGAAGCCTAACGGAATAACTTCTAGTTTTTCCGGGCGACAGATTCTGTGGATGGTACCCAGCTCGTACTTCTGTTTTTCACTGATCGCAATGATCCTGGTGCTTTTGGAAGCCAGGTTGCGCTCAATGTTCTTGAAAAGTGATGTTTTGGCCTTATTGAAATAAGAGTGAAAAACATGTCCGTGAAAGGTGTGGACTATAATTGGCACTTTTGAATTGTAAGCTGCCAACCTCCCGATAGTTCCAGCTTTAGCAGCATGTGTATGAACGATATCGGGTTTGAAGTCCTTAATAATGGCCTTGATCTTTTTGTAAGTATTGTAGTCGTTCATCGGATTGATGGAACGCTTCATTTCAGGAATGATGACGGGGTTGAGACCCAAATCATTGAGAATATGCATGCTGCTTTCTTCATGATCTTCCTTTTCACCACCAATAAGCATGGTTTCGTACTGCGACGGCATGTATTTGCTTAAATACGCTGCGTTGTAGGTAGGTCCTCCAAGATTAAATCTATTGATAATTCGTAAAATTCGTGGCATCGGTGCGCTTCAAGTGTTGCGCAAAAGTAATCAATTTATCCACTTTTTCCACCAGTATTGAAAAACGATCAGGCCCCATATATTTCCAGTAGCGTCCTGAGGGTTGGAACTGTTCAGTTTTATTTTAAGCTCTTCAATTTTTTCGGGATTGAAAATGCCTTGCTTTTTGATGAAGTCGGTAGAGAGTAAATCGTTGTGAATCATCGATTTCAGGTCGGTTCTGAACCAAGAAAGCAAAGGTACTTCAAAGCCGTGCTTCGGTCGCTTATACAATCTTTCCGGAAGAATATCCTTATAAGTATCCTGCAAAATTCTTTTCCGGTGGGTACTGCAAATTTTGTAATCTTCGGGAAGAGAGAAAACGAAGTTAACGAGCTCGTGATCGAGGAAGGGAACCCTAACCTCCAGACTGTTGGCCATCGACATCCGATCCACTTTCGTTAGCATATCGCCTTCCAGCACCATGTTCATGTCGGTGAGCAACACTTCGTTAAAGTTGCCATTTGGAGTAAAAGCTGACAGTAATTTAGTTTTTTCTTTTTGGTACAAATCCTTGCTGATGCCTTGTGCCAGCATTTCTTTTGCGGCTTCTTCACTCATCAATCCTGC
>JAPLEZ010000065.1 GCA_026390935.1 Bacteroidota bacterium
TATGGACATTGCCAACGCATCATTGCTGGATGAAGCTACTGCTGCAGCGGAAGCAATGATCATGTTGCTGAATTCACGTAGCAGAGATGCCGTGAAAAAAAATGCCAATACTTTTTTTGTTGATGAAAAATGCTTTCCGCAAACGATTGATGTTTTAAAAGCAAGGACCAAAGTTTTGGGCATTGACCTGATCGTTGGTGATTATAAAACTGTTGATTTGAATGACACGTTCTTCGGGGCTTTGGTGCAATATCCAAACGTTTATGGAGTAGTTGAAAATTATAAACCATTTGTAGACGCAGCACATTCAAAAGGAGTTGCAGTTGCAGTTGCTACTGATTTACTTTCTCTGGCTTTACTGGAAGAGCCTGCAAAATTTGGTGCCGATATCGTTTTTGGAAACACCCAACGCTTTGGTGTTCCAATGGGATTTGGTGGCCCACATGCTGCTTTCTTCGCCGCGAAAGACGAATACAAAAGAAATATGCCAGGAAGAATCATTGGTATTTCTATTGATGCCCGTGGCAAAAAAGCATACAGGATGGCGCTGCAAACACGCGAGCAACACATCAAACGCGACAAAGCGACTTCCAACATTTGTACTGCCCAGGCTCTTTTAGCTATCATGGCAAGTATGTATGCCGTTTATCACGGTCAGGAAGGAATCAAAGCAATTGCTACTGAAGTGCATCAAAAAGCCTCATTGGTAAAAGAAAAAATTGCAGCTTTAGGATTGAACTGTGTATCCAACAGCTATTTTGATACTCTTTGTATTGAAGCAGACAAATCAATTGTAGAGAAAATTATTGCTGAAACATTGAAAGCAGAAATCAATGTTGGAGTACACAACAATAAAATCATCATCGCCTTAGATGAAGCTACAACAGTTGACAACATCAACCATTTGCTTTCTGCTATTGCTGCAGCAACTGGAAAAACTACAACACCAATCACAAAAGAAAATGTAGAAAAGGCTGCGCTCTCCAAAGCGGCGAACAGAACTTCTGCATACTTAACGCATCCTGTTTTCAATACTTTCCACTCGGAAACTGAAATGATGCGCTACATCAAAAGATTAGAAAATAAGGATCTTTCTTTGGTTCATTCCATGATTTCTTTGGGCTCATGCACCATGAAACTCAACGCTGCTGCCGAAATGATGCCGTTAAGCAATCCGCTTTTCGCCAACATGCATCCTTTTACTCCAAAAGAACAGACAGCAGGATTTCAGGAAATGATAGGCGATTTGGGAACTTACTTGAAAGAAATA
This sequence comes from Bacteroidota bacterium, assembly GCA_026390935.1. Taxonomy (GTDB): domain Bacteria; phylum Bacteroidota; class Bacteroidia; order Flavobacteriales_C; genus JAHEZL01. The sequence goes on from JAPLEZ010000065.1 coordinate 1,271, forward strand.
ACGGGATTCAGCGGTGTATCTTTTCAACCAAATTCAGGCGCACAAGGGGAATTGGCCGGACTTCTAGTAATTAAAGCGTACCTCGATGATCAGGGACAAACACAAAGAAATATAGCACTCATCCCAACTTCTGCTCACGGTACCAATCCGGCTTCTGCTGCAATGGCAGGAATGGACATTGTTTTGGTGAAATGTGATGATCAGGGAAATATTGATCTTCAGGATTTAAAATTGAAAGCTGAACAGCACAAAGACAATTTAGCTTGTGTTATGGTGACTTATCCTTCTACACATGGTGTTTATGAAGAAGGCATTAAAGAAATTACAGCTACCATTCACCAATTTGGCGGACAGGTTTATATGGATGGAGCGAACATGAATGCACAGGTTGGATTGACCAATCCGGCGGAAATTGGCGCCGATGTTTGTCACCTCAACTTACACAAAACCTTCGCTATTCCTCACGGTGGTGGCGGACCAGGAATGGGACCTATCGGTGTTGCAAAACATTTGGTGCCTTACCTTCCTTCACATCCTTTGGCATACGAGAAATCAGCAAAAGGAATTCCTGCAGTGGCTGCAGCACCATTCAGCAGTGCACTAATTCTGCTAATTTCTTACGGCTACATTCGCATGTTGGGAACTGAAGGTGTTACAGAATCTACTAGAATGGCTATGCTGAACGCCAATTACCTGAAAGTAAAACTGGAAAATTATTATCCGGTATTGTACCAAGGGAAAAACAATAAAGTAGCCCACGAAATGATTTTGGATTGCAGAGCTTTCAAACAAAGTGCTGGCATTGAAGTCATGGACATCGCCAAAAGATTGATTGATTATGGCTTTCACGCTCCAACCGTAAGTTTCCCTGTTGCGGGAACTCTTATGATTGAGCCAACAGAAAGCGAATCGAAAGATGAACTGGATCGTTTTTGCAAAGCCATGATTGAAATCCGCAAAGAGATTTCTGAAATTGAAGATGGCATTGCCGACAAAGAAAATAACGTATTGAAAAATTCTCCACACACCCTTGCCGATGTAATTGGAGAATGGCAACGACCGTATTCAAGAGAGAAAGCCGTAACTCCTTTACCTTATTTAAATGAAAGCAAATTCTGGTCAACAGTGAACCGTATCGACAATGCATACGGCGATAGAAATCTTGTTTGCAGCTGCGTGCCAACAGAGGAATACAGCAAGGAGCTGGCATCTTAATTTTGACAATACTGTTTGCTTTGTTTAATTTGGACTTATTAAACACTTCAATTATTGTCGGATGAAAAAACTATTATTCCTTGTTTGCTCTGTTTTTACTATTCAGTTTGCTTCAGCTCAAACGGAATATACTGTACCTACTGATTTTCCTGAAAACACCACAAAGCGTTTCGAAATCCCTCAGCAGGGTGATTATAGAGGAGTAATTGTTACAGAGTGGTATGATTTCGGATTGTTATCAAACCAAAATTACAGCGGTGACAATGCGCCTTTCATTAACGCTTATCTATTTCCGGATTCAGCATATTTTCAAGTTGGAGCTAGTACATATGCACGAGGATCGAATTACAAAGAAGCTGTTATTATCGATCCTAAGGCTGATTTATTCAAGACGTTAAAAGATCCTGATTTCGGAAAGTTTTTATCCTACAATGTTGATTCCATCACCATTTTGTTTCAATACTATAGAAATACAAGCGCTGACATTGTAGACACCTTGTTTGTGGAAGTTGGAAGTGATTCCACTGTAAGCACTGGTTACCTTTCTGGTGCAGCCAACTATGGTGATGGCACAATATTTAACAACTTCGGAGCAAATTCTTTAGCTTTTAAAGTTTTAAAATTTCAGGCAACTGTCAATGGCGTTGGAGAATTGGATATTCCGAAAAAAGAAATCATTCCAATTTTATTGACTCCTGATTATGCAGGTGACGTAAACTCTCCTGGCATTTCCTCTTTAACCATTCATCCTTATCTAAGCCGCTTCAAAGGAGGTCAGAACATTGTAGTCGGTTTAAGCTTTAAACCAGGCTTTAAGTACTCGAAGAACGATACCCTTACTAAAACCGGAAACACATTCAATACCTTCGCTTGGGAAGAACAAGGTCCAAACACCTTTCAACAATACAATGCTGGAGAGTGGAATTGCTCCTACTGGGCATACTACGACAATATGAACCCAATGTCCTCTTGGTATGAAGCATTTTACCCATCATGGATATGGCCAAAAGATTTTCCTGAACACCACTGGTTAAGGGCAAAAACATCTTATGATGATGACTGGCTGGGTGTAAATCCTTCTGCAGAAATTTCAATCGGAAATTGTTTTCCAAATCCTGCCACCAACGAAGTGTTGATTGCCTATTCACTAAAAGGTGAAGAACAAATTTCTGTTCGTATTTATGATATTGCCGGACAATTGATTTTTCAAAAGGAGGAAGGCAAACAAATAAAAGGACAACATTTCGCTCAAATAAATCTTAATGATTTTAGTTCAGGAATATATTTCTATTCACTGAATGGAGGAGAAATGAAAAAATTCGTGAAGGAATAAAACTCCACTCCGAAAAATATACTTTCAAATTAAAATCCAAATTATATATTTGTGCCTCCATAAGGCCTAAAATAAAATTGTGGTAAAAAAAGTATTCTAAAAAATCATTTCTCTCCGATGAAAACCCTGTATTGCTTACTTTTCCTCAGTGTTTTAAATTCCTTATGTTTTGCACAATCCGGAGAAAAAAAATTCTTTGATAAGCTAGGCAAAAGTTGTGTGGAATCTTCTGCATATTACTACAGAACAAAAGCCGGAGCAAATAATTACAAATCTTATTATGTAAATGGTGGAGGCGTTTATTTCGAAGGACAAATCATTAGTGCCAGCACCAGTGACGAATCGTTAAACCGTTACACTGGAAATTGCAAATGGTATTACAAAAATAGTAAACCTAAGTACATTCGGAATTTTGACGAAGCAGGATTAGAGGATGGAATGTCCATCTATTATTATGAAAGCGGCAAAATCTGGAAAGAAGTTGTATATAAAAAAGGCAAATCCGACATTCAATACAAAGAATACAATGAAGACGGACAGGTTAGTCAGATCTTTGAAGAAGAGTTCCACAACAACAGAAACGACTGGGATCTATACTCCAGCGATAAAAGCATTTCAAAAATAGAAAATGAAAAATTGGTGCTAACATCATTAACCAATGATGGAACCTCACGTTATATAAGTGTTCCTTCACAATCCAACTTTTATACCATTGAAACAATCTTAAACACAGCAGAGTTGAAAAGCGGCTGCAAAACAGGCCTTTTATTCGGATTCAAAGACTGGAACAACTACAACTTTTTTCTCATTACCGAATCCTCCTTCTATATTGGAATGGTATTCGAAGGAGTGTCCAATACTATAGTGGAAGGCATGTTTAGCTCTGCAATAAAGAAAGGAAGCGAAAATTTACTTAAAGTGATCTCTGGCGAGCAAACAATTTTTTCAATTAATGGTAAAATCCAGTATTCTACCACTACCTCTTTCAGATGTTACGGCAGCAATATCGGCTTCGTGGTAAGTGGTAAATCAAGTGTGAATTTTAATAACGTGATATACAAAGAAGTAAATTTCAACTCCTCAGACATTGAAATGTCTAAATCGGATTTAGATGTAAAGGGAACGGGCTCGGGATTAATAATTAGCACAACCGGCTATGTGCTCACCAACTACCATGTTATTGATGATGCCAAAACCATTTCGGTAGAAATCCTAGAAAACGGAGCGGTAAAAACATACAGTGCTGAAATCGTTCAAAAAGATGCCAACAATGACTTAGCCATTCTTAAAATAACCGACAAAAATTTCGCTCCCCTTCCTTCACCTTTAAAATATGCGTTTAAAGAGACAGGAGGCATTGAAGTAGGAGCCTCTGTGTTCACCATTGGCTATCCATATGCACTTGGAGGAATGGGTAAAGAAGCAAAATACAATGACGGAAAAATAAGTGCAAAAACGGGATACAACAATGCCATTAATGCTTTTCAAACCTCTATTCCTGTGCAACCAGGAAATAGTGGTGGACCAGTTTTTAACGACAAAGGGCAATTAATCGGTGTAATCAATGCGAAAATTCATGATGCAGACAATGTTTCCTATGCAATAAAATTGAATTACATAAAAACATTAGTGGAACTATTGCCAGAAACTATTGCCCTGCCAACTTATACAGCAAGCAACCTGAATACTGAACAACTAATCAAGAACATTACTCCTTATTCAGTTTTGATAAAAATAAAATAAATGCAAGGCTACAAATCGATTATATTTTCCTGCATTTTTATGTTTATTAGTGACATCCTTTGTGCGCAAAACAAAAATGAATTTGATGATGTATACACCCCTCCTGCAACATCTTTAATGGGGGCGAAAAATTTTTCTCACGGAGCATTTTCTGATGGCCCAAAAAACATCATAAAATTATCTCCAACCTTACTCACCAGAAGTATAATTGCCATAAACTATGAGCGTTTCATTAACCCGAATCTTTCGTTAACTGGTGGTTTAGGCTATGCTTTCAGTAGAGATTGGATGTTGCTTCTATCTAGCGAATTCCTTTCAGAATTTTCTTTTACAGAAAACTCCAGTCTCACCGCATATGAAATAATTTATGAAGGAAGTTTTGTAAAGCCAGGCAACATGTATTATGGACTTGGGATGAGAATATATTATGACGGTTTCTTAAGTGATGACATCAATTCTTATGTGGATCTGAGCGGACGATTTTATGCCAATACTTTTGCAATTACTTCGCAAGTTGGCACAACAAAAACCAGTATAAACAACTCTGTGATTAATATGTCATGGGGCTTCTCATCATGCACCTCTGGGAAAATCCAAACAACACATGATTTTTACTTCGGTTTTGGAATGAGAGTCATTTCCTATAATAAATTTGTAAAACAAGATGTCACTTACAATTTCAGCACATACACTGTTGATGTAATGACGAACGAAAAAATAAATGTTTACAGTCCTACTTTACTAGCAGGATATACATTTGGAGTTGGATGGTAATTAATAATTTAAAAATTAAAACAATGAAAGCGCGATTATTTTTATTCTTTTTATGTTTATCCTTTGGTGTTTCCAAGGCTCAAGAGTTAAAGGCCTCATGGTCGGAAATGCAGGTTTACGACAATGGCAAAGATGGTTTTTTCGGGGATTTTAGCGGGATAAACTCAAAATACATCTACGGAAAATTCATTCGCTTTCAAATGGCCAGCCCCTTCAAAAAAAATCAACGCATCAGCAAAATAAAACTGGTGGCTTTTGATAAGCTGACGATGAAGAAAACTTTTACAGCTGCCTTGATAGGATTTCCTGAAAATAAGGCTGCAAAAGAAAAATACAAGGATCTAATTTTCTATAAAACAATTGTTTTTGAAAACACCGTATATGTCTTCTGGTTCAAAGAATCCAAGCTGAAAGACGAACTATATGTACAAAGTTTTGATGCCAATCTCAAAGTGATAAAGCCTTTACAAAAAATTTATGAGCTGTCTGCTGAAAAAGGACAAAAGAAAAAACCTGAACTCTTTGTAATGGGAAACAAAGAAATAGAGGACAAAATATTGATCGGAGGGGAAATGGCTGGAGACAAAAATGAAAACGTCAAAATTGAATACCGTTTACTGAATAAAGATTTTAGTTTCGAAGCATCTGGGCAGGTAACTTTACCTTATCTCATTACACGCCGCTCAAACAGTTTATCGTCATCCTATGAACTTGGAAATGATGGTAATCTACATATCAAATCCTTTGTTAACAAAGACGGGGAAGAAAGAAAATTATTACTTAAAGGAGAATCCTCTGCTTATCCTATCATATCAGTTGTGGATTTGAAAACTGGTGTATTAAAGCCGCTAGAATTTAAATTTGACAACAAAAATATTTTTGATTTCAATTATATAATCGGTAAACAAACCACTAAAGTTTTTGGTTTCTTTTGTGATTTAAAAAAAGACCCAAATGGATGGGATACACACGGTATTTTTTATGCTATTATTGACAATGCTTCAAACACTGTAAAATCCATTAATTTTTCAATGTTCACCAAAGATCAGTTAAATCAGCTTTTCGTTAAAGACAAAGAAGATCAGAAAAAAGCACGAAGAAAAGACCTTAAAAAAGGGAATGACGCAGCAAAATCCGACGAGGAATCCCTGCAAAGTGATTATGTAATTGAAAATGTTCAGTCTGCGGATAATAATAATCTGGTCCTGTTTTGCTCCAGAATGTACAACTACTCTGTAACTACTTGTACCACCAATGCTAACGGCGGAAGAAGCTGTACAACAAACTATTATTGTGAAAAAAGCAACGTCACCGCTTTTAGAATTGATGCAGACGGAGATATCGTTTGGGCATCCAACCTTGATAGAGAAATTACCTATTCGGGATGGTACAAATGGGATGTTACAGTTATAAATGACAAAGCAAACTTCTATGTATTGTATGGTTCTGCTTATAACGAAGGGGCAACGAAAAAAGGAAAAACAAAAAAGAAATCAAAGTCAATGAAAGAAAGTAGAGATCAGCTGGAGTACGCTGTATTCAGCTATGAAACTGGAAAATTTCAGAAAAGAACCTACATGATCAACAGTCCTACAACACCAAAAGCAGAAAGAAAATCCGTAAATCCCTTGGCTATTCAGGTATTTGAAAATCGCTTCTATTTCAATCATGTGAAGACAAGCTTCAAACCACTGCCAACTATCTTGACATGCGCAGCTTCTCTAGCTTGCCCTCCTGTTCTGCTAATGTTTTACAATGGCGACATTTACAAAGGGAAAGGCTGTTTAGGAACGCTTGCACCAATGAAATAAAATGAAAAAGTTGGAGATGAAATATTACGTATTTTTTGTTCTGTTTTACTGCGGAATTGCCGCAAGTGTTTTTGCACAAAACGGTCCTAAAAATGAAATGGATGACATGTATTCGCCTTCAAATAGTCCGATTTTTAATAGTTCCAATAATAACGGATCATCTTCCTTCTCAATCACACGACCTTTAAACACCATTAAGCTATCTCCTTTTCTATTTTTCAAGGGGATAGCTTCTGTTTCTTACGAAAGAACATTGAGCGATGTGTTTTCTGCCCAAGCCAGTTTAGGCTATTGCTTCTCAAGAGACTATTCTGCCAATTTCTCTTTAGCTGAAATATTTGGCGACATTAACAACGTTACCACCTCTATCAGCATGTATGAAATGATGAATTATGGAAAATGGAATGCCGGAAGCAATTTTTACTTTTCTCTTGCCGGAAGAGCTTATTTTGAGTCGAGTTATTCACTTTATAGCTGGCTGTTTGATTGGGATGAATCATACATTGAATTGAATTACCGTTTATATAACTACCAACTTAACTTAGAAAAAGAGGTGTTCCCTTTGTTAGAGAACGACCGTGTTTCTATAAGAAACAACTCTTTCAACATTATCCTCGGACAATACTATTCTACCAGTGGAAAAATCAAATCTACCCACGAGCTCTATTATGGACTCTCCTTTTTATCCAGAAGTTTTGATATTTACAAATCTGACCCTATAACAGGCTTTCATCAAAAAACCGGGGAACGCGGTTCAATATTAGCTCCGATGTTTATATTTGGCTATAATTTCGGCATCGGCTGGTAAGAATTTACAAAAAACGCAAAGGGTATTTTTGCAACTTCATTTTAACAGAAGTATAGCAAAGTAAATTCTGTTCAGATTTGACTTTTTCCTTTTTCTTCTGGTAAAGAACATTTGTCAATTTAAGATTACCTACATAAAATTTAGTGAAAAGTGCACCTCCCCAACCAACTGCATTAATCACCAAAGCTTCTTTGAGAAATAGATAAACAACAAACCCTACCGACGCATTGAGAATAAGTGCCGTGATTCCTTTTACAAAATAACCATTCAGCATCATTCCCGATCCTGGTATAATGGCCGATGCCAGAATAAAATGATTTTCCTGATCGGTTGTATCATTATGATTAATGTTAGCCAGACAACCCAAACATGCAAAAAGACTGTCGATTCTCAATAAATGCCCAAGATCCCCAGCAATCAGCGTATCATCGCCGATGTTCTGATAAACGCGAAGAATTCTGCGCTCAACATACAAAGTATCCCGCTTCAACTCTTCCAACCGATTGAGGTAAAAAGAACTGTAATCCCTGTCATTATTAAGATGTGCGAGCAAAGAAGCATTCCACAAATACTTCCATTGCAAAGAATCAGGCAATAATTTATGATCTACCCTTTTTGCTTCTAAAAAAGTTTGAGCGTCATATCTGCCTTGTGCAAGGCAATAATTGAATTTCTTACAAATCAAAATGTTACGCAACGTATCATTAACAGAAGAAAAAATAGAATACTCTATTTTCATCAACTCTTCATCAATGTTTTCTTTAGCCTGAATTCTATCGCAGAATGCAAGACTCAGAATAAGGATAATAGTAATTCGCCACATCTTCATAGAATTGATTCTTGAGCATGATTTTGTATTCCTTAAGATCATGATAACTTGAATAAATATTCGCTACATAAAATACACTCAGCAGTCCTAGTGAAAAAACACTATATGGATGCGTAAACCCGAGTTTTGCAACACTTTCATAAGTTTGAAATCCGTACATAGAATGCATGAATAGAGTGTTGACAAAGGAGCGTTTCCTACCCCCATACAGCTTTCCTAATCCGGGCACCAATATCGACAAACCTGCAGCTGCATATGGGCTTCTATTGTCAATACGACGATATTTCACAAAGCTGTTTTTCAACTCAGGAGGCAAATAACTACTATTGAAGGTTTGCGGATTTAGTCCCGCTTCATAATATCTATTTAAATAATTAAAAAAAAAATACTTGCTCTCATTGGCTTTCATCCAACCAAACCATTCATCTCTTGTTTTTCCTTTCTCTTTAATATATCTCCAATTGGCATAGTTGATCATACATGTGTCTGCAAAAAAAAGAGTTGGACAAAGAAAAACATTTGCCCTGAACAGCGAATCATCAAAATACTGTAGATAATATTTCGATTTATAAAAACACAAGGAATCCTGATTGGCAGACACCGACAAGGAATTCAAATAACAGAAGTGTTCTGCAGGCAATTTCTGCACTGATAAATGATTAATGAACTCTTTATTGATTTGAGCCGATAACTGCCATGAAAAAAAAACAAGAAAAATGATGCTATTCCTCATCTCCGATAGAATTAATAACCTTGAGATCCTCCGAAATCTTGTATTCGGGATATTCGCTCATGATTCCTGTAAAGCAATTGTTCAATTGATTGCAACCCTTTAAAATCCCAATGATCAGGCCTCTTTTCTCTATTTGTTTTTTGGTGTATTCTGAACAGGAAATGTGGTACACACAATTGGCCTGAATCTGTTCGGACAGCACTCGCTGATAAAAAAACAACAAGCCTGCTGAAAGATAACTCATAGGATTTACCTTTCCCATAAGTGTGCGTTGTTCCAGCGACAAAATTTTTCTTTTGGCAGGAATATGAATGCTCGTCTCCGTGATGTTCTTATCGATAATAAGGCTCCCAACGTTCACCGGAACCTCTTGCTGCGCGTTAACAATTTGAAAAGAGAGAAAGAAAAAAAAAGATATTTGAAATATATGCCATTTTCTCATTTTCTGAAATCCTTAAATTCCTTCATAAAAGTAGAAGCATAAACAAAATCACACAACTCTTTATTATCGGCTTTTAGCAAGTCGTTGCGCTTACCTTCCCACCATTTTTGTCCGCTAAAAATAAAAAAGATATTATCGGAAATTTCCATCACCGAGTTCATGTCGTGAGAAATAACAACCGTTGTCATGTTGTATTCCAAAGTAATTTCTCTGATCAGGTTATCAATAACTATAGAGGTTTGAGGATCTAAACCTGAGTTAGGCTCATCACAAAACAAATACTTCGGATTCATGGCGATGGCACGTGCAATGGCCACCCGCTTTTTCATCCCACCGCTTATTTCGTCAGGAAAAAGTTTATTGGAATTTGGGAGATTTACCCTTTTCAAACAAAAATTGGCGCGATCCAATCTTTCGGATTTGCTCATATTAGTGAACATTTCCAATGGAAAGGCCACATTTTCTTCTACTGTAAGTGAATCAAACAATGCTCCACCTTGGAAAAGCATACCAATTTCCTTTCTCAATTCTTTCTTCTGCTCGTAATCCATGTCAGTGAAATTCCTACCATCGTACCATATTTCACCACCGTCGGTCTCCACTAAACCTACAAGACATTTTAACAATACTGATTTCCCGGCGCCACTCTGACCAATTACCATGTTCACTTTGCCAGTTTCCAAATACATGGACACTTCGGAAATAATCTTTCTGTCGCCAAAAACCTTGGATATGTTGCCAATCTCTATCATTTAATTCAAAAGTAATTTAGTCAGAATGAGGTTGAACAAAATAATCACAATAGTACTGTAAACCACTGCTTTAGTACTCGATCTCCCCACTTCTAGCGCCCCTCCTTTAGCGTTGTATCCGTGATAGGCCGAAACAGAAGTGAGTATAAATGCAAATACCACGGTTTTAGTGAGCGCATAAACGATATAGTAAGGAACAAAACCATACTGCAAGCCATAAATGTATTTATTGGTAGAAACAGAATCAGTAATTAAAGTAGCCAGATAGCCGCCAAAAATTCCTAAAGTCATACTTGCCAGAATGAGGAAAGGAATAATAAGCACGCCAGCAACAATTTTAGGTAAAACCAAATGATTAACCGGATTAACACCCATAATTTGCAAAGCATCAATTTGTTCGGTAACTCTCATTGTTCCCAATTCAGAAGCAATGCTGGAACCTACCTTACCTACCAAAATCAAACAAATTATAGTAGGGGAAAACTCCAAAAGCATAGAATCACGTGTGGCAACTCCTTCGGCATAAGCCGGTATTAATGGATTTTCAAAGTTGTATGCGCTTTGAATTAAGATAACGGCACCCATGAAAAGAGAGAGAATAGAAACAAGAGCCAAAGAATCTACCCCGATGAGTTCAATTTCAACGCTGAGCCTCTTAAAAAATATTTTCATTTTCTCGGGTTTCGTGAACGCCTTACGCAGCATTAGGAAGTAAGCCCCTAAGTGTGTTAAAATATTAATCATCCGAGCATTTTTACCAAAAATAGACATTATTTAGAAAATCATTTTACTAAATTTACGATGTTATAAACCTTGTCGTATGGAAAAGATAATTGCTTTGTGTTTTTGCTGCATGGTAATGTTATTTGGATGCAAGGTTTTTAAAAAAGATAAGTGCAGTGATTGTCCGTCATTCAACAAAAGCAATGAGAAACTGGAAAGAGTTGAGAAAATATAGCAGTCGGGCGGACTTTTACAAACGTTTACCTGCTCAATCGATTGTTTTTGTGCACTCTTTAACTAGAGGGCAAGAATTTGACCTGAACATTACCGAACCTCGAAAAGGACGATTGGGCTGCTTCAGCAGATCACGCTCAAAACCCTTAACCATAGAGCTCAACAGAGATTTAACGCCATATTTTTTATTGATAGTTTTTTTACACGAATGGGCGCATCTTGTTACTTGGAACGAATACGGTTCCCGCGTTCAGCCACACGGTCAAGAATGGAAAGACAATTTCAAGAAAATCTTGAATAAACTACAAAAAAACACTCGTCTGCCTGTTGTACTTAGACAAGCCATTGATTTAGAAGCCGACAATTTAAAAGCGAATATATACAGCAATCACATTTTGCTGAATGCCATTAAAATTGCCGATAAGCACAAACCGCAAACCGTTTTGCATGAATTGCCATTTAACAGTCATTTCAAGCTTACAGAGCGTACTGAGGTTTTTCGCAAAAAAGAAAAAATACGAGTACGTTACAAATGCTATAATCTAGGCAACAAAAGATGGTACACCATTTATGCTTCTACTCCCGTGGAGCAAATAAATTAAAATGGAAATCTTTGAAACAAACGCATCTCTCCTCTGCCTCCTTCTACTTTTTCCCTTTTTTTTAACCGCTCAAAACGACAGTACAGTCCGGGAAGTTGACCTCATTGATATAGCACGCAAAACATTGGGCATCAAAGAAATCCCAAACAAGGATACGATCAAGGAAGACTCTACCGTATACATCGCAGTGCTTCCCGCCTTGGGTTACGCCATTCAAACTGGATTTACCGCCGTGATCATCTCCAACTTTTCATTTTATGCAGGAAAGGACAGAAAGACCAATATTTCTACCATCAACGCAATTGCTGAGTACTCGGAACTCAACCAAATCCTGGTGCCCATCAACCTGAACATCTGGTCAAAAGGAAATAAATGGAATTTCTCCGGCGACTGGCGCTATTATAATTATAACGCTTTCAATTACGGACTGGGTGGTAGCAGTACTGTTTCCAATGAGATGCTAGTGTATTATGATTACATAAGAGTGTATCAGCTGGCTTTAAAGAGAATTGCCCATAACTTCCTGGGAGGCATAGGCTATAACCTTGATTATCATTACAAAATTCGTGAAAAGGATCCTGAAAGTCAGCCCGACAACCATTTCAAAAATTATGGAAACGGACCACAAACAGTATCCTCCGGATGGTCGGCCAATTTACTTTACGACATTCGGAAAAATTCCAATGCCCCTGTAGCCGGCGAATATTTCGGAAATGCTATCTTCCGCGACAACCGTACTTTTTTAGGCAGCGATAACAACTGGCAATCGCTTTTTACAGATTTCAGAACTTATATTGCCCTTCCTTCAAAAACAAAAAACATATTGGCCTTTTGGAGTTATAATATTTTTACTTTGGCGGGAAAACCGCCTTACTTCGATCTCCCAAGCACCGGATGGGACAGTTATACCAACGCAGCACGACAATTCCGTCAGGGAAGGTACATAGGAAAACACCTGATGTACCTGGAAACAGAATATCGTTTTAAAATATCCAGGAACGGGCTCTTTAATGGCGCCCTATTCGCCAACGTGCAAAGCGTAGCAGAATGGCCGAGCAACCAGTTTAAAAAAATAATTCCAGGCATTGGTTGTGGATTGCGCACCAAACTTAACAAGCGCTCCAATGTTAACCTTTTGGTAAGCTACGGAATAGCAACTGATGGCTCAAAAGGATTTTTCTTTAACCTGGGCGAAGTATTTTAATGCAGATTTGAGCGCGTTTTCCAAGCAATTTTAATACTTTAGTTTCCCTAAAGAAAAAACGACAATCGATAAATGAAAAACAACTACTGTATTATCATGGCCGGAGGGATCGGAAGCAGGTTCTGGCCAATTAGCAAAAGTTCAAAACCAAAACAGTTTCTTGATATTTTAAACGTAGGCAAAACCCTTTTGCAACTAACGTTTGAAAGAATTGAAAAAGTTTGTCCGAAAGAAAATATATTCATTGTAGCAAATGTTGAATACAAAGAATTAATTCAAGAACAATTGCCCAATATCGATGAAAGTCGAATCTTATGCGAACCGCAGCGAAGAAATACCGCTCCATGTGTAGCCTACGCTTCTCATAAAATTGCAGCACTTAATCCTGAGGCTCGACTAATCATCGCCCCTTCAGATCACCTTATTTTGAAAGAAGATGTATTTACAGAGGTTTTAAAAACCGCTTTGAATGCATGTTCCATGGATGATTGTTTGGTTACTTTAGGCATTGAGCCTAACCGTCCAGATACAGGATATGGCTACATTCAAGCCACAGACGAATCATTTAAATTCGAATCGAAACTCAAAAAAGTGAAAACTTTCACCGAAAAACCTAACCTTGAAATGGCTAAGTTTTTTCTTCAAAGCGGTGATTTTTCATGGAATAGCGGGATTTTCATTTGGTCGGCAAAAAGCATCATCACCGCTTTGGAAAAACACCTTCCAGAAATCAACAACATTTTTAAAGAAGGCAAAAACGCATACAATACCCCACAGGAAGAGGCATTTATTATTAAAGCATATTCAGAATGCACCAACATTTCCATTGATTATGGAATTATGGAAAAAGCAAAGAATATGTATGTATTGCCTTGTGAATTCGGCTGGACGGATTTAGGTACTTGGGGTTCAGTGTATGAGCATCTCGACAAGGACGACAAAGGAAATGCAGTGATTGGAAAAAATGTAAAAGTGTACAATTCCGAAAACAATATTTTCAATGTATCTAACGGGAAACTTGTTGTGGTTAGCGGATTGAACGATTTTATTATTGTTGACTCCGACAATGTTTTATTGATTTGTCCTAAAGGAGATGAACAACAAATCAAACAATTTGTGAACGATGTGAGCTCCGATGCAAAACTTAAAAAATACTTATAATCATGGAATACAGAATCGAAAAAGACACCTTGGGTGAAGTAAAAGTTCCTGCCGATAAATACTGGGCAGCACAAACACAGCGATCTATAGAGAATTTTAAAATTGGCGGCAATCAAATGCCAATTGAAATTATTCGTGCCTTCGCTTACTTGAAAAAAGCTGCTGCTCAAACCAATGAAACGCTTGGTGCTCTTGCAAAAGACAAATCAGATGCTATTGCCACTGTTTGCGATGAAATACTTTCAGGAAAATTAGATGATCAGTTTCCATTAGTAGTGTGGCAAACTGGATCAGGGACTCAATCCAATATGAACGTGAATGAAGTGATTGCCAATCGTGCACACGTCATTTTAGGCAATCAACTGGGCAAAGGAGAAAAACTTTTGAATGCCAATGACGACGTGAACAAATCACAATCTTCTAATGACACTTTCCCTACTGCAATGCACATTGCGGCATACAAAATAGTGTTGGAAAACACCATTCCAGGCGTAAAAAAACTCAGAGATTGCCTCGCAGCAAAATCAAAAGAAATGAAAAACGTGGTGAAAATTGGCAGAACGCATTTTATGGATGCTACACCTCTTACCCTCGGACAAGAGTTCAGTGGCTACGTATCGCAATTGGATCATGGCTTAAAAGCTTTAAATAACACACTGGCTCATCTTTCTGAATTGGCTTTGGGTGGAACTGCTGTAGGCACAGGAATCAACACCCCAAAAGGCTATGCAGAATTGGTAGCAAAAAACATTGCTCAACTTACAGGTCATCCTTTTGTTACTGCTGAAAATAAATTTGAATCGCTAGCCGCTCATGATGCCATAGTGGAAACTCACGGTGCCTTGAAACAGCTATCTGTAAGCCTAATGAAAATCGCGAGCGACATCAGAATGCTTTGTTCTGGTCCGCGTTCAGGCATTGGTGAAATCACCATTCCTGCCAACGAACCGGGATCTTCCATTATGCCGGGAAAAGAAAATCCAACACAATGTGAGGCCCTCACTATGGTGTGCTGCCAAGTTTTAGGAAATGACGTTGCTATCTCTGTAGGTGGAATGAATGGACATTTTGAATTGAATGTTTTCAAACCTTTAATGATTTTCAATTTCCTCAACTCTGCAAGATTGATTGGTGATGCTTGCGTTTCCTTTACCGACAACTGCGCCGTTGGAATTCAACCAAACACACAAAGAGTTCAGGAACACTTGAACAACTCTTTAATGCTTGTTACTGCTTTGAACACCAAAATTGGGTATTACAAAGCTGCAGAGATAGCCCAAACAGCTCATAAAAATGGCACAACTTTAAAACAGGAAGCTGTAAGATTGGGCTACTTAAAACCGGAAGAATTTGATGAATGGGTTAGACCTGAAAAAATGATTGGATCTTTGGATTAAAATAGATTTAGTATTTTAAAGAAACACACAAACCCAATTATGAAAAAAATTATTCCCGCACTTTTGTTCTGCTTTGCAAGTTCGTTGTCTTATGCTCAAGTGATTGGAGTGGGACTTGGAAATGGCGGTTTAAACATCAAAAGTGATCCTGAAAAAAGACTCGGACTGATAGGTCGCGTTGGATTAGGAACCGGAAATAATTGGTATACCGTGAGCCCCAATATCAGTGGTATTATGCGCGTTTTTACTTCTGATAATGCAAAGCCTTATTTTGGCATTGGTATGGGCACATCTTTTACGCATACCAACACTAGTAATTCTGTAGCTTATAACACTTTCATTCCCATTGGTGTTGAAGTATTTCCCTTGGGAAATAAAAGAATGAGTGTTACAGTTGAATCTGGCGTAGGAATGAGCTCTTTTAACAACAGTTTCTTTTACAGTGGATTCCGCGGACTTCTGGAGTTTACTTTTTATGTAGGTTCTCAGAAATAGAAATAAAAAAATACAATGTAAAAGCCCATGACAAAATCATGGGCTTTTTTTACAATACTTCTTCTACCACTTCCAGCTTTATTCCTCGGGATCCCTTTATCAAAAAGGTGGTGTCGGCAATAGTAGTAGTAGCAAGGAAAGTCTTTAGATCAGTGGAGTTTTCAAAACTTTGAAAAGCTGAATTGCATTTAGTGAATTCAGCACCTACCAAAAAAGCGCTGATCTTATTGAGCTCCAAAAGGCGTATGATATTTTTATGCTCCGCTTCTGAAGCTTCACCCAACTCCAACATATCACCTACAATTGCTATTTTATTTCTTGCGGTTATCTTTGTAAAGGCTGTTAACGCCATTGTCATGCTGGTAGGATTAGCATTATAAGCATCTAAAATCAGTGTATTTCCTTTGGCTGATTTTTTAATTTGCGACCGATTGTTTTCGGGTTGGTATTCTTCCAAAGCCTTTTTAATATTGGCGGTTGATACGCCAAACTCTCTGCCCACTGCTGCTGCTGCAACCATGTTGATCAAGTTGTGCTCACCAAAGAGTTTTGTTTTTATTTCTGTTTCTTCTTTGCCAAGATGCAACATGGCATTGACATAAGGTGAAAGGGCGAGTACGTCTCCGTAAAAACCAGCGTTTTGATAAAGCAAGCGCTGCTTTACACGCGCAGATTGTTTCATCAACAATTGATCGGCTGCATTCACAAATACTTTTCCATTGTGCAAAGCAGCAAAATCATACATTTCAGATTTGGTTTTAACTACCCCTTCAAAGCCTCCAAAACCCTCCAAATGCGCTTTTCCCATATTAGTCACCATTCCATAATCTGGCTCAGCGATATTGCACAAAAACTCAATTTCATAAGGATGATTGGCTCCCATCTCAATAATAGCGATTTCAGCATCCTTTGTCATGGAGAGCAAAGTCAATGGAACACCAATATGATTGTTTAAATTCCCTTTGGTATAATGCACTTTAAATTGCGTGGAAAGCACCGCTCCAACCAATTCTTTTGTAGTTGTTTTTCCATTGGTTCCTGTGATACCAATTACGGGAATCTTGAATTGTTTTCTGTGAAAATTGGCAAGATCCTGTAAAGTTTTTAAGGCATCAGCCACTACAATAAACTTGTCGTTAATTAGTTCCTGACTGTCCACAACGGCATATGAACAACCGCCTTCAATAGCGGATTGCGCAAAGAAATTAGCATCAAAATTTCCTCCTTTTAAAGCAAAGTAAATTGCCCCCTTTTCTATCTTCCGGGTATCCGTGCAGATCTGTTGATTCTGCGCTAAAAATATTTTGTACAACTCTTCAATACTCATAAAAAAAGAAATAAAAAATCCCTCTGCTTTGCGGCTGAGGGATTTTAATGATCAATATCTGACTAAATTTTGTTACTAATTGTCTTTACCGTAAGGTACCGGACTTCCAACTCTGTGCATTGCACATCTGAAACCAATGCAATCCGTTGCCTGATCTTCATCCAAATATCTTCTTGTACCAGGTACCATCCAATATGTTCTGTCTTTCCAAGAACCACCTTTATAAACACGTGTTCTTTGTGACATCATAGAATGACCTTCAACCGTTGGCGCTGCATTTTCGTACATCAGCTTGTTTTGCTTCGCTGCATCTTTGTAACCTTCGTCAGTAAAGTAAACAGAAGAAGTGAAGTCACCATCTAAGAAGTCGATGTTATTCGCTCTTTTGTAGTTTCTTCTTTGCGCCAAGTTATCTTTTTCAACGTCAACATCTCTGTATACCATTCTACCTAAACTATCTTTTTCAGCAAGTACATCAGGCTCACTCGCATCTTCCTGCAAAGTCTTGAATACATTACCTCTGAAAGCTCTAAATTCATTTCCGTCTTCCAAAGTCAACGGGCGATAAACGTCCATTACCCATTCAGATACGTTACCAGCCATATGATATAAACCATAATCATTAGGCCAGAAAGATCTAACCGGAGCAGTGATATCGGCAGCGTCATTCAACTTGCTCGCAACACCCATCATATCACCTTTCGCTCTCATGATGTTGGCCATCATTTCACCTTGCCATTTATCGTCTTTGTTACGCACCCAGTGTCCATTCCAAGGATAAACACGGCGGTCGATAATACGTTCATCGATTGTATTTCCAATTAAACCAATAGCTGCATATTCCCATTCAGCTTCTGTTGGGAGACGATATTTTGGAAGAATGATACCATCTTCCCTCATTACTTTTCTGAAACCTCCAGTGTTAGGATCAAGGTTAACTAAATCACCTTTTACTTCACCTACATATTGGCCATTCAAATAAGCATCAGTGTTAAAGTTGTCATCATCTTGTTGATTCGGATTCACTTTCAAAATTCCTTCTCTGATCATGATCATTTCGTTCACACGGTCAGTTCTCCAAATACAATAATCAGTAGCTTGCAACCAGTTCACACCTACAACCGGATATTCATTGTAAGCCGGATGTCTGTAGTACCAATCAACATATTCTTCAGTGTAAGCCAATTCATCTCTCCATGCCAATGTATCTGGCAAAGCTTTTTTAGGAACCTCAGGATAAGATTGTCCGAAAACGCGATTCAACCAGTAAACATACTCTCTCCAGTCGATATTACGGATTTCTGTTTCATCCATATAAAAAGAAGAAACCGACATTGTTCTCGGTTTGCTATCCCATTCATACATTACATCTTGCTCATTTTGACCCATGGTAAATCTACCACCTTCAACTAAGATCAAGCCCGGACCAGTTTCCTGTTCACCGTAAGGTTGTACTTCAAAACCACCATTTTTAGGATCGTTATTGTTCCAACCAGTTGTGTTGGATACATCTTTCCCGCAACCATAAAATAATGCCAGGGCTGCTATCGCACAAACACTACCTGATTTTAAATGCCTCTTAGGGTTCATATATATTTACTTATTAATAATTCAATTTAAAATGACGGACAACTCAATGGTCTGAATTTTTTTGTTCGTGGTTTACAATCGAACAGAAGAGCCAGAGAAATCTCATGAGAACCCGCTGTAGCATTACTTAATTTAGAAACCGTTACATCATAACTGTACCCGAATTTAAAGAAGCCCTGTTGCACACCCACCAATAAAATAAAGGAATCCGAATTTCTGTACCAAATACCACCCACTATAGGTCCTTTGGTAACGTACACCCCTAAATTTAATTGCTGAAAATCTTTTTGCATACGGAATAGGACGTTAGGAGAAATTGAACTTTGCGGAGCTCCCTTATTACGGCCCTTTTGTTGAGGCCCAATTGGAATAACTGCTCCAGCATGACCTGTAAATTTCATTGGAAGAGGACTTGGTCCGAAGAAACCTTCATTTGGTTCAAGAATATGATGAACCGCACCTCCTATAAAAAACGACTTACTATATCCCAAAATCCCAGCGGAGAAATCCACAGTAGAAACGGTTGTGCTCCCTGGTTGAACCTCATTGGTTTTATAAATAAAACCGTACTTAGCGTCAATCATGTCACCAAAAGTTAACTTTGACCAGTCAACAGATTTTTGATGATAAGTCCCCTGAAAGCCCACTTTAATAGAAAATGACTTACTAACCGCTAAGTGGTAAGAGTAAATTAAACTTGCATTCAAAGTATTTAAAGTTCCCTCACCTGCGCGGTCTTGTGTTACAAGCACACCGATACCACCGGATAAAATATCTACATGCTGGTCATACGAAGCACTATAAGTAACAAAAGTTCCGGAAATAGCTGGCCATTGATTTCGGTAATTTGAAACAAACCGAGGACAGCGGTTAGTCCCTGCCATTGCTGGATTCAGGTACAAAGGGTTAGCATAAAATTGAGTAAACTCAGGATCCTGAGCACGGGCAAGCGTTGGATTGACTAATTCGCTTAGAATCATCAATAGCGTTACAACGCCCAGCTTACTAAACATTAAGATAGTTTTACTTTCCACAGGCACAATTATACAAATTATTTTTACAAACCTAATACCCTAATAATCGATACGAAGTCAAAAGGTAACAATATTTTTTTTACAATCAACGTTTTAATATGCTTTTTGGCAGAAAAAAATTACCATTCCACCAGGAAAATAGTTACTTTAATCTCCGTGAGACGATTATATTCAGTGATACAAGTCTTTTTATTTTTGTACGCAGCAGACCTTGCAGCTCAAAATCGCCATGTTGATTTAAACACGGAACCCCTTATCTATCAAGACAATCAGAACTTTCAAATTGCTTGGCACAACGAATCCATTTCTCTTTCAACAATTGCCGATTCGGTAAAAGTAAGTGTACGCAACGTAATTTCAGTACCCTTTGAAAAAAAAGGAATTGACTTAAAAACACTGCCCAATTCCTTTCAATGGAAATCAGAAAAAGGAGTGTCGGCAAAAAAAACAGTAGTCTCTGTTTTGATCTTCCCTCTTTTTAAAAATGAAAATGGAGACATTCAAATAGTTAAATCCTTTGACTATGATATTGAAATTGTGTCAGTTTCGAAGCCAAAAAGCAATGTGCAATTTTATTCTACTAATCAATCAGTGCTTGCTTCTGGCAATTGGTATAAATGGGGTGTGGCGGAAAAAGGGGTTTACAAGCTAGATTATTCTGCAATAAAAAACACAGGCATTGATGTAAATGAAATTTCGAAATTGGAAAACATTAAACTGCATGGAAGAGGCGGAAAAATGCTGCCGTATCCAAACAGTGAATCCAGATATGATGATTTGCCAGAACTCGCAGTGCAACGGGTGGACAATGGCAACGGTTTTTTCGACAACGGGGATTACTTGCTATTTTATGCTGAAGGTCCGCACTTGTGGAATTTCGACACTCTTTCAGGCAAATACAGTCATGACTATAATATTTACAGCGATTCGGTATATTATTTCATGACTCTTAATTCCGATTCTCCAAAAAGCTTTGTTAGTCAGAGTGAATCTGCGCTTCCTCAAAATAAATTCGTAACGTCTTTTGATGAACATATTTTTCATGAAAAAGATGAGATCAACCTTTTATTGAGTGGGAGATTGTGGTTAGGCAATCACTTTCAGGGGAGTGGTAATCAATCCTTCCAATTTGTTTTACCTGATCTTGTCCCCTTTTCAACTATTGACATCAAAGCACAACTATTTGCAAAAAGCTCTGATGCAAATGGGAGCAACTTTATTATCACTGCAAATGACAGCATCTCCCCTCCTATTAATATTGCCAGAATCACAGGGAATTCCACCGATGATATTGCCAAAAGTAAAACAAGCACAATGTCGATTATAGCGAACAACGACAGTGTGATAATTGATGTTCAGCTCCTTGCTCCAGATGTGTTTACCGAAGGATGGATTAATTACATTGAGCTATCAGGCAGAAGAAAACTACAATATAATGGTTCACCATTTTTCTTCAGAGATCACAGTATTCTTGGGAATGGAAATGTAGCGCATTACAAAATAAGCAAGGCAACTAGCGCTTTGTCATTATGGGAAATCACCAATTTCACGTCGCCGAAAGAACAAATTAATTCCTTTTCTGACGACTCCATTGTTTTTAATGTTGCAGCAGATTCATTGAGAGAATTTGTATTGTTTGATCCTCAAAAGGCAGCTGCACCTAATTACATTGGCAAAATAAATAATCAAAATCTTCATGCTTTGGATCCCGCCGATTTAATTATTGTTGCCCACACTTCCTTTTGGAGTGAGGCAAAAAGATTGGCCGACTTTCATCAAAATATTGATTCGCTCAGCGTGCATCTAGTGGATATTCAACAAATTTACAATGAATTTTCAGGAGGTATTGAAGATATTGTTGCTGTTCGTGATTTCATGAAAATGTTATATGATAAAGCATCTGGACCCTCTGATGCGCCAAGATATTTATTGCTGTTTGGTGACGGCACCTACGATTATAAAAATATCTTAAAAGGCAGCACCAACTTTGTTCCCACCTATCAATCTGTAAATTCCACTAAAAGTACAGCTTCTTATACCTCTGATGATTTCTTTGGATTACTTGATAACAATGAAGGAAACTGGGGAAATTTTGATGGAGATTTACTAGATATTGGCATCGGGCGTTTTCCGGTAACAAGCAAAGAGCAGGCAAAAATTTTGGTGGATAAAGTGCTCGCCTATTCCAACTACTTTGATGCTTCAAATTCCTCTTACCAAAAGCAGCAAAAGGAAGTCTATGCACCTTGGCGTAACGAAGTCTTATTCATGGCCGACGATGAAGATTATAATATTCACTTAAATCAAGCCAATCAACTCGCCACCAAAGTTGAAAATGAGCAGCCACAATACAATGTAGATAAAATTTATATTGATGCTTTCCAACAAACACAAACCAGCGAAGGAGACCGCTATCCCGATGCTAAAGAGGCAATAAAAAACAAAATCAATGAAGGTGTTTTCTTGGTAAATTATACCGGACATGGCGGAGAAGATGGATTAACCTCTGAAGGAGTTTTTGAAACTTCTGATATCATTGGGCTGAAAAACGGTATCAAAATGCCACTATTTGTTACTGCAACTTGTGAATTCAGTCGCTACGATCTTACCGACAGAACATCAGCTGGAGAGCTTCTTTTTCTTAATCCACATGGAGGTGCAATTGCTTTATTATCTACTGTGCGGTTAGTTTTTTCTACACCTAATTTTAATTTAAATAAAACATTTTATAACGTAGCCTTTAGCCAACCAGCAGGCTATCAAACTCGTCTTGGCGACATGTTTAAGGCGACAAAGGTGATCAATAATGGAGGAATTAATGACCGCAATTTCACTTTGCTGGGTGATCCAGCTTTGCGAATGGCTTTTCCAAAGCATGAAATAATATTGAATAAAGTCATGAGTTCTTATGACAACACCGCAACTGATACTATAAGAGCGCTAATGAAAGTAAAAATGGAAGGAAGCATTACTGACACTGCAGGCAATAAATTAACATGGTTCAACGGTTCCATTTATCCGAAAATTTTAGATAAAGCCGTTGATTATAACACTCTTGTCAATGATGCCCCAGGATCAGCTTATCCATTCACCCTGCAACAAAACCTGATTTTTAAAGGCAACGCAACTGTAAAACAAGGCGACTTCAGTTTTGAATTTATGGTGCCTAAAGATATTGCCGCTGCCTTTGGCGCAGGAAAAATAAGTCTGTATGCCGAAAATGGAAATGGCATTGACGCCCAGGGATACAACAAAAGTATTACGATTGGTGGGGCTTTCGACAAGGCTAGTGCCGACAGCGACGGTCCTGAAGTAAATGTATACATGAATGATTCTTCATTTATTACAGGCGGACTTACCTCTGCTTCTCCGCTATTGATCGTTAATGTGTGCGATTCCAGCGGTATTAATTTAACAAAAGGTAGTGTAGGTCATGAGATGTCAGCAATTCTGGATAATTCTACAAGTCAGGTTATTGATCTTACTTCGCACTACCAACCCGCGTTGAATTCCTATCAAAAAGGTACTATTCAATACCAGTTAGAGGATTTAAGCGAAGGCAAGCACTCCATTGAAGCAAAAGTTTGGGACAGCTACAACAATTCTTCCCGAGGATATACTGAATTTATCGTGTCTACCAATGCCAATACAGCATTGGAACACGTATTGAATTATCCAAATCCATTCACTAGCAAAACTGGGTTCTATTTTGAACACAATCAGATTGGGAAAAACTTAGAGGTGACAGTGCAAATTTTTACGGTATCGGGCAAGTTGATAAAAACGATCACCGAGGGAATTTATGCCGACAGCAAGAGAGTGGGGCCAATTGATTGGGACGGACTTGATGATTTTGGAGATGCTATTGGCAGAGGTGTTTATGTTTATAAAATAAAAGTGAAGAGCGACAACGGAACTTCTGACAATGTTTTTGAAAAACTGGTCATATTAAAATAATATATTCACGTTTTCGTTTACAATAAAAAATTAATGAAAGCCTTCTTCTCCATAATTTTTGTCACTCTTTTCACATCTGCATTTTCATCAGAAATCACTTTGGTATGGAACAACAAGTGGTTCAATCCTGAAAATCGAAAAACAAATTCTCCCTTTGACAACGCTACAGAATTAAGTGAATATGGTCACTTGCCTTTTTTTCAGCAAACTCAAATTTTTGAAGGAAAACTGAACTCTTTTGATGTTGAATTTACAACTTTGAAAACAGAAGCACTGACAGCTTCTGAACTAAAAAACTTAAATGACATTGCTCTTCCAGAGTCGTTTATTGTAAAAAAACAAACAGGTCAACACCTCAAAAATGGTGTTGCAGAAGTGTACATTAGCAGCATTAGAAAAAATGCATTAGGCATTGCAGAGAAATTAATTTCTTTTCAATTACAAATAAAAAACGCTTCCATTTCCCCAACAACTTTTGCTTCCAAAAGCGCATATAAATCGGGAAGTTCAAGTGTTTTAGCTTCTGGCAAATGGTATAAACTTAAGGTAACTTCAACTGGTTTGTACAAAATTGACAAAGCGCTGCTACAAAGTATGGGAGTAGATCCCGCTTCTATTAACCCCAAGAATCTCCGCATTTATGGTAATGGCGGAGGTATGCTTCCTGAATTGATAAAAACTTATACGCCTGATGATCTAAGGGAAAATGCAATTATGGTTGCAGGCGAAAACGACGGTGTTTTTAACGATAATGATTATGCCCTCTTTTATGCAACTGGTCCGCATACGTGGACTTACGATACGCTTACAAAGAAATATTCACATAAATTCAACGTGTATTCGGATGCTGCATATTACTATATAACATTTGATTTAGGTGCTGGAAAGCGCGTTGGCACACAGTTGCAAAACGCTGGCGCTGCAACGCACACAACTACAAAATTTGATGATTATTCATTTCAGGAAAACGACAGTTACAACTTGATTAAATCCGGAAAAACCTGGTTTGGCGACCTTTTCAATGTAGTCACCAAAGAAAGATCGTATTCGTTCTCCTTTCCAAATATGGATCTCTCAACACCCGCTTTGATGAATACACAACTCGCCGTGCGATCGTCTCAAACCTCATCAATGACAGTGCAAGTGAATGGATCATCTTTGGTAAATTTAAATGGCCTATCACCTATCTCCAGCGGCTATGATGATCCTTACGCTACAATAAAAACGTCGGTCGCCAATTCATTTACTCCTTCCTCATCATCGTTCAATATAAAAATGACTTACAATCTTCCTTCAGGAAATAATGAAGCAGAATGCTGGTTGAACTACTTGGAAGTAATTGTTAGAAGAAATCTCACTCTGTCAGGAAATGGAATTGTTTTTCGCGATGCCAACACTACAGGAAAAAACAACATAGTTGAATATCAAATTAGTGGCAACAGCGGATCAGAAATATTATGGGATATCACCGACCTCAGTAACATTAAAGCGCAAGCCTATGAGTATAACGGCGGACAAATAAAATTCACGCAAACGGCCGACACCTTGAAGGAATATATGCTCTTTTCCGGGAGCAATTTCGCGCTTCCTAAATTTGTTGAAGTAGTTTCCAATCAAGATATACATGGAAAAGGAATAGTGGATTATGTAATTGTAGTTGCGCCCGAATTTTGGAACGCTGCACAAAAATTATCCGATTTTCATAAAACTTACAGCAACTTAGATGTACTAGTGGTTACGCCAGATCAAGTGTATAACGAATTTTCATCTGGATCAAAAGATGTCACCGCCATCCGAAACATGATGCGCTATTTTTATAAGAATGCAAGTAGCCCACAAGAATTACCAAAATACCTATTGTTGTTTGGAGATGGTAGTTATGATTTCAAATCAAAAATAGCTGCTGGTGATTTTGTTCCGGTGTATGAGTCGGCAGAGTCTATTGACCCCACCTCTTCTTATGCGACCGATGATTATTTTGGATTCTTGGATGACAACGAAGGAAACATGGATCCCAACTCTTCCGACAATGTTGACATTGGTATTGGCAGGTTCCCCGTTACCAGCCTTGAACAAGCCAATGGCGTTGTGAATAAAGTGATATCGTATTCGGGCCATGGTTCACAAGTTGCAACCAATAGCACTTTAACACCCTACATTAAAGATGTATATGGCAATTGGAGAAATCAAATTGTTTTCATTGCCGATGATGGCAGCGATCCAAATGGAAACTACGACTATGCTGAGCATGTTTCTGGCTGCGAAACCATGTCGGATCTATTGCGCAATTTAGACAGTAACTACAACCATCAAAAAATATATTTTGATGCTTATCTGAAACAATCATCCGCAGGAGGAGGAAGATATCCAGATGTGGAACGATCCATCAATCAAGCTTTAGACAAAGGCGCACTTGTTGTTAGTTACGTTGGGCATGGCGGTGAAGCGGGATGGGCCGACGAACGAGTTTTAAGCATTCAGCAAATCAACCAATGGAGCAACTTTACGAATTTGCCATTCTTTATTACTGCCACTTGTGAATTCAGCAGATTCGATGATCCACAAAGAGTTGCTGCTGGTGAATATGTTTTAAACAACAGCAACGGAGGAGCAATTGGTCAGCTCACAACTACTAGGTTGGTGTACGGTTCTTCAAATCTTGATTTCACTAAAAACTTTTTCAAAAGTACTTTTATCAACGCGGCCACCCGACCAACATTGGGACAAGCACTAACGGAGGCAAAAGCACTTACCGGCAACGGTACCTACAACAACAAAAGAAAGTTTTTTCTGATGGGTGACCCTGCAGTAACACTCGCTTTTCCTGAAAACAAAGTAGTTACAACTGCCATCAATCAACAACTTGTGAGTAACAGTGACACCATTAAAGCATTGATGAAAGTGAAGGTAGAAGGGAAAATGGTGGATCGACAAGGGGCGTTTTTATCTTCATACAACGGCATCATTTATCCCACTGTGTATGATAAGGCGCAACAAATGCAAACGTTGAATAACGTAAACAAATCAATTTTGAATTTCGACGTTCAAAACAATATTTTATACAAGGGAAAAGCAACAGTAAGCAAGGGTTTGTTCAGCTTTGAGTTCATTGTTCCTAAAGACATCAGTTATCAATTTGGCAATGGAAAAATAAGCTACTACGCAGCCAATAAGGAGGAGGATGCATGTGGTTTTTATGAAAACTTCATTATTGGTGGTAGTGATACAAACGCTCTTAAAGACGAAAGTGGTCCGGAAGTGCATTTATACATGAACGATTCTAGTTTCGTGATGGGCGGCCTAACCGATCAAAATCCAAAAATATTTGCAGTGCTTTACGACGAAAGCGGCATCAACACAACAGGAAGCAACATTGGACACGATATAGTCGCCACTCTCGATAAACAAAGCAGTCAATCCATTATTTTAAATTCCTATTATGAAGCCAATCTCGACAGCTACAAAAAAGGGACAATTAATTATCCGCTGGAAAACCTTTCAGAAGGTGAACATCAGCTCACTCTAAAAGTATGGGATGTCAACAATAATTCTGCTGAAAAAAATACTGTCTTTGTTGTTTCTTCCTCGGCTGAACTAGCTTTAAGTCATGTGCTGAATTATCCGAATCCATTTACAACAAGTACTGAATTTTGGTTTGAGCACAACCACGCCACAGGATCTTTAAATGTGCAAATTCAAATATTTACAATTTCTGGAAAACTGGTTAAAAACATCAACACAACAATAGATGTAAGCGAGCGTTATAAGCCTACTCCAATTCAATGGGATGGACTTGATGACTTTGGCGACTCTATAGGAAAAGGTGTATATGTGTACCGTTTGAAAGTTCAGACAGAAAACGGTGAGTACGCTGAAAAAACAGAAAAACTGGTGATTCTTAAATAAAAGGGTTTATTATATATATTTGTAGAAATTCAAGCATGATGAACAGAATAGATTTCCTTGGCAACAAAAAAACTTATGCTTTACTAGCGCTATCTTTTCTATTTGTGGAAGGCTATGGGCAGTTGTCCACTCAGTCTAAAGATAAATTCTCCAGCGTTGGCCTTAACCCAATTACCACTTCAGTTCCATTTTTATTGATTGCTCCTGAATCTCGAGGTGGAGCGATGGGAGATGCTGGTGTTGCTTCTTCTCCTGATGCAGTTTATATGCATTGGAATGCTTACAAATTGGATTTTATCGAAAAACAAACAGGTGTTTCAATCGCCTATACTCCTTGGTTAAAAACGTTAGTGCCGGATATTAATTTAGGATATGTATCCTTCTTTCACCGCCTCAACAGCAAAGGAACAATGGGTGGATCACTGAGATATTTTAGTTTGGGTAAAATTGATTTTACCGATCAAAACGGTGCATCTCTTGGATCACGCACACCCAATGAATTAGCGGTTGATTTAGGCTACGCGCACAAATTAAGCAAAAACTTTTCTGGTGCTTTTTCACTGCGTTACATTTATTCAAATCTTACTCAAGGAGTAGATGCCTCTACAAAACCAGCGAGTACAGTGGCAGCCGATCTTTCGGGATATTATAGAACTGATATAAAAATTGGGAAAAACAAAGGATTGTACGCAGCAGGAATTAACATCTCCAACTTAGGTGGAAAAGTGGGATATACTGATTCAGGGAAAAGAAATTTTATTCCAATGAACCTAAAATTAGGAACGTCTCTAAGCCTTGATATTGATGATTACAATAAAATCACCTTCATGGTAGATTTTAATAAATTACTGGTTCCAACGCTTCCGATTTATGCAAAAGACAGCACAGGTGCCTATATCAAAAATTCGGATGGTTCTCTAGTGATTAACGAGGGAGATGGAATGGACCCCAATGTATCAGTTGCTCAAGGGGTGTTCCAATCTTTTTATGATGCGCCAGACGGGTGGAAAGAAGAACTACAAGAAATCAATATCTCAGGTGGTTTAGAATATGTTTACGATAAGCAGTTTGCTTTGAGAGCCGGATATTTTTACGAAGCTCCTAATAAAGGCAATCGCCAATACTTCACGATGGGAGCTGGTTTGAAATACAGTATTTTCAATCTGGATTTCTCGTACCTAGTTTCAATGTTGCGCAACAATCCTTTAGACAACACGCTGCGCTTCACCTTATCTTTCAACTTTGATGACATCAAGGCTGCTGAAGAAAAATCAGAATAATCATGTTTCCATTCAGAATAGGTTTTGGCTTTGATGTTCACCAACTGGTGGACGGACGTGACTTTTGGCTCGGAGGAATAAAAGTGGAACACCACAAAGGAGCCCTCGGACATTCAGATGCTGATGTAATGATTCACGCCATTTGCGATGCATTACTTGGCGCAGCAAACCTTGGCGACATCGGCAAACACTTCCCTGATACATCTTCGGAATTCAAAGGCATCGACAGTAAAATATTGCTGTCGAAAGTAATTGAACTATTAAAAGAAGAAAGCTACGCTATTGGTAACGTAGATGTAACGCTATCGCTGGAGCGTCCTAAAATAGCTCCTTATCTACCATTAATGCGCACAACACTTGCAGCAGTGATGGCCATAGAAGAGAACCAAATCTCAATCAAGGCTACCACTAACGAAAAGCTGGGTTATGTAGGCGCAGAGCTTGGCGTTAATGCCTATGCGGTGGCACTCATACATAAAATCTGAGCATTCTTTAACGATTTCTCCTAAAGATTTCTATTTTTGCCAGATTCAATCTATCAAAAAATCATGGCTAAAAAAGAAACAAAAGAAAAGTATGGCAAGGAGGTCTACCTAATGTGGTACGAACTTATGCTCCTCATTCGCAAGTTTGAGTAAAAAGCCGGACAGCTTTACATACAGCAAAAAATCAGAGGTTTCTGTCACCTTTACATCGGACAGGAAGCAGTAGTAGCAGGTTGCGAAGCAGTACTTACCCCAGAAGACAAAATGATTACAACCTATAGAGATCACGCACATCCTATAGGAAGAGGAACAGACCCAAAATTAATTATGGCTGAATTGTACGGTAAAATTACCGGCGTTTCAAAAGGAAAAGGTGGATCAATGCACATGTTCGACAAGGAGCACAACTTCTTTGGAGGACACGGTATTGTTGGTGCACAAATTCCATTGGGTGCTGGAATTGCATTTGCCGATAAGTACAATGGCAATAAAGCAGTAACGCTTTGTTTCATGGGTGATGGCGCAGTTCGTCAAGGTGCTTTCCACGAAACATTAAACATGGCCATGACCTGGAAACTCCCAGTGATCTTTGTGATTGAAAACAATCAATACGCCATGGGAACTTCAGTGGAAAGAACTTCAAACGTTACTGATCTCTATAAATTAGGATTGGCTTACGACATGCCTTCTTTCCCTGTGGATGGAATGCGTTGTGAAGACGTAGCAGATGCAGTGGAAGAAGCTGCGGCGCGTGGAAGAAAAGGAGATGGCCCAACTTTGTTGGAAATCAGAACCTACCGTTACAAAGGTCACTCCATGTCCGATCCGGCAAAATACAGATCCAAAGAAGAATTGGAATGCTACAAAGAACAAGATCCTATTAGTTCTGTATTAAATACAATCAAAAACAAAAAATACGCTAGCGACAAAGAGCTGGAAGCTATTGAAGAAAGAGTAAAAGCTAAAGTAGACGAAAGCGTTCAATTTGCTGAAGAATCATCGTTCCCTGAATTAGATGAATTGTATAAAGACGTATACTATCAAAAGGACTATCCTTTTATAATGGATTAAAATATTTACCCCTATGGCCGAAATTGTTAGAATGCCCAAATTGAGTGATACCATGACCGACGGTGTGGTAGCTGTGTGGCACAAAAAAGTTGGAGATACTGTTAAGTCAGGTGAACTCCTAGCAGAAATTGAAACCGATAAAGCAACAATGGAATTCGAATCCTTTCAGGATGGTGTTCTTTTGCACATCGGTTGTGAAAAAGGAGTTAGCGCTCCTGTAGAGCCATTCTTGGAAAAGCGGGCGAAGATGTGTCTGCATTAATTGCTTCCGAAAAAGATAAAAAACCTGCAGCTGCAGCGGTGGCGGCTCCTGCTCCGGCAGCAGCGCCTGCTCCAAAAGCACCTGCACCAGCTCCTGTTGCCGCTAAAGCAGCAGTAGCAGCTCCAAGAGCAGCAGCTCCTGCTCCTGTTGAATCTAACGGCAGAGTATTCGTTTCTCCATTGGCTAAAAAATTAGCTGAAGAGAGACATATCAATATCAATAAATTACGAGGATCAGGTGAAGGAGGGCGAGTAGTTAAAAGAGATATCGATAATTTCAATCCGGGATCTTCAGTAGCACAAATAGAAAGTTTCAGCGAAGTTGCCGTTACTCAAATGCGTAAAATCATTGCCACCCGATTAGGTGAGTCATTGTTTACCGCTCCTCATTTTTATTTAACTATCGACATTGATATGGATGCAATCATGGCTGCAAGAAAAGCCATCATTGAGGCCAGCGGTGAAAAAGTATCTTTCAATGACTTGGTGATCAAAGCGGTATCTTCTAGTTTAGGAAAACATCCAGCTATAAATTCTTCATGGCAAGGCGACAGAATCCGTTTCAATGAGCATGTTCACATTGGTGTGGCCATGGCGGTGGAAGATGGTTTAATTGTGCCTGTTGTGAAATTCGCGAATGCTAAATCTGTTCAGGAAATTTCTGCTCAGGTGAAAGACTTCTCAGCACGCGCTAAAGCGAAAAAACTTTCTCCTGATGAATATGCAGGAAGCACCTTTACAATTTCCAATTTAGGAATGTTCGGTTTGGAAGAATTTACAGCCATTATAAATTCACCTAACGCTTGTATTTTAGCTGTTGGTGCAATTCGTCAGGTGCCTGTTGTTAAAAACAATGCAGTCGTTCCAGGCAATATGATGAAAGTAACTTTGAGTTGCGACCATCGTGTGGTGGATGGTGCTACTGGTGCTGCTTTCCTTCAAACATTGAAAAGAGCAATAGAAAATCCGGTATTGATTTTCATGTAAAATGCGCCAACTTGCGCTGATCATAATTTTATTTTTCTCGAGCTGTCTTTTAAAAACAAAAGACAGCTCTTTTGTTTCCTGCCCTGATGGTTTTGAAAAAGTATTTGTTGTAAATCGCACAGGTTTAGACGGATGTGGATTTATGTTGCAAAAATCTGATAGCACCTTTTACGAAGTCCCAAACTTTCCTGACTCACTAAAAATAGAGGGCAAAATATTGTGTATCCGATTCAAATTCGCCAACAATTTGCAGTCAATTTGCATGAGTGGTCGATCAATAGTGCTCATTGGGGTAGAACAGTGTAATCCCTTACGCTAAAGTACGTAGCGGACGCATTTACCATATTTCAGGATTTTATTACAATTAATACCATTCAGGCTCGAGTAACTTAGAGCCAGCGCCTGTGTTATACCCATGTAAGAACATGTTGCCCCAAACAGTCAAAATTGTGAAGTCTATGAAAATTCTTTTTAGCATGCTTATCTTTCTAATCACAGTAGAAGGATTTAGTCAAATTTGTCCCCCAAATCCAAGCAATGAGTTAGTTATAAACGGCGGTTTTGAAAAAGGAGGCAGTGGTGCAACAACGGGGCAGGATGGATCATACTCAAGTACGCTTGCCAACAGTGGAAACTACAATGGAGCAGTAGCAGTAAATCAATGGGGTATTGTTAAAAATGCGAACAATGCAAATGTTACATACATGACTAACACCTTAGCGCACAGCGGCGATAACTTCATGCTGATTGATGTTGGAAATTCAAACAACACCAATCTTTGGCAACAAACGATTTTAGCGGCTGATCTCACACCTAGTACCACCTATTTCTTTTCTTGC
>JAPLEZ010000080.1 GCA_026390935.1 Bacteroidota bacterium
GAAAAGGAAGCCGTAGTAATTGGCGGAGGTAAAAATCACCGAATGGGCTTGTATGACATGATCATGATCAAAGACAATCACATTGATTTTTCTGGGGGAATTGAAAATGCTATTCTTCAGGCCAATCAATATATTAAAGACAAAAAACTTAAGTTGAAAATAGAGATTGAAGTTCGCGATTTCAAAGAATTGGAGCTCGTATTGAAAACTGGAAAAGTCAACAGAATAATGCTCGACAACTTTACAGTAAGCAACCTCAAAAAAGCCTTGCTAAAAGTAAACAAGAGATTTGAAACTGAAGCTTCAGGTGGTATTACTGAAAAAAACATCGTTGCTTACGCTGAAACAGGAGTTGATTTCATTTCTGTTGGAGCATTAACACACAGCGTGAAAAATTTCGACATCAGTTTAATTGCTTTGAAAGATGCTTAAACAGAAATACAAAGATATTTTGCTGTCAAACAGACTGGTTAAAAAGCTGATCATTTTTACTAAACAAAATAGCTTTCCTGGATTTCAAGGTGCCCCGATGTTTGAAGTTGGGAAACATTTATATGACGGAATTAAAAATGGCACATTTACCACACGCGCATCTTCATTGGCGTTTAATTTTTTCTTTGCCATTTTTCCAGGAATAATTTTTCTCTTTACATTAATTCCATTGATTCCTGTTGATGGATTTCAGCAAACTCTCATTGAACTAATAAAAAATTACCTACCAAAAGGAATAAACGAAATTGCTATTTCTACCATTGAAGATTTAATTAGCACTCCCAGAGGAGGCTTGCTCTCCTTCAATTTTCTGTTAATGCTTTATCTTACCACAAATGGTGTGCATTCTTTAATGAATGAATTCAACAATAGTTACCACGTTAGCGAAACAAGAGATCCATTCAAACAAAGACTGGTATCTTTTATTTTGGCAATGATCATCACTTCTTTGTTGGTTTGCAGCGTGGGATTAATTATCGCCACCCATATTTTGGTTGATCTCGCTGAAAAAGCCAGAGATTTGCAAGACAGTTACAGCTCCTTCCTAATTCATGCCGGAAAATGGGTCGTGGTTTTTGCTCTATATTATTTTGCAATCGCGTTGTTGTACTACTATGGTCCAGCGAAAAGAAAATTCTTTAAGTTTTTCTCACCTGGCTCCTTCGTCACAACTATTCTACTGTTGGCTACTTTGTACGGTTTTTCATTGTACATCCAATACTTTAGCACCTACAACAAAATCTACGGATCAATTGGAACGATTATGTTGGTAATGCTATGGTTCTACCTCAATTCCTACATCTTACTGCTTGGTTTTGATATCAATGCCAGTATAGCAACCGCTAAGAAAAAACAGGTTTTAATTTAAAAAACGATGAATCGCATCCACAATTCTTTCTGTGGATTTCCCATCCCAGTTTTCCGGAATAGCGCCTTTTTTGTAGTTGCCGGCAAGAATGCTGGAAACATGATTTAATATCACACTTTCTTCCAGATCCAACAAAGTATTAGTCCCCACTTCAATGGTTACCGGTCGCTCCGTATTCGGCCGAACGGTTAAACAAGGCACTCCTAAAAATGTAGTTTCCTCCTGTATTCCACCCGAATCTGTTACAACACCTTTAGCATAAGTGATCAATTGCATGAAATCAAAATAACCTTGAGGCTCGCACAACACAATGTTTGGAGAAGAAAGCAAATCTTTAAATCCGTAGGTTTCTGCATTTTTAATAGTTCTCGGATGTATTGGAAATATAATCTTTATTTCTTTTGAAATTTTGTGGATCAACTGGAAAATCAACTTTAAGTTTATTTCATTGTCAACATTGGCTGGACGGTGGAAAGTCATTACTAAATACTTTCCCTTTTCCAGATTGTGTTTTTCCAACACTGAACTCTCGTCAATTTTACCCTTAAACTTGACAAGGGAATCAATCATCGTATTTCCAGTAAAAACAATCCTTTCAGGATTTTTTCCTTCTTTAATAAGGTTTTCATTACCAGATTTTTCGGTAGTGAAAAACAGCGCCGCCAGATCATCAACCACTACACGATTGATTTCCTCAGGCATAGTTTTATCATAACTCCTCAAGCCACTTTCAATATGCGCCACAGGAATATTATAACGAGAAGCAACAAAAGCACAAGCAAAAGTTGAATCAACATCTCCCGGAACCACCACTAAATCAGGACGATCTTTTTTTATTTCATTTTCAAACTGCAATATAATATCAGCAATAGGAGTCATCGCTGTATCTCTCTTTAACTCAAACAAAACGTCTGGAGATGGTATACCCAATTCTTCAAAAAACACCTTACTCATTTTATAATCAAAATGCTGACCAGTGTGCAACAACTTAAATTGCAAATCGGGATATTTTGCAAAACATTCTTTAAGTCGGGTGATTTTTATGAGATTCGGACGGGTACCAACACAAACCAATACTTTCTTCATTTTTTGTTGTTTCGGGTTAAGGCCTCAAATCTAAATAATTATGATGGCTTTTTTAAAAATTCATTCTTGTCTTTTTTATTAAGATTGTATATTTGACCGAATCATTTTTAGATATGCGATTTTTATACCTTATTATAGCCCTGCTGATCTCGGAATTTGCTATTGCTCAAATTTACGATCCACTGCATTCCCCTAACTCTTACCGGAATTCTAACAACCCTGAATACTGGAAAAACAGAAAGCCTTTTGAAGGGTATTGGCAACAAGATGTTCACTATACCATTCAAGCTACTGTAGACGAACGCACAAATATCATCACAGGCAAAGAATTTTTAACCTATTGGAACAACTCTCCCGATTCTCTCTCTTTTGTTTATTTTCATTTGTATCAAAACGCATTTCAACCAGGTTCTTATTACGATAACTTACTTAAAGAAAACGGTTATCCAACGCGTTACGGCAAATATGAAGCACAGAAAAAAGGAACTGAAATTACCAGTATAAAAATAAATGGCGAGGTTGTTAAAACCGAACTCGACAATACTATCCTTAAAGTTTACTTACCCGAGACTCTTAAATCAGGAGGGAAAGCTGCCTTTGAAATTGAATTCAAAACATATTTTGACAATGGTTCTTCTCGCCGTAGAATGAAGACTTTTAGGGTGGCCCACGGATACAAACACTTCGACGGAGTGCACTGGTATCCGAGAATCAGTGTATACGACCGTAAATTCGGATGGGACACGGATCAGCATCTCGACAAAGAATTTTATGGCGATTTCGGCACTTATGATGTTGAACTAACTCTCGCGTCCAATTTTGTAATGGAAGCTACCGGTTTCCTTCAAAACCGCGATGAAGTATTGCCTGATGATTTGCGTAAAAAACTGGATATTAAAAACTTCATCCACCGCAAATCCTCGGATACAATTACCGTGATTACTCCATACAACCCTAAAGAAACCAAAACGTGGATTTATCATGCTGAAAACGTTCACGACTTTGCCTTTACTGCCGATCCAACTTATCGCATTGATGAAAAATATTGGGGAGAAATTCAATGCGTTGCTTTGGTGCGCGAAGTAAATGCCCCAAAATGGATCAACGCTGCCGACTATACTGCGAAAGTAATTAAAGTATATTCTGACAACTTCGGACAATACATTTACCCTAAACTGGTAGTGGCCGATGCAGAAGACGGTATGGAGTATCCAATGCTTACACTTGATGGCGGCCAAGATCCCAACTACCGTAGTTTGCTTGCACATGAAATCGGCCACAACTGGTTTTTCGGAATGGTGGGGAGCAATGAAACTTACCGCGCAGCGCTGGATGAGGGATTTACGCAATTCCTTGATTCATGGGCTTACCAAAGCATTGACGGCGATACTGTTTATCACCTTCCATCCTCTTCTGCTTACCACAGAAGGTTCAGAAAAGAAACTGTAGTTAGAAATTCAAGAGTTTTTGATAATTACATTTATACTGCTGCCCAACGTGATGATAGAGCTTTAAATACACACTCCAGCGATTTTGACGGCGGCTCCATCCGGCACGACGGAGGCTATGGTCAGGTGTATTACAAAACTTCTTCCATGTTGTACAACCTGCAGTATGTTTTGGGCGACTCGCTATTTCTTGCCGCAATGCAGCACTATTTTTCCCAGTGGAAAATCGCCCATCCTTACTTTGAAGATTTCAGAAACTCAATCATCAATTACACTCACGTTGACCTAAACTGGTTTTTCGATGAATGGCTGGAAACCACAAAAGTAATCGACTATTCATTGCTTTGTGTAAAAAAAGGAAAGGAAAACGATCAATATATTCTTACTTTCAAGCGCAAGGGAGAAATGCAAATGCCTATCGATTTTCAAGTAATCAGCAACACCGATAGCATCAGTAATTATCATATTCCAAACACCTGGTTCGTTAAAAAAACCAATGCCACTGTTTTACCAAAATGGTATGGCTGGGGAAATCTGGATCCAGAATACGAGGCTACAGTAACCATTCCCGGAGGAATTTACAATGTGATCATTGATCCTTCCAATCGTTTGGCTGATGTGAACATGCTCAACAACTCTAAAAAATTCCCTTACACTGCCGATTTCGATGCGCGACTAAACAATCCTTTGAATCGCAATCAGTATGAATTGAACTGGAGACCAGATCCTTGGTACAATCGTTACGACGGATTAAAAGCTGGTTTCCACCTCAACGGAAATTACCTGCGAAATTTTCATGTCTTTGATTTAACCATGTGGCTCAACTTTGGATTGGGGCAAGCTAAATTTCCAGAGTCCGTTTCTTTTAATAATTATGATAAATTCTCCTATCGGTTAAACTACAACACACTTCTACCCTGCTTAGGTAAAAACACAAAAATTGAGTTGCATTCAAGTTTTTTAGAAGGCTTGCAACGCTATGAATTGGGTTTAAGCAAATCCTCAAAAAGTAAAGACGACAAAGTTCGCATTTACCTAAAGGCCTTATACAGAAAAGATGCGGATGCATTGGTGTATCTTTTGATGCCAAACGAATGGCTCGCCAACAAATGGAACAACTCCTTGAACATTGATTACACACATCTATACCACTACCCGGCGGGAAGTGGAGAAATCAAAGTTGGATTAAAAAGTTCAGTACTTGGTAGCAACTACGATTATTCCACTTTGCGCCTTTCAGTTGTTAATCATTCTCGCTTAGATAGAATGATTTTCAGTACGCGCTTTTTTGCACAATATGGAACTGGAAGTAGCATCGCGAAGGAATCTGCTCTTTTCGCAGCAAGTGCCAATCCTGAAGAAATGATGGACAATAAGTACACCCGCTCCATCGGAGTTTTCTCTGCTGCTGATGCAGCCTTTGGCGACAAGCCCAATGCGTTTCAGGCAGGTGGGGGATTGAATCTTAGAGGTTACGCAGGATATTTGTTGGCCGAATCCAATTCAAAAAACGCCTATTTACCAGGATACAAAGGAATCACAGGAACTTCATTTAGTGCTGAATTGGAATTCAGCGATTATTTCCGTTGGTTGCCTAATCGTCAGCGTCAATATCTTGATGTTGATGCATATTTATTTTCCGACGCTGGTATATTATTGATTCCAACAGGAACTGTGCAAAATCAATGGGGAACATTTATGGCTGACGCCGGTTTAGGAACAACTTTGAAAATCAAAAAATTTGGAAGAATGGAAACCATAAAACCTTTGGTTTTACGAATTGATTTCCCTTTGTTCCTGAGTCGCACTCCATATGCATCACCCGACAATTTCCAGTTTAGGTTTGTGGTGGGAATCAATAGAGCGTTTTAAGAATCAGAGTGAGAGTGGGAGTGAGTTTTGAGAGAATAGCTTCAAAACTCACTCCCACTCTCACTCTGATTTTATTATCTTTGCAGCCTAAATTTGTGTTGCAATGATTTCAATCGATGCGCTTTCGGTACAATTTGGCGGTACCAATCTATTCAGCGGAGTTTCCTTCGTTATTAATGAAAACGATAAAATTGCCCTCATGGGTAAAAACGGAGCTGGAAAATCTACTCTACTAAAAATTATTGCCGGACAATATAAACCTTCCAGCGGTGCTGTTTCGGCGCCTAAGGATTTTGTGATTGCCTACTTGCCTCAGCATCTTTTAACACACGACAATTGTTCAGTGCTAGAAGAAACATCAAAGGCCTTTGCCTCGGTGTTTGAAATGAAAAATGAAATTGACGCCTTAAATAAAGAGCTGGAAATCCGCACCGATTATGAATCTGATGAATATTCAAAAATCATTGAACGTGTTGCCGACTTAAGCGAAAAATTTTACTCTCTTGAAGAAATCAATTACGAAGCCGAAGTAGAAAAAGTGTTGAAAGGTTTAGGTTTTCTTCGTGAAGATTTCACCCGACCAACTTCTGAATTCAGCGGAGGTTGGAGAATGCGCATTGAATTGGCCAAAATACTTTTACAAAAACCCGATTTGATTTTGCTCGATGAACCTACCAATCACATGGACATCGAGTCAATTCAATGGCTGGAAGATTTTCTTCTCAATAGCGCCAAAGCAGTAGTGGTGATTTCCCATGATAGAGCCTTTGTTGACAATATCACCAACCGAACCATTGAAGTAACAATGGGACGAATTTACGATTACAAAGTAAACTACAGTCGCTACCTTGAATTGCGCAAAGAACGTCGCGAACAACAACAAAAGCAATTTGAAGAACAACAAAAATTTATTGCCGACACGCAGCAATTTATTGATCGCTTTAAAGGAACTTATTCTAAGACTTTACAAGTACAATCTCGAGTGAAAATGTTGGAAAAAGTGGAGCTCGTGGAAGTAGATGAAGTTGATTCTTCCGCTCTCCGACTCAAATTCCCTCCTTCTCTCCGCTCGGGAAATTATCCTTTGATCGTAAAAGAATTATCAAAAAAATATGGTGATCACGTTGTTTTCAACAACGCATCATTAACCATTGAACGCGGACAAAAAGTGGCCTTCGTTGGTAGAAACGGTGAAGGGAAATCCACTTTGGTAAAAGCTGTTTTAGGTGAAATTGATTTTGATGGTTCTTTGGAAGTTGGTCACAATGCTCAAGTGGGCTATTTTGCCCAAAATCAGGCTTCATTGCTCGATGAGGCTTTGTCGGTTTATGAAACCATCGACAGAATTGCAGTTGGCGACATACGCAGTAAAATAAAAGATATCCTTGGCGCTTTCATGTTCAGTGGAGACGATATTCATAAAAAAGTAAAAGCATTATCCGGAGGAGAAAAAACCCGATTGGCAATGATTAAACTTTTGTTGGAACCCGTGAACTTCCTGATTCTTGATGAGCCTACCAATCACCTCGATATGAAAACCAAAGACATCATTAAAGATGCTTTGCGCGAATTTGACGGAACATTAATATTGGTTTCTCACGACAGGGACTTCCTTGATGGATTGGTAACCAAAGTATACGAATTCGGCAACAAGCGGGTGAAAGAGCACTTTGAAGACATCAATGGATTTTTAGCCCGCAAGAAAATGGAAAATCTGAAAGAGATCGAAAAGAAATAACATTTATAACATCCCATGAAAAAAGGATTGAAAATTGCGCTTAAAGTTATTATTGTTCTATTTGCCCTCATCGGCATATTCTTTAGCGGAACTTACCTCGCTATGGAATTAAAACTCACTAACGACAAAGGAAACATAGATGGCAACGACAGATATTTCAATGAAATAAAAGATAAATACAACCAGTCGTTTAAAAAAGACACCTCTCAATTCAAAGCCAAAGAATTTGAAGCATTGCACCGCATTTTAATATTGAATAAATATTGTCCGAAAAATGCCGAGTTGATTTTAAATGCTTACACCGTTAGCAATAATGAAATTGAAGTATTGCGCATGCTGGATGCTGTGGATATGCAAATGCAGGGCAACTCCTCCTACCTCAGCGAAATCACCAAACACCAAGAAAATAAAAAAGTACAACCTAGCAGCATCAGCGGTAGTATTTTCGATTGGATGAATATTTCTGAATGGAGCGATTTTAAAGTCGCTGTGGCTAAGGACAAAATCCTCATTGATTCAGTGGCTAACTTAACTGGCGTTGAACCTCGATTGATTGTTTCGGTTTTGGTGGGCGAGCAAATTCGTTTGTTCAATTCCAAAAGAGAAGCTTATAAAAAGTGGATCGGCCCGCTTAAAATCCTTTCTGTAGAAAGTAAGTTTTCTTTAGGAGTAACGGGCATCAAAGAATTTACTGCAAAAAGAATTGAAGCATATATCAAAGACAGCACCTCTAAATATTACCTAGGAAAACAATACGAGCATTTATTGGATTTTCAAACCGATTCTGTCGACAGAGAACGTTTCAGTCGACTCACTTCTTTCCGCAGCCATTACTACTCCTACATGTATGCTGCGCTTTTTATCAAGCAAATGAAAGTACAATGGGAAAAAGCAGGTTTTCCAATTACCGATCGACCGGAAATTCTTGCCACCTTATTCAACGTTGGATACGAGCAATCACTCCCTAAAATCAATCCGAGAGTTGGTGGCTCAAGTATAACAATTGAAGAGAAAATACATTCCTTTGGCTCCATCGCATACGAGTTTTATTATTCTGGAGAGTTATTTGATTTGTTTCCTTTCAAAGCAAAAAAATTCGACTGGAATGAAGGTTAAAAAAATTGCAATTTCTGGATTACTTTGTTTTTTGGGACTTATCTCAAACGCTCAAGACAGCGCTAAAATATCCGTTCAATGGAGAAATCTACACAAAGGATTAGATTTTTGTGAAATTGATGCACCACTAAAATCCATCGTCAACGATTCAAAAATTAGCATCGTCAAAATCAATCCCGAAAAATTTGAGTTCCACCTTTTAACTTCCTCCGAACACGACAGCACACAAACTGCTGTAGAATGGGCCGATAATTTTAAAATGAACGTTGTTATTAATGCTGGCATGTATGATCTTTCCAAAAAGCTGATCAATAAAGGATACATGCAAAACTACAAGCATTTGAACAATCCTAATTTCAATCCCTCCTATGGTGCAATGATCGCTTTTAATCCCAGCGAAAAAAAGATACCCAATTTCAAAATCATCGATTTAAATTGTGAGCCATGGGATTCCATCAAGCCCTATTACAACTCTTATTCACAAGGAATGAGAATGCTCGATTGCAATGGAAAACCTTTAACATGGAACAAGAAAAATCAATCGTGCAGCATGTTGCTTGCTGCTGCAGATGAAGAAGGGAATATCTACTATATATTTTCCCGATCGCCCTACACACACAATCAAATGATTCAGTTTTTACTGGCTTTACCCTTCAAACTCGTAAATGCTGTTTATCTTGAAGGCGGACCCGAAACGAGTTTGTACATTCATATTGGTGATACAAAAATTGAAAAAATTGGCAGCTATATATCCAACTCTTATCCCAACGACAAGAACGATCATTTTTGGAAATTACCCAATGTGATCGGATTGAAGGTGAAGTAGTGACACTAACAAAACCTCCGTCCTTCGCCGCATTATTTATTCGAAAAAAAAACAAAAACCAGATACTAATCCAGTCTTGCTAAAGAAAGATATATCGCCTTCTTTATTCATTTATTTCAAAACTACGGCTGCAACTCTTTATTCGGTGTAGTAACAACTTCCTCTTCCACCTTCGGTTTCTTCTTAAACCATCCGAGGATTCTGCTTTTAAATGCCGCGAACAATGCTACAATCCCAAAAAGTATGATTTTCCCGAATTTCAACATAACAGCCCACAAACCAACTTTCGCCAATACTTTTCCTGCAATAAGCCCACCGATGCCAACCGCAGCTACTTCATCTATGTCAGGATCAAAATTATCATATTGTTGTCCCGCTTTGAAATTAACACTTGCTAAAATATTATTGAGGTCTTTATTTACCTCAGGCAATACATTAATATCTCCAATGGCATTTAAAACCAAATATCCGTTTCTCCCCAAAATTCTAATGTTATAGTTCAATGTATTTACATCATTACCTTCAAATTTCACTTCTTTGGCCCAATGAAGTTTTTTATTGTCTTCATCATAATAAGGCGTCGCCGCCCATCCTACCAATGTAATCGCGGGATAACCCATTTGTTTTCTTATTGGATTTGCTTCGACGGTTTCTTTCTGCAAATCAACCAACATTTCATCGTAATCCAAATCATCAGCGTCGTCGTCGTCCACATGACCAACATTATCATATGAAATCTCAATTACATAAGAACCAGCAGTAAATGGATTTTGATGCTCCTTGAAGAGCAAACCTAAAGTAGTAGAATCGTCGGGGTTCCCCCACATTTGCAAAACTACACGACTATCTTTTCGATTAAGATATTTATACCCTTTTGGCACATGTAATTCGGCAACACCTAGATCC
Organism: Bacteroidota bacterium; assembly: GCA_026390935.1. Taxonomy (GTDB): domain Bacteria; phylum Bacteroidota; class Bacteroidia; order Flavobacteriales_C; genus JAHEZL01. Next base: position 10,353 of record JAPLEZ010000080.1, read on the forward strand.
ACCAGAGTGGTTTGGTAAGTCAAATTGGTCACCCACAAACTGTCCTCTCTTATTTGCGCTTCGAGGTTAAGAGTGTCATTTTCAACAATTGTATCAACTGGCGTTTCCGTAGCATACAATGCAGAAGAAAACAAAAAGAAAACAATAAGTGTTTTAAGAAAATTCATGTCAGAAAATTTAATAATTGTACATCCAGCGCTCCAAAGAGCTTGCAGCGAAAATAAATAAAAAACTTTGATTGCTATTTAGAAATCCCCAAAAACGGATTACTTCTGCATGATTTTATTGTACCTGTTTCCGTTTCCAGGATCAATTTTAACCAAGAAATCAAGCATCTCCTGCTTATCTTTCACGCTATCGTCTTTATACAAATTGATAATTTCCTGATTCTTCGCGTCGAAGAACACTTTTACCGAATATGAGTTTGGTTTTCTAAGAATGAGTGCTTCCAGCAATTTTAACGCATCAGTTATCGACTGACGTCCCTTCTCGGTTTCTTTAGACATCACATCCAACCCTAAGCGATGGTACTTATAATTACAAACACGAATCGGCTCATAAATCTCGTTCATTATGTTTTCCATTAACCAGTAGCGATTTTTATTTCCATCATTGGCTTTCCATCCTTGAGCGGATGAACTCTGCGCATTGTTAATGATGTTTTGCGCCTTTGAAAAATAATCACTTCCACCTTTCAACGAGAAACTGTCGTAATCGTAGCCAATCACCACGTACGCATAGTACGCCAGCACAGCGGTGAGATTTGAAATATATTCATTGTCGGAATAATCCAAGGTTTGTGAAGGTGTATAACTAAAACTAAAGTCGTTGTCGTTAATATCAAGCAACATCGACTTGTACGAAGTTCCGTATATCGGACGGAAAACCTGAATTTGTAAAGTCGACGTAAATTGATCTGTGGTAGGTGCAGAATTGATAGTGAGGAACATTGTACATTCAAAGAAGGATCAATACCTTGTATTTGCGCATAATTGATATCCACTTTACAATTCAACTCCTGAGCGGACATGAACTGAAACGACAATAGAAATATCAATAAAGCTAAGACTCTCATTTTGACTTAATAATTTTTGCGATTTTACTTACAATATCAGTTGCTACTTCCTTTTTCGACTTTGATTCAAACGCTTCAACTGCAGAGTTATTGTCGATGAATTGCACCTTGTTAAAATCTACTCCAAAACCTTTATTCTCTGCTGTCAAAGAGTTCAACACAATGAAATCGGCATTTTTTCTTTTTACTTTTTCAGTCGCATTTTCCAAGCCATTTTCGGTTTCCAATGCGAATCCGACCAAAACTTGAGACGCTTTTTTGATGGTCCCGAGGTGCATTAAAATATCTTTTGTTTTTGTTAATTGCAGACTCAAATCAATTTCCTTCTTCTTAATTTTCTGAGCCGCTTTCTCCGTAGGCGTATAATCTGCAACTGCAGCCGCCATCACCGCTATGTCAGCATTGACAAATGCTTCATCACAAACTTTAAACATATCTTCCGAAGAAAGAACATGCACTGTTGTAATTCCTGGAACTTTAGAGGTAATATTAGACGGTCCCATCACTAGTGTGACATCCGCTCCATTTCTAGCGAGTTCTTCGGCGATGGCCACGCCCATTTTCCCAGATGAATGATTACCAATAAAACGAACTGGATCAATGGCTTCATAAGTAGGTCCGGCAGAAACCAAAGCCTTCTTACCTTTTAATTTTTTTTCGCTAAGCTGAAGTTCAATGTGCTCAACAATTTCCTCTGGCTCAGCCATTCTTCCTTCGCCAAAAAGTCCGCTAGCCAATTCACCATATCCTGGTTGAATCATCTTATTACCGAAAGATTTAAGCTTAGCTATATTCTCCAAAGTTGCTGGATGTTTGTACATGTCCAGATCCATCGCCGGAGCGAACAGCACAGGGCATTTTGCAGAAAGATAAACAGCCATCATTAAATTATCACAAGCACCATTAGCCATCTTGCTCATGGTATTAGCGCTTGCAGGAGCTATAACCATAACATCAGCCCACAAACCTAATTCAACATGATTGTTCCATGTGCCGTCTTCTTTACTTGAAAATGTGGACAATACCGGATTTCCGGAAAGGACAGATAAGGTAAGAGGTGTTATAAAATCAAATGCGGAAGGAGTCATTACAACTTTCACTTCCGCATTTTCTTTTTTTAATATTCTAACCAGGTATGCTACTTTATAAGCAGCTATACTTGCAGTAACACCAATCAGTATTTTTTTGCCTTTAAGCATAGAAAGACAAAAAGAGAAAGGTATTAATCGTTATTTTCTTTGTCTTTCTCAACTTCTGCTTTTTGCTCGTCAGAAGGGTTTCTGAAGTAAATTTCTCCATCTTCCCATTCTTTAGAAGCGATCAAAACTGGCTTCGGCAAACGCTCATAAAACTTTGAGATTTCAATTTGCTCACGGTTTTCAAAAACCTCCTCCAAACTATCGGAAGCTGTAGCAAATTCTTCCAGTTTCTGGTTCAGTTCAGTTTTCAGATCAACACCAACCTGATTTGCTCTTTTTGCAAGAACATTGATCACTTCGTAGATATTACCTTCTTTAGTAAAGGCGTTAACATCTCTTGTAATGGTTGAGCTGGCTGCTTTAGTTTTTTTGTAATCCATGGCTACGTTTTGTTAATTGTTCAATTTTAGTTTTCACTCTGCTCTCTACTTTTTGTATATCCTGCAGAATAAGCTGGTTATTAAAATTCAATTTTTCAATCTCCTGAATCTGCTCTAAAGCTTTCTGGCATTGCGCTATACGCTCATACCGCTCACTCTTTTTCGCTAACTTAAATTCAGAAACAGCCCACAAATATACAATTTCATCCTGATATTTTCCCATCTTATTGTCCAATAAATACTTTTGGGCTTGAGACTTCACCCAGTCGTACTGTTTGTTTTTAAATTGCTCTTTGAAAAGACTCAATGGATGAGCATCCATCTTTTTTTGAGCTAGAGTCAATAAATTCAATGCTTTCGACTCATAAACAGAGCCTTTTATCACAGACTTTTTATCTTCAAAGCCCTCGATGGCTTTCTTGTACTTTTCATAGCGACCGATGACAGGAGATTTTTCGGCGAATTTTAGTTCTGCATCCAGCCCTTTTACTAAAAATTTGCTTTTGATATTTGGATCAATGTCAGAACCTGCATAGCTGTAGTAATATTTTGCTGCCTTCTCAAAATTTAGCAAATTGTAATATTCATCGCCAATTGTTAAAGGTAGTTTCGCAATCGTTTTTTCACTTGAATTGTATTTAATTTCAAGTTCTTTGTAAAACTCCGTCTTAACAAATGCCTCATTGCTTTTATATGTTTCAAAAAGAGTCCTGAACTTTGTCAATTCAGCCCCTCTTTTGTCGGGCTCAACTGTCCATGAGTGCAAATATTGCCCTTTCAATTTGTAGTATATTATTTCATTGGTCTTATCTGTAAATTCGGCAGAAGCCAACAACTGATCAAACCCTTTATTGGCCTCCACATAGTCAGCTTTGCCGAAATAATATACTGGTAATTTGTAAGTAAGTATTTTGATTTTGAAAAGACTCTTTTGTTTCACCTTTTCCAACTCAGCAAGTTTATCTGATTTCGGGTGGCTCTTTACAAATTTATCTACATATACTGGCACCTGACGAAAGCGCTCAATTTGTTTCTCCTCAATGCTTTTCTCTGCATAATCAAATGACGCCAACACCATCATATACCTCATTTCTTCGGTATGTTTAGAATCGGGGAATTCACGACAAAAATTATCTCCCGACACAACACTTGAGCGATACTCCCCTATTTTATAGTACAATCGAGCCGTTTCAAATGCCTTTTTCTCTAATTTGTATTGTAATTCATCAACACTTTTGTTGGCCGCTTCCGAATATTTCCCTTTTGGATACTTCTCTAAAAACAACTGAAATTCATCAATTGCTTTCACTGTGTATTCCTGATCAAGATTATAAGCAGGAGAGTATTTTGTATAGCATACACCTGCCATGTATTGCATTTCTTCAGCATATTCACTAACAGGAAAAGATTGTATAAATCGGCGGAATTCATAAGCTGCAGTTAAATAATCCTCCATGTAGAAATCGCAATACACCCAGTAGTAAAAGATTTTCTCGGTTTTTGAAGTCCCCCTGAAAGCCACCAACAGCTCCTTAAATAATTCCGAAGCTCTTTCATACTCCTTCTTTTCATAGTACTTTACAGCCATCTCATATTTATAATCATAATTGGTACTTTGCTGTACTTTCTTATAATTGTCGCAAGCACTAAAAACAGCTGCTAGCAGGAAAAGAATAATAAATTTCTTAAAAATCATTTTTCAAAAATAGATAAATCAGATCAAGCAAACGAAAAGCTTAAGACATTATTTCTATTGCCTTTTGCTGAGCTTGAGCAAACAATGTTTTATTTAGTGCCAAAGCACTTCCGCGAGATTCTAAAAACTGAACAATATTTTCAGTAGCCATATTCCCTACTAGATCATCCTTTGCCATCGGACAACCGCCAAAGCCCTTGATAGCGCCATCAAATCTGCGGCAACCAGCTTCAAATGCTGCTTCCATTTTTTCCTGCCAGTTGTTTGGGTGGCTGTGCAAATGGACGCCCAATTCAATGCCAGGTAAATTTTTCACCAAAGTGCCCATCAAGTTTTTAATTGAAGTTTTTTCAGAAC
>JAPLEZ010000027.1 GCA_026390935.1 Bacteroidota bacterium
CATCACCCCTCCGAGAGGGAAACCCATATTCGAAAAACTACTCTGTAACAGTATTTATCCCCTTACTATTAAAGCTCACATCACCCATCTCACCACTTGGCAATGAAACCTTCAAAACCCTCACTTCTCCCGGCATCAACGAAATATAATTATCACTCCAAATCACCGGACGAACAGGTTCCTTCGTTTTATTATCCATCGCGATAAACTCAATAAAAAAAGCAATTTTATCAGAAGTATTGGTCACTGTTACTTCTCCTTTTCCATTGTACTCCACTTTAAATTTCGCTTTCGGCAAAGTGCGTAAAGCCGTGTAATCCGCAAATTCAATAGCAGGAGTATATATCCAAGAAGCGCTGTCTTTAGCTGCTTCCATCTTATCTTTTTTACTACTCAACCAATAAAAATTAGAAGATATTTTTTCGCCCTTGGTATTTTGAACAACGATGTTTAAAAACGAAACTCCTTTTGCTAATGCAGGAAGCACCAACAATTGAGCAGAAGAATTTCCGGCTACTGCACCAGAAACTTCTTTAGTGTACAATAATTTTGAATCGCTGCTGTACATTTCAATCAGCAATTTCACGGCAACCGAATCCTTGGTATCGTTGGCCAAATACACTGATTGATTTCCATAATTGTAAATTCCCTGAACCGAAGCGCAAGCTGTTTTAGTGCCGTAATAAGCACCAGTTGGCATTAAATAGGCATCATACAATTGCCAGTAAGTATCGAGCCATGCAGAGTTCAGCATCCATTGTACTACACCGGTTGCATTGGGACGATTCACACGAAAAGCTTCAAACATCGGACGAATTGCTTCGTAGCTTGCAGCTTGTGTAAAGAGAGAAAAATCTTCAAGCGAAGCAGAGGCTCCATAGCGATTGTTGAAAGATTTCATGTAGCGGTTCAAATTGCCAAAAGCGTGTCGACCGGCATGATAATCCCAAGTAGAATCAATAGGCCAATGTGCCTTACCATCAAACATTTTATTGATGGTCCATAAAACAGGAACTTGCGGACCCGGACCGGTTTCGGTGTTGAAACCAAAAGCACCACCGCGCACAGTATCAGTATACCAATACATTGGCGGAACATAATCATAAGGCCCGTTCATCTTCACACCACTTGGTCCCGAAACACTACTGATATATGTTTTAGCTGATCCTAAATACGGCCTGGTAGGATCAATTTCTTTGAGAATAGATAAATATTTTTTCTCCAAATCGGGATGCGGAAGGAAATCACTTCCTCCAACCCATGCAAATAACGATGGATGATTTCGCAACCATGTAATTTGATTTTTCCAATAGCCTGCGAGCAATGAAATTGCTTTTTCTTGCGTGGCGCAACCAAGCTGGTCGCCGCATGGAGTGCCAATATAATCCTGCCATTCCCAATGACAGCTAAATCCGGCCATGAGCAAAATTCCATGGCGGTCACACAAATCATACAAGCGCTGATCCTTCCCCCAAAAAGCTTCAAAGCGAATGCAATTGAGGTTCATGTCTTTTACATATTTTATTTGTGCTTCATCGTATGCAGCAGTATTGCCCAACAATAAATCATCCACCCATCCTGCACCTTTAATCAGAATTTCTTTACCATTGATTTTATATCCACGATGACCATTTTCATTGAAATAATCCGACACTTCACGAACACCAAAATTTACTTTTTCAGTACATGACAAAACTGAATTTACATTCACAGAAATTTCCAACTCATACATCGCAGGATCCCCATATCCATTGGGCCACCACAACTTTGGATTTTGAATATGTAATTGCGGAAATTCTTTGCTTGAAAAATTCACGACTTGTTTTTCCTTCGCTTTTAAACTTACTTTTTTAGAAATAGAAATCGCGCCGATTTTTCCTCCCACCACCACCTCGGCATCCACCACATCATGATTGATCACTTCTGTAGTCACCGTTAAATCTGCCTCTGCCAGTGTTTGCAGATTGATTTTGGATTGCACAAAAGTGTTTTTTATTTCTGCTGCCTTCGTGATTTTTAAAGTCACATTGCGAAAAATTCCCATGTTGTTATCCGGCGGAGTGGGCGCCCAATCTACAAATCCTATGGAATAATCGCCATTGGATGGAGGAAAAACTTCTATGGCTAAATGATTCGAACCGCCTTGTGCAACAGAATCAATCAACAAAGAAAAACGATTGAAAGCTCCTGAAATTTCAGCTGAATCGGCAATTAATTTACCATTCAGCCAAACGTTCGCTCGGTAATTTATCCCGTCGAAATTCAACTGATAATGATTTTCCGTTGCAATATCTTTCAACTCAAATGAAGTGGTGTACCACCAAGAAGATTTAAATTGATCAACAGGAATTTTTGCTAAATTATTTCCTTCATAAACATTTTGATAAACTCCTGCCTGCACCAATGCATTCAACACAGTGCCCGGCACGGCTGCGTTTTTCCAGCTGGAGGAATCATCTTTTTCTCCAAGCGACAATTGCTCACCTTTTAAAGAAGTATTTTTTGAAGATTTTATTTTCCAGTTTTCGCTCAGTACTTTCTCCTGAACCACATCAATAATTCCACTTCCCGAACCACAGGAAAGCAAGGCAACTACAGCACAAGCCGCAACACAAAATTTAATTTTCATGGATAAAAAATTTCTACAAAATAGTAATAGCAGGGAGCAAGATAAAAAACGAAAATAATTACTCCACTATTATTTTCTTCATTTCTCTTTCGTTGCTAATCAAATATAAGCCCGCCGACAAAGACGAAATATCCAAAACATTGGATCCTTGAGTAAGTGTTTTTTGCAGCACCATTGACCCCAAAGAATTATAAATAGTCAAAGTAGCAGAAGATTTTTCATCACTCATCACTATCAATTGATTGTTGGCCGGATTGGGGTAGATACTAAAAGCATCCTTTACTCCAATTTCACCTGATGAAACCGTACAATTGGCAGAACCTGTTCCGAAAATAGATGCATAATTGGTCGCAAAAGCATAAGCATTGTCCATATCTTCATTGATTGACCAGGTCATCATCCCCGCCAAATCGGGATATCCGCCTGATTGCACCAAAGTATAGCTTCCTGGTTTTGATCCGGTACCCATCAAATATTTCACTGCCGATTTAGCCACAGCTGTTGTAACATAACCACTTCCTGCCGACCCCGATGTTGCCGGCAATGCCACTACTACTTTATTAGCTGGTAAACCACTGTAGGTTCCTTTGCTGTTTTTTGCGGTAAAGCCTTTAATGATGGCCTCCGTCTGACTCACAATAAAATCTGCGGTTCCGTCATAATATAAAGTACTTCCTGATAATCCATACATTTCCCCAGCATTGTACAATTGCACCATCATTAAATCAATATCATCTCTTAATGCCTCAATCATTGCCAAATAAGGATATCCATTCGTTTGATACTGTGATAATCCGCCGGTAGTATAAGGTATTTCGGGAGCCATGGTTAAAATCATTTTTTTACCATAGGTAGTTTGATACCAGGCGAGCAACTCTTCAATGCCTTGAATCACGTATGCAATATGAGCAGACGGATTAGAAATAGTGCCGGCTTGATTTACATAAGTAGCTTGTTCCAAATCAATATCAATTCCATTAACACCATAAGCCTGTATAGCCGCTTTGGTTTTGCTGACAAAAGTATTTTTATCATTGACCGAATTTAACTTAAAAGAACCAGTAGCGCCACCAATACTCATCAACACTAACTTACCCTGGCCTTGTAATGTAATTATATCAGCTTTCAAATTAGCTACTATATTAATATCAGAGTTCGAAGAAGGTGTAAATTCCAAATCATTGATGCTGTTATCGGTTTCCACTAAATTCTTATCTGCTTCCAAAAACGACAAACAAATAACGTTGTAATTAGAGTTGATATCCTTCAACCGAACATAAGTCCCCCACGAGTTTTGCCAATATCCCACCAATACCTTACAGGGCATTTGAGCTATCGCGTCAGCCGACAATAAAAACAAGGAAAATAAAAGCGTAAAGAAGGGCATGGTCAATAATGAGTAGTAGTTTTTTTTCATAATAGTAGTTTTGGGACAGATAAGATAGGGAAAATTCGATTTCAAAAAAAAATAAAATCGCCTTAAATTCAATATATCAACCGTTCACCGCCGGCGAACGTCGCCTCGCCTAATTACTATTGCGAAGCCTTCCCTTCTGCTGTATTTTTGCTTCATACGAAACTGATATACATGGAAGACGAAGAAATAAAAAATGAACAAGACCTGATGAAGGAATGGGAAAAAACCCATAAAAGAGGAAGAATAATAGGCGGCTTGTTGGTAATTACTGCGGGCAGCTTATTTCTGGCAAGAGAAACAGGAACTTTGATTCCCGAATGGGTTTTCAGCTGGAAAATGCTGCTGATCGCCATGGGTGTATATGTTGCTATTAAACATAGTTTTCGTAAATTTTTCTGGTTGCCACTTGTATTGGTGGGAGGAGTATTTTTGATTACACAGGATCTATCTCCCGAATTATCAATCAGCAAATATTTATGGCCAGCTGCCATTATTTTATTTGGATTGATGATCATATTTAAACCACGCAAAAATTGTCCGCCGCAACACCATTGGAAGCAACACAACTGGAAATGGCATAAGGAAAATCATAAGAAACAACATTTTCAATGCTCAGAAGAAAATGATTCTCCAGAAGATCACATACAAAATGAAATCATCTTCAGCGGAGTAAAGAAAAACATTATCTCCAAGGACTTTAAAGGCGGAAGTGTACGCATAATTTTTGGCGGCGCTGAAATAAACTTAAGCAAGTCAGATATTATCGGCAAAGCCGAAATCAAAATCGACCAAGTGTTTGGCGGCTTAAAACTAATTGTACCTGCCAACTGGAAAGTTAAATCAGAAATGTCAACCATCATGGCTAGCATTGAGGACAAACGAAATATTCACAACGACTTAACCACCGAATCTGACAAAGTTTTGGTGCTGAAAGGAAATGTGGTTTTCGGTGGAATTGAAATAAAGAGTTACTAAATTTAGCCAAAGTCGAATTCATTGAGCCCTTCATCTCTTTCATATCCAAAAATGATTTTAACCTACGGTGCATGGTGGATCATTTGGATTGTGATACAAACTTGGGTGTTGCATTCGCTAGGATTAGACTGGGGCCATGCTTGCGTTGATGCCACCATTTCAAATGTTTTACTCACACTCAGCGGATACGTCACTGAAATCACTTCGCGCTATTACAATCCCGACAAACACAATCGCTGGTTTCGTTTTGCGTGGGCCATTGCTTTGGCTGTGATTTGTTCATTAGCCATCAATTGGATTTTGGCTCAAATCTATTTCGATAATCACTTCTATCTCACTTTCCTCGAAAAATCAGCACCATTGCGTTTTGTATATGCCTTCCTGATGATTTCCTTTATGGGCGTAATCTCCTGGTTGATGCGCCAGATGAAGGAAGAACAAGAAAGCAAAGCACGAAAAAACGACGCCGAAAATTTATTGCGCGAAGCTGAACTCTCCAACCTTCGTCAGCAAATTCAACCGCATTTTTTATTCAACAGCTTAAACTCCATCAGCGCTTTGGTAGGCACGCGTCCCGAAGAAGCCCGAAAAATGATTTATCAATTGTCGGATTTTTTGCGCGGCACACTCAAAAAAGACGAGCAGCAACTGGTTACTCTATCCGAAGAATTACAACATTTGCAATTGTACCTTGAAATTGAAAAAGTGCGATTTGGTCATCGACTCATTCCACAAATCGACTGTGATGAAGAAAGTCTGAAAATGAAATTGCCTTCCCTTCTACTGCAACCTATTGTTGAAAATGCCATTAAATTCGGATTGTATGATACCATTGGTGAAGTCATCATAAAAATCACCGCCAAAGGCAATGAAAAATTATTATCGGTGCACATTGAAAATCCTTACGATTCCGAAACTTCAAAACCAAAACAAGGAACTGGTTTCGGACTCAATTCTGTTCAGCGACGCCTGTATTTACTTTACGCCCGCAACGATTTGCTGACTGTACAAACACAACAAAATATTTTTATTACTTCCGTTAAAATACCGCAAAGCTTATGATCAAAGCAGTAATTATCGACGACGAACCTTTGGCTCGCAGCATCATAAAAGAATATCTGCAACACTATCCCGAAATTCAATTGATGCAAGAATGCAACGACGGATTTGAAGGTGTAAAAGCCATTCAACAGCACCAACCCGATTTGATATTTTTAGACATACAAATGCCAAAAATCAACGGCTTTGAAATGCTGGAGCTTGTGGATCCTGCGCCATCAGTCATTTTCACCACTGCCTTTGATGAATATGCCATCAAAGCTTTTGAAGCACATGCTATTGACTATCTCTTGAAACCCTTTGGTAAAGACCGTTTCGACAAAGCAGTGCAAAAGTGGATGCAGCAAAAAACGCAAAACAAAACTGAAAATAGCACTGCCTCTTTGCTGGAAAAATTACCGCAACAACCCGACGAACAACATCGCGTGGTAGTGAAAAACGGCGCCAACATCCGCATCATTCCAGTGCAAGATATTTTGTACATTGAAGCTTACGACGACTACGTGAAAATTTTCACCAAAGACAATTACCAACTGAAAAAGAAAACCATGTCGCACTTTGAACAAGTGCTCGATCCCAAAGAATTTTTACGCGTGCATCGCTCATTTATCGTGCAACTGCAGCAAATCACTAAAGTGGAGCAATCAGAAAAATCAACGCATGTAGCGCTATTGAAAAACGGTTCGAAAGTTCCGTTGAGTAGAACGGGTTATGCAAAGTTGAAGGAGGTGTTGGGAGTGTAGTGTTCTTTAAAAGAACCAAATCGATACTTTTTGTCTTGAAACAAAAAGTATCCAAAAAATTCAAGAGCCAAGATAAGCTTCAGCGCGCCTCGCTAAAAACGCGTTGCCTCGTTCCTCGGCCGCGCTTTTTAGCTCACCTCCAGCGCCTGGCCAGCATCTTGGCTCGGGCCACCGCTGCGCACTACCTGTTAACCCGTGTAAATTAAATTATTTTTCATTGAATAGACATAACAGAATGGTCACTAACTTCGTGCGAAGGCATGAGCTAAGAGGCGAGCGTGTGAAAGGCTTTTGTGCGATAGCAGCATCTCTTAGCTCTTGATTTTTTGTTACTTTTTCATCAAGGAAAAAGTAAAAAGGCTACTTATCAAAAAACATCATCTTCACCGCCACTACCATCATCACTCCAGCGAATATTTTTTTCACTGTTCCTTCTTCAATATTCAAGATAAATTTCGATCCAAAAAATGCACCAACCGCAAATGGTAAGGCCAGCAAAAGTGCATATTTAATATCTATCGCGCCCTTATTGTAATAATTCATCACCCCTAAAATTCCAACGGGCAACAACATCATCGCCAAACTGGTTCCTTGCGCCATCTGCTGATTTAAACCCAAAAAATAAACGAGGCAAGGCACAATGATGATACCACCACCTATACCTATCATCCCGCTAAAAAGTCCGGCTACCAAGCCAATAATCAATAATATCAAAATTGTGGTTGTGCTCATGTTTATAAATATAGTGAAATTGTTTACTGTAGATTGAGCAATACAAATTTATTTCAATTTCTTTATCGCCTTTGCATTTACTAAACTTTTCATTTGTGTAATCGCTATTTGATTCAATTGTACCAAGCGTTCACTTTGTGGTAATCCCTGATGAATAAGAACTGCATTAATGCTTTCCAAATTAGAAAGCACTACTAACTGCTCAATCGAAGAATGATCCCTGACATTGCCTTCCAAAGCTGAGTTTTTATCGCGCCATTCTTTTGCAGTACATCCAAACAAAGCAACATTTAAAACATCGGCTTCATTAGCATAAGTGTATGAACTCTGTTTTGCACTGATTTCAAGCGGAATTAATTTTTCTTTAATTGCGTCAGTATGAATATGGTAATTTATTTTGGCGAGAGTTCTTTGTAAATCCCAGGCTAAATTCAGTCGTTTATTTTCGTCTTCTTTTATGCGTTGAAACTCTTTGATGAGATACAACTTAAACTCCGGACTCAACCAAGACCCAAATTCAAATGCAATATCTTTATGAGCAAAAGTACCACTTCCATGACGTCCGGTCTTCGCCATTATCCCAATAGCACTAGTCTTTTCTATCCATTTTTTAACCGAAAGCGTAAATCGATTTAATCCGGATTCATTTTTAATCCCCTCGAATTCGGGGGAATTAAAATCAGGATTATACATTTCCTCCCAAATTCCGAGTAATTCAATAGTATTCTTATTTCGAAGCCACTTTTCTATCAGAACAAGTCCATTTTCGAAATTTCTTACCATATCAGTTAAAGAAATAAAATCATAATTTCCTCTTTGAATAACGGTTATAACCGTTCCCTTTACATTAATACTTTTGTTTTTCATCCACTTTAAATCTTAGTTAATCTGTGTTTAGTTCAGGCGAGACTAAATTAAAATAAATCGTTCTGAATTTAACTCATACAACTCCTTATTTTATCCTATCCTTTAAAATCTTAAATTCGCGCCATATATTTCTATTTCCATGAAACAATTGATTCAATCTTATAAAACAGGCGAACTCGGAATTTTTGAAGTGCCTGCCCCTGTGTGTGGCGACAATGGTGTGGTGATCCGCACAAAATCATCTCTGGTATCGGCTGGAACCGAAAAAATGATCGTTGATCTGGCAAAAAAATCCCTCATCGGAAAAGCGCAAGCGCGCCCCGATTTGGTGAAACAAGTGATCACTAAAATGAAACAGGAAGGCATAAAAAATACGCTAGAAAAAGTTTTCACAAAATTAGATACGCCAATTCCACTAGGTTACAGCTGCGTTGGTGAAGTGCTGGAAGTAGGAAGAAATGTAACTGGAATAAGCGTTGGCGACCGTGTTGCCTGCGGTGGTGCTGGTTATGCCAACCATAGTGAAATCAATTATGTGCCAAGAAATTTATTGGTAAAAGTTCCCGAAAAAGTTTCTGATGAAGAAGCGGCTTTCGTGACTGTTGGTGCGATTGCGCTGCAAGGTGTTCGACAAACAGCGCCCATGATTGGTGAAAGAATCGCCGTGATAGGTTTAGGTTTATTGGGACAACTCACAGTTCAATTACTCAAAGCAAATGGTTGTAAAGTGATTGGAACTGATTTCGATCCTAAAAAATTAGAACTCGCCCGAGAATTGGGTGCTGATGCCGTTTGCGGACCCGAAGACATTATTCAAGCCTGCAAAAATTTCAGTGACGGAAGAGGAGTGGATGCTGTAGTGATTACTGCTTCTACCCCAAGCAATCAGCCTGTTGCCGATGCCGGTGAAATTTGCCGCATGAAAGGCCGTGTGGTGATTGTTGGATTGGTGGGCATGGATATTCCTCGCGAATATTATTACAAAAAAGAATTAGAGTTAAAATTATCGATGGCGTACGGTCCGGGAAGATACGATGCGCAATACGAAGAGCAAGGAATTGATTATCCTTTCGCGCACGTTCGCTGGACAGAGCAACGCAACTTTGAAGCCTTTTTAGGCTTGGTGGAAGAAGGAAAAGTGAGTCCGCAAAAATTACTCACGCACCGCATTGGTTTCGATAAAGCTTTGGACGCTTACGATTTGCTAGAAGGAAAAATAAAGGAATATTATCTCGGTATTGTATTGAAATACGACGAAGCGGCTAGCGACAGTCGCAAACCAATTGCGATGAATACCTCTGCTTCCACCAAAGGAATCAATGTTGGATTGATAGGCGCCGGAAATTTCACCAAAGGAGTTATTCTTCCAAACCTCGGAAAAGTAGGCGGATTCAACCTTACAGGAGTTTGCACCGCAACAGGCGTATCTGCACATTCTACAGGAAAAAAATACAATTTCAAATTCATCACTACTGATGCTGATGAATTGATACAACACAAAGAAATCAATACTGTTTTCATTACTACGCGTCACAACGACCACGGCGAAAAAGTTTTGCGTTCTTTGAAAGAAGGCAAAAATGTTTTTGTAGAAAAACCTTTGACGCTTGATGAAAATGAACTAGAAGTAATTAGAGTAAAATACAACAAGGCCGAAAAAAAACCAATTCTGCAAGTGGGCTACAACCGTCGATTTTCGCCACTTGTAAGGCGCATGAAAACTGCTATTGGCAACTTACCTGTGTCGGTAAATTACAGAATCAACGCAGGAGTAATTCCACTCAATTCATGGATTCAGGATCCTACTGTTGGTGGCGGAAGAATCCTTGGTGAGCTGTGTCACTTCGTTGACACTTGTTTGTTCCTTGCAGGCAGCACGCCAGTTTCCGTATATGCCAACTCCATTAAAAAACCCGATCAATCCATTCCCGATGAAGACAACGTAAGTGTTGTGCTTACTTTTGAAAATGGATCAATCGCTACAATTTCTTACACTGCTTTCGGTAACGGACAATTACCAAAAGAATTCATTGAAGTATTTGCGCCTAACATCGCAATGCAAATGGACAACTACCGCGAATTAACCATCTTCGCTGGATCATCTAAAAACCGCACTAAATCATCCAACCAGGACAAAGGCTTCAAAGGAGAATTCGAAGCTTTCGCTGAAGCAATAAAAAGTGGAAAACCTGCAATTGGTTTTGAAGAGTTGTATGCTGTTTCAAAAGTGACGTTTAAGGTTTTGGAGAGTTTGAAGACGGGGTTGGTGGTGAGGGTGTAGGATATGAAAGAACCTTTATTCAGAGAAAACTCGGACTACTCATATTTGCAAGCCATTTTTCCATCTTTAGCAATTGGAGGTATTCTCGTTGCTTTTTCAATGAAATGGATAAATCCAATTTATAGTGTCGCTCTTTATCTTTTGATTCTATTCGTTTTTTTCCGCAAGCGACGTTCAAAAATCTATTTTCTTTCTTTTTATAATGATTGTATTATAAAAGAATTTCGTTTTGTTAAAACGGAAGAGAAAATTCTATACTCAGAGATCGAAAAAGTAGTAGATGTTAGACTACGGAAAAACCACAATATTGCAATCTTTTTAAAGGATAAACAAACGCTTCATGTTTATACCCATGAAGAGATATTAAAGATACTTAACAACGCTGCAAAAGAATATGGATTTAAAATGACTATTAAGTATTAATGACTCACCGCCTCAACAAGTATAGCGCAGCGAACTTGGTGATTTCACAAATGAACTTAGAAGCTTTCAGCTTCTTTCCTTCGCAGAAGGAACATAATAAAATTGTTTTTCTTGCAGAAAAAGGAAGTTGAAAACTTCCAAGTAAACTCGTAGTTTCGCAAAGTTATAAGACCAAAGCCAATACCTATGGCTTTTCCTCTTCGTATCAAATGCTAAACTTTTCGAAGCGGTGTATGAAAAAGCAAATAAAGACTATACTTAAAAAGACACCACTAAGACTCCTAATTTCATTTTTAGGTATTGCCTTAATGCTGTTAGATTTATTTCATTTCGAAACACTATTTCTTGAAGATTCTGTTTTAGTGCTAGTGATTTTAGTATTTCTAATCCACACTATCCATTTTGGAATAATAAAACGCAATACAATCATTAAGATAATTTACCTGTCATCTCTGATAATTTCACTCGTTTGTTTTCTTGCATATTGGGGTATAATGATGTTTGGGGCAGGTTACGAAGGACGAAGCGACGATGAAGCATATTTAATGTTATTGGCGATCTACTCAGTTGGCCTTGTTGTTTTTAACTTTAAAGATTACAAATAACTTCACCTCGCCTCCTTAGCGTTTCTTTCACTAAGCTTACAATTCATTTCTTATTTCTTGCCATTCCAACCAACAATTCTCAGGATCAATGTCGACATACCCACGCCCTTTTTCAACATCATTAGCAGCATTAATCGGAACTCTTATACAAAGAGCATTGTCTCTAATTTCAAGCACTTCATCTTCTGTTAAAGCAGATCCTTTTTTATTCTCAGCTGCTTTCAATAGTAAAATAAGACTAGGAATAAATTGAAGCACAAAATTATTTTCATCGTTTTCCATATCCATCTCTTATTTCCAATAACCCCTCAGGTATTTATTAACTTGAGTCTTATCTCTTAAATCGTATAACTCTAAACTATTCCAATCTATAAGCACTAGCTCACAAGATTCTCCTAATTCATATAATGCTGAACTAATATTTTTAAAGTCTTTTACTGAAACTATCAGGTTAATAGAAACCCACATGTTTTTTACAAACTCATTTTCAATGTCGAAAAAGATCGTGAAACTTGATATTCCAAATGCTTTTACTTTCCTTGTTTCACCATCTAAAACTTTCGTTTCATACCTAATGTTTTTAGCTTTTTGAAATTCAAAACCTTTCAAAGCATGCTCCAAATAATCAACTCGAATTTCTTTGGATATAGTTTTTGCTGGCATTGAACCCCTACCAAATGTCTCTGTAAAGCCTCCAAACTCAGTTTTTGATCTATTTGCCAAATCCGCTATTTGCTCAGTCTGATCTAGAATAAACTCCTTGTTTTCAAAAGGCACTATTTCAATTTGACAATAGTCATCTTCCCAAAAAGAAGGCAGATATTCATTTGAGGTAATGGTTGGGGGTTTTTTCCGACTAAATAATTTAAAAAAGGATTTCAGGTTCATAGGCTCAATAATCGCTTTCTATTCTTATTCAAATTCCTTTTAAATTGCATAAAAAATGGGACAGGCGGAAATAAAATACAGAACAGTGACTTTTTCCCTTATTTCAGTACTAATCCGTCTCTAAAATTAATATTGCTTTATTTTTATTTTTTGAATATCCAATATACTTTGTTCCTTCATCACAAGTAAAACAAGGAAAAGAAATCAAAGGAAACTTTCCTGCCTCAATAAATGATTCTTTATCTATGATATCTCCTATCTCCTGAGCTTCTTCCCAGCTTGTTGAATCAACTTCAATATTATCGAAGAGATGGTCAATATTCTTTTTTGCCTCCTCTTCATATTGAGCTTTTGTAATTGCATTCCATTGTTCTAATTCATATTGCTCAACAGAATCGGCCTTTACTGAATTAGGAACAAGCACGGAGAATAAATCCCAAATAAAATAATTACTGGCAAAAGTATCCGTATAAATTACTCCTCCCCCTACCTTTATTATTTGCAAAACTGATTTCGACTTGCCAAGTAGTCCAGAACCAACTCTGATTTTAAAAGTATCCTGCTGAATACTATCTGAAAAATTCAGCAATCTTATCTTTTCATATCCAATAGAAAATTCAGCCCCATGCAATGTGTTTCGAATCTCTTCAAAAGATTTCAATGGACTATCTTCGGTCGACTTTATTGCAGAAGTAGCCTCTTGCTCATGACACGAGAAAAAAAATAACAATGGTAATATAATAAAGATGCTTTTCATATAAAGATACTTTCTTATCCGATTCAAAAGTAACAATTCACAGTACTTCCACAAGAAATTCACCTAATTTTCGTATGCGCAAACATTTATCGTAAAAGGGCTGAAAAAAGATGGGCAATAAAGATCCCCCGCCTCGTTTAGGCTTCTTTTGCCTAAGCGATCTATCCACTCCTAAAGCCTTCGGCTTCTTTTCAAAATGAGATTCATAAATCCTTATATTAGGCTGCTACAGAAATTCAAATCACTAAAATCCAATGTAATGATATTAAGAAATTTAAAAGTCATATTATTTTCCATAGCTATTTTTCCTTTATTAACTAGTTGTGCAAACGAAGTGTTGTACACCCTTAACGAAAATGGATACAGTTTACAATTGTATGCAAACAATGATGTTGGCGGCCAAACACCTACACACGGCGAAATAACTGGCGATTGGAAAAGCTTGTCGGATAGTACTATGGAAGTCCATATAATGCCCTTTACAAGTACTATAGAAGCGGTCGTATCCGAAGAACAGTTAATATTAAAAGTGAAAGATGGTGGCAAAGAATTGAGGATTGAGAAAAAAGGGGAGTAATTGCGATTACAAATCGCTTTAAATTTTGTGTCAGATTTTAAAATCTAACACTACTACATTCCCAGAAGCTTTATAGGAACCTTCTGCATAAATAAATCAAAAAATGATTTTGAAATTATCCGTGAAATTCGTAACTTAGATTTACATTTTTCTCGAATCGTATGATTTCAAGAAGCTCACAAAAAGAATTGCTATATCTTCTCAAACACTTTCCGGCAGTAAGTGTTTTGGGCTCTCGACAAGTGGGAAAAACCACGCTGGTAAAGGAAATTGCAAAAAAACTAGGGAAGAAGGCTGTTTACTTTGATTTAGAAAAAGCAAGCGACAGAGCAAAATTTTATGATATTCACGCGCTGTTGAGTCCCTTAAGCGACAAATGTGTCATCATTGATGAAGCACAAGAATTACCGGAATTATTTACCGCTCTTCGTCCTTTAATCGATGAAAAAAGAACTGCAGGCCGCTTTGTGCTTTTAGGCTCTGCATCACCACATATCATCAAAGGAATTTCTGAATCTTTGGCAGGAAGAATCGCTCATCTGGAAATTGGCCCCATTAATTTCCGTGAAGCACAAAGTAAAAATATCACTTATAAAAAACTGTGGTTCCGCGGAGGATATCCTCAAGCTTTGCTAGCCAAAACCGACATTTTATGGCACTATTGGGCAGAAAATTATTATCGCAGTTTTATTGAGCGTGATGTAAATTTTTTAATGAAAGAAAGTCTGTCACCTACCATCGTTAAAAACTTATGGAAAATGCTTTCGGGTATTAATGGAAATATTTTAAATCACGATGATTTAGCACGTTCATTAGGATTGAGCAGGCCAACCATTTACAAATATCTCGATTTTATGGAAGGTGCTTTTTTAATACGCCGACTTCAACCTTGGTTTATTAACGTAAGCAAAAGGATTGTGAAATCGCCCAAATTGTACTTCAGAGACAATGGTGTTCTCCACTATTTAAATGGAATTCATTCAGCCAATGACCTTGCGGGCAGCATTCACTCAGGTGCTTCATGGGAAAGTTTTGTGGTGGAACAAATTACTCAGCTAAAACACCCATTTATTGAAGCGTATTATTACAGAACACATCATGGTGCGGAAGCTGATTTGATATTGGTAAAAGGGACAACTCCTGTTGTGTGCATAGAAATTAAATTGAGTAATGCTCCGGAAATAAAAAAGGGTTGGTACGAAGTAAAGAAAGATTTAAAAACGAAAAAGAATTTTATCATCACTCCCCAAAGTGATGAATACAGAGTTTCCGATGACACAATTGTTTGTAGCTTGCAAAGATTTTTAGAAAAGCACTTGAAAGAAATTAAATAAATCTTACATTTTAAAATCATAGTACAATTATGGTAGTAAACTACCTGAATTGTACTATAAAAACTGCGATTTCAAATCGCTTTAAATTTTGTGTCAGATTTTAAAATCTGACACTACCGGTCACCAATATTGCCTTTTAACATTTTAAATCCACATCCTCGCAATAAATTTTAAAATCACATCATTATTTTGCTTCTATTTACACTAGATAAACATTTATTGAATTATGGAACAAAAGGAAGCTGATTTATACCAAAGAACCACAGACGTATTTTTGAAAAATGGAATTAGGGAGAGCACCATGGACGACATGGCGAAAGAACTGAAAGTTTCAAAAAAAACTCTTTATAAATATGTTTCCAATCGGCCAGAATTGGTTACAAAGTCGATGAAATGGAAAATGGCAGAAAATGAAAAAGCATTAAGCGCCATTTTATCAAAAAACTTAAATGCCATAGAAGAGCTGTGTGAGATCACCAATTTTTATTGTGGGAATTTAAAAGATGTTCATCCATCCATACACATCGACTTAAACAAATACTACAAGGATGCTTGGAACGAATATGTTAATTACAGAAATAATTTTCTTTACAACGTAATTTTATCAAACATATAAAAAGGAATCACTCAAGGATTATATAAAAACACTTTTGATACTGAGGTAATTACGATACTGTATATTTCAAAAGTAGATATGGTGTTTGATTCGAAAATATTTCCAGCTACGAAATTTAATTTTGCAAGTGTATATCTTGAATTGATGAGCTACCATCTCCGTGCTATTGTTAGTGAACAAGGATTGAAATTGATCAAAGATTTAGATCAAAAATGCAATCTATTGATTTAAATATATACAGTAAAATTAATTTCGTTATAGGCATTGGATTTTGTTTGCAGAGACACCGCCTCACCAAGTTTACCAATGCAAACCAACTTAACACCCCTACAAAATAACTAGGATTTAAATTTTCAAATTCCTACCTTACAACAAGGGGGTTGAAGGAATGAAAAAGGGTTGTCTATTATTTTATGTATTCATGTTATACTTTTGTGCTGCAAATGCCCAAAACCATGGCATTGCCATATCCATCAACACCTTCAATCTGGATACCATTTTAAAATACAGGGACAAGGATCCCTTTATTTCGTTGCAATACCTGCACAAAGCACAATCAAATGCTCAAAATTTGCCAGAACACAGCACAATTGCTGAAATACTTTACCACAAAGGCTATATCTACCGCCAACTCGGCTTATACGATATAGCCCTTACAAACTATTTGTGGTCACTATCCATTGCCGACAAAGCAAAAGACCGTTGTTTAGATGCATGGGTGCTTTTGGATATTGCGAATTTATATCGCGATAAAAAAAACAGTGATAAACTTGCTTTGGAATATTACGAAAATGCTAGAAAAAGATTTTCTGACTACCAGGATTTAATAGGTTCAATTGTAACCAATTTTAGTGAAGCCGAATTGCATATGAACAACAGATCATACAACACAGCCATTCACTTGCTTGAAATCGCAAATTCAACCAGCTCAATGCTGGGCGAAAAAAACCAGAAAGCAAAAGTCTTAATGCTGCTTGGCCAAGTGTACTTGCAAAAGAAAGAACCTTCAAAAGCAAATGCATATTTTGGTGAATTGATGCGACTAGGCAGCGACAAAAAGAGCAGCGAAATGATGGCTAGTGCATACAAAGGTTATGCTTCAATAGCTATTTTCAAAGGCAAAATAAATGAAGGAATTACATTCTTTTTTGCAGCATTGGAATGCTACAAACGTATTAATGATAAAACAAACATTGTTTTTACATTGGATAAAATTGGACAAACATATTTTGAAAACGGAAATTTTTCCGATGCCTCGAAACACACAGAAATGGCATTGGTAGCAGCAGAAAACAACAACTACATTATTCAACAGCGAATTTTATTAAAAAAATTATCCATCTATTATGCTGCTTCAAAAGACTTTGAAACAGCAAATACTAAACAAAACAAATATATTGCGCTTCTAGAAAATGAGGCCATTAACAATAGTGCGTTGATTCAAAACGAGTACAAAATGGAGGCACAGAGAAAAGAAAATGCAGCATTAAACAATTGGACAAAAAATCAAAGAATGTTAATTAGCATTTGCATTTTTTCAGGTTTGGCCTTTTTAATGCTGCTTTTCGTTGCAGTGACAAAAAACAAAAAACTACAGGAATCCCACATAAATCTCCTTGCCAAAGGAACTGAACTTCAAAAAAAGAAAAACGAGTTGATTGCTCTTAACACACAGAA
>JAPLEZ010000056.1 GCA_026390935.1 Bacteroidota bacterium
GCTCGGGGTCAAATGCTGGAACATTAAATCTCAATGGAATAACAGGCACTATTTCGGGATGGCAAAGTTCTGAGGATAATTTTGTGACAAGTACTACTATTCCAAATAAAACAGCTAGCAATGTTTTCTCGGGGCTTACTTCTACCACCAAGTATAGAGCAATAGTAAAATCAGGAACCTGTCCAGAAGATACTTCCAGCGAGGTCACTATTACTGTAGATCCAGTTTCTGTGGGAGGAACGGTAACATCAAACACAACGGTGTGTTCAGGAGCAAATTCAGGAATTTTAGTGTTGGCTGGTCAAACAGGAACCATCTCCAATTGGGAAAGTTCTGATGATGACTTTTTTACTAAAACAAGCATTGCCAACACCAACGATTCTTTGGCTTACACCAACATTACTAAAACAACTAAATACAGAGCTATCGTTAAATCTGGAATTTGTTCGTCTACCCCTTCGGCAAGCGCTACTATTACTGTTGACGAAGTGTCGGTGGGTGGTGCGGTGACTTCAGATACCACAGTTTGTTCAGGGTCAAATTCAGGACAAGTTGCATTATCAGGAAATGTTGGAAGTATAATGGGATGGGAATATTCAAACGATGGTTTCGTAGCAGATTTCCATCCACTTACTACAACAAGTTCCACAGAGCCATATAGTGGTTTAACGCAAACTACCAGCTACAGAGCGATAGTGAAATCGGGTGTTTGTCCTCAGGATTTCTCTTCTCCAGCTACCATTACCGTTGATGCGGTATCGGTAGGAGGTACAGTAACAGCCGATGCTTTGGTTTGTTACGGAATAAATTCAGGAATACTAAATTTGGCGGGACAAACTGGAAGCATTACAGGATGGGAAAGCTCAACAGATGGTTTTATTAACGCAACGCCAATTGCAAATAACACTGCTGCTCAAGCCTATCTTAATTTAACTGAAACAACAGTGTTCCGTGCTATAATTAAATCAGGAGTTTGTCCAGATGTAAAATCAGCCTACGCTACTTTAACTATTGATCCAATCACTGTTCAAATAAACGATAAAACTATTTGTGAAGGAAGCACCACCTCTTTTGATGCTGGAGCTGGGTATACTTCATATACCTGGACAGGATTGGGAAGCGGAAGTGCACAAACAACATTGGCAGCAGTGGCAGGTACTTACACCATTACAGTGACCGATGTATTGGGTTGCGAAGCTACCGATGATGCGCAATTGATCATTAATGCTTTCCCAATGCCTCAATTGGGTGCTGATACTTCTATGTGTGCCGGACAAACAGTGGTTTTAAATCCACTTACTGATCCTAGCTTGAATTACGTGTGGACACCAAATTTGCAAACAACTCCTACTATTTCTGTTCAGGCTACAGGAAATTATTCAGTGACTGTAAGCGACAATATCGGCTGTTCAAGAAAAGATACCGTTTTTGTTCAGATGCATGATTTGCCAATCGCATCATTAGGAAATGATACTACCATGTGCAACAATGGTTATGATCGTTTGACTTTGCATTTGACTTACTCCGGATCAAAACAACTGACGTGGAGTACATTTGATAAAAACGTTGATTCAATTATCATCGGTGAAACAGGAACATACTCAGTTGAAGTGGTTGATTCCAATCAATGTTCTATCAAAGAAACTATAGAGGTAAGTAAATTATGTCCTGATTATGTTTTTGAATGGCCTGATGTCATCACGCCAAATGGTGATGGTATAAACGATGAGTTTCAACCTAAAAACATTGATGATGCCAACTTCCAGCAAGTGATTGCTAACATGCAGAAACTTAATTTCGTGGTATACGACAGATGGGGTGTAAAAGTATTTCAGTCGGAAAAAGTTATACCACGTTGGGATGGTAAGTTCAATGGAAATGATATCCCGGCAGGAACTTATTTCTGGGTGGTTTTCTATACCAACACGGCTGGCAAATCACATGAAGATTCAGGGTATTTTACTTTGATAAGATAAATTAGATAATGCTCAATATTTAAAGAGCCGCAATTACTGCGGCTCTTTTTTGTTTTTAGAAATTGGTTTTGAAAAACCAAGGAATCATTATCTGTATTAATTCGGTTTACAATTTACTCATCCGTTCGCTTGTCTTTATCTTTATATTAAGAAATAGTATATAATTGCCTCGACAACAATTAAATTCAATATTTTTAAGCCGCATAAATTGTGGCTCTTTCTTATGAAGAAACTTTTCTTTTTAACAACGTTTGTTTTTGTTTTGTTTTTGGGTTTTGTTCCTGTTAAGCGCAATAAACTCAAAACTGAAAATGTGATAATTGTTGTGATTGATGGTCCGAGGTATTCTGAAACCTGGGGCGATAGCGCGTTGCAGTACATTCCAATGATGTCGGGGAAATTGTTGCCCGAAGGTGTTCTGTATAAAAACTTTAGAAATGTAGGACACACATACACAAACGCTGGACATACATCTATTTGCACAGGAGTGGATCAAAGTATAAATAATTTCGGATTGGAAATTCCCGAAAATCCTTCTGTGTTTCAATATTATTTGTCGGCAAAAAATGTTGATGCCGAAAAAGCTTGGATCATAACGAGTAAAGATAAATTAGAGATTTTAGCCAATTGTACTGATACTGCTTGGAAAGGCAAATTTCGACCCTCAACGGATTGCGGTGCTAAAGGACTGAGTTCAGGATATCGTGATGATTCACTAACAATTTCCAATACCATAGCAATTATTAAAAAACACCATCCGCATCTCATTTTGGTGAACTTAAAAGAACCTGATTTTTCGGGACATGCCAATAATTGGGAAGGATATTTAAAAGGTATTCGTTCGGGTGATAAATATGTTTATCAATTGTGGCAGGCCATACAAAATGATCCTGTGTATGCAGGAAAAACTACTTTGTTAATCACTAGTGATCATGGTCGGCATTTGGATGGAGTGAAAAGCGGATTCACCAATCATGGTGATGATTGCGAAGGTTGTCGACATATTAATTTGCTTGCACTAGGTCCCGATTTTAAAAAGAATGTGGTATTGGATTCAACACGCAATCAAAAAGATATTGCAAGCACAGTAGCGTATTTACTGGATTTTCAGATGCCTACCTCCAAAGGTGAAGTATTGAATGAAATGTTTAAATAATGAATTTCAGAACCGAGTTAAATATCGCCCCTTCTTTTTTGCAACTTAATTATTTCGAGACGCAAATTTTTATGGGCTCTTGCTTTTCTGAGAATATTGGAAAGAAAACAGAAGCGCTTCGGTTTAATACTTTAATCAATCCTTTTGGAATTGTTTTTAATCCCTTTTCGATTTCAAAAAATATATTGAGAACCATTGAAAAAAGAGCGTATACCGAAGAAGAATTGGGGTTTTACAACGGACTCTTTTACAGCTTTGATCATCATTCATCTTTTTCTCATTCGGATAAGAATGTGTGTTTGCAAAAGATCAATGAAGCGCTTTTTTCAGCGCATGAATTTTTGAGAAGAAGCAAAGTGTTGTTCATCACTTTTGGGTCGGCGTGGGTGTATTTAAAAGATGAAAAGGCGGTGGCGAATTGTCATAAAATTCCCAATCATCAATTTGAAAAACAATTGTTGCAGTTGGAAAATATTACATCGTGGTACAATGGCTTGTTGTTGCATTTAAAGAAAATTAATCCGCACATGGCCGTGGTTTTTACCGTGAGTCCGGTGCGCCATTTGAAAGATGGATTTATAGAAAATCAAAGAAGTAAAGCGATTTTGTTAGAGGCAGTGCACCGTATTGTGGAGCAAAATAAAAATGCACATTATTTTCCTGCTTATGAATTGGTGATGGATGATTTAAGAGACTACAGATTTTATGGAAAAGACCTTTTGCATTTAACTGAAGTAGGAGTGGAGTATGTGTGGCAAAAATTTGTGCAAGCTTATTATTCAGAGCATACGCAAGGAATAATGAAAGAAGTGGATAAGCTAAATTTGTTTTTAAATCACCGAGTGATGAATGAAGAAGAGGGTGCTTTGGCGGTGAAAAAAGAGAAAGCGGTGGGGGATTTGAAAGGGAAATATCCTTTTTTGAATTTGTGAAAAAATTATGTGCAAAACCCTAAAGCGCCTCGTTATTTTCATTCGGTGAGAGGTGTGGGGTATAAGTTTTCGGAGTAGGTTCTAGAGTTTGTAATTTCAAATTTTCAATCATTGCTGTACCGAACACAAGGAACTTCATATAGTGCGTCCTTTCGAAAATTTTCCCTCGCGCGCGTCTGTGACGCGTGCGGATTTATCTTTAACAATTGTATTGTTTCTTATTCTTGGCATTTCAAATGCCTTAATAAATCCGCACGCGTCAC
>JAPLEZ010000095.1 GCA_026390935.1 Bacteroidota bacterium
ACAGGCTTCTTATATCATTTCCAGTCAGACAACAACCAATTACATCGGCAATCAAGGAAGTAATCACGATCTTCCCAATGAGTTTATCTTTTTTATAAGAGGTAAAGTAGGAATTGGTTTTTGTGATAAGTAAAATAAAATCCCAGAAAATTCTCGAAGTTTTTTGTATTTACAATTCATCTTCCACCACAATTCTCAATTGATTTCTCAATTTACGATTGTAGGTTTCTAATAACCAGTTAAAATAATTGTTGCTTGATTTGGTGAGGCAAGAGGTGTAAAGCTTAATTCGGTTTTTAATACTGTCTTGCAATAAAGCCTGCATGTCTTTGGCTTCTTCAAAAGATTTAGCATTTAGTTTTATCACGTCAGCATGGTTTTGAATGCAGTCGTCGATAATTCTATTGGGTTTTATACCCATGCTTACATATTCTTCATACAGGTCAACTACAGGGAAAGAAAGCAAGTCGAGTGAATTGGAAAATCGCATGCGAATCTCTTCGGGCATATTATAGCTCAATTCACGTTGGCGCTCAATTTCATCAAAATATTCCTGTTCCAGATATTTATCAGGATGAGCAAAAACATCCACCCAATCAATCTCCATTTCCCACAAGCCAAAACGATGAACGTTATTTCCAAGGTCGATAATGGTGAAATTCTTTTTAGTTGGAGTTACCCTTGAACCCCTTCCAATCATTTGATGGTAAAGCGTAAGCGAACGTGTTGCTCTGTTCACTACAATCACTTCAACTGAAGGTTCGTCGAAACCTGTCGTTAAAATACCTACTGATGTAAGCACTGCACCTGGAGTGTTTCTGAACCAATCCAGCACTTCTCTTCTTTCTTTTTCACCAAAGGTGCTATCAAGGTGTTTAATATTGGTAATTCCAGCTTCTTTAAAGAAGTCGTACACCAACCAAGAAACCTGAATCCCCGGATTGAATATCAATGTTTTTTTACCTAAAGCTTTTTCTTTGTAAGCGCTAATCAGCTTAAACTGCATGTCGTAACCCGAATACAATTTCTCCGAAGAGCTAACGGTATAATCCCCGTTGATACCCACTTTTAATGAACCTAAATTAACATCGTAAGTGTAGGTGGAAGGTTCACATAAGTATCCGTCTGCAATCAATGAGTAAATGGAATCACCTGTAATGAGTTCGTGGTAATTGTCTTTAAGCGGCAAGCTTTTATTAGAGCTTAAAGGCGTTGCTGTAACACCTAAAAGAATACTGTTTCTGAAGTATTGAAAAATTTTGCGAAATGAATTGTTGTGGGCCTCATCAATGATTACCAGTCCGATATTTCCAATAAAATTATCGTCTTCCATCAAGCGGTTATTCAGTGTTTCCACCATTGCCACAAAACAGTTGTATTCGTTTTGGTTTTCAATTTTACGAATGTCGCTATTGATGATGAAGTTTTTAACGTTGATGTCTTTTAATCGGGCAGAAGTTTGCTCCAACAACTCCACGCGGTGCGTTAAAATGAGCACACGTTTGTTTTTTACATTGTTGAAATACCTTGCTATTTCCGAAAAGATGATAGTTTTCCCTCCGCCTGTAGGCAGTTGGTAAAGAAGTTTAAAATCGTCGGGACGCTGGTTCAGCTTTTCTACAATTTGGTTGATAGCCTTCTCCTGGTAAGGGTAGAGCTTTCTTTCTTCAGCTTTTTGTGGGATATCCGGGTTAATCATTCACAGCCATTAATCCGCAAAAGTAATACGTTAATAACAGGAATCATAATAAAGAGAAAATTAAAATTGAATTACAGCAAAATTAGATTGCGTTGCAATGAAAATTTCGATTTTACGCTAAGTGTTTTCTCTTACAAGCGGTCATTCTCTGAATTAAGGCATTATACTTAGCTCTGAGATGCCTTGATTTTTCATCTCCCGTAAACACTGATTTCCAAGATATTCGACTTGTTTTTTCAGGTTAAATTGACTATATTAGAATAAGTAGTTCACTTAGGGGTAAGTGAAATATTTGGAGGGTTACTTTTCTAAATCTTCAAATGGGTAATGTTAGTTTTTTAGTGTTTAAAACAAGGTTTTTCTTGTATATAAATAAACGGGTATGTCGGGAAAATTATTAAATTTTTTCGCGTTAATGAGTGTCTCATTTTCACTTTGCGCTCAGCAAGGTAAGGATGGCGCTATGTCTGTTTCTGCGTTGAATACCGTTGTGAATTCGTACACAGCATTAACAGCCGATGTTGGTGCAGGTTCTTCTTCTTTTTCAGTTGCCAGTGTTGCTGGCATCAATCCCGGGGATTTAGTTATGATCATTCAAATGCAGGGCGCAACCATCAGTACCGCTAATGATAGTACCTGGGGAACAATTCTTAGTTACAACAATTGTGGATTGTATGAGTTTCATGAGGTTTTACAAGTGAATTCAGGAACAAAGGCCATCACTTTTTCCTGTCCGCTTGAACAAAACTATACTGCACTTGGAAGTGCTCAAGTTGTGAAGGTTCCACGATATACATCATTAACAATTCCAGCAGGAACAAGCATTGTGGCCTCTCCCTGGAATGGTGCTTCGGGCGGAGTTTTAGCTGTGGAAGTGAGTGGGAATATGGTTTTGGATGGAATTTTGGATGTTAAAGGAATGGGGTTCCGACCGGGAATTGTAGAGCAAAATACATCCAATGCTAAAACGATTTACGTGTCTACATCGCCTAGTGATGGAGCCGAAAAAGGAGAGAGTATCGCCGGAACCAGTGCTGAATATGATGTGTTTGGTGGTAGGTATGGAAGGGGTGCTCCAGCCAATGGAGGTGGTGGTGGAAATGCGCATAATGCCGGAGGAGGAGGAGGATCTAATGCTGGTGTGGGGCCTTACACTGGAAATGGTAATCCTGATGTTTCAATTGCCGGTTGGACCAATGCTTGGAATCTGGAGTACAACGGTTTCGCCACTTCAGTGAGTAGTGGAGGGGGAAGAGGAGGATATACATTTGCAATGTCGAATCAAAATGCATTAATTCTCGGCCCCGGAAATGCTGCTTGGGCTGGTGATGCCAGGAGAAATTCTGGAGGTAGAGGAGGCAGACCATTGGATTATTCCACAGGTCGATTGTTTTTAGGAGGAGGAGCAGGAGCGGGAGATGCCAACAATAATGCCGGTGGAAATGGTGGTTCAGGAGGTGGCTTGGTTTTCATTATTGCTTGCGGATCAGTAACTGGTTCGGGAACAATTATCGCTGATGGGAATCAAGGGCAAGATACTCCTGCTGGAGCAGGTGGAAATGACGCGCCAGGTGGAGGTGGAGGTGGCGGAACTGTTGTGATTAATGCTGATGGTGGTGTAGGAGGAATTACCATCAACGCTATTGGTGGAAATGGTGGTGATCAAACTATTGGCGGCACTGAAAGTGAAGGTCCGGGTGGTGGCGGAGGTGGTGGGTATATTGCTTTGTCAAGCACCATTGGCGCAGTCACTAGAACAGCAGCAGGTGGACAAAATGGAAGTAGCTCTTCACCAGCAGTATCCGAATTTACGCCAAATGGCGCCACTAGAGGAGGAGCTGGTATTGCCAATGCCTCTTTTGTGAAACCAATTTTTTCATTGCTCACAAAAAACGACACAATTTGTCCTGGAGAAACAGCAACACTAACAGCTACTTTTCAAGGTGCAACTCCTTTAAATGCAAGTATCAGTTGGTACAAAACTTCATCCCGAACTTCTTTGATTTCAAGTGGAGCATCAATTAAAACCGCAGCGCTATTTGCAGATACGGTTTTGTATGTTGGTGCTTGTCCGTATAGCTGTTCTACAGCTTTAATCCCGGTTTTTATTAAAATAGATGTGTTGCCTGCAGGATTAGCCGGAAATGATACTTCAGTGTGTTCTGGAGTTGCATTTAAAAGAGGCGCCACAGCCAATTCAAATTATTCTTATTCCTGGAGTCCCTCAGCCGGATTATCCTCTACAACTGTTGCTGATCCTGTTGTTCAAATAAGTAACGCAACATCTTTATCGGTATTGAAAACATACACAGTAACAACTACTTCGCTAATTACAGGATGTGTTGCAACAGACGCTGTAACAGTAACTATATATCCTTTCCCAATTGCCAATGCTGGAAGAGACACAAGTGTTTGTCCCAATTCTCCAGCACTTTTAGGAACTACTGCAGTGGTTGGCAATA
Organism: Bacteroidota bacterium; assembly: GCA_026390935.1. Taxonomy (GTDB): domain Bacteria; phylum Bacteroidota; class Bacteroidia; order Flavobacteriales_C; genus JAHEZL01. The sequence goes on from JAPLEZ010000095.1 coordinate 4,162, forward strand.
CGTACTCATGGTTACCAGTGAGTAGTTTAAATAATGCGTCGATAGCGCAGCCAATTTTTCAAAAAGGCAATTCGTCAACTGCAAAGATTAGCAGTGTTTATACATTAAAAGTGACATCAGTCAACGGCTGCGAAAGCAGCGACAATGTTACAGTAGATGTAAAACCCAATCCAATTGCCAATGCAGGAAAAGACACAGCAGTTTGTTCAGGAATTGCGGTGCAATTAGGTGCGACTTCTAAAGTAGGAGAAAGCTATTCATGGAATTCACCAACAAACTTAAATTCAACGGTAATTTCCGATCCAACTTATCAATATGTGAACAGTTCTGCTTCACCGGTGACGATGTTGTACACTATAACTACAACGGCTTTAGGTTGCTCTTCGAATGATGATGTGAATGTAACTGTTAATCCATTTCCTGTTGCCAAAGCAGGAGTAGACACCAATGCTTGTCCGAATTTACCAGCGCAACTCGGTGCAAGTTCAGTTGCTGGTTACACCTATTTATGGAGTCCATCAACAGGCCTAAGCGCTACCAATATTTCTTCACCAACAGTTCAATTACCAAATACTTCCATTAATCCTGTGCAATCAACTTACACAGTAAAAGTAACTCAATATGGCTGTTCTTCTTTTGATGATGTGGTGATGACAGTTAATCCTTTGCCACTTGCAAATGCTGGAAGGGACAGTAGTGTTTGTACTAATTCACCAGTGACTTTGGGATCAAAGGCAATTGTTGGAAATTCTTATGCATGGCTACCTGCAACAAATTTAAGTAATGCATCTCTGGCGCAACCAGTTTTTCAAAAGGTCAATCTTACAGCATCACCAATTACTAGTACCTATAATGTAAAAGTAACTTCTTCGAAAGGATGTCAGGCCAATGATGCTGTTACCATTACAGTGAATCCAAATCCTGTTGCTAACGCGGGCAGAGATACTACGGTTTGTTCTGGAGCAGCTGTGAAGCTAGGTGGCAGTTCAGTTTCAGGACAAAGTTATTCTTGGAGTCCGGCAACGAATTTGAACACTGCAACAATAGCTGATCCAACTTATCAATATGCTACAAGTTCAAGTTCTCCGACCACCACAACATACACCATTAGCACCACAGCGTTGGGTTGTACAACTACCGATGATGTGAAAGTTACCGTAAATCCTTTTCCAAACATTAATGCAGGAATTGATACCAATGCTTGTCCGAATGTTGCCATGACTTTAGGCGGAGCATCAGTTGCCGGCTATACCTATTTATGGTCGCCATCAACTGGATTAAGTTCAACAACAATTTCAAATCCAACTTTAAAATTGCCAAACACAACTTCTTCTCCAATACAAAGCACTTATACTTTAAAAGTGACGTATAATGGCTGTTCAGGAATAGACGATGTGGTGGCTACGGTTAATCCCTTGCCAGCTGCCAATGCAGGAAAAGATACTGCAGTTTGTTCCGGTCAGCCTGTTGCATTGGGTGTAGCTTCAATTTCTGGATACAGCTATTCGTGGTCGCCGACTCAATATTTAAATTCAAGTACAATTTCAAATCCGGTTTTTTCCCGAAGCAATACAACGTCAACAGCAAGCAACAACAATTATACATTAACTGTAACAGCCAAGGGTTGTGCATCTGTAAAAAATGTAAAGGTGGTGGTTAATCCTTATCCAGTGGCCGATGCCGGATTAGACACAGCGGTGTGTTCAGGAGTTCCTTATGCATTTGCAAATTCTTCCTCTGCTGGTAAGACTTATAAATGGAGTCCGGCCCTGAATCTCGATAATGCGCTTACAAAAACTCCTCAATTCAAATTCATCAATCCAACAAACGAACCTCAAACATTCAAATATATATTGAATGTTAGCGCTTTAGGATGTGAATCCGAGGATAGCATAGAAGTAATGGTTCGTCCAACTCCTGTAGCGTATGCGGCTCCTGACACTAACGTATGTGAATCAGTTGAAATGCGATTGGGTCGCAAAGGAAGTGCTGGCACTATTTATACTTGGAGTCCTAATTTGTTTCTCGATGATGCATCGCTTGCTAATCCTCTTTTGACGATTGCAAATAAAGGAAGTAAAATTAAAAACATGGAGTATGTTATTGAAGTAAATGCGCAAGGCTGCAAAAGTTACGATACCGTTGAAGTGAATGTGCATCCTAAAGCAATTGCTGCCATTGAAAAAACAGCACCAACATGCAAAAACGACGCAATTACTTTGAAAGCATCTGGTGGAGGAAATTATTTATGGAATACTGGTGCTACAACTTCTTCCATAACAATCGTCCCAACTGAATCTGCTTATTATTCTGTCACCGTTTCTGATGTTTGCACCGATAAAGATTCTATAGAAGTTGAAATTAAAAATGATCAGTCGTTCGGAGGAATTTATATACCTAACGCATTTACTCCTAACGATGATGGTATTAACGATGTGTTTGAAGTAAAAGGCCTCTATATTAGTGCTTTAAAAGTTTACATTTTCAACCGATGGGGGGCGCAAATCTTTAGTTTTCAAGGCATGTCAGGAAGCTGGGATGGTCGCTTACAAACTGGTGTTGTGCAAAACGACGTTTATATCTATGTGATAGAAGCTACAACAGATTGTGCTGAAAGAATGGAATATAAAGGGATTGTTTCGGTGATTAAGTAATCTTATTTCTTCTCCCTCGCTTTAAACGACCAAGTAAAATAAAACTCCGACACCACAGTTCCGTCACTCATTGTTCCAACGGTTTTCGCCATTACGGTAACAGGTTGTTTTGATTGAATACTTTTTTCCAAAGCAGCAGAAAAATCGGGACCATTTTGGCAGGTGAAAGTCACTTTTGAAATTCCTTTTTTAAAAAATTCAGCTTTCACTTCAACCACTAGCATGGCAAATGATTCATCATGTTTTTCAATAGCGAGCATCGCTGGAATGGCGGTGGATATTTCGGCAGCCATGGCTTGTACAGCGAAGTACATCGACTTAAACGGATTTTTATTCAGAAATTTAAACGGTACTGTTGCTGTGCATTTATCTCCTGATAAGCTTTTTATGCGAATGCCTGCAATGGCCACAGCTGGAACTTTAAATAAAGTGAAGAGAAAAAAGATAAATGGGTTGAGCATTTTCTTTTTTAATTTTTCTTGTTTGGGAGTGAGTTGGATCATAGAGCTAAGATAATTTTTTTGCGAATTAAATCTAAGCTTCTATATTTGCAACATGATCAATCAACAAGTAAATATTTGGCGTTGGCAAAATTCGGAGTCCGTTTGGCTGTGAATCGCTGCGCTTTTTAATATATTAAGAGCCTCGCTTTCCAGCGGGGCTTTTTTGTTTTCCAAAAAAAATTATTTTTACCACGTTAACTCAAAAAAATGCAAAAGTTTAAAATAACAACAAAATACAAGAAACTCCTGGCCGACACGATCACGCCAGTGAGCATCTACCTCAATATCAGAAAGCGTTTTCAAAACAGCTTCTTGCTGGAAAGCTCCGATTACCATGGCAATAAAGATAGTCACTCCTTTATTTGTTTTAATCCCATGGCTTCTTTTAAAGTGGAAGATGGAAAGATTACTTCCGTATTTCCCGATGGTACTTTTACCATGAAAGACACCGCCACAACAGATGTGGTGGAAGAAATGAAAAGCTTCATTGATTCTTTTGAACCTGATAAAAATGAGTTTAAATTCATTACCAACGGACTTTTTGGATTTACCAGCTTTGAAGCGGTAAAGCATTTTGAAGACATCAATTTTACTTACAAAGAGAAAGATGAAAAGAAGGTGCCCGACATGCATTACTTCATTTTTCAAAACATTATTGCCATCAACCATTTCAAAAACGAACTCTATCTTTTTGAGCACCATTGCGAAGCATCGGGAACCAATGTGGTGCCGATAGAACAGATTTTGGAATTGATTCAACAAACAGCAAATCCTTCTGCTTCCTTTAAGAAAATTGATGTTCAGAAAAGTAATTTTACCGACGAGCAATATTTGGATGTTATTGACAAAGCCAAACAACATTGTCGCAGAGGAGATGTTTTTCAACTCGTTTTATCCAGAGAGTTTTCACAACAATTTGAAGGCGACGACTTCACTTTATACCGCGCTTTACGATCGGTAAATCCTTCGCCATACCTTTTCTATTTTGATTACGGCACTTACAAAATCTTCGGTTCATCCCCGGAAGCACAAATTGTTATTCACAACAACGATGCTACGATTTATCCTATTGCCGGTACTTTCAGAAGAACTGGGGATGATGAAAAAGATGCAGAGTTGGCGCGCCAGCTGATGAACGATCCGAAAGAAAATTCGGAGCATGTGATGTTGGTGGATTTGGCCAGAAATGATTTGAGTAGAAGTTCAGAGAAGGTGAAAGTGGAGACATATAAAGAGGTGCAATATTATTCTCACGTGATTCACCTGGTGTCAAAAGTCACGGGTAAAATACAAGCTGGAACCAACAAATTGCGAATAGTTGCCGATACTTTTCCTGCGGGAACTTTATCAGGAGCGCCTAAGCACATGGCTTTGCAACTCATCAATCGTTATGAAAAAAATCAGCGAGGAATTTACGGTGGTTGTATAGGTTTCATTGGTTTCAATGGCGATTTCAATCACGCCATCATCATTCGATCTTTCCTAAGTAAAAATAAAACATTGTTTTATCAGGCAGGAGCGGGGATAGTGGATTTGTCTGTCGACGAAAGTGAAAAACAAGAAGTGTATAACAAACTGGCGGCTTTGCACCGAGCGCTGGAATTAGCAGAAGAATTAGTTTAAGAAATAGATTATGAAAATATTAGTATTCGATAATTACGATTCCTTTACCTACAACCTGGTTCATTACGTGAAACAGCTGGGATATAAAGACGTTGACGTTTTTAGAAACGACAAGATTGCTTTGGCCGACATTGCCAAATACGACAAAATATTATTGTCGCCAGGTCCAGGAATTCCAAGTGAAGCGGGAATTTTGCTCGATGTTATAAAGGAATACGGACCAACAAAATCCATTCTTGGCGTGTGCTTGGGTCACCAGGCAATTGGCGAAGTATACGGCTGTGAGCTAGAAAATATGGACAAGGTGTTGCATGGCATTGCCACGCCAATGGAAATCACAAAACAAGATGTGATTTACAAAGGCTTGCCAAAAACCTTTAACGTTGGCCGCTACCATTCATGGCAGATAAAAAACAATTCCATTACTCCTGAAATTGAAGTAACGGGATTGGATGACAAGGGAAGTATCATGTCGATCCGTCATAAGAAGTACAATGTGGTGGGCGTTCAGTACCATCCCGAATCAGTGCTTACGGAACGCGGATTAGAAATAATGAAAAATTGGTTGGAAAACTGATGAAAAAGAATAATATTGCCGGGATTTTTCGGTCACAGAAGACATACAAATGAAAGAACTTTTAAAAAAGGTAATTGAAGATAATAAGCTCTCTTTTGAAGAGGCTAAAAGCGCCATGTTGATGATAGGCAAAGGAGAAGTGAATCAAAGCATGATTGCTTCTTTCCTTACTATGTACATACATAGGTCGGTTACTTCGGCTGAATTGGACGGTTTTAGAAGTGCATTGGTGTCGCTGTGCAATTCGGTTGATTTTAGTGATTTTGAAACCATCGATTTGTGCGGTACTGGTGGCGATGGAAAAAACACATTTAACGTTTCAACCATTTCTTCTTTTGTTTGTGCAGCAGCTGGAGTCAAGGTTTCTAAGCATGGTAATTACGGAGTTTCCTCATC
>JAPLEZ010000090.1 GCA_026390935.1 Bacteroidota bacterium
AGCAAGGCAAAAGAATCACAGATGCGCGTCTAAACAATAAAATAACGGGGGAGGAACTCAGGATTAGAGCTAAACTAACTCCAGAAATCACAGAAATTTTAAGAAAATTGAACCTGCTGACCTAATTTGGACAAGTCAGGAGGGTAATAAAACTATTTCAAATTAATTTTTCACCACTATCTTGGCACTGATATTCTGTTGCTGGAAACCCTCGCTTCGCCAAGTTTAGCGAAGCGAACTTGGTGAAATTGACGAATGTACTTTGAAGCTTTCAGCTTCATTTTTCCGCAGGAAAAACATCATTCCATCCTCGTCACCTTCACCAATCCTTTCTCCTCACAATAATCCAACGCACTGCTATAAACATAATGCTCCGCAAAAGCCACTACTCCATTTCTCACCGGATTATCATGAATGTAATCTATCTTTTGATCGATCACCGCATTTGAATAAACTTCAATGGCATGATTATCCTGCTGCCAAAACTGAAAAAACTTATTGTTACTGTTGTTTGTTCCGGCTTTATCAAATTGACACAACATCCAATCCCTTCTACTTTCTGGCTCTTCTTCAATACTTCTTAAAATTGATTTTGAAGTATGTCGTTTTAAATCTCTGATCACCTCCGACAAATTTCCTTCTTCTGCCTTACAAACCAAATGCACATGATTGCTCATCAACACCCAGGCATAAACAACCAATCCTTTTTTATCAATACAATAATTTAAACTATCCACAACAATTTCGCGATATCTGTTTCTTGTAAAAACATCAATCCAATCCACTACTGCAAAGGTTATAAAGTAAACACCCTCCGGGTTGGAGATTCTATACTTGCCATCCATAAAATTTAATTAGGACTGCTAAGGTAAAAAGTACAATGGAATTATAAATGTTTTTCCTGCGGAAAAAAGAAGCTGAAAGCTTCTAAGTACAATCGCTATTTCGCAAAGTTCGCTATCGCTAAACTTTGCGAGGCGGAGTAGTATTCTTATCTTTTTGCTTCTTCTATAATTTTTTTAATTTCAAATAATTCTTTATCAGTCATTTTTCTTTTAACCCAATCAAGCACTGATTCACCATTATTATCTTTGATATTTGCATCGGCTCCATTCTGAATTAATATTCCTATAATTGAATAATCTAAAAATGGCCCAATTCCTTTATTATCATATTCCTTTAACCCTTTCTCAAAAGCACTCTCAATGGCATGATGAAGCGGTGTATCTCCATTTTCATCTTGCCCATTAATATCGCAGCCATAATCAATAAGTCTAATTACTTCAACAATATCATCACTTCCTATAGCATCCCAAAAAACATTCATAAATTAAAGATAATTAGTTTGGCGCCCCCGCCTCAACAAGTTTAGCGAAGCGAACTTGGTGATTTTCCATCTCTACGTAGAAGCTTTCAGCTTCTTTTTTCTGAAAGAAAAACATCTTCTCCGCTTCTACACTTACTAAAGTAAATACTTAAAACAGAAAACAAAAGCTTTTTCCTGCGGAAAAAAAGAAGCTGAAAGCTTCTACGTCCATTCGCTATTTCGCAAAGTTCGCTGCGCTAAACTTTGCGAGGCGGAGGTCACCTGTTTCAATTTGGAATTACCTTTGGGAGCGTGCATCCGAAACTACTGGGTGCACTACTGAAACCGTTTATCCGGAGCAAGAGTCAGCTTCATTCCAGGAAAATAAAAGATCATTGATTTTTTTTCTTTTTTAGTATACCATTCCTCTATTTGAACATCTTTTAGATTGCCTTTCTTATTGTAATACAACAAATCGATATGTATTAAATCTTGAGAAGCATTATACTCTTTTGTATAATTTCCCACTAAAGTATCTCTCTCTCCATAGATTACTAAACTATCACCAAAAAAGCAAAAAGTTTTGCCTAAGTAAAACTCTTTGAATTTCTCATTACCATCTTTAGTTTGAACCTTAACTACCCGCCAACAAGCATCTTCCAAACCAAGCCCCCCTTTTTGCGTAATACCAATTAGTGCTGCTAGAAATAATATAAATTTCATAAATTAATTATTAAGATTTGTTAATCACCGCCTCACCAAGTTTAGCGAAGCGAACTTGGTGATTTTCCATCTCTACGTAGAAGCTTTCAGCTTCTTTTTTCCGCAGGAAAAACATCTTCTCCGATTCTACTCTCACTAAAGTAAATACTTAAAACAGAAAACAAAAGCTTTTTCCTGCGAAAAAAAAGAAGCTGAAAGCTTCTACGTCCATTCGCTATTTCGACAAGTTCGCTGCGCTAAACTTGTCGAAGCGGCGAGGCGGCGGCGATAAACTTTGCCGGCGAGAGGTGGCCGTTAAATGTGTGAATGATGTAAGTTAATGCCATAGTTCTGTAACACTCCCTCCCTGCTACTTGTGCATCTTTGATAAGTGAAGATTATTTCACCCTAAAACAAAACAACTATGAAAAATGCAACTGAGTTAAAAGGAAACTGGAATGAAGTAAAAGGGAAACTCAAACAAAAATTCGCTTTGCTAACCGACAATGATTTGCTATTGATTGAAGGCAAACAAGACGAGATGCTGGGGCGCTTGCAAGTCAAATTAGGCAAAACAAAAGAAGAAATACAAAAGTTGATTGCTGAGTTATAATACATTAAAAACAATAACCATGACAAACAAAACCAAATGGGCAATAGATCAATCTCACAGTGAGATTTCCTTTAAAGTGCGACACTTGATGATTGCACACGTTAAAGGATCTTTCAAAATTTTTGACGCAAATATTTACACCACCGGAAAAGATTTTAAAACTGCAGAAATTGATGTCTGGATTGATCCTGCATCCATTTCAACAGGAGATGAAAATCGCGACGAGCATTTAAAAAATGCCGACTTCTTTGATGTTGAAAATCACAAACAAATCACATTTGTATCTAGCACCATAGGCAAACCCCGAGAAGACGGCAATCATGAACTTTGGGGTGAAATTACCATCAATGGCAAAACCAAAAACCTCAAACTAAATGTGCAGTTCGGCGGAATTTTAAATGATCCCTGGGGCAATGAAAAAGCAGGATTCACCGTGAGTGGTAAAATCAATAGAACTGACTTTGGATTGGTTTGGAACACTACTTTGGAAACTGGTGGTTTTATGGTGAGCGATGAAATAATCATTGCCTGTGAAATGGAATTGATCAATACTACTCCCACTGCTATGACCATGGAATTAATAGATATAACTGAAACTACTAAAATTCAAACTATGAAGCCAAGCGATAAAGATCAACCCGAAAAAACAAGTACTCGTCCGAACTATAGTGCTGACCACACGAGCAAAGACAACGATGCTGATCATACCAGCCCCGAAAACAATGCCACTTCCACCACAACAGCTGCTGTTACCACCACCGATAACACAGCTCAAAACAATGTATCAACTTCAAATTAATAACAATAAAAATTAAAATTATGGACTCGAAAAAATTATTAGTAGGCGTATTAGCAGGTGTTGCAGTAGGCGCAGTATTAGGTGTGTTGTTTGCTCCCGACAAAGGATCAGAAACCAGAAAAAAAATTGCAAGAAAAAGTTCAGACACAGTGGATGATCTAAAAGAAAGATTTGATGACTTGTTAAGCAGCCTCAACAACAAAATTGAACATGTAAAAGAGGAAGCTTCCGATTTACTTGAAAGCGGAAAAAACAAAGCAGAAGAAATGAAAAAAGAATTCAAATCTTCAGTGAAGTAAAAAACCGAATTATAAAACACTCCTAGATCAATTAAAAAATGGAAAACAAAATAATTAGTATCGCCCCCTTGCTTGAAAGAGCTGAAGATTACGGAAAAACGAGTCTAGAGCTCATGAAGCTTAAAGCTTTAAACATTACAAGCGAAGCTGTATCCACCTTTATTTCACGTAGCATAGCAGCACTCGTTCTATTTGTTTCCGTTATGTTCTCAAGCATAGGCGCGGCACTTTGGCTGGGCGAATTGCTCGGCAGAATATATTACGGATTTTTTTGTGTTGCAGGATTTTATGCGCTTACAGGGGGTGTTTTATATTTCATTATGCATAAATGGATGAAAAAACGCGTCAGCGCATCCATTATCAAACAAGTACTTAAATAATTGTTTATGGAAAAAATTACCAGCGCAGCAGAGCTGCAAAACGCCATTCAGCAATTGGAAATTAAACGGGCCAATGAATATGTTTTGCTGACAGAACAATTTCACACCACTTACGAAAGCTTAAAACCATTGAACATTATAAAAAACACTTTCAATGAAGTGACTTCCTCTCCCAACTTTAAAGACGATCTGTTAGGTGTAACGGTAGGAATGGCAACAGGATACTTATCAAAAGCAATACTGATAGGCGCAACACATAATCCTATAAAAAAATTACTGGGCACCATTTTACAAATGGGCGTGTCTACTGCTGTGGCAAAAAATCCCGACACCATAAAATCGGTAATTGGAAGCATTACAGATTTGTTCAGCAAAAAGAAAGAATCGAAAACTGACAACAACTGATGAACACCTCCTTTAAAATTCCATTTTACGCGAAAGCCTCTCTCCTCTTCATTGGTATATCAGCGTTGATTGGATTGCTTTTCGTTGCTCAAGACATAATTATTCCCATCGTTTATTCCACCGTTCTGGCAGTGGTTTTGAGTCCGGTGGTGAATTTTTTTGTTCGTAAAAAATTAAACCGAACACTGGCAATCACCATTACCATCCTCGTACTCATATTAATTACAATTTCCACCATAACATTGCTGTCGACACAAGTAAGTAAATTTGGCGACAGCTTCCCGGCGCTCATGGGAAAACTTGATTTGCTGTTGCAGCAAACAGTCACCTGGACTTCCAACACATTTAATGTAAGCACAATAAAAATTAATGCTTGGATCGACGACACTACCAATGAAATAATTGGTGAAAGTCGAACATTAATCGGACAAACTTTAGCAAGCATCGGCAATTTACTGGTAGTAATTGTTTTGATTCCCGTGTATGTTTTTATGATTTTATATTACCAGCCTCAACTGATAAATTTTGTACACAAAATATTTAGCACCAATAAACAAATTGCCGTTAGTGAAGTGCTCACCGCAACAAAAGGAATTATACAAAGTTACTTGATAGGATTATTATTAGAAGCATTGATTGTAGCCATTCTCAACACCATCAGCTTACTGATCATTGGCATTGAATACGCCATTTTATTGGGTGTTCTCGGAGCTATGTTAAATGTAATTCCTTACCTCGGCGGAATGATCACACTTACCTTAACGATGATTGTAGCATTGGCAACAAAAACGCCTTTCCATGCTTTAATGGTTTTCGTCACATTCATCACAGTACAAATCATTGATAACAATTATTTGGTGCCAAAAGTTGTGGCTTCCAAAGTTCAAATCAATGCGTTAATGTCCATCATTGTGGTTATTATCGGCGAAGCTTTATGGGGCCTCAATGGAATGTTTTTATCAATACCAGTAACAGCAATATTGAAAGTGATTTTTGATCACGTGGATGGATTAAAACCTTGGGGATACCTTCTTGGCGATAACATCAGCACATCAAGAAAACTCATTGCAAGCAACCAAAAAAGAAGATTATGATCGCTTCAATAAAAATATTTTTTGAAGAAGTTGCTCATCTAGCCATGTTCACTTTTCAATTTTTTAAGCAAGTATTTAAACCGTCTTACGAATTCAAAGAATTTATAAAACAATGTTATTTAATTGGCTACAAATCTTTCCCATTGATAGGACTAACCGGATTTATAATGGGCTTGGTATTAACTATTCAATCCCGGCCCACCTTGGTGGATTTTGGAGCAGAATCATGGTTGCCTGCAATGGTAGCAGTTTCTATCATAAGAGAAATTGGACCAGTGATCACTGCTTTAATTTTTGCGGGGAAAGTAGGCTCGGGAATTGGCGCCGAACTGGCCTCCATGAAAGTCACTGAGCAAATTGATGCTATGGAAGTCTCCGGCACTAATTCATTTAAATATTTGGTTGTTCCACGCATTGCAGCAGCTACGTTAATGTTGCCTCTTTTGGTTATTTCTGCCGACGTAATTGCCTTGTATGGCTCTTACATCGGTTGCAATATCAATGGCGACGTGAGCTTCCCGCTATTCATTTTGCAGGTGTTTGAAAAACTTTCCTTTGCCGATATTTTTCCGGCTGTGATCAAAACTTTTTTCTTCGGATTTTCTATTGCGCTCATCGGATGTTTTAAAGGATACAATGCAACAAACGGAACGCAAGGCGTTGGAAAAGCAGCCAACGCAGCCGTGGTTTACGCATCATTAGGCGTATTTATTATCGACATGATTGCTGTTCAGTTAACCAATTTATTTTAATGGAAACCGTAGTAGAAATAAGGCACCTAAAAAAGTCGTTCGGAAAAAACGAAGTGCTGAAAGACATCAATTTAAAAATTGAGAAAGGTGAAAACATGGTGGTTTTCGGAAAATCGGGAAGTGGTAAATCCATCTTGATAAAATGCCTCGTTGGTTTAGTTCAGCCCGACGCTGGCGAAGTACTTATTTTAGGGAAAGACATTTGCAAACTAAACGACGACGAACTGAATGCCTTAAGAAAAAAAGTAGGATTTTTATTTCAAAGCGGAGCATTGTACGACTCCATGTCGGTGCGAGAAAACTTGGAATTTCCTTTGCGCGGAAATAAAACAAACACCAAGGAAGAAACAGAAGCATTAGTTATAGAAGCGTTGAAAAACGTGGGTTTAGAAGACGCCATAGACAAAATGCCTACTGAACTTTCGGGCGGTATGAGAAAGAGAATCGGACTGGCCCGCACTTTAATTTTGAAGCCTGAAATCATTCTTTACGATGAACCTACAACAGGCCTTGACCCCATCACCTCCAAAGAAATAAGTCACCTAATTTTAGAGGTGCAAAAAAAATTCAACACCTCCTCCATCATCATTACCCATGATGTTGAATGTGCTCGATTGACAGCCAATAGAATGATCATCATAAAAGAAGGAACATCGGATATAACAGGTACTTTCAAAGAACTATCTGAATCAAAAGACGAGACTATTCGTGCTTACTTTCAATAAACAAAAAAAATAAAACCATGGAAAAATCAAGTGCCTATAAATTGAAACTCGGAATATTTGTAACTGTAATTATCGCTGTACTTATTGTTGGAATATATTTCATTGGAGATAGAAAACAATTGTTCAACAACACTTTTCGAGTGAGCGGAATATTTAAAGACATCAACGGACTCCAAGTAGGAAATAATGTTCGCTTTTCAGGAATAAACGTAGGCATCATTGAAGACATTGAACAAATAAGCGATTCAACGGTACAGGTAAGCATGCTCATTGATGAAGATTCCCGAAAATTCATGAAAAAAAATGCAAAAGCAATTATTGGTTCCGACGGACTTATGGGCAGCAAAATTTTAATCATCACTGCAGGAAAAGTCGGAGAGAAATCTTTAGAAAACAATGACTTTATTGAAACTCGTCAGCCCATCAACATGGATGAGATTTTTGCCAAATTAAAAATCACAGGGGATAATGCTGCTAGCATCACAGGTGACCTTGCAGCCATTATGGAAAACATCCGAAGCGGAAAAGGCACCATAGGAAAATTATTTATGGACACCACCTTCGCCGAAAATTTGGATAAAACCCTCATCAATATTAAACAGGGTAGTAAGGGATTTAAAAAGAACATGGACGCTGCTAGTCAGAATGTTTTTTTGAAAGGATTCATGAATAAAAAAGACGAGAAAAAAGAGAAGAAATAATAAATCCCTCTGCCAGCACACAGAATTCCTTCGCACCTCCCTTTTTTCAAAGGGAGAAGTCCATACCCTGAAAAGCATTACTTGAAAATGGATGAGTACTGCACTTCTCCCTTTGAAAAAAGGGAGGTGCGAAGGAATTCTGTGTGCTGGCAGAGGGATTTTATAATGTGGTTCATACCATCAGTACATCAATCACAAAAAGTAAAAAGCACAAATGATATTTTTTGTTTGCTGTTTTATTTCTTTAAAATAAAAGCTTCAACAGCATCTGAATACGCGCCCATCCCCCACTCTACTTGCAAAGTGCTGTGATCGGCGTTGGGCACAACATGCTTTTCGGAATAAGTTCCTTTGTAATTATTGTACACCACAAAGCCATGAGATTCGGGTTTTAAAAATTTATCTTTTTCACTTTCCAACAACATAAAAGGCTGTTGCAATTTTTTTATTTCTTCGGCATTGTTCAATTTTAAATTGGTGTAATAAGATGCAGGCATCGCCAATTGCGCAGCATCTTGCACCATCAACTCAGCCGAAGCAAAAGGATTTTCTAAAATTAATTTTGATGGCACAAGAGTGCTTCTGGGTTCAACCATTAACTTAACTGCAGGTGCCGATCCCAAACTGAATCCGTACATCACCACTCTGTCGTTTGTAAAGCCTTTGCTTTTCAGCCATTCCAGTGCGGCATTAACATCCTGGTACAATCCTTCTTCAGTAGGATCACCTTGCGACATGCCGTAACCTCTATAATCCAGCATCATTACAGCGAAGCGATTTTTGCCACCAACATTGGCGAGTAACTTTGCACGCGGCCAATAAAAATCCATGTGGTCACGATTTCCATGGCAATACAAAATTACGGTATCGGTAGTGAGTTTAGTGAAGTCGCCAACGTACAGTGCTTTAATCGTATAAGTTTTATTGTCGACAGTATCCTTCGAATACAAATCGAATTCATGCATGTGCATCAAAGGAATTTTATAGTTGGTGGTTAAAGTAAAATCAACGTAACCCGGATAATCATCCCAGCGGTAAGAAGTCAATTTTGAATTGTTGTTGAGATTGGAATCGAGTCGTAAACAAGATTGCAAAAACAATGCTGCGGATATAAAAATTAAGATTCTCATTTTGCGCCAAATGTTTTATAAACGGTTGCATAAACACCAATTGCTCCCGAGGTAGAAATAGGATTATAATAACTCACCACTACGTTGTTGTTGGGCGTAAAAAGTCCCATGTATTTAAATTCCAAACTGTATCTCCATGAAGCACCGCCGGCGTTAATTCCCAACTGCGGAACGAGGAACCAATTTTGAGGTTGAGCCTGATTGTTGGCCCTGGTTTTGTGCAAATCCACCCAATTGCTAATTCCGAAATACATGTATGCAGAGGCGTCTTTATCACCCGGACAATCACAATGGCGCGATAAATCGCCAGCGAAATTCCAGTACATATTTAAATCCAATTGTGGATACAATCGCGGATTCCACTCCCATCTATCCATCATAAAATTAAGCACAGGAGAAAGTGAAATGCCAATTTTACTTCCTTCGAAATAATGCACACGGTGCACCAATCCCAATTCAATTTGTCCAACACCATAAGCCAAAGCCGTTGGATGCAAAGAACCAAAAACAGTGGTTTCTTTTTTCCATCCGTAGGCGTAATTCACACTGGTAAATGGCACAGGAATCACCAATCCCGAAAAATTAATAAGAGGTCCACCTAAATTTAAACTCACAGAATGTTCATGTCTTTTTAGCGGAACAACATACCTGCTTGGTGCGCAGGAGGCGATAAAAAACAATAAAAAAACGAAGGCGAAAAATTTTGTCATAAACTATTTATTAGCAATTGGGCTACAATTTTATCAATGGGAAAAGATAAATCTTCACTTTTTAAATCTTTCAGATCCACCCATCTGAAACATTGAATTTGATCTTCAATAAATGTAAAAGGTTTTTCAACACAAAGAAAATTAGCCTCGCCAACGAGCGCCACTGTATAATAAAAACTAAAGAGTTGCTCTTTTGGATTGAAAGCAGAAATCTGCAAAAAGTCGTTGTGGTAAAAATATTTCTCCACTTCAATTTCCTGATTCATTTCTTCCATGAATTCGCGTTGGAGGCATTCGGTGAAAGATTCACCAAATTCCAATCCGCCGCCAGGAAATTTAGTCATGCGCATGCCTCCGCGAACTTCATCGGTGATGAGCACTTTGCCATCTTTTATCAAGAGGCCGTATACACGAAGGTTCCAACTGCTGGGATTCATTTTAAAATTGAAATGTATAAACTAAGCTACTGTTTTTAGCTTAACTTTTTTTCAAAATGAATTCAGAAAAGTGTTACCAATTGTAATTCGAGGTAATATTACCAGCTTAAGTCCTCGTTACTAGTTTTAGCACGAAGCAGTCGTTGTCACTTTCGAATTTCAATAAATAAGTACCTGAAATTTTATCGGAAAGAGAAATCGATTGCCCTTCGTTGATTTGCCACTGACCTTGCAATTCGCCTGTGATGTCGTATAAGTAAGCAATACCTGTCGACGAGGAAAAGGTGATTGATTCATTGACAGAATCGTAAAGAACAGGATTTACCTTTGCCACTATTTCAGCTGTTGATAGTGTGTTACTTACTTTCGCTTTCATTTGATCAGCAGTGCTGTTATTCTTAAACATTGCCAGTAATTCCCAGGTTTTTTCTTGCAACCAAAGTCCCTGACCAGTCAAACGCAAATCCCAAATGGCAATTCCGCCCTTCGACGAAATTGAAGCAATATCTATTAAGTGTGTATATAAAGAATCACCACCCCAAGTCGACTTTGTTCCCGGTATACCAAAATTCAATTTAGCAGAAGGCAATCCTTCGTTTACCGTAGCAAAATGTTCCATGTAGGAATACCTTAAAGCATAAGAATTAGCTTCCGACGGAGTTTCGGGGCAATAGGCGAATAAGGTAACGTCCTTTTCGTAAGCCTTATCGTAACCCATCACATTAACAAAATCAACGTATGCCGACAAGTCGGAATCCCACGACGGATTTGGGAAGTTGTAGCAGGGAGTAGAGAACATATCCAACGAAAGTTCTTTTCCAATTTTGTGCAGTTCCAAGCTCAGGGCGGCAATAAACGAAACGTATGCAGCTTTGTCGGCAGCGTACTTTCCCACTCCTTCAAAGTCGACATCCACGCCATCCAATCCATACGACTGTACAATAGCCACCAAATTTGCTATTGTTTGCGTAGGATAATTATTAATTACATTTTGAGTTAACGACCAGTCAAATCCGTTCGTTCTTACATTATAAATACACAACATTATTTTTACACCATTGGTATTTCCCCAAGTCACATAGTTTTGAATATCAGTAGGTAAGGTACCTGCTTGATTTTTATATTGATAATTGGTCATAGGAACCACTTTTCCACTGTCGCCTGGTACCCAAAACTGCAAGCCAATGTGCGTTAAGCCATCTTTTAACCAGGTCTTTTTTGAGCTGTTAAATAGATTGGTTTTACATGCTGAGTTGCCATAAACCGGAATCCACGACATTACAGTTCTCCCAGCGCACAAAGTAGAAATTAGCAGGCATACTTTAAGTAGGGCAATAGTTTTTAAAGAAGTCTTCATAAATAACGTATTTAAGGTTGTTGTCCAAAAATGCGAAATGTTTAAAAAGAGCACTGTTTGTTTTCCATTTGGCGCTGTGCATTTTCAATTTCCCTTATTATCATTGAGAAAAACAGAGCTTTATTTTTAAATCGACAAAATATGGACACAAGGGAGGGGTGTTATTTTAAACTACTGAATTTCAGGTTAATGTGGTTTTTGAGCATTGGAAGCATGTTGTTAAACCTTGCGAATGTTGTTTTGTTTCATCCTATGAATTAAAGCCATAAGTAATGGCTTTGGTCTTGTAACTTTACGAAATGACGAGCGGGCGTAGAAGCTTTCCCCTTCCTTTTTCCGCAGATTTGATATTAGGAGGAGAAGCGCAGCTTCGGACTTCAGTATGTTTTTCTTTCAGAAAAAAGAAGGGGAAAGCTTCTACGTTGAGAAGGAAAATCTCCAAGTTCGCTGCGCTAAACATGGAGAGGCGGGGTACGACGACACTTGCACTATATTAGTTGGTAGATGCGGTTATGGTTTGGACTATTGATTTATTATTTTTTTGATGTCTATTGTGTTTCCTTGACCATCAATGATGTGAATAAAGTAAATTCCCTGTCCACCCCAATCATTTAAGTCTACAT
>JAPLEZ010000086.1 GCA_026390935.1 Bacteroidota bacterium
GCAGAATTGATAGAAGATACAGAATACGTTCCAGGATTTTTCACCTCTCCTACAATGTTAACGCGAATTACCTTTGAGTAATTTAAATCAATGCTGATTTCAGAATTTCTTAAGTCGTACACTCTTCCAAATCGGGAAGCAATAACCTTTTTGGCTTCACCAAAAGTCATTCCCCTGAGATAAATTCTACCTACAGTTTTAGGATCAATGGAACCATTGGCACCAATAGTATAAACGGTTTGGTGCTCAGAATAACCCCAAATAGAAACGTTGATTTCATCCCCTATGCCTAATATATAATTGTCGGGAGCTTTTGTGTGTCCGGCAGCTTTATACACCTTTAAATTTCCATTATCGAAAAAAGATTGTCCGTAAATAACAATTTCTTCCTGATTTCCATTACGTACTCTTTCTCGCTCGTCTTTTCTGATTCTTTCTTCCTCTGTTAAGCTGTCCTTAACCTCTGTAGTTTCTTCCAGATCATCTCCCTTGGGAACAAAACCTTTTTTTTCACCAGCACTTTTATTGACATCCTTTGCACCTTTGCTATCATTTTGTCTGTTTTGAATTTCTTCTGCAATTTTTGCAGCATCGTCCGAAGTAATTCCCTCCGTGTTCGCATCGTCCACTGTCACATCAGTCATTCCACGTCCAGTAGTTTGCGCAAACGAAACAACGGAGAATATCAAAGAGAAAACACAGGTAAATAATATCTTTTTCATGCAATAAAAAGTACAGATTAATGCGCGAAGGTAAAAAATAAAATTTAACTATGCCTTAACGGAAAAGCGAATTGAAATTGGTGTCCAGCTTTTTTGAGAAATTAATTTTATCTTAGTCTAAATACAAATTCATGATCATCAGAAGCAGAGCCCCTCTTCGTATTGGATTAGCTGGAGGAGGAACCGATGTAAGTCCCTATTCCGACCTCTATGGAGGAGCCATCTTAAATGCCACCATCAACTCGTTTGCTACCGCCAGCATCATCCCGAGAGACGACAACAAAATCATTCTTTACGCCCGCGACGGCAACATAAAAATTGAACTCAACAGTGCCATGCAACTAGAAATAGATGGTGAGCTCAATTTGTTAAAAGGGGTATACAACCGCATTGTCAAGGATTTTGTTAAAAAACCACTCAGCTTTGAACTGCATACGCATGTGGATGCGCCTCCAGGATCAGGCTTAGGATCATCTTCTACACTGGTAGTAGCCATTGTGGGTGCTTTTGCAGAATGGCTGCAGCTGCCTTTGGGTGAATATGATATTGCTCACCTGGCTTTTGAAATCGAACGCATCGACTTGAACATGGCCGGTGGTAAACAAGACCAATATGCCGCTACTTTTGGCGGATTTAACTTTATGGAGTTTTATGGTGGCGACAAAGTGATTGTGAATCCACTTCGCATTAAGGAGCGCTTTCGCTACGAACTGGAAACCAACCTCGTGTTGTTTCACACTTCCACCAGTCGGAATTCTTCTACCATCATAGAACAACAAACCAAAAACATAAGCTCCAAACAGGAAAAATCATTGGAAGCAACGCATCAGCTCAAGCAACAAGCAGTGAGAATGAAAGAAGCCTTGCTCACTGGAGAGATTCATAAAATAGGTGATATCCTAGACCAAAGCTGGATGTATAAAAAACAAATGGCCGATGGGATTACCAACCCCATGATTGACGGAATTTATGAAGAAATGAAAAGTGCGGGTGCTACAGGCGGAAAAATATCGGGCGCAGGCGGCGGTGGATTCATGATGTTCTATTGTCCGAATAACGCCCATTACAATGTCAAAAAAATCCTCGCCAAACACGAAGGATCTATCAAAGAATTTTTATTTACTGAAGTAGGCTTACAAACATGGAAAATTTAAAACGAATCGTTAGCGATTCCATCAACTTAAAAAACAAAGTCTTTAACTCTCCGGAATTACTCCAGCTTACACTGAAAGTAGCCGATGAAATAGTGAAATGCTTTCAAAACGATGGCAAGGTATTATTTTGCGGAAATGGCGGAAGCGCTGCCGATGCGCAACATTTGGCGGCCGAGTTCAGCGGAAGATTTTATTACGATAGGCCTCCCTTGTTTTCAGAAGCTTTACACGTCAACACCTCCTACATTACTGCAGTAGCCAACGATTATTCTTACGACGAAATTTACGCTCGACTCATTCAAGCGAAAGGGAAAAAGGGCGATATTTTAATAGGATTATCTACTTCAGGAAATTCCAACAACGTTGTAAGAGCCTTTGAACAGGCGCGCAAACAAGGAATGATTGTTATCGCTATGACCGGCGAAACTGGAGGCAAAATGAAAGATTGTTGTGATTACCTCATCAATGTCCCTTCCAAAGATACACCTCGCATACAAGAGGTACACATGTTATTGGGACACGCCATTTGCGAAATTGTAGAAAGCAGAATCTTCCCTAAATAATGCTGAAAGAAGCAGTGATACTGGCTGGTGGATTTGGCACGCGCTTGCAAAGTGTGGTGGCTGATGTTCCAAAACCAATGGCTCCGGTAAACAGCAAACCCTTTCTGGAATATTTACTCAATTACGCATTAAATCAAGGTATTCAGCATGTAGTGCTTTCCACTGGATACAAGCATGAAGTCATTGAAAATTATTTTGGCAATTCTTATAAATCACTTTCCATTTCCTATGCACAAGAAACTTCTCCTTTAGGTACTGGGGGTGGCATTCAACTGGCATTGAAAAAATGTACAGAAAAAAATGTGGTGGTATTGAACGGGGATTCATTTTTTGAAGTGGATTTAAATGCTCTGGAACAAAAACATTTAGCAGCAAAAAGTGAATTTTCCATCGCTGCTAAAAAGATGTTCAACTTCAATCGATATGGCATTTTGCAAACCAATGGAAGCAGAATTATTGCCTTTGAAGAAAAAAGAGAAGTTGCCGAAGGTCTTATCAATGCAGGAGTTTACATTATAGATAGAGAACAATTTTTAGCGCTAAACCTTGCAGAAAAATTCTCGATGGAAAAAGATTACATGGAAAGATTTTTCACGTCTCATCAATTCAATGCTTTTGAATTTGAAGGATATTTCATCGACATTGGAATTCCGGAGGATTATGAAAAAGCGCAAAGGGATTTTAAGTAAAGGACGATAGATCCTTCCTTCGTCAGGAGGACATTAGTGACCGATACTCAAAAAATAAAAATGTATTTCAGGGAATGAATAAGTAATGTCCTCCTGACGAAGGAAGGATCTATCGCTCTCTACTGTTGAACTTCTCCCACATTCTCCACCGGAGCTTCCGGTAAAACCTCTTCCACCTTCTCCTCATCACTCACCAAAAATTGCTCCTTAAAATATTTTCTTTGGAAAAGAAGAATCATCAAAACACCAATAGTAATGGCCGAATCGGCAACATTAAAAATTGGAGGGAAAATATAATCACCACCCAAGTATGGAATCCATTCCGGCCAGTGCGCCGAATAAAAAATCATGTCCACCACGCTGCCTTGCAACCATCCACCATAACCTCCGTCGGCCGGCATAAACGTAGCCAATTGATCTGAATAGGGAATACTTACACTGAAAATTTTTCCGTAAAAAACGGAGTCGATGATATTGCCCACTGCACCAGCAAAAATAAGAGACAAGCTGTAAACCATAGCGCCAACTTTTCCGCCTTTAATTTTTTGCCAGAGGTAATAGCCTATAAAACTAACGGCAACGATTCTGAAAACGGTGAGTAAAATTTTTGCAGTTTCCTGACTCAAAAAAGGAATCTCCCAACCAAAGGCCATTCCCCGATTTTCTACAAATTGGAGTTTAAGCCATTCCCAACCAAATACATCAATTGATTCGTTGTAATAGAAATGTGTTTTAATGTAAAACTTTACCGCCTGGTCAATAAAGAGCACAGCTAAAATAGTAGCGAAAGCCTTTTTTAAATCAGAACTGCTCTTTGAAGAATGGTCCATTAAATATTATCCTTGTGCGTTTTTGGCTTCAATACTCAATGTAGTATGAGGCACGATACGAAGTCTTTCCTTAGAAATTAAAACACCAGTTTCTCTGCAGATACCATAAGTTTTATTTTCAATTCTCACCAAAGCCGCTTGCAACTGCATGATGAATTTACGCTGACGGTGTGCCAAAGAAGCAATCTTTTCACGGTTCATTGATTCAGAACCATCTTCCATCATATTAAAAGTACTGGCGCTTTCGTTATCAGAATTTTCTCCAGAGTGATCCAGCTGACCTTGAAAATGTTTCAAGTCCGTTTCAGATTCTTCTATTTTATCTAAAATGATTTTTTTGAATTCAGCCAACTCCTTGTCAGAGTATCTTACTTTTTCTTCCTTCTTTGCTGCCATAACTGTTAGTTTAATTTTGTAATACTAATTGTTGTTTTTAAATCATCGTCTACTTCTACCTCTTGTCCATCTGCCCCTATAGCTGCTACCCACTCAATGTCGTTTGCGAGTACTTCGCTGCAAATATATGTTTTGTTGTTGTGAATCGCTTCAACTATACCCTCAACTTTTTGAATTTTTAAGTTGATTCTGTCAGTGAGATCAAAATTTTTGTCCTTTCTTAAATTTTGAACCCTGTTCACCAACTCTCTTGCGATACCTTCCTCTTTTAAAGAACTGCTAATGGTCATGTCTAAAGCGACAGTCAATCTTCCTTCATTCGCCACTGCCCATCCCGGAATATCTTCCGATAAAATTTCAACATCTTCTAAAGTAAGAATTATTTCCTCGCCCTCGATGTTGAGTTTGTACGCACCGCTCTTTTCAAGAGTTGCAATATCCTGCTGATTAAATTTTAATACAGCAGCCGCAATTTGTTTCATGCTCTTTTGATACTTCGGTCCGAGGACCTTAAAGTTGGCTTTAATTTTCTTCACTAAAATTCCCGATTCCTCCGTCAGGTATTCCAATTCCTTCACATTCACTTCCGATAAAATCAAATCTTTTACCGCTTCCACCTGCAATTTAAATTGCGCATCCAAAACCGGAATCATAATTTTTTGCAAAGGCTGACGAACTTTGATTTTATATTTTTTTCTCAGACTTAAAACCATAGATGAAAACGACTGTGCTAAGTCCATTCTCTGTTCCAAATCCAAATCAATTTCCTTTTCATTGAATGTTGGGAAATCGCTCAAATGCACTGATTCCGCCTGATGACGTCCACTCACTTCATTTAAATCTTTGAAGAGCTGGTCCATAAAAAATGGTGCAAGAGGAGCCGATAATTGCGACACCACTTCCAAACATTTATAAAGCGTTTGATACGCTGCTATTTTATCTGTGGAATATTCACCCTTCCAGAACCTGCGTCGGCAAAGGCGTACATACCAATTACTTAAATGCTCACCAACAAAATCCTGAATGGCGCGTGCTGCCTTAGTAGGCTCATAATCGGCCCAATGCGCATCTACTGCTTTCACTAAACTGTTCAGTTTGGAAATAATCCAACGATCAATTTCCGGACGATCATTCAAAGGAACTTCTGCTTCTTTAAAAGAGAAACCATCAAGGTTAGCGTATAAAGCGAAGAACTGATAAGTGTTATATAAAGTGCCAAAGAATTTTCTTTGTACCTCGGTAATACCATCTAAATCGAATTTCAAATTGTCCCAAGGCTGCGCATTGGAAATCATGTACCAGCGCGTTGCATCCGGACCGTATTTATCCAATGTCTGAAAAGGATCGATAGCATTTCCTAAACGCTTCGACATTTTAGCACCGTTTTTATCCAGCACCAATCCGTTGGACACTACATTTTTAAACGCCACAGAATCAAAACACATTGTAGCGATAGCGTGCAAAGTATAAAACCAGCCACGTGTTTGATCCACACCTTCAGCAATAAAATCGGCAGGGTACGCTTTGTTATTATCAATCAATTCCTTGTTTTCAAAAGGATAATGCCATTGTGCATAAGGCATCGCGCCAGAATCAAACCACACGTCAATTAAATCAGATTCACGCTTCAAAGGCTTTCCTGATGGGCCAACCAAGGTAATTTGATCAACGAAGTTTTTATGTAAATCGAGGATGTTATAATTTTCTTTGGTGAAATTCCCAGGGATGAAAGTCTCCAAAGGATTGCTTTTCATCACACCAGCTTTCACCGCTTTAGCGCATTCCTCCTTCAATTGCTCCACAGAACCAATACAGATTTGCTCATTGCCGTCTTCTGAAGTCCACACGGGAATTGGAATTCCCCAGTAACGAGAACGAGATAAATTCCAGTCGTTAACGTTTTCCAACCAGTTGCCAAAGCGACCAGTACCGGTGCTTTTCGGTTTCCAGTTGATGGTATTGTTGAGCTGTACCATTCTGTCTTTCATCTGCGTAGCGCGGATGAACCACGAATCCAGCGGATAATATAAAACCGGTTTATCGGTTCTCCAGCAATGCGGATAACTGTGTTCGTATTTCTCCACTTTAAATGCTTTGTTCTCTGTTTTCAGTTTGATGGAAATCTCTACATCCACTGATTTTTCAGGCTCTTGTCCGGCAGGATAATATTCATTCTTCACAAATTTCCCTGCGAGCTCGCCTGCTTGCGCCACAAATTTTCCTTGTAAATCAACGAGTGGAACTGGATTTCCTTCAGGATTCAAAACCATCATTCCCGGAACTCCTGCTTCTTTCGCCACCTTCGCGTCATCCGCACCAAAGGTAGGCGCAATGTGCACGATACCAGTACCATCTTCAGTAGTTACGAAATCACCCGGAATTACTCTGAATGCATTATCTGCATTTTCAAAAGGCAAGGCATAAGGCAACAATTGTTCGTATTGGATGCCTACTAAATCAGCACCAACAAAAGATTTCAAAACCTGATAAGGAATTTTCTTGTCACCTTCCTTGTATTCTAAAGATTCGCTGAGTTCATATTTTCCAACGAATTGTTTTTCCAATAATGGTTTTGCCAATATCACCTGGATGGGTAAATGTGTGTACTGATTGAAAGTTTTAACCAAAACATATTCAATCTTTGGTCCCACTGCCAAAGCGGTATTGGATGGCAAGGTCCATGGAGTGGTCGTCCACGCTAAAAAGTGAACATCACCATCAACTTTGAACTTTGAACCTTCAACTTTGAACTGCGCAACAACAGTAGTGTCTTTAACATCACGGTAGCATCCTGGTTGGTTCAACTCATGCGAACTCAATCCCGTTCCTGCTGCCGGAGAATAAGGTTGAATGGTGTACCCTTTGTACATCAAATCCTTGTTGTACAACTGTTTCAAAAGATACCAAACCGACTCGATGTATTTGTTTTCGTAAGTGATGTATGGATCTTCCATATCCACCCAATAGCCCATTTGCTTGGTCAAATTGTTCCAGATATCGGTGTATTTCATCACCGCTTCTCGACAAGCTTTGTTGTAATCTTCAATAGATATTTTTTTGCCGATGTCCTCTTTGGTAATCCCCAGCTCTTTCTCTACTCCAAGCTCTACTGGCAATCCGTGCGTATCCCAACCAGCTTTACGGTTGACTTTAAATCCTTTTAATGTTTTGTAGCGACAAAAAATATCCTTGATGGTTCTTCCCATCACGTGGTGAATACCGGGTAAACCGTTGGCTGAAGGCGGACCTTCATAAAACACAAATGTTTTGTCGTCGCTGCGCGAAGAAATACTTTTCTCAAAAATATTGTTCGCTTCCCAAAAGGCTTGCACTTCGCTGGCTACAGCGGGTAAATTCAAACCTGAATATTCTTTATACTTTTTTGCCATGAAATACTTCTAAATGAAGGAGGGCAAAAATAGGGAAAAAGGATTGAATTATTATCTCTTTCGGGCATGGGTTTCCCTCTCGGAGGAGAGGAGTGTGTTGGAAAGCGCGGGAGGAGGGAGATGGATCTAATGTTAATCCATCTCCCTCCTCCCCTCAAAAGCCCGCGCACCCCTCTCCTCCGAGGGTGATGACCCAGATTAAGGCAACAGCAGATCTATAAAGCCAAGTAGAATATTTTTAACCACAGAGACACAGAGCTTTTCGCAGAGAACGCAGAGCAAATTCACTAATTTCGCTCACAGAGAACTTAACGTTTACAGAGTTCACGGAGGCATACTTCACAAAATGGGCTCTGTGAACTCTGTAGCGTTAAGCTCAGTGAACTCATTTCGAAAACTTAGTGAGCTCTGCGTTCTCTGCGAAAAGCTCTGTGTCTCTGTGGTTAAATGGTTTTGCCTTAATCTGGGTCATCACCCTCGGAGGAGAGGGGTGCGTGGGAAAGTGCGAGGGGAGGGAGATGGATCAATTCTATATTATTCCATCTCCCTCCTTCCCGCAAAAAGGCTTTCACACCCCTCTCCTCCGAGAGGGAAAACCATACCCGGAAATTCAAACTTAAAATATTATTAGAAGATAGAAGAGATTATTTAGTCATAGATAGGTTTTTAATTTATCATTCAATATCAGTTTTGCTGCCGCTCCTACATGTCTACCCAATATCTCTCCGTTTTTTACAAAAAGAATAGTAGGGATATTTCTAATACCATATTTTGCAGTCAAGTCAGGATTTTCGTCAACGTTAACTTTGCCAATAACAGCAACGTTTTCATAGTCTTTGGCTAATTCTTCAATAATAGGAGCAATCATTCTACATGGTCCGCATCTTTCACTCCAGAAATCTATTAATACTGGTTTGGTTGAGTTAATTACTAACTCTTCGAAGTTTTCATCCGTGAATTTAATTGTCATAGCATATTATTTGCGTTGAAATTAGATTCAATTTCTAAAAACTGAATGAATAAGAGTAGTGATTTTTGTTAATTAGGAATAAATAAAATCTATAGATTACCTCTTCACAACTTTCTTCACCAAACTCCCTCCCTCAAAATCAATTTTCACAAAATACATTCCCGCACTCAAAGTACTTATGTCTAACAGGAAAGTGTCATTTTCATTGGCTATTTCTGAGTAAACGGTTCTTCCATGTATATCAATAAACTCAACGTTTGCCGATTTTAATTTCCCTGGAAAAGTACTTTCTATGTGTACTATATTGTTTGATGGATTAGGGAAAATGTAAATAGGATGTTCATCCAATATCCATGAAACCGAATTGTTACTTGATAAAATGTGCAACTCGGGATCAAAGTTAATTTCATCGGCGATGAAGCCTAAGTCTGCTGTAAATTGTTCTCCTGAAAAAGTGTGATTGAATACAATGGTGGTGTCGTGATTGTTGTTTTTAAACTGAATGGGAACAGGCAATTCAAAAAATGGCACAGAGGAATGCGATTGCGTTTGGTTCAAGGAGAAAGTGAGCTTCTGCGTGTTTTTCAAAACGGTGAGTTGATAGCTGGGAAAACCTTGTCCATAATACCAATCATTAAAAAACCATGATAAATTTTTTCCGCTCGCTGCTTCAAAATGCGACTTTAAATCGTTTGTCACTGCAAAGCTGTACTGCAAATTTACATCTGATAAATAATTTTTTAGCGCAGCAAAAAAAGTGCTGTCGCCCAGTGTCCATCGTAAAGTGTGCAATATCATTGCGCCTTTAGCATAAGACAAGCGACCGTCGAAAATTCTACCCACGCTCATAGGATCGTCGCATTTCACCGAGCCATCGTCTTCTTGAGTGATGTTGCTAATCCAGTTTCTTCTGAAGGAATACCAGTTGTTCGGCAGTAAATGTTCATAGCAAATGCCGCTTAAATAAGTGGCAAAACCTTCATTCAACCAAATGTCTTCCCAGGAGCCGCAAGTGACTTTGTCGCCAAACCAATGGTGTGCGAGTTCATGCGCCAGCAGTTCAAAATCCCAGCCTTTTACAAAGGTGATGGTTTGGTGTTCCATTCCGCCACCCCAGCCAAATTGCGCATGACCGTATTTTTCTTTGGCGAAGGGATAGATGCCGAAAAGTGAATCGTACAATTGCATCATCTTAATTATTTTTTTTGTGCCGACGGCAGCAATTGCCGAATCTTCGGGGTACACAAGGTTCATGACTTTCACGGTGTCATTTTGAAAAGGAACTAAATCGTAATAAACAGAATAATTTGTTATCGCCATGCAAACAAGGTAAGTAGCAATAGGGTAGCGGTGTTTCCAGAAGCAAGTGCGCTGGTTGCCTGAGATTATGTTGCTCACTAAAATTCCGTTAGAAGCCGTTCGGTATTCTTTCGGACAAGTGACGATGATGTCAATAGAATCAATTTTATCTGAGAGAGATTGTTTGCATGGCCACCAATCTTTTGCGCCAAAAGGCTCAGAGAGCGTCCATATGATAGGAATGGAATTGTGTGTGGTTCTGGTGAATGATCCCATGCCAGTTGACGAAGGAAGGCCCGAATAATAAACCGATACCGAATCTTTCATGCCTGCCGGAAGTGTAGTTGTAAATGCGATTTTTAAAAGATTATTCGCTTGCATAAAAGTCAACTTTGCTGCGCCGTATTTCACACTGTCGGCATGCAAAGCAGAGTTCAAATCAAAGACAATAGTATCCGTTGCAATAGAAGGAATGAAGTAGGACGTTATTTTTCCTGAAATGGAATCAATGGCTGGATCAACGTGCCATTCGCAGCGCTGGTAAATGATATTCTCTTGTTGCGAAAAGGCAATCGAGCTAAAAAATAAAAACAATATGCTGAAAAATCTATTCATTGCTAAGATTAAGATACGGCATTTTTCTCTTTACCGGATAGTCGATAATACCTACCTTTGCTTTTATGGCAGAAGATAGTGAAAGTTTAAAGTTATTGAAACGCTTGCAAGGCTCAGTTTGGGCCGCAGTGCAGGATTTTAAAATGATAGTTCCGGGTGATAAGGTGATGGTGTGCTTATCGGGAGGTAAGGACAGTTATACCATGCTAGACATGCTAATGAAAATGCAGAAGTCGCCAACTGTAGATTTTGAAATTATTGCCGTTAATCTCGATCAGAAACAACCTGATTTTCCTGAGCACATTCTTCCCGAATATTTATCGAAAGTTGGAGTGCCATTTAAAATAGTTGAAAGAGATACTTACAGCATTGTAAAAGAAAAAATTCCTGAAGGAAAAACCATGTGCAGCTTGTGTTCGCGCATGCGTCGTGGGACTTTGTACACCGTTGCAGAGGAGTTGGGAGCCACTAAAATAGCGCTAGGTCATCATCGTGAAGACATTATTGAAACCATGTTTCTCAATTTATTCTTCAACGGAAAAATGGAAGCCATGCCGGCCAAATACAAAACCGATGATGGAAAACACATCGTTATTCGTCCGCTGGCCTACTGCAAGGAAAAAGACATTTCGGAATATTCTAAAGAAATGGAATTCCCTATTATTCCTTGTAATCTTTGTGGATCGCAGGAAAACATGCAGCGCCGCAATGTGAAAAATATGTTGAAGAAATGGGATGAAGAAAATCCGGGCAGGGTGGAATCCATTTTCAACGCAATGCAAAATATTCATCCATCACATATGTTGGATCGAGGAATTTTCGATTTCCATTCACTACTGAGCGAATCAATGAAAACGCAAGGAATAAAAATAGAAGCTTAAAATTTTTATGACTCCCGAAGAAGCACAACAACGCATATCCTCATTAAGTAGGGAACTCGAAGAACACAACCATCGCTACTATATTTTATCGGAAACTACGATTAGCGATTACGATTTTGATATCTTGCTGAAGGAA
>JAPLEZ010000021.1 GCA_026390935.1 Bacteroidota bacterium
CTAAGGTTAACACAAGTTCTATCGAGTGCCTACGACCACTCGATATCCGTGGGTCTTCTACTTCTTGAAATAGTTCTATTAGGTTCATATTTTTGATTTTTTCAAAAATATAAATTTTTGGAATGAATCAGTCCTGCTTTTACAAAGGAGGAAGTTAGTTAGCTGGCATTTCCTGAAAAACATATTTTGAAAATGGGTGGGTGTGGTGCTTCTCCCTTTATTAAAAGGGAGAGTGTGAGGGGATTCTGTGTGATGGCAAGAGGGATTTTATTTCACCTTTATCAATAAATTCCCATCTGCATCATAGGCCAACGCATTTTCTTCTGTCCTTTCCTCCGCAGGGATTTTATGATTCTTATCCGTTTCTATTTTTGCCATTCTCTGGTTGTAAACGGTGGTGTAGGGCCAGCCCGCTAATTTCACCGCTGCCAATTCATTAAATTCTAAAACTGGTATTCCGAAAACTCCGTCTGACTTTACAAGAGTAATGCTTTCAATTTTATCATTTCTTATCACGGGATCACAACACAGCTCTAATTCTCTTACAGTGTTTTCCCATTCGAAGGAGAAAGTTACCATACAACTGTCAGCATTATCCACTTTTTGGTCAACCACTTTATATACAACAAAATCAAAATCTTCTTCTTCATCGGGGTGATAATTAATAGTTAAAAAAAAGAAACAGACAATCAAACTAAATCCAATTCCTGCTGCAGCGGTAGTGATGACGAGTGTTATTTCTTTGAGTCCTTTTTTGAGGAAGCGTTTATAAAAAAGAAAGCTGAAAACAGCTGTGAGCAAGATAAATATTGTAATAAGTATTGCAGGGCTAATTAAAGTTCTTGAAATCAAATCAGTTTTTGAAATCAAATAACATAAGTATCCTCCAGCAGCTAAAAGCCATAAGTTGTTATTTCTCCTACCGATGGCTTTTTCTTCTTTGCTTTCCTGGTCTCCTTCCTCCTCTATATCGTACGGATTTTTTCTTTTTCCTCTGATTTTATCCCAGATGGAAATTTTTATATCATCCGCATTGAGTCCATAATCTTTCAGTGAATTATTGGCCATCCATCGCACTTTCCAGTTGGGGTCGTGAATAAGTGCCTTCATTTTTTCAATGACAGAAGCGTGGTTTCTTTGGTTGTCTTCTTGAATGATGTAGGAAAGTAAACTAAGACATCTGTGGCGCAAAGCGTCTACAGGACTACTGAGTTCTTTCTCCAGAATACGAATGATTTTATTATTGAATTCAGAATCAATTTCTTTTGAACCCAATAACTCTTCCAGGCAGGAAGTAACAGCAAAGGGATGATCAGATTTTTTTGCAAGTTCAATGATTCTTTTTGTTTCTTCTACAAAAAAATCTCCCCAGTTTTTACTGTCAGGAGTGAGAGCTTGATAAATAATATTTAAGCACGAATCTTCTTTTGGTGTCAATCTTCGGAAAAAGGAAATAAACCCTTCACGATTGGCATTGGCATATTCAGCAATATCCTGCAGCAGTTTTTCCGACTCCGCGTCTTTCATGTCGTAATAAACCATTACGTCGGCGTCGATTTCCTTTAATTTTTCAATGAGTTTGTTCATGCAGTTTTGTTTGGCACTGCTAATTAACAAATCTTTTTTGCAATTCTCCCTTAACTTATTACTTTCGCCACGTATTCGGTTCTTTCATTTTTACAATGAAGATTAAAAGGGAATTCCGTTAAAATCGGAGACTGTTCCCGCAACTGTAAGTTCTTTCCGAAAGGAAAACGTACCAATCAATAGCCACTGTTTAACAACGGGAAGGCGGTACAAGAACGAGTCAGGAGACCTGCCCAATACACATATATTTCAATGCTTCGGGTAAAAAGCAACGAATGGACGAGACGCAATTCTTATCTGTTCCCTTTTTATTCCTTGTTTAATTTAAACCTGCTTAAGTGCAAAAGGAGAAAAATATTTTTGGTGCTTTTTTAGCGTTCATTTTAATGAACGCTGTGCCTACGTTTTCTCAAGACAGTTTGAAAACCGACGAGATCATTATTTATTCCACTCGCTTGCAAAATTTTTCTACCGGCACAAAAATTCAAACTATTGATAGCGCTGCTTTGGCCCAGTATGGCTCTGGTAATATGGCTGATTTGCTGAGCAATGAGAGTCCGCTATTTATAAAATCATACGGATTAGGAAGTTTGGCGGTGAGCTCTTTCAGGGGCGGAAATGCCAGTCAAACTGCAACACTGTGGAACGGATTTGCTTTGAACAATCCCATGTACGGACAGTTGGATTTTGCTTTGGTTCCTGTTGGTTTTTCCAGTGATGTGCGTATTCAATACGGTGGTACCAGCGCCTTGTGGGGAAGTGCTGCGGTTGGTGGAGTGATACACATTAACAACAAGCCTAAGTTCAATAGAGGGACCACTGTGGGAGCTAATTTTAACGCGGGTAGTTTTCAAAATTTTGGAGAACAAGTTTTTGTGGAATTCAGCGAAAAAAAGATCGTTTCTTCCTTGAAGTTTTTCAATAGTTCGGCACGCAATAATTTTGAGTATTACAATTCGGCGTTGGATGGAAATCCCAAGGTGCGCCAGTTGAACGCCGAACGAAAATCCTACGGAGTGCTCTCTGAAAATTCTTTTAAAATAGGGAAGAAGCAAAATTTAAATGTTGCTTTTTGGTATCAGTTTAACGATAGGAATATTCCGCCAACGATGACGCAATTGATTTCCACTAACAATCAAAAAGATGAGAGTTATAGGGCTACTGCGGAGTGGCAATACAGAGGAAAAAAAGTAAATTATTTTATTCGATCCGCTTATTTCGATGAGGGATTGAATTACAATTCGTCGTTGAGTCGCTCCAAAATTTTCATCACTGAATCCGAAATGAAATACACTTTTTCGGAGTCGCATTTTATTAATGCAGGTTTGAACAATACTTTGGCTCAGGCTTCATCTGAAGGCTATACAGAAAATTTGCAGCAAGATAAATTTGCGCTTTTTGCATCTTATCGCTACCAATCAAAAAACGAAAAAATTTCGGCGAGTGCTTCTCTTCGACAAGAAATGGTGAACAACAAAATGGTGCCATTTACTTACTCGGCGGGAGGTGATTTTAAAATCACAAAATGGCTGTCGGCAAAGTCGAGTTTTTCAAAAGTATACAGAGTTCCAACACTCAACGATTTATATTGGAATCCGGGAGGAAATCCTGATTTAATGCCTGAGAGCGGCTTTAGTGGAGATGCCGGGTTGATCTTGAAATTAGAAAAGAAGGATAAAGTTTGTTTCCGATTTGAACCTTCCATCTTCAATAGAAATATTGACAACTGGATCATTTGGCTGCCAGGACAAACCTACTGGAGTCCGCAAAACGTAATGAAAGTTTGGAGCAGAGGAGTGGAATCAGTTTCGAGAGTGAGATTTCAGATAGGAGATTTTAAGATGGGTTTTTCTGTGATGACTAATTATGCGGTATCTACGAATATGCAATCAAAATCGGTGGGAGATGCATCTGTTGGCCGACAGTTAATTTACGTGCCAATGTATAGTGGTCATGCTAAATTTTGGGTGGAGTATAAAGGATTTTTACTTTCCTACTCACACAGTTATACGGGCTATAGATACACGTCTACCGACAATACGCAATACCTCGCGCCCTTCAATATTGCCAATATTTATGCAGCAAAAAACTTCATTGTAAAAGGCCTTCAGTTATCGGCTTTTGTGCAAATTGATAATTTATTCAATCAGCAATACCAGGTAGTACTGAGTCGGGCAATGCCTTTGAGATATTACAACACCGGACTTACAATTAAATTCAATCATGCAACTAAAATCAAATAAAAAATGAAAACACGTTTACTTGTACTTGCTGCTTTATTTCTCTCTGTCAGGATAAATGCTCAAACAGTTTCAACCTTTGAATCATTGACTCTTGAAGTTGATTCTTTTTGGAATGGTGTTGATATGTCGGGCTCTTTTTCGAATGGAAATGCAGTTTTTAAAAATGATTATCATACTTCTAATTGGGGTGATTATTGGGGAGGATTCAGTTATTCAAATACCAAGGATAGCATTACACCGGGATCGGAGAATCAATATAGCGCACGCGCTGGTGCTGGATTTAATAATTCATCAAATTATGCTGTTGGTCAGGGTGGCGGAAAAATTATTTTAACTGGTAGTGGTTCAGGCAAAGAAGTGAGTGGTTTTTACGTTACAAATACTACCTATGCTGTAAAGAGCATGGAAGCTGGTGACCAGTTTGCTAAAAAATTCGGTGGAGTTTCAGGCAATGATCCCGATTGGTTTATGTTAACAGTTAAAGGCTGGTATAAAGGCGGTGTCATTGCTGACTCGGTAAATTTTTATTTGGCTGATTATCGTGCCTCCAACAATTCCGAAGATTATATAGTTAAAAATTGGGAATGGGTGAATCTTACCTCTTTGGGAAATGTTGATAGTTTAATATTTAATCTTTCGTCATCAGATAACAGTTTCGGATTTATGAATACACCTTCTTATTTTGCGATGGATAATTTCACAACACTTAATTCGGGAGCTGAAGTAAATGAAATTGCTTCATTGAAATTTTCTGCTTATCCTAATCCGGTTTCAACTTCTTTGACTTTAAATTTTGAAAAAACACATAATGCAACTGTTGCTATTTATGATGCAGCAGGCAAATTAGTTTTAACAGAAAACATGAGTGGAATGTCAAAAACATTTGATGTGTCTTCATTGACGGCAGGAATTTATTTCATCTCCGTGTCGGGAAATGATTTTGTGGCGACCAACAAGTTCATTAAACAGTAACATGAAAAATTTAACAAGCACTTTTTTATTTCTTTCACTTACAGCAGTAGCTCAGTTTGATCCGGCGGCGGGTCAAGCTGGGTCGCATGCGGTGCACAAAGATAGTTTAGCGATTGTAGGTTGGGCTAGCGGCTGCAAGGTAATTAGGGGTTATCAAAACATTGCAGAACACGGCTTGGGTTTCGCTTCAGCGGGAGATTCATCCATGGCTATTGGCGCATCTGATGCGGGCATTGTGAGTTTGGGGGATGGCGGATCTGCTATTCTTACTTTTGAATTTCCAATTGTAAATGGCGCAGGAAATGATTTTGCTGTTTTTGAAAACGGATTCAGTGATACTTATCTCGAACTGGCTTTTGTTGAAGTGAGTTCTGATGGTATTAATTATTTCAGATTCCCTGCTACATCAAATACTGACACTACGTCGCAAATTGGCGGTTTTGGGGCTTTGGATGCTACTCATCTCAATAATTTGGCAGGAAAATATAAGGCTCAATATGGAGCTCCTTTTGATTTGGAGGAATTAAAAAATGAAATCGGACTGGATGTAAATAGCATCACGCACATTAAAGTCATTGATGTGGTTGGAAATATTGATGCTGCTTATACTTCGCGAGATAAAAACAATCATAAAATCAACGATCCGTGGCCAACGCCTTACGCTTCGTCGGGTTTTGATTTGGAAGCGGTAGGGGTGCTGAATATGCAAGCGGAGGCGGTGGAAGAAAATAAATTTTTAACTTTTACAGCTTATCCCAATCCAGCTTCAACTGAGTTACAAGTGAATATTCAAGGTGCTGACAACTGCGTGCTTAATATTGTGGATATGCAGGGACGTGTATGTGGTGAATACAATGCCAGCGGACTTTTCACACTCAATGTAGCTCATTTGGAAGAAGGGATTTACATCTTAAAAATCAGCTCTTTTAACAAGGTGCATGTTGGTAAGTTTAGCAAGATGTAAGAGGCGACTCTTTCTTTGCAACAAAAAATATTCTAATTTTCCCTAATCAATGAACTTTAGAATATTCTCTTTCGGACTCTTCTTGTTTTTGGGACTTAGCAACAGTTCCAAGGCACAGGTGGATTGTGACGCAAATGTTCCTACCGATTTATTCATTCCCAATGTGATCACGCCCAATGGTGACGCTAAAAACGATGAATTCAGAGTTATTTCTGGCAAGCTCACTAAACTCCATGTGGAAATTTTCGACCGATGGGGAATAAAAGTGTACACCATGGATGGGGTTAACTCTATTTGGGATGGTACGGCTTACGGTTCTGTGCAATCTGCCGGGACTTACTACTACAGCGTTGAGTACAGCTCCACCTGTGCGCCTTCACTGGTGCTGAAAACAGGAGGGTATTTCACCCTTTTGCGCTCCAATTAAATTTCTTTTAAACAAATCACTCGGGACGTTGCGCATTTGCCACTTTCCAACTATCTTTGGCGGCTCTTAAAAAGTCGTACATTTTATATCTAATTATATGAAATCGCCAGAGCGATTCCATGTGACCTTGAAAAATTTAAATAGAAACACATGAAAATGAAAGTTTTAAAATTTGGAGGAACATCAGTAGGTTCAGCCGCAAGAATGAAAGATGTTGCCAAATTGGTAGTAAATGACGAACCTAAAATTGTGGTTCTTTCAGCTATGTCGGGCACAACCAATACTTTGGTAGAAATAGGAAATTTACTATCCAAGAATAAGCAAACTGAAGCTGTTGCCAAGATTGAGGAAATGGAAGCGAAGTACAACCTTGTAATGGAGGAATTGTACAAGTCAGCTGAAATAAAAGCGAAAGCAGTTGCTTCCATAAAAGAGAACTTTAGTTTCATGAAAACCTTTGTGGTAAAGGCTTTCAATATCTATCAGGAAAGAGCTTTGTTGGCGCAAGGTGAATTAATGTCAACTGCCATGTTCCAGTTTTTATTGGAAGAGCAAGGTGTTAGTTCCGTGTTATTGCCAGCATTGAACTTCATGAAAATCACAAAGGATGAAGAGCCGGATTTGGCTTACATCAAAGAACACATCGCTAAAGAATTAAAAAAATATGCTGGAGTCGACTTGTTTGTCACTCAAGGATTTATTTGCAGAAATACTTTTGGTGAAATCGACAATTTGAAAAGAGGTGGTAGCGATTATACCGCGTCAATCGTAGGATATGCTATCAATTCTTCTGAAATTCAAATTTGGACCGACATCGACGGAATGCACAACAACGATCCGCGTATGGTGGGTGAAACTCGTCCTGTTGCTCAATTGTCGTTTG
Organism: Bacteroidota bacterium; assembly: GCA_026390935.1. Lineage (GTDB taxonomy): Bacteria > Bacteroidota > Bacteroidia > Flavobacteriales_C > JAHEZL01. Next base: position 7,077 of record JAPLEZ010000021.1, read on the forward strand.
ATGAAGCTGCTGAACTGGCTTACTTCGGAGCAAAAATTTTGCATCCACAAAGTATTCTTCCAGCAAAATTGGCGAACATTCCAGTGAAGTTGTTGAACACCATGGATCCAACAGCTAAAGGAACTACCATCACTGAAGAAAGTGGTAAAGGCGATGCTATCAAAGCTGTTGCAGCGAAAGATGGAATTACTGCCATTAAAATTAAATCTGCAAGAATGTTGCTGGCTTATGGTTTCTTGAGATCGGTATTTGAAGTTTTTGAAAGATACAGAACGCCAATTGATATGATCACTACTTCTGAAGTAGCGGTTTCATTGACTATTGACGACAATGCTCATTTGACGGAGATTGTAAAAGAATTGGAAGCTTTCGGAACGGTGGAAGTGGATAAAGATCAAACTATTATTTGCTTGGTAGGCGACATGATTTCCGAAGAAGGTGAAATGGCCATGAAGCTCTTCACTGCTTTGAAAGAAGTTCCTTTGAGAATGATTTCTTACGGAGGAAGTCGTCACAATATATCGGTGTTGACCAACGCAGAAAACAAAGTAAAAGCTTTACAAAAAATCAACGAAGGTTTATTCGGATTGAAAGGCGCAAAAGCAGCTCAAAAGGTTTAGTACTATGATCATTAGCAAAGAACAAATCGCCCATTTCAAAACGCTTAAAACGCCGTTTTACTTTTACGACATGCAACTGCTGGAAAAAACTTTAAGTTTTGCCCAGACCGAAGCAAAAAAGTACGGCTATATTTTGCACTACGCCATGAAGGCCAATGTGAATGATAAAGTTTTGGCGGCTATTCATAAACATGGATACGGTGCGGATTGTGTAAGTGGTAATGAAGTGCAAAAGGCCATTGACGCTGGTTTCCCGGCTGATGAAGTGGTGTTTGCAGGTGTTGGTAAATCGGATGATGAAATTTTAACAGCCCTTTCCCACGATATATTTTGTTTCAATTGCGAGTCGGTACAAGAAATTGAAGTCATCAATGAACTGGCGGCGCAAGAAGGAAAAATAGCTAAAATTGCTATTCGCATCAATCCCAATGTAAGTGCCAATACGCATGCACATATTTCTACCGGACTGAAAGAAAACAAATTCGGCGTGAACATGTCGGAAATGGACAGTGTGTTGGAAGTTATTGCAGCCTCTGCCAATATAAAATTGGTTGGAATTCATTTTCATATTGGTTCACAAATCACCGATTTGAGTTCTTATAAAAACCTTTGTGTGCGCGTAAATCAAATTCAAGAATGGTTTGCTTCACGTCACGTAAGTTTGGAGTTTTTGAATGTTGGAGGAGGATTGGGAATTGATTACTACAATCCAGAAACCAATGATATCGCTGATTTTAAAGAGTATTTCTCCATTTTCAATGAGTTTTTAAAATTACAACCCGGACAAAAACTGCACTTCGAATTGGGGCGCTCCATGGTGGCTCAGTGTTCTTCTTTAATCACAAGAGTATTGTATGTAAAAGAAGGAGCAACCACGAGCTTTTTGATATTAGACGCGGGAATGACGGAATTGATTCGCCCGATGTTGTATCAGGCTTACCACAAAATAAATAACCTTACCACCACATCTAAAGAAATTGAAACTTATGATGTTGTAGGTCCGATTTGCGAATCCACCGATACCTTTGCCAAAGCTTTGGAATTGCCGAAATCAAAACGCAAGGACATCATTGAAATCAAAAGTGCAGGCGCTTATGGTGAAGTAATGGCGAGCAATTACAATTTGAAAACTTTGCATCCGGCGGTTTATTCGGATGAGGTTGGGGTGGTGGTTTAAAGTTTAATTTCATTGTGTTTTGTGTGGTAGAGACGGATTGCATCCGTCTAAGGATATGCCTGCATTTTGTTAGCCGAATGCTATTCGGCTCTACAGGAATTGTAATTTCAGATTTTCAATCTGAAATCCCTTTAAAGGCATTTTCAATGCCAATTCAATTGCGATTAAAAATTCCCTTTAAGTTTTCCCTCGCGCGCGTCTCCAGACGCGTGCGGATTTATCTTTAACAATTGTATTGTTACTTATTCTTGGCATTTCAAATGCCTTAATAAATCCGCACGCGTCTGGAGACGCGCGCGAGGGGGAAACTTTTCGGAATTACGAATCTACCTGGAAGTTTTCAACTTCCTTTTTCCGCAGATTTAATATTAAGAGGAGAAGCGCAGCTTCGGACTTCAATAGTTTCCTTTTAAAGAAAAGAAGCTGAAATTCCCACTGTAGTTATTACATTAGTAAAATAATATGCTGCAACAGAAAAAAATTATTTTATGCTAGTGAAAGAAAATATTCAGGAAAAACCAAAAAACAAATCCTACTTCAAACTACAATCAGTTGTTTTTACTATTTGTTTTTTTGCCTTCTTAAATTTCAATCTAGTAGCTCAAGATACTTTGCCAAAACAAAAAATGAATCCTTATCAGTTTAAAAACTCAATAAGTTTAAGTGCTTTTATTCTTTTAGGTAGTGTTCAAATAAATTATGAAAGATTAGTTGGAGATAGACACGGACTTTTAGCAGAAGGATATTATGCTTTTAGTGGCTCATCGGAGGGAACACCTACCATTGGATTATCTTATCGTTATCATTTTAAGAAATCGCTAAATGGTGCATTTGCAAATGCTTTTTATCGTTGGGGAGATGTGCATTATAAAGCAGTTTTTGAAGAGAATGGTGTAGAAAAAAGTTTTCAAATGCGTACAACTACAAATTTAGTGGGGTTGGGTTTGGGATATCGAAAACAATGGTCAAATGGCTTGGCCGCAGTACTTCGAGGCGGTTATGGTTATCAAATTGGTGCTGAATATGATTGGCTTCCCTCTCAACCTTTAAGTTTATCAAATAAAGCAACGGCAGAGGCATTACAAGGATTGGATATAGAAATTAGCGTCGGATATTCATTCTAAATATAGCCTATTATTTATTGGTTGGAAAATATAAAAACTCCGGCCGGCAAAGTTTAGCATTTGATATTAAGAGGAATAGCCTTAGGTAATGGCTATGGTCTTGTAACTTTGCGGAATCACGAATGAGCATGGAAGTTTTCAACTGCTCCCTCGCGCGCGTCTCCAGACGTGTGCGGATTTATCTTCAACAATTGTATTGTTACTTATTCTTGGCATTTCAAATGCCTATCTAAATCCGCACGCGTCTGGAGTCGCGCGCGAGGTGAAATCACCAGCTGATTAGGGGGTGCAATATTCAGATACAACTCAACTTATATTCGGTTTTTTGTGCCGGATAATCGAACAGAATTATACATATTAAATTGATACAAACATGTGTGGAATTGTAGGATACATTGGAAGTAAAAATGCAATTGATGTTGTAGTGAAAGGATTGCAGCGCGTGGAATACAGAGGGTATGATAGTGCGGGAGTTGCAGGAATCAGCAACGGAAAAATTCAAATAGTAAAGAAAAACGGACGGGTTGATATTTTAAAACAAACCGTTGAAGACATAAAGTTTAGCAGTCACGTGGGGATTGGTCACACCCGTTGGGCAACTCACGGTGAGCCTTCCGATATCAACGCCCATCCACACATTTCATCAAAAGGTAAAGTAGCTATCGTGCACAACGGTATCTCGAAAACTACCTAACTCTTAAAAAAGAATTACAGAAAAAAGGAAAGGTTTTTTTAAGTGAAACCGACTCTGAAGTAATTGCACATTTGCTGGAAGAAGTGCTGGAAGCCAATGGTGGCGATATGATTGCTTCTTTGCAAATTGTTCAAAGAACTTTAGTAGGCGCTTTCGCAGTGGTGATTTTATCGGTAGAACAACCCGATATGATTTATGCCATTAAAAAAGGAACGCCTTTGGTGTTGGGCATCGGACAAGGAGAAAATTTCCTGGCCAGCGATGGTACTCCATTGGTGCAGTACACGAAAAGCGTTATTTACATTGGTGATGGCGAGATCTTAAGATTATCAGCCAAAGATTTCCAAATCTACAATTCGGATATTCAAGAAATTTCTCATAAAACCAGCACGCTGGAGATGGAGCTGTCGATGATTGAAAAAGATGGTTTCGATCATTTCATGATGAAGGAGATTTTTGAGCAGCCTAAAACTATTTTGGATAGTATGCGCGGTAGAATCACAGCTGATTTTTCAGAGGTGAAACTGGGCGGCATCAACAAATATGCGCCTCAATTGTACAATGCCAATCGCTATTTGTTTTTGGCTTGTGGTACGTCTTTCCACGCTGGAATGGTTGCCAGATACGTGTTTGAGCAATGGTGCCGTATTTCTTGCGAAGTGGATGTAGCCAGCGAATTCCGCTACCGCAAACCGGTGATTCATTCGGGTGATGCAATTTTCGCTATTTCACAATCGGGAGAAACTGCCGATACCATTGTTGCCATTGAAGAAGCAAAGGAACACGGTGCTAATATTTTTGGAATTTGTAACGTGGTGGGATCAACCATTTCCCGCGTTTCTCATGAAGGAGCTTATACTCATGCAGGAGTTGAAATTGGTGTTGCAAGTACAAAAGCGTTCACCGCACAATTGACTGTTTTATATTTGTTTGGCTTGAAAATAGCGCAAAGCAAAGGGACATTGAGTCCGGAACAAATCAAACAATACAATAAGGAATTACTAGCTATTCCAAATCAGGTGGCGGAGATTTTAAAAATGTCGGCTGAGATTTTAGAAATCAGCAAAACCTTGAAAGATGCGCACAGCATGTTGTTTTTAGGAAGAGGCGTTCAGTTTCCAATTGCTTTGGAAGGGGCTTTGAAAATGAAAGAGATCACTTACATCCACGCTGAAGGTTATGCTGCTGGGGAGATGAAACACGGTCCGATAGCATTGATCGACGAAAATGTTCCAACGGTGATTATCGCTGTAAAAGACAGCAACTACTTGAAAGTAATTTCAAACATCAAAGAAATCAAAGCACGAAAAGGAAAGGTGATTGCCATTATTACCAAAGGCGATAAAGATATTCCGGGCATTGCTGATCATTGCATTGAAATTCCAGAAACTAGCGATGCGTTGTATCCTTTATTGACAACCATTCCGCTTCAATTGTTATCTTACCATACTGCTAATGTTAGAGGTTGCGACATCGACAAACCAAGAAACTTAGCTAAATCGGTTACTGTAGAATGATGATAAAAAGAATTAAAGAAACGAAGGTTGGTTATTCCTTCGTTCCAGAAGAATATCAAAGGGAGGGAAATCCGCATTACATGCGCTTTGTACAAAATCCCAAAAAAGATTACCGTGCTCTCAGAGCTGCTGAAATACAGGAATTAAAAAATAACAACAATTACTCCAGCGACTGGTCGCAGGTTTTTGTATCGGATGAGTTCAATGCCGAATTCATCAGAAACTCCAAGTTCTACGGCTTGGTAAGAATTGGAAAAATCTCTGAAGTTTATTTACAGCACAAACGCTTGACTTTACAAGTGGGAATTTACAATTCCACCATTGTATCCAGCGATATAGGTGATTTTTGTGCCATTCATGACGTGAAATACATGTCGTACTACATCGTTCAAAACGATGTGATTTTGCACAACATCAGTGAAATTCAATGCACCGATGTATCGCGTTTTGGCAAAGGAATCATCAAACAAGGAGAAGAAGAAAAAGACAGGGTGTGGGTAGAAATAGGCAATGAAACAGGAGCGCGATCTATTTTGATGTTTCCTGGAATACTCACCGCTGATGCTTACTTGTGGTACAAGTACAGAGGAGACAGCGCTTTGATGCAAAAATTCAAAGATTTCACTCAGTTGGATTCCGATACTTTTCGCGGACAGTATGGAGTTATAGGAGAGCATTCGGTAATTAAAGGAGTTACATTTTTAATGAACTCGTACGTCGGACCGGGAACTTACATCAAAGGAGCAAATAAAATTAAAAACGTATATCTAGATAGTACTTTGCAATCGCCCATCAATGTTGGAGAAGGAGTGGAGCTGGTGAATGGAATCATGGGCAAGGGTTCAAAAGCATTTTATGGTGTAAAGGCAGTGCGTTTTGTTCTTGGACAAAATGCAGCATTGAAATACGGCGCGCGATTGATCAACTCTGTATTGGGCGAAAACTCAACGATCAGCTGCTGCGAAGTATTGAATTCATTGATTTTTCCTAATCATGAGCAGCATCATAACAATTCATTTTTAATTGCGAGTATTTGTTACGGACAATCGAATATGGCTGCCGGAGCAACGATAGGTAGCAATCATAATAGTAGAATCAACGATGGTGAAATTGTAGCGGGAAGAGGTTTTTGGCCAGGCTTGTCGGTGACTTTAAAACATCATTCCAAGTTCGCGTCGTTTACCATTATTGTAAAAGGAAATTATCCATCGGAATTGAATATTCCATTTCCATTTACATTGGTATCCAACAATACCGATTCTTCTAAATTAGTATTGCGTCCGGCTTACTGGTTCAACTACAACATGTACGCCTTGGAGCGCAATTCCTGGAAGTTTGGATCACGCGATAAAAGAGCCGATAAAATTCAGCCTTTTGAATATGAATACATGGCTCCCGATACTGCGTTGGAAATGGTGAAAGCTGTGGCGTACTTGGAGGATTTGGGTAAGAAATATGGCGTAGTTAACGACAATATTTCCATTGAAGGAAAAAATGATTTGGAGAATTACGGTCGCGGAGTTCAAATCAATAAAGTGAGTTTGGCCATTCAGACTTACAAAGAGCAAGTTCTTTTGTATTTGGCAAAATCAATTTTGAATGTTCATAAATTGAAGGGATTGAACGAATGGAAAGATTTGTTAATGCTCGGACAATCAGTAGAACCATGGATCAATATGGGCAGTCAGTTGATGCCTGAAAGCAAGGTGAAGAAAATTATTTCTGATATTAAATCAGGTAAAATAAAAGGCTGGGAAGAATTGCATCAACGCTATACCAAAGTGGGTGAAGAGTTGCCTGTTGATAAATTGAAAAATGCTATTGAATGTGCATCACAATTAGGATTGATTAATCCGGGTGATCCATTGGAAGTAGAAAAAATATTGAATCAGGCTGTGGAGGTTTATCGCAAAAATGTAGAGAATATTTACTCTTCAAGAGAGAAAGATTTTTCACATCCTTTCCGAAAAATAACCTGCGATACCGAAGAAGAATTTATTGCTGTGTTTGGCAAAATTGAAGACAATTCTTTTGTTCAGGAAAGTCGACAAAATCTCGCTGTTTTTGAACAGGAAATTCAAGCTTTGAAAGCTGACGTAGAAAAAACTAAAGTGGTCAATCGTGGATAGTATTAGTAGTGAAGGTTGGATAGATGTTACCGTTGATATTCGACACGGAATGTTGCATTGGCCGGGTGATCACGATGTGCAAATCACACAATCGGTAACTATTGAAGAAGGTGGAGTGGCCAACGTTACTTATGTGCAGTTGAGTGCTCACACCGGAACGCATGTTGATGCTCCGCTGCATTTCATCGACAAAGGAAAAGACATCACTACTATTTCTCTGAACCGCCTGATGGGAAAGGTGAAGGTGATAGAAATTAAAGGGATTTATGAAATCACTTTGGATGAAATAAAAGATCAAATTACTTCCTCCGACGAACGCGTAATTTTTAAAACCAAAAATTCAAAAAGCGATTGGTTCAATAAAGACTTTAGCGAAAACTTCGTTTATCTCGCTACTGATGCTGCTGAGTTTTTAAAAGAAAAAGGTGTGCTGACAATTGGCATCGATTATCTCTCAATAGCCGGAATGGCCAATGGTATTGAGGTGCACCGCATTTTACTGGCCGAAGAAATTTTCATCATTGAAGGATTGGATCTTCGTTTTATTGAAGCTGGAGCTTATGATATGATTTGTTTGCCGTTGAAGATAAAGGGGAGTGATGGATCGCCGGCGAGGGTGTTGTTGAAGAAAATCTAATTCAAAATATTTTTCTCGAGTATGTAATTTCAGATTTAGCGCAGCGTAATCTGATTACCACATTTGAAAGTACCAACTATGACAGCAGAAGAATTTGTTAAAAAATTAGAGGGGATTTATTTTAAAAACAAATCCATAATGGATCCAGTTGGTGGATTAATTTACAAAGAGGTTTGTGTGCCATTAAAAATAGAGAGCAAGACCTGTGATTCTTTTTTTGAGTGTCTTTACAAGAACTATTCAGTTGGTTTATTGCAGCCTATGAAGTTGTGTTTTTGGTCAGAGTATGAAGATTCTGATGAATTATTTTGGTTCGCAACCTATGATGAAATATTTGACGTTGTGTTAAATAAGTTGTCTGGAGAAATTGAAATTATCGAAGACAATGGTCAGCTCAAATTTGCAATTGCTCCTAATTTGGATGTGTTTTTGAATATTTTGATTATAGTAGCAGAATATGATGTCAAAGGTTTTACGCCAAATGGAAAGTACACAGATGAAGATAGTATTGAGATCATTAATAAATGTAAGAATTTGGTGAAAGATGAATATTTTTTTCCTTTTTATGAGCACATTTATGGTGCTTCCATCAAATAGCGATAATGCTTTGATATTAGTAAACATGTTACGTTGTGTTAAATCACAAACTACATTCGTGTTGTTGAAACCTTTGAGATAAATCCTCCTTCCCTAGCACAAACAACGCGCTCCTCCTTTTCCAAAGGAGGAAGTTAGTTAGCTGGCATTTCCTGAAAACCATTTTTAATAGATGAGCATGGGCTTCTCCCTTTGTAAAAGGGAGAGTGTGGAGGGATTCTGTGTGATGGCAAGAGGGATTTTCTTATCTACCACATTTGATATTTCAAGGATTCGCACCGGTGGGCTACTTTTCTTTTATTACTTCGTTTTGAAATCCTTCGTTTAAAAACGGGCTTTGCTTAATGTTATTCAATGGAGCTTTGGGCATTCCATGTTGCCAAAAATCACTTTTTGTATCAGGAGTAAATGTTATTCCAGTAAGAGTCTTCGGCTCATAAAAAGCAACATTTCCGCTTATTACTGTTTCGGTATCATAAATAATTGAAGTTGTAATTGGTTTTACCCGAAGTCTTGTATTATCACTTTTTAAGCTGTCGGTTTTTTCATGAACTGGAGGTGTTGATGGAATTGGTAAACCAGTTGTTGGTTTTTCCTTTTTGTTTTCAGAACATCCTGCGATTAGCATCACAACTCCCAATCCCGACAATGCTAACCTCTTCACCGGAGGAAGGGTTAATTTTTTTTCAATAAATGATTGTAATTTTAATAATGACTGATGCAACTTAGGGATTTCTTTGTGCACTTGCGACGCGTAAAAATGGCCGCAAACCTTTTCTGTTTTTCGAGATTCAAAAAAAGATTTGATTTCCTGAGCTTCCATTTTGGTGAAATCCACCACTGTTTTTTCACAGGCACAACAATGTTTGCCTTGTTCATTAGGAGTCATTTGATCCCAGTTTTCATGACATGGTTTTGGGATAGTAATTTTAAAATCCGTCATCTTAAATCTTTAGTGGCTGAAACAAGGTAGGGAATATTTTTATTGCCTATGGGGGAGAATATATTGTTTTTCACCCCGGACGTCATTGCAAGGAGGAACGACGAAGCAACCTCATCATTAAAATGAGTTTGCTTTATTTTTGAGTACAAAAATTTCGCAATGACGTACTGAGTGAATAGTACATCTGCTGGCTACATGATATGGATATCCCATTGTTAAAAACTCCCTCAAAAATCTTTTTCCCTCTTTCTTTTGGTTCTCTCAATAGTGCTATCTTTGCCGCATGCAGGAAACGATACTTATTTTGGATTGTGGTTCGCAGTACACTCAGCTGATAGCCAGACGTGTACGGGAGCTCAATGTATATTGTGAAATTCACCCTTACAATAAATTCCCGGCGGTGGATAAATTCACCAAAGGAGTCATCATTGCTGGAAGTCCTTTTTCGGCTTCGGATGCAGATGCTCCTAAAATTGACGTGAGTTCTTTCAAAGGAAAATTGCCTTTGTTGGGCGTATGCTACGGAGCGCAATACCTAGCTTTGGTAAGTGGTGGGAATGTAGAAAAATCGAAACACAGAGAATACGGTAGAGCCAATTTAGAGTCGATTGACGTAAAAAATCCTTTGCTTAAAGACATGACCAAAGGTTCACAAGTGTGGATGTCGCATGGTGATACTGTTACTAAATTGCCCGAGAGTTTTGAAATAATTGCGTCTACCAAAGATGTTGAGGTAGCGGCTTATCACATAAAAGGCGAAGAAACTTATTGCATTCAGTTTCATCCCGAAGTATACCACTCATTGGAAGGTAAAACCTTATTGAAAAACTTTGTGGTGGATATTTGTGGTTGTGCACAATCGTGGACTCCCGATTCATTTGTTGAAACGACAGTGGCTGAATTGAAAGCTAAAATTGGAAATGATAAAGTGGTGTTGGGTTTATCGGGAGGAGTTGATTCATCAGTAGCGGCGGTATTGTTGCACAAAGCGATAGGTAAAAATTTGTACTGCATTTTCATCGACAACGGTTTGTTGCGAAAAAATGAATTCGGTCAGGTTTTGGAGCAGTACAAAGGAATGGGATTGAATGTGAAAGGTGTTGATTCAAGCTCAAGATTTTTAGGCGAGCTCAACGGTGTTAGTGATCCTGAACAAAAAAGAAAAATTATCGGTCGCGTTTTCATTGAAGTATTTGATGACGAATCGCATCAAATCAGCGATGTGAAATGGTTGGCGCAAGGCACCATTTATCCTGATGTGATTGAATCCATTTCGGTGAAAGGTCCTTCAGCAACTATCAAATCGCACCACAATGTTGGCGGTTTGCCCGATTTCATGAAATTGCAAATTGTGGAGCCGCTTCGTGCTTTGTTCAAAGATGAAGTACGCAGAGTAGGTAAGACTTTACAAATCTCTCCGGAGATTTTAGGTCGACATCCTTTCCCTGGTCCGGGATTGGCCATCCGCGTTTTAGGAGCCATCACCGAAGAAAAGGTACGCACTTTGCAAGAGGTAGATGACATCTACATTGGTATGCTAAAAGAAAAAGGATTGTACGATAGTGTTTGGCAGGCAGGCGCAATATTTTTACCGGTGCAAAGTGTTGGTGTGATGGGTGATGAGCGCACATACGAAAATGCAGTGGCGCTAAGAGCGGTTTCATCAACCGATGGAATGACGGCCGACTGGGTACATTTGCCTTATGAGTTTTTGGCGGAAGTGTCTAATAAAATCATCAACCGCGTTAAAGGAGTTAACAGAGTAGTTTACGATATCAGTTCAAAACCACCAGCAACTATAGAATGGGAATAATAATTAAATATTTTGCAGTTTGTTTACTTCTGGTAAGCAGCTTCTCGGCGTGCATGGCACAAAAAGACAGCCTCGTTGTTAAAGACGGAAAACAGTACAAAGTGGTGAAGGTGAAAGCCAAAGCAACGCTTTTTGGATTGAGCAAAGAGTACTCGGTTTCTGTGGACGAAATTAAAGCGGCCAACGATGGATTGGTGGACGGATTGAAATCGGGAAAAACGATTTTGATTCCTACAAACGTAACTGTTGCTGCAGAAGAAAAAAAGGAAGAAGTTGTCGTTAAAGAAAAAGAAAAAGAGAGAGACGAAGCAAAGGTAGACGACAATTTAAAAATCATCAGAGATTTTTACAAAGCCAACGATACCATAAGAAGATTGCCTGCCGGATCTTGTCCAACTCCCGAAAAACTGAACGATCGCTCTTACCTTAAAGTAGCAATCATTTTACCTTTCCAGCTCGCACTGGTGGATTCATTACAAAGTCAGAAAAAAGAATTTCAGGATTTTCAAATTCCGTTAGAAGTTCAGGTTTTTATTGATTTCTACGAAGGAGCATTGATCGCTTTGGATACTTTGAAACAACAGGGGTATAAGGTTGCAGTAACTGTATACGACGACAGAGCGGATAGCAATTTGGTGAAAGAAATTTTAAATCGTCCCGAATTCAAAAGCATGGATTTAGTTATCGGTCCGGCGCACGCTTCTTGCGTTAAAGTGGCAGCGCGCATCTGTGAGCAAAAGAAAATTTACATGATTTCTGCTTTCTCCAGAAGCAACGATTTATTGGATGCAAATCCTTATGTGATCAAAACTATTCCATCCCGAAAAAGTTTTTTAGTGGCGGTGACCGATCACGTTTTAAAAGCATATCCGGCCAGCAATATTTTGCTGTTGGGTGAAGGTGAAAAAAGTAAAAAAAATTGTGAGACTATTAGTGCAGCCTTGACTGAACGCAATGCAAGTGCAACGACAGTAAATATCAATGCTTCAAAATTAGCGGTGAGTGTTGATGTTTTGAAATTGTCTTTGTCGAAAGACAAAATGAACGTAATCGTTATGCCTACCGAAAACGAAGCCTTCGTTACCAAGTTTTTGTATAGTTTGTTTAAATTGTCTTCTTCGTACCAAATTGTAGTTTACGGTATGGAAAACTGGAAAGATTTTCCAGGCGTTGATGTTAACTATTTGCAGACTTTGAATGTGCACATACCTGCTGCAAATTTGGAGCGCTATGATTATCCTTTGAATGATAAAATGATTCATGCTTATGCTCAGCGTTTCAGAACGGAGCCATCCGACATGGCTTTTGCGGGCTACGACATCACCAATATTTTTGTGAGCAACCTCAAAAAAAGCAAAGATTTCGGGAACAATGATTTCTTAAATAGAAAATGGAATGGGACAATGACCGACTATTTTTTCGTTAGAAAAAATGCCAATTCGGGAATTGAAAACACAAGTGTTGGAATGATGATTTTTAATAATTACCAACTGGTGTGGTTGAATGAGTAATCCAGACTTTAAATCGGAAACACAACTTTTTTTCCGCGATTTGCAGGAACGAATTTGTGCTGCGTTGGAAAAGGAAGATGGCTCTGGAGTTTTTGTAAAACAAGAATGGCAGCGAGAAGGCGGAGGTGGCGGAAGAACCATGGTGCTGCAAGAAGGCACAGTGATTGAAAAAGGAGGAGTGAATTTTTCGGCGGTAGAAGGGGAGTTGCCCGATAAAATAGCAAAGGCCCTCGGCTTAAGTTCCAATCATTTTTTTGCTACAGGAGTGTCTATCG
>JAPLEZ010000071.1 GCA_026390935.1 Bacteroidota bacterium
ATTGAAATTCCTAAATTCACCATGGGCATAGTCGACCAAAACTCTATTTCGTTCAAATAATGATTGAGTTTGTTCCCACTGTCTTTTTCATAGGTAATAAACTCGGAACTCTCTTTGCGTAGTCTTCTGCGTACTCCGGCTTCAACAAAACAGTACTGCAAAAAATTATCTTTCCCGGCAAAAGGATAACACCTCAGGGCAGTTGTAAAATCGGGAAAGAAGTTCCTTTAAGCAATTGCAACTGATACCTGTTTGGATCAACAGTGGATTGAATATCATTTTCAAATCTATGAACGCCATAACTCATTGTGTTGACCCAATAGAAAGACTTAAACAATCTGAGCTGAACTTGTAGATCAAAATAAGTTGATCTTGGTACTACGAGCATCCCTATTGGTGTGAGAATTTCTGCTTTAACAAAAAAGCGCTTGGGCTTCATAGTATCTTGAGGCGCATAATATTGCTGAGCAAAAGAACTGACACTAATCAATACCAAAAGAAAAAGAACTCTTACTTTTTTCATATCCAACGGTTTAGTTATAAAAAGAAAAAGTTCCAAAAATGGAACTTTTTCTTTTTTTTTAAGCAATTTATTTCTACTCTTCAGTAATCACAATTTTCTCAATCACATCACCTTGCTCGATCAAATCAATCACATCCAAACCTTCGTAAACTTTTCCGAAGCAAGTATGATTTCTATCTAAGTGAGCAGTATTTCTTCTGCTGTGGCAAATGAAAAACTGAGAACCTCCAGTGTTTCTTCCTGCGTGCGCCATTGACAAAACACCTCTGTCGTGAAACTGATTTCCGCCAGTCAATTCACATTTAATAGTATATCCCGGTCCACCTGCACCAGTTCCATTCGGACAACCGCCTTGAATTACGAAATCAGGGATTACGCGGTGAAAAGTGATACCATCGTAAAATCCGCTTTTGGATAATTTCACGAAGTTAGCTACTGCCAATGGAGCATCTGCTTCGTAAAACCTTACTTTCATTAAACCTTTCTCTGTGTGAATTTCTGCAATCATGATTTTTAATATTTAGTTTATAATCTTATTTCCATTTCTACAAGAGTGGATGCACCATTGTCGTTGTCGCAAATTGCTTTAAGTTCAATAACTCCCGCCTTCTTTCCTGTTACGCAAACACCTTCAATTTTTTCCAGATAAAATTTCTCTAGTTCCATCACCCGCACACAATTCAAAACTTCATTTGAATTTTCACAAAGATGAATCAATCCGATAAAACTACCTAATATTTCGCCATCGTTTATCCAGTCGGTAGTTTTTTCAACCGAAGCGCAAAAAACCAAATGATCGTCTACCACACATGCACCGGAGAATCCCGCCATATAGCCCTCCAAAACTGGCAAATGATATTTAACAATTTCAATGTTTGAAAGCTCTTCCCCATTTTCCACGAAGGCATAAAACTCTTTAAGATTGAGAGTGAAAATACTGTTGTCGCCACGATTCATAAGCAACAAATTATTTTTATAAATAGCTGCACCTTCAATGTTAAAATCTTCGGATTTTAATTGGGCTTCATACTTTAATTCTTCGTAAAATTCTTCCAGAGAAAAAGTGCTTACTGCTTCTGTTTGAAGATTTACTTTCACCAATACATTTCTCGGCGCAAGAGATCCCGATCCAAAAAGTAAAATTTCATCACCATCATTGGCCATGGCTTCAAAGTCGGGTTTAAGCGGTTTAGGAATTCTGCCTTCTTCCTCCCAATCGTAAATTTTTATTTTTTGGAGCACCTTGCCGTCCACATCTGTTTTGTATAAAAACGACGAGTCGTCACCGCAAATAAATAAATGACCATTGATGTATTCTATGGCCGATCCCGAAGGAATATCTTTTAAAACCGTACTTTTTTTAAGCTGAATCTCCATTATTGAACAGGCACGTTTTTCAGCATATCCTGAAGAAAGGCCCAAAATTTCTGAACGGAAGCGATGTCAACTTTTTCATCTGGCGAATGTGGGTGCTTTATGGTTGGACCGAAAGAAATCATATCCAATCCCGGATAAGCCTTGCCAATAATTCCGCACTCCAATCCCGCGTGAATAGCCATTACTTTGGGCTCTTCCTTAAATAAATTTTTATAGTTGTTTTTAGCCACCACTAAAATCGGCGAGCTCATATCGGGTTTCCATCCCGGATAACTTCCCTGAAATTTCACGGTGGCGCCCATCAATTCAAAAGTAGATTGAATGCTTCTTGCTAGCTCATTTTTTCCAGCTTCGCCGTTGCTTCTTGCCAAACATTGAATAGAAATTTCACCTTTACCAACATTGATTTTAGCGAGATTGTTTGAAGTTTCCACTAAACCTGGAATATCAATGCTCATTGCGAGAACGTTATTCGGACAAGCGTAAATCGCATGTAATAAATCGCTTTGAGATTTTGAATTCATCACAGCAGCTGGAGCTTCCGAATCGTCGGCAATGATGCTTAATTTATCTTCCATTCTGAATTCCGATCGGATTTCCTTTTCAAAAACAGGAAGATAATTTTTAAACGCTTCTTCATTTTTTGCAGGAAGCACAACCATTACAAATGATTCACGAGGAATGGCATTGCGCAAACTTCCTCCTTCAATTGAGGCAATTTGCAATTGAAATTGTTCACTTGCATCGTACAATAAACGATTCATGATTTTATTGGCATTCCCTCTTCCTAAATGAATGTCAACACCAGAGTGACCGCCCTTCAAGCCCTTCAATGATAATTTAAAAGATTTACTCCCTGCCGGAAGAGCTTCTTCTTTATATTTTACACTAACGTTTATTTCTATTCCTCCAGCACAACCTACACACAATTCATTGTCTTCCTCTGAATCTAAATTCATTAAGACACTTCCTTTTAAAATACCTGGTTTCAATTGAAAAGCACCACTCATTCCGGTTTCTTCATCCACAGTGATCAACGCTTCCAAGGGTCCGTGAGCAATAGTATCACTTTGCATCACCGATAAAATGGCAGCAACACCAATACCGTTGTCGGCACCTAAAGTAGTTCCTTGCGCTTTCACCCAGCCACTATCAATTCTGGTACGAATGCCTTCTTTATCAAAATCAAAAGTAACATCGCTATTTTTTTGATGCACCATATCCATGTGCGCTTGAAGAATAACCGTTTTGCGGTTTTCCATTCCTTTGCTGGCCGGTTTTTTCAAGATGATATTCCCTATAGAATCCTCTATGCATTCAATTTTATGTTTTTCGGCAAAGGCACGAAGAAATGCGCGCACCCTTTCTTCTTTTTTGGAAGGTCGGGGTATCGCGTTTAAATCTTCAAAATTATTCCATAGTATGGTGGGCTCTAGTTTTCTTACTTCCTGCGACATTGTATTTTGTTTTTGTGAGTTGCTAAAATAATTCTTTTCAGTGGAATCTGAACAGGAAAGAATCAGCAGCGAAAAAGAAAAATACAAATAGTTTCTCATTGCGCTAAGATAATTATTATTCTCCTTCACATCCGTGCTGAGAGCAACATCCGTTCAGACATTTGGTTAAGGCTAAACAGCGTTTATCCATAACTGTTGTACCTATGCATTGAATCTCTTTTCTTCGCATTTTGTTTTTAAGGTAGTAGGAATTTGAACCGCCAGTCCAAAACGAGGTATTGACTTGCTTCTCCAAGTCCTGCTCCAAATATTCAGGCAATTGATAAAAGAAATCGATCCCAGTTAATCGCTCTATGGAATCCACCGACACGGGAGTTTTAAGGTAATCATACCGTACATCTATATTGGGCAAAACAAAACCTATCATTTGCATGTCGATGCCATTGTGTACCAATAGGACTTTATAGAAATAATCGGGAACCGCTACTTTGTGTATCCCAACACTGTCGGAAGTTTTTTTGAAAGCTGGCCCCGAAACAACATATATAGTATCAAAAATCTGTGACCAGCCTCGCACCATATTTTCAAGGATGCGCCAGTTTTCCTGATCGAAGGTGGGCTGCATCGGACAAACATTGGCGTAATAATATGAATCGTGCATTTCATTTACATCCGACCGGGAATCGCCCGATGGTTTTAAATGTCCGGGTGGATAAACCCTTTGATAAAAATCCTCACTATTTAATGCTCCCGCAGGTAATTTAGGATCGTTAAAAAATTGAACTTCAGGCTGTGTTTTCTTTAAGGCGTTGCTGCCTATTAATTTATAGGCCACCCATTTGGATTGCTTGAATTCATGCGAATACTCAAAAGAATATCCACTGTGATAATCGAATGTCGACGACAAGGGCAATTCCCAATTTTGAGAATAAGCAGGCATTGCCGCTACCAAAAACGAAACAATTAATTGTAATTTTTTCATACCAGCATCTATTACGAAACTTCTGCCACTGAGTTATAAACACACCTGTTTTCATCAAAAATAATACCTTAATTTCGCGCAAATGGAATTTAATTTCCCTTCAAAAGTATTGTTCAGAGCAATTGAAAGTTTCAACAGCCTGCCCGGCGTTGGAAAGAAAACTGCATTGCGCTATACTTTAAACCTCCTTAAAATGGAGCCTGATGAAATTATGCGCTTTGCCGATAATTTGAAAAGACTGGCCATTGACATTCGTTTTTGTGAACAATGCCATAATATTTCCGATCAAACGATTTGCGATATCTGCAGCAATTCATCGCGCAAGCAGGATGTTATTTGCGTAGTGCAGGATGTGCGCGATGTTTTAGCCATTGAAAACACACAACAATATAACGGCTTGTATCACGTTTTGGGCGGGGTGATTTCACCGATTGACGGAATTGGCCCTTCAGACTTAAACATTGAAAGTCTCGAAGAACGCGTAAAATCCAATGAAGTGAAAGAAATTATACTCGCTTTAAGTACCACTATGGAAGGAGATACTACTAATTTTTATCTTTACAGAAAATTAGGCAACTTTCCGGTACAAATTTCGACTATTGCAAGAGGGATGGGATTTGGTGATGAAATTGAATATACTGATGAGCTGACTTTAGGACGATCAATTGTAAACAGAGTGCCTTATAAGGGGGGCAACAAATAAAAAAGAGAATTTGAAACTAACTGTAGTTATAGTCAATTACAACGTCCAGCATTTCCTGGAGCAATGCCTCTATTCTGTTGAAAAGGCAATGAAAAAGACTTCGGGCGAAGTTTGGGTAGTCGACAATAACTCAGTGGACGGATCAGTCAACATGGTGAAAAACAAATTCCCATGGGTGAAATTAGTAGAAAGCAAAATTAATCTCGGATTTTCAAAAGGAAACAACTTAGCCATCAGTAAGGCCGGAGGTGATTATATTCTCCTCCTCAATCCTGATACCTTAGTAGAAGAAGATACTTTTGAAAAGATAGTCCGCTTTATGGACGAGCATCCCGATGCTGGTGGATTGGGAGTAAACATGGTGGATGGTCAGGGTAAATTTCTTCCCGAATCAAAAAGAGGCTTACCCACACCGGCTGTAGCTTTTTATAAAATATTTGGCTTAGCGGCGCTCTTCCCAAAATCAAAAATATTTGGCAAATATCATCTTGGCTTTCTGGATCAAAACAAAACTCATGATGTTGAAATTTTGTCGGGAGCATGCATGTTGTTGAGAAAAAGTGTGATTGAAAAAATAGGCATGCTCGACGAGACTTTCTTTATGTATGGTGAAGACATTGATCTTTCTTATCGTATTATTAAAGCCGGCTATAAAAACTATTACTTCGCCGACACCCGCATCATTCATTATAAAGGAGAAAGCACCAAGAAAAGCAGTGTGAATTACGTTTTTGTGTTTTATCGCGCCATGATCATTTTTGCGAAAAAACACTTCTCGCAAAAAAACGCTTCTATCTTTTCCTTTTTAATTAATCTGGCGATATACCTGCGAGCTACATTTGCTCTTTTAAGAAGACTAGTTTCTGAAATTTGGCTGCCACTTTTAGATGCAACGCTGATTTATGCTTCCATGTATGGCATAAAAAATTACTATGAACTCAATATAAAGCACGATGTTCGGTATTTCCCTAAAGAATTTATGATTTGGGAAATCCCAGCTTTCATAGGAATTTGGATTCTAGCTACCTTTCTTTCTAAAGGCTACCAATCGCAACCGCGACTAGCAAATCTCACAAAGGGTGTTTTGTTTGGAACGCTGGCCATTATGATTGTTTACGGATTGTTGCCCGAATCATTGCGCTTTTCAAGGATGATGATTTTTGCAGGTTTTATTGTCACCATTTTAGTGATGCTCTTCAACCGTTTGCTCATTCACTTTATACAATACCAAAACTTTGATATCTCCTTTCAAAGAAAAAAACGCATTGTAATTGCTGGTAACAAAGACGAAGCCCGCCGGGTAGCTCGAATTCTAAATCTCTCGTACGTTAAGCCAATTTACACCGGTATTGTATCTCCAAATGATGAGACCAACTCGACAGATGAAGATTATATAGGTAACTTGTCGCAACTGGATGAAATTATTGAGGTGCATAAAATTGATGAAATTATATTTTGTGCGAAAGACATTTCTGCTCAAAAGATCATTGATTACATGACCGTCTCTTCTTCAAATAAAGTAGATTTTAAAATTGCACCACCAGAAAGCCTTTTTATTATAGGAAGCAGCTCGGTCAATTCACCAGGCGAATTGTATGTCATCGACATCAACTCCATCAGCAAGTCGATCAATCTGAAAAACAAAAGAATTTTCGACATCATCACCTCTTCTATTGTATTGCTGATTTCGCCGGTTTTGGTATTTCTGGTGGAAAAACCATTCGGATTATTGAAAAACGTGTTCAATGTGTTGAAAGGAAATATTTCTTGGGTGGGCTATTGTAAAATAAATGATACCTATCAAGATCTTCCAAATATTAAATCAGGGGTTTTAAATCCGGCCGACATCTTAAAAAGCACTCCAACAAATTCCGATACCATCAAGAGACTCAACATGATGTACGCTAAAGACTACAACATTTTTAATGATCTTGATATCGTGATCAAAGGGATGAAAAAACTGGATCGACTTCCTTTACATTAAGCCATTATTAAAAAGGCTTTTTCTTCCGCATATATTTCTTACTTTTGAAACGCTTGTAAGCAAATAATAAATGGGCGAAATAAAACTAATTCTTCCTAAAATGGGCGAAAGCGTAGCAGAAGCTACACTTACCTCATGGCTAAAAAACGAGGGCGACCGCATTGCTCTAGATGAAGCTGTGGCTGAAATTGCAACAGATAAAGTCGACTCTGAAATCCCTGCCACTCACGAAGGCATCCTCAAAAAACAATTGTTTAAAGTTGGTGAAATCGTTAAAGTAGGACAAGCTTTTGCCATCATTGAAATTGAAGGAAACGGTGATGAAGAAGCGGAAGCTCCAGAAGTGCAAAAAGCCGAGACAAAAAAAGCAAGCACTCCTATTGCCACTAACGTTGAAAAGAAAAATGAAACTATTCACCTCTCAAAAGGCGATCGTTTTTATTCTCCATTAGTTCGAAGCATAGCTCAAAAAGAAGGGATTTCTAAAGAACAACTAGATAAAATTGAAGGTTCAGGAAAAGAAGGAAGAGTTACAAAAGATGACATTCTTGCCTTTCTTGAAAACAAAGAAACTTCAGTTCCTGCAACAGCGCCTGTTAAACAAAGCACTCCTGCTTCAGAACCTGCACCTAGCTATAAAGTAGTTTCATCCGGTGAAGATGAAATTATTGAAATGGATAGAATGCGCAAGCTCATTGCCGAACATATGGTGAAGAGCAAGCAGATAGCACCTCACGTTACTTCTTTTGTGGAAGTTGACGTTACTTCAATGGTGCTATGGCGCGACAAAGTGAAAAATGAATTTGAAAAACGAGAAGGTTTTAAAATCACCTTCACTCCTATTTTTATTGAAGCTGTTGCAAAAGCCATAAAGGACTTCCCTATGGTGAATGTGCAGGTAGATGGAACCAACATCATTAAGAAGAGAGCTATTAATATTGGTATGGCAACAGCACTTCCAAGTGGCAACTTAATAGTTCCAGTAATCAAAAATGCTGATCGATTGAACATCATAGGCTTAAGCGAGCAAGTAAGTGAATTAAGCAAACGCGCTCGTGAAAATAAACTGAAACCCGACGAAATTCAAGGAGGAACTTTCACCATCACCAATGTAGGAACCTTCGGAAACGTAATGGGAACGCCCATTATCAACCAACCTCAAGTAGCAATCCTATCCACAGGCATCATCAAGAAAAAACCTGTGGTGATCGAAACACCAATGGGCGACAGCATTGCAATACGACACATGATGTTTTTATCGCTTTCCTACGACCACCGTGTAGTTGATGGTATGCTAGGCGGAAGTTTTTTAAGAAAAATTGGAGATTATTTGGAAAACTTTGATATTAACAGGGTTATATGGTAAATTAGCAACCTGAGATTTTTTTTCTCAACAAACACAAGGGCTTTATATAAAAAATATTTTTTTGCACAATAATTGAATGAACCTGAAAAGGAAACTTAAAAAAACATCTATGAGAGTATTATTCGCACTTCTTTTGATACCGGTTTTATCGGTAAGCGCACAAAATGACGCTGCTATAAAAAAGGCAGATACTGAATTCGACCGTGAAAATTATTCAGTCGCTTTAAGCGAATATCTAGAAATCTACAAAACGGATTCACTGAATGCCAATCTTCAATATAAAATTGGAGAATGTTACTTGCATTCGGCAAGAGAAAAAGGAAGAGCGATCCCATACCTTGAACAAGCTGTTCAAAAAATAAGCAAGAAGTACAACACTACTTCTACTAAAGAAAAAAATGCTCCTTCTACTGCTTACCTTTTATTAGGAAATGCTTATCAGAAAAATTACCAATTCGACATGGCGATCAGCATGTATGAGTCGTACTTAAACGATGTTCCTGCCGACAGCGCGTATTCTAACAGATTAATCGACCAGTGTATTTACGCCAAAATATTAATTGCCAATCCGGTGGATCTTATTGTTGCAAACATTAGCAAAACAGTAAACGGCCCTTTCCCTGACTACGCTCCAGTAATGTCGGTGGACGAAAAAATATTGTTGTTCACCTCTAGAAGAGAAGGAAGCATTGGTGGAATTCATAAAGATGAAGGCTCCATGTATCGTGAAGACATTTATATGTCTACCAAAGGAAGCGATGGCGAATGGGGACCTCCTAAAAACATTGCCAATATCAATAGTGAATTCAACGAAGCTACAGTAGGCCTTTCTGTTGACGGTCAGCAAGTATTGTTTTATTCCGACAAAACTCCTGATGGAAATGGTGATATCTATATCTCTAAATTAAATGGCGACGAATGGGGTGCTCCAATTATGCTTCCGTCTCCAATCAACTCAAAATCACAAGAGCCTGATGCTTGTTTCAGTGCCGACGGAAATATCCTGTATTTTGTAAGTGACCGAAAAGGCGGTTACGGAGGCTTTGATATATATATGGTAAAAAGATTACCTAATGGCGAGTGGAGCTTCCCTCAAAACTTAGGCGGAAAAATCAACACTCCTTATAATGACAGAGCGCCATTTATGCACCCTGACGGAGTAACATTGTTCTTCTGCTCTGAAGGCCACAAAACTATGGGAGGTTATGACATCTTTCAATCCATGCAAGACGAGAATGGCGTATGGACAGATGCTGAAAACATTGGATACCCTATCAACACTACAGATGACGACGTGTTTTACGGTACTTCTGCTGATGGAAAAAGATCTTACTACTCTTCATTCCGTGAAGATGGTTTCGGAGAAAAAGACATTTATTTGATCACACTTCCTAAAAAAGCTGAATCAGCTTTAACGGTGATGGGCGGTGTGTTCCGTTTGGAAGGTTCTGACGGTAAAATTCCTGAAAATGCTCAAATCGTTGTTACAGATAATGAAACAGGTGAGATCATTGGTATCTACAAACCAAACTCTAAAACAGGAAAATACTTGTTCGTTTTACCTGCTGGAAAAAACTACAACGTTACTTATGAAGCTGAAGGTTATCTATTTAAATCAGAAAACTTAATCGTTCCTGAAAAATCAGAGTTCACCACCATTCAAAGTGAAATTAAATTGGCTCCAATTGAAGCTGGTCAAAACATTATCTTGAACAACATCTTCTTTGATTTCGACAAAGCGACAATCACTCCTGAATCTAAAACTGAGCTGGATAAATTGTTCCGCTTATTGGTAAACAACCCTTCAATGAAAGTGGAAATTCAAGGTCACACCGACTCAAAAGGTGACGACGGCTACAACAAAAGATTATCTCAAGAAAGATCTGAATCTGTTGTTAAGTACCTTGTTGAAAGAAGTATTCCTAAAAGTCAGTTAAGTGCAAAAGGTTATGGCGAAACTCAACCTATTGCTAAAAACACCAACAACGATGGATCTGACAACCCTGAAGGAAGAAAATTAAACAGAAGAACAGAGATGAAAATCCTTTCTACCACAGGAAATCCTAACATCATCAATGACATTTATGTTCCTGAGAACTTAAAAATCAAAGAAGAAGAAGGTAAAGGAAAGGGCAAAGGAAAAAACTAAAACCTTCCAAAATATTAAAATAAAAAAAGACCTCGAAAGGGGTCTTTTTTTATGCTGTGAAAAATTTATTGTAATTATCCCCTACTTCCCTTTGGCATGTAATATGTGATTACTATCTTAACTCAAGAAAAACCAAAGTTTGTAAAAACACACAGCAGTAAACAACGATTACAAAAATTACGAAGCACAATAATGAAAGTATTAATCTCCATAGTAACATTTTTGGTTTTAAGTTCTTCGGCGTTTGCTCAAGATGGTGGCTTCCCTCCTCCCTCTGGTGATATCGCTCTGGCAAAACAATACATAAGTTACTTCATGTACGGTCCGGCACTGGATGAATTAAAACTCTTTTACAAGAAAAAACCCGATGATGAAAAGGCCAATGAACTGATGGCTGAGTGCTACTTAAATCTCAATGACGACAAAACCAAAGCAATTCCTCATCTTGAATTTTTATTGAAACAACCCAAATACAATCCCTCTGTTCTATTTGATTTAGGTGAAGTTTACCACGCCACCGGTCAATTGGATAAAGCTCTTGAATTCTTTAACCGTTATAAAAAAGAAGGCGCTTTAAAAGAAACTGATGAGGTGGACAGAAGAATTGAATGTGTAAATACAGCCAAAGAATTAATGAAATTCCCAATGGCAGTAACCTTCACCAATTTAGGAAAAGACATCAACAGCGAATATCCTGAGCTTACTCCATTTGTAGATATGAATGAGTCGGAGATCATTTTTACTTCCCGAAAAAAAGGAACCACTGGCAACATTGTTAGCTTTGAAGGATATGAACCTGATGTATTCATCACCGAACTAAAAAGCAACGACAAATGGAGCAAAGCCAAAAGCATTGGCGCCACCGTCAACACTAATCTTCCTGACGAAATATCCAGTCTGTCCCCAGAAGGAAACTACCTAGTGTACACCACTTCCGATGAAATTGGAATGCAAATCATAAAAATATGCTACAAGGGACCGAAAGCCAGAGGATTCGATAAACCTGAAATTCCACCAGCCCCAATCAACGAACCAAAAAGCAATCAATTGGCTGGAACTGTTTCAAATGATGGTCAGGTGCTAATTTTCTCTTCTGACCGACCAGGTGGTTATGGTGGTTATGATCTTTACGTTTCGCAAAAATTACCTAATGGAATTTGGGGAGAGCCGATTAACCTGGGAAGTAAAATCAACACCAAGTATGATGAGAATTTCCCTAATTTCGGTGTCGACCAAAATGTACTTTTCTTTGCTTCAACTGGTCACACCAACATGGGCGGATTTGATATTTTCAAAACCATTTTCTCTCAAGAATCGCACTCCTGGAAAACCCCTACCAATTTGGGATATCCTATCAATACCACCGACAATGACTACACTATTTCCTTCAACAAAACTGGTAGAAATGCATACTTGTCTAGAAACAAAATTGGCGGTTGGGGAAATACCGACATCTACCAAATGACCATCAATAGTGTTGAACCTGAGCGCAGCGCTTATGCCGTGTATTTAAAGCCTTACGTTAAATATGAAACGGAAATAAGAAAAGCAGATTCATTAATTTTAGTTTATAAAAAATCATTAGAGGGTGGAAATCTTAATCCTCTTTTGAGCGATTCACTCACAAAAAAAATAGAGACCTTAAAAACAAAAAAAGAGGCTCTGAATCCTGTTACCGGAAATGTAATCACCGTAAAAGATCTTACCCGCAACAAAGAATATGGTGAGTATCAACCCAACCTTAAAACAGGTAGATTTATCATGATATTGGAACCAGGATCATATGAAATAACGGTGGAGAGCGATAAATACAAAGTCTCTAAAACTAAAATAACAGTGTACGACAAATCCAATTTTGTATCCGAAAAAACCATGGATATCATTCTTCACAAAGGAGAACTGGACGCCGCAGCACCAGTCACAAAACCATAAATATTCTCTAGTATTGCTTCATGAAAATAAACCTTACCCGTCCCCTTGCTTTTTTCGATTTAGAAACCACTGGTACCGATGTCTCCAAAGACAGAATAGTTGAAATATCTATTATTAAACTTTCGCCCAATGGCGACAGAGATGTGAAAACACGAAGGATAAATCCTGGAATCCCTATTCCAGCTGGCGCATCCGCTGTGCATCATATTTACGATGAAGATGTGAAAGACGCTCCATTGTTTAAATCTGTAGCGAAGAGTTTGGACGACTTCATTAAAAACTGCGACCTTGGTGGATTCAATTCTGATAAATTTGACATCCCTCTTTTGGCCGAAGAATTTATGAGAGCTGGCATTGATTTCGATTTAGAAGGTCGTGCTACCATTGATATTCAAAACATCTTTCACAAGATGGAACAACGCACGCTCTCAGCCGGATACCAATTTTACTGCAACAAAAAAATTGAGAACGCGCACAGCGCTCAAGCCGATACAGAAGCGACTATTGAAATTTTGGAAGCCATGCTCGACCGCTATAAAGACACCGAAATTGAAGGCGCTGATAAAAAATTATACAAACCAATCACCAATGATATCAAGGCTCTTCAAACGTTTTCCAAACGTGATAAAAACGTTGACTTAGCCGGTCGAATTGTGTTTAATGAAGATGGCGTTGAGTGCTTTAATTTCGGCAAGCACAAAGGAGTTCCTGTTGAATTAGTCCTCACCAAAGAGCCTTCCTATTATGCATGGATGATGAATGGTGATTTCCCATTATACACCAAAAAGGCCTTGGAAAAAATCAAACTCAAACTATTACAGAACAAACTGAATTCGTAAAATGAAATCACCTTCATACCAAAAAAGAAAAAAAACAAAATGAAGTGATTCCATATGACAATGAAAAAGAAAGATAGGATCATATGAAAATTATTTGCATCGGAAAAAACTACCTGAAACACGTTAAAGAATTTGATGGAAAAGTGCCCGAAGAACTGTGTTTCTTCATGAAGCCCGACACTAGCTTACTAAAAAACAACGATCCCTTTTATCATCCCGATTTCAGTAAGGACCTCCACCACGAAGTAGAAATTGTCGTGAAAATTGATAAAGTGGGCAAAAACATTCAAGAGAAATTCGCGCACAAATATTATTCTGAAATCTCCGTAGGTATTGATTTCACCGCTAGAGATTTGCAAATGAAATTGAAAGCAAACGGTTTACCATGGGAAAAAGCAAAGGCTTTCGATAACGCTGCTCCCATCGCTCCAGTTTTCCTTAAAGTGGCTGATTTCAAAAATGTACAAGACATAAATTTCCATCTTAACATCAACGGAAAAACAGTGCAAAAGGGTAATACGAGCGACATGATCTTTAAAATTGATGCCATCATCGCAGAAGTATCACGCTACATTACTTTAAAATCGGGAGATCTCATATACACTGGAACACCCGAAGGCGTTGGCGCAGTGAAGATTGGCGATCGACTGGAAGCCTACATTGAAAATCAGCGTCTGCTCGACTTCGAAATAAAATAGCTATTATTGCGCTTATGAGATTTGACGAATTTAACTTAGACGAAAAACTTTTAGAAGCCTTGAGCTACATGGGTTTTGAAAATGCTTCACCCATTCAGGAACAAGCCATACCACAAATATTAGCCGGTAAAGATTTAATTGCTTGCGCTCAAACCGGTACCGGAAAAACAGCGGCATTTATATTGCCAGTTTTAAATAAACTAACAAAAACAAAATCAAAAGGAATCAATACCCTTGTTCTTTGTCCGACTAGAGAGCTAGCCATTCAAATTGAACAACAAATACAAGGTTTTTCTTATTTCACCGGAGCAAGCTCCATTGCCATTTATGGCGGTGATGATGGCTCCAGCTGGAACGATCAAAAAGCTTCGTTGAGTGAAGGCATTGACATCGTGGTAGCAACTCCCGGTAAACTCATTGCTCACATCAACATGGGCTATGTTAATTTCCGCGACATTCAACACTTAATTTTGGATGAAGCTGATCGCATGCTCGACATGGGTTTCATCAACGATATCCTTAAAATTATTTCAAGCATGCCTAAAGAAAAACAATGTTTGTTCTTTAGCGCCACCATGCAACCTAAAATCAGGGATTTCGCCAACAAAATATTACGAGATCCTTTTCAAATCAGTATCTCTATTTCTAAGCCTGCAGCAGGTGTTATACAGGAGGCTTACCTCACTTACGACAATCAGAAAACTCGCTTGATTGATGCCTTGATCCATGGAAAAGATCAGTTTGAAAGCATAATTGTTTTCAGTTCTACCAAAATAAAAGTCAACGATATCGTCAACGGATTAAAACGCAAAGGATATTCTGTACATGGCATCTCGTCTGATTTAGAGCAAAAAGAAAGAGAAAATGTTTTAGCGCAATTCCGTGCAAAACGTGTGCGCATACTTGTAGCGACCGATGTTTTAAGCAGAGGAATTGACATTAAAGACATCAACTTAGTCATCAATTACGATGTTCCCAACGAAGCGCAAGACTATGTGCACCGTGTGGGACGAACAGCCCGCGCTAGCACCACAGGGGTTGCCATCACATTGATCAATCCTGACGACATGTATAAGTTTCACCGCATTGAACAACTGATAGAAAGCATTATTCCTAAACTTCCATTGCCTGCCGATTTAGGTGAAGGTCCGGAATGGGACACCCGCCCTAAAAGAAAAGAGCACAGTGGCGGTGGTGGCAAAAAACCGTTTAAAAGAAGATAGTTTTTCGGGCATTGGTTCCCTCTCGGAGGAGAGGGGTGCGCTAGAAAGTGCGAAGGCAGGGAGATGGATTATTTATTTCTTTTTTATTCCATCTCCCTCCTTCCCGCAAATCCTTCACACCCCTCTCCTCCGAGAGGGAATTCCACACTCGAAAATCATTCCCTAAAATAGTTTCTTTCCTAAAAGGAGAACTTACCCTATCTTCGCTCCATGGACGGACTCCGAAAACTTTCTGCAAAAAACGACACCATCATTGCCCCGGCAACAGCTCCAGGCATTGGTGCTATTGCAGTTATTCGCGTATCTGGCGCAGATGCGATCACACAATGCGCTGAAGTTTTTCAATCTATAAAAGGCAAAAAAAATCTAAATAACGTTGCTTCTCACACCGCCCACTTTGGAAATATTTTAGATGGCGAACGCATCATCGACGAAGTATTGGTGACAGTTTTTAAAGCGCCTCACTCCTATACTTCCGAAAATACAATAGAAATTTCTTGTCACGGTTCACCCTACATCCAACAAGAAATCATTAAACTTTTTTTGAAAAAAGGAGTGCGCATGGCCGAGCCCGGAGAGTTTACTTTGCGTGCATTTTACAACGGCAAACTCGATTTATCGCAAGCCGAAGCTGTTGCTGATTTAATTCACTCTTCTTCCGAAACAGAGCACCAACTGGCCATTCAGCAAATTCGCGGAGGATTTTCCAACGAAATTAAAAAGCTGCGCGAAGAAATCATTCGCTTTGCCTCTCTCATTGAATTGGAATTAGACTTTAGTGAAGAAGACGTAGAATTCGCCGACCGCAAGGATTTCATCGCTTTGATCAGCAAAACAAAAATGGCCATTCAACGATTGATGGATTCCTTTTCTGCAGGCAATGTTATTAAAAACGGAGTTCCTGTAGCCATTGTAGGAAAACCAAATGTTGGAAAATCAACTTTACTCAACGCATTGCTCAATGAAGAAAGAGCCATCGTTTCAAGCATTGCAGGTACTACTCGCGACACCATTGAAGACGAAATAAACATCAAAGGAATTAAATTCCGTTTTATTGATACAGCAGGAATCCGTGAAACTACCGACGAGATAGAAAGCATTGGTATTGAAAAAACATTTGAGAAAATTACGCAGGCCAGCATCGTTTTATATTTGGTGGATCCATCCACTCCCGAAGAAGAATTGGCATCCATCCGCAAATCTTTCGCTGATAAAAGCGATAGCGACAAGCGCTCACTGATTTTCATTTTCAACAAAACCGATGTCACGCAGCCGTCTGTAAAAGAAAGCAACGATGTACTTTTTATCTCTGCCAAAGAGAAAAAAGGAATAGAAAAAGTAAGCGAAAAATTATTGTCGCTGGTGAATCTCGGACAAGTAAAAGTGGGCGATGTCATCGTCTCCAACAGTCGCCATTACGATGCGCTTTTCCGTGCACAAATAAGTTTGGATACAGTACTAAAAAGTTTAACCACCCAAATGCCAACCGATTTAATTGCCATTGATGTGCGCACTGCAATGCATGAGTTGGGGACTATTACTGGTGATGTTTCAACGGATGATTTATTGGAATCGATATTTAGGAATTTTTGTATCGGAAAGTAGGTAAATGTCTGACCAGGAAATAATATCATTAATTCAAGCCGATAAACAAAACCATGCTTTATTGAGGCTCTATAAACACTATCCAGGCGTTGAGCATTTTCTTATAATGCATGGGGCAAGTAAAGAGGAAGCTCAGGATATTTATCAGGATGCTTTATATGTATTTTGTAAAAAAGTTAAGGAAGGCAATTTAACGCTTACCGTACAATTGAATACTTATTTATACAGTATATGTAAATTAATGTGGAAAGTTGAATTGCGAAAAAAAAATAAAAATGCGCTTTTGTTTTCTGAAATACAAGATGAAACAGCCAACTACGACAGTGAGGAATTGGAGAAAATATCAAGAGCTGAAAAGGCTTGGGAAAGCTTGGGAGACAAATGTTGGGAAATACTGAAAGCCTTTTATCACGAAGGAATGAGCATGGCCAAAATAGCCATGAAATTTAGTTTTTCAACCGAAAAGTCGGCAAAAAACCAAAAGTACAAATGCCTTGAAAAAGCAAAATTGAAGTACAACGAATTGGCCACACAAAATTATGAACAATTATTCTGAAGGAAGGAAATGCGCGCCGAACTTGAAGAAATAGAAAAAATTGAACTCTACCTCTCGGAAGGAATGAATCCAGCGGATTTACAATCTTTTGAGGAGGAGTTAAAAACCAATCCGGTGCTGCGCAACAAAGTACAGGACCAACAAATACTAGTGGAAGGTCTTCACAAAAAAGTGTTTAGAGATGCCGCCAATACTGCTTTCAAAAAATATAAACTCTATAAAAAACTGCGCTGGGGAGGAATTGCAGTAGTTTGCATAAGTTTACTCATACTGCTCTATTTATTGTTCCATCCTAACAATGAGCAAACAGAGGAATCAGGAGCTATTCCCAACAGTGAAGTGAGCAATGCAGATGAAAAAATCAATATTGCTGAAGCAAAAGAAATTTCAAATAATGCAATGCAAGATCAACCCTTGCAAAACAAAAAAAACACCTCCCCTTCCCTTTCCGATGAAAGAAAAGATACTGTATCCGAAAATGCAGCAAAAACAGAAAACATCCAGCAAAACACCAATAAAAAAATATTGGGATGGCTTGGCATATATGAGATTACCGACAAAATAAAATTCATGGGAGTTTCTTCCAATTCATCGGAAAAAGGTGAGTTTTCCTTATTGGGCTCAGGCATTATCAAAACAACAATAACAACATTAAACGGAGCTCAATGGGCATTTGACGATGCAAAAACATCCATCAAGATAGCAGAAGAAAATTATCCTGTTACATGGATTGAAAAAGATCAATCTTTCAGCTTTAAAATGAAGTACGAAAAGCGCAACCACAAGTGTACTTTCAATTATGAAGAGCACCTTGAAGAATAAAGGTTAAGCGCTTTTTTAGTGTTAGTTCTTTTTAATCTCCGAAACAGGCGTCCAATTGTATTTTTTTCTGTTATATCGATCTGTGACAGCCTCTATAGCCTGTTGAGTTCTCCAATGTTCGGGGAATTTTTGTACCAGCTGAACATAAAATTGATTTGATTTTTGATATTGACCTTCTTCTTTGTAGAATCGATAAAGGTGATAATACACCTCGGCTTCTTCAGGAAACAATCTTAATTGCATTTGGTAAAGGCTTAATTGCCTTGCCTTGTGTTTACTATTATCACCCGCACAGCAGTATTCAGTGGCTAATTCACTTGAGTAGTCGTAATTTATTGAATCTAATTCCAAAGCCTTTTCCAGATATTTTAATTCAAGTTTTCGTTCAGGTTTTTCATATGCCTTGTTGAGTCCCCAGGTTGCAATCCAATAAGATTTTCCGAGCCCATAGGCATAATAAGCATTTGTGGGATCCTGATTAAAGGCTTTTGCAAATGCCGCTACAGCTTGTCTTCCCATTGCTCTGATTTCATTGTTGCGATCATTATTTGTTCTCAGGTTGCTCCATTTCTCCAGATAGAAATCGAAGTTGAGTGAGTCCATCTGAATTGCTTTGTCAATTTGGGGAAGCGCTCGTTCCAGCTGCATCCAATTGTGATTGGAAACAGAGGCGTAGTAATAATACCATGCATGTGTTGAATCAAGAGCAATTGCTTTTTCAAAATATTGAGCGGCAACTTCCATTTCGGGTTTGTTGTGCGTCCACCCACCATATTTTTTTCTAATTGACAATCCTGTTTTATAATACCAAACCGGATTTTCACTCTCTTTTTCGCAAAGCAGGGAATAATATTTTTGTGCTTGTTCATAATCTTCGGATTCATAATAGGTGGAGGCCAATTGTTTTTTTAATTCAATTCCCTTTTCCTTTTTAGATTTTTCTTCCAGATAATTAATGGCTTCATTTTTTTTTCCGCCATCCGTCAGAAGCTGTGCTTTGCGGGTAATGTATTCCACCTGGTTGCTATCGGGATAGAGTTCAATTAAAATGGATAGGGCATCAACGTACTTTTCTTCCTTCAGTTTTGTGTTGTAACGGTATCTACTTGCTTCGTGAGGGTATTCGGATTTGATGGCATTTATAATTTTGTAAACGAAGTCATATTTTCCATTTTGGGTATAATAATCCATTAGTTTCTCTGATTCATCGATTTGAAAAGGATTCATTTTTAAACTGATGAGATGATGAACAAAAGCACTGTCATCGATATTAAATGCGCACTCTGCTGATACCAGCTTGTTAAAAAACTCAGGCACATTGCGATCAATACTTATTACTTTTTTAATGTAATAAATAGCCGAATCTGATTTTTGTTTACTCTTAAAAGAATCTGATTTTATAATACAGGATGAAATTTCAATCGCTTTGACAGAAAGGATATCAATTCGTTTTGTAATTAGTTTATTTTCCTTCTTCGATAATTGCTCTCTGTTCAGAGCTGTTTGATAATAATAGAAAGGGTATGAAACATGTCCTTCTTCATAAAAAACGTTGGCTATTATTAGTTGGGCCTTCAGATCTGTATTCATGATTTTAATATTTCCCTTGTAGAAATAATAAATTGCTTTTTCGTAATTTTTTTCATGATAAGCCTGAACAAGGCTATCCAAAAACGAGTTTGAAAAACACGAAAACGAAAATGACAGAAGAAGTCCGGATAAAAATAATCTCATAATATTCATCATTCCTTGAAAAAATACGCATAACGCACAGATCCACCAAAGCTGGAGAACATTCCCAAACTACCTATGGAAGCATTAGGTGCAAATCCTAAACACAAATTACTTTTACCAAACTCTAATTTATAGCCTAGTTCAATAGGGATATACAAATTTACACTATGGTAGGCTCCAACATGATTAGTAACCGACGAAGATAAAATTGAAAAATTATAATAAGAAAT
Source organism: Bacteroidota bacterium (assembly GCA_026390935.1). Classification (GTDB taxonomy): domain Bacteria; phylum Bacteroidota; class Bacteroidia; order Flavobacteriales_C; genus JAHEZL01. Next base: position 20,181 of record JAPLEZ010000071.1, read on the forward strand.
TCCAATATTGGGATTCAGGTACATTCCCGACTTATCACCGCCAAAATAAATACTTCTACCTACCGTCAGACCGAAAAAGTTGGAAGAGGAAAAAACATCTGTCGGACTCGATATTATTGCTGTACCAGGGGCATATTTCACATAATTGAAACTGATTTGCAAAAAACTGCTGTTGTACAATTGCAATCCAAAACTCTTCCCTAACGAGTAACTATCAACAAACTCAAGGTCCTTCAAATCCGATTTAAAAGATTTGAATATACCCATCTTATGCACTGAAATGGATGCTCCTGCTCCCGTAGGAGAAAGGAAAGATTGCGCGTTAATTAAGTTTACAAGCAAAACTAAGGCAAGAAAGGCGAATAACTTTTTCATGGTTTTTATGATTAAGATTAATTAAACTTCACTATTAATTTTCCAAAACTGTAATACCCTGGGAAAATAACCAGGTTGTTGGATTCATCCAGGAGTCCCGAAGAAATCGTCACGTATTCGGAGGGACAAGTAAACTCTTTGGCATTTATTTCCCCCTTGTGGTTAATGGAAATGATTTGCGGGCAGCAAGCCGCCACCGCATTATCACCCTGCTGGCAAAAAACGTAGAGCGTATTATTCATTAACACCGGAGCAGTAGCTCCTATTTTGGATTTCGGATTTGTTCCTTTTTCATTTGGAATAACAACATCCCATACAATACCCTTTTGCAAATCATACTTACAAACCACCATATCTAAATGACGAACGCCATATTTCGAACAGGAGCTGGAGCCATTGCTATTGGTAGTCCCTTGGACGCATATCACAATTTGATATTCCATCAATAAATAATAGCTGCCGTCCTCCTGCTGAATCATGTTTGTGATTTTATAATTCATCAGGGTGCTATCTACCTTGCTGATTTTTTTTCCTTTCTCCTCTTCATTCAGTGCATTCAGCTTTCCATTAAAATCTTTAGAAAACAAGTTTGTTTTCTTGCTTATTATTTTGAAGTTCTCCCTGTCGATAACCAAAGAATAACAACCCACAAGATCGGTTTCCACAGTATTGAACTCCTGGTCAACAAAGCTACTTTCTTGTTTTGTCAAAATTGAACCGGCTTTGCTTCTGCGACCAACGGTACCCTGTGTGGAGATACCTCCAAAAAATGTTAGTGTTTTATTATCGAGAGCGATCAACTCCATCCCACTCATAAAATAATTGTCGATGGCAATGTCGAGAAAAAGAAAATCTTTCTTTGTTTTATCATACTTGACCATAGTATATTTCTCCCTGAAAACATCATTGTCGGCGCCCAGCTTAACTTTATATTCCTCAGCATATTTAAGGTATCCATACACTTCTCCATTAGGCAACATGGCAAATTTCAATTGCTCAATCTGATTTCTTTTTACCTTGAAAACACAAGTATCGGTATACTCCAGATTTAACTTTTTATCGTACACCGAAATCACGGTTTTTTCTATGTCCTTTTCAGCTCTCGTTGTCATTTTAGGATATTCGCTGTACAATACCGAAGAAACAACAAGGAGGTGCTGCTGATCTGGAGACACCATGATATCAAAGCCTCCAAAAGTATACTCCATCACACCAATAGGTATATTAGGCTCTTTATATTCTTTAAAATCGTATACCATTAGTGCTTTGTAGCTGGTTGGTTTATAATTGGCATCAAAAAAATTGACAAACAAAGTATTCTTGCTTTCTTTTAATGATATCTCATGATTAAATAAAATCCTTTGTCCTTGAAAAAGGAGAAAGCTGTTGTAAACTCCCTTTTTCATTAATCCTTGTTTTACCATGGGACGCTGTTCAACAAAAGAGTTTTTCTTGTTTACCCCAGCATTGTCAAAAACTTCAAAATACAATTTCTCCCTTCCGTAAAATCCACCATGATCAAAACGCACATAATTACCATCGTCATCTGTCAAAAAAACAGGCGCTGTCATGGCAGTAGGTCTTTCGGGCAATTTTTTCACCCAATTATAATCTTGTGCATTGGAAACTAAACAGAAAAGTAGTAAAACAGAGAGAGGTAAAATTGTTTTCATATTTATAATTTTTGCTCTTTAATGACGAAAAAGGGTAAAGGTCACCTCAAAGTTGATTTTTTTTTTGAATTTATATACAATTTGTAGGAAGGGATTCAAAAAAAACCATTTATGGGGTTTCGTTATTCGATATAATATATATTTTGGGAATTAATATTATTTTATCTAAATGTAGTAAGTCCACACTAGGGTTCGTGTATTTTTTTGTAATTAATCAACTCCTGTTTTCATGATCGATCTCCTTTTCTGCTTCGTGCTTAATTATTATTAGTTTAGTTTCTCTCCAACCTTTCGCAGACATTCTATAAGCAGGAACTCCTTTTTCAATCAATAGATGAACAATGGCTTCCGCTCTTATTTGTGAAAGAGCCCTATTAAAATCATCCTGCTCTCTGTAATCAGTAAAATGTTCTATCTGAACTTTAAAAGAAGGTTTAAGTTTTAAAAAAGCACAAAGACTTTCATTATCACCTCCTTTGATTTTTCAGCCATTGAAGAACAAGGAACACTTATTAAAATTGAATTGCCAACGGAAGAAGACAACTAAATGTATTCAGCACAATCACAACTCATTCAACGCCAAAGCTAAGCGCTCCATCTCCTCAGCTAAAGTGTAGATATTAGGAGAAATTCTCACGCCGTTAATGTCTTTCCAGAGTGCACTGCCCACCAGTATGTTTTTCTTGCGCAAAGTTTGAACAATTTTTGATGGCTCCAATTCACTATGCATAAAAAGAACTATTCCCGCAGAGAAACGGATATCTGAAGAAGTATAGATTTTTATTTGAGAATGATCTTTCAACTGCTCTCTCCACAACTGATTTAAATAATGCAGTCGCTGATGTATCAAGCCGCTACTTATTTTTTCATGAAAACGAATAGCTTCTTTTAAGGCCAATTGAGCAGCAAAAGAATGGGTGCCATAAGTTTCAAATTTATCGATGAAAGAGGAATAGGGATGTAAACCGGGATGAATCGGAGTGACTTTTCCTATCAAACTTTTCTTCACATAGAGCATGCCTGTACCCGGCGGTCCACACAACCATTTGTGAAAGCTGGCGGCAAAAAAATCACAATCTATTTCATGCAAATTAATACTGATATGCGCTACCGACTGTGCGCCATCCACCAAAGTATATACGCCTTTTTCTTTGGCAGCAGCACATATTTCTTTCACCGGCAAAATCTGTCCGGTCCAGTTGATCATGTGCGTTACCAGCAACAACTTCGTTTTCGGTCCGAGAGCATTTTTATACAAATCCACCAGCACCTGATCGTTCTCGGGCATTGATGGAATATCCAGTATTTTAAGAGACAATTTTCTTTTACTCGCGATGTACTCTGCAGCTGTATAAACAAGAGAATAATCCTGCTTTGCTATGATTATTTCATCTCCTTCAGCGAGATCAAGTCCCCAAAAAATAGTATTTACTGCTTCAGTAGTATTGCGCAAAAGCACGAGTTCTTCTACAGAACAGCCAAGCAATTTTGATAGATCTCCCTTCACGGAAATTATTTCCTTTTCCTGAACATGGCGGTTGACCGTGGGAGTTTTATTGGCAAAAATTTCGGCTTGTTGTAAAGAGTTTATCACCGGCATGGGCATCGGACTTATTCCTGCATTGCTCAGGTTAATGACAGAAAAATCCACATTAAACTGCTTCCTTACCTTTTTCCAAAATTTTTCATCTTTCATCAGCGCACCTTTATCTGCAGGAACCTCCAATGCTTCCTGCAAAACAAAATCAGTGTTACCCAACAAAGGCAATGCGCCAAATCCTAGCGACACATTTTTAATAAATTTTCTGCGTTCCATGCAGAAAAGATATAAAAAAGGAATCAAGAACTTGTGAATCATTCATCAACAACATCTTCATTTCTTTCATTTTTTCCATTGACCGTTGGATTTTCTCCTGTTTGCGACTGACGTGGAATTTTCAATTGCTCTTTCAACCTTTTAAATCCAAATACCCTTTGAGCTGCGCCTGGAGAATGCCTATTAAGAAAATATATCAATGCTTATTTTATAATCAACAACAGCAACATTTCTGTATAAACAACTAAATTTCCCTACTTTTAACGCGGTACTTTCAAAAAACTTAAATCATTTAACATGAAAAAAATTCTAAGTATTGGCCTTGTTCTTTTTGCAGCTATCATTGGATTGAGCTTTACTGCAATTGAAGACAACATTGTAGTAAAAAAGGTGGCATTAAAATTAATGGCACATCAGTAAGCACCGATTGGAGTCTTGCAAGTTATGAATCTGTTTTGGGAAAATCCGACAGAACTAAAGATGGCTACAATATCACTCATACCTACGATCAAAAAGGATTGGTTTTGTTTGAAGGTAAAAATAAGCCTGGACACATCAACGAATTTCAAATTTACTTCTCGCACCCTAATCCAAATGAAGTTAGTCCGAAAGGAATCTTTGTTGGAAACCTCAAAATTGATGGCCTCACTATTTACTCTTCTCTGGACAGTGAAACAATGCTGAAAAAATTAAAGAAGTGGAAAAAAACAGATAGCTACATTGAGCATAGCTACAGAATGCAATTCAAAATGACCTACATTTATTTTCAGTTTGCTGATGATGAAAAAACTTTGATTAAAGTAAGCATCGGACAGGCTAGTACGAAGGCATAAAAAACACTTTAAAAAGTATGAAGGCAGTTTAATACACTGCCTTTTTTATTTTATACTTATCAATCATCTCTTTTTGTACTTTTGCCAAGTAAATTTAGCCCATGCAAGCTCTCGAAAAAGTAAAGTCGTTTTTCCTTTACCTCTGGAAAAAGAAAATATATCGCTACTCTATCCTCTCTGTTGTGTTTTTGTACCTGGTCGTGCAATACAATTTTTTGTGGTTGGTTGGAAACATGCCATCTGTTAGTGAACTGAAGGATCCGGATCTTCCGGTGGCTTCGGAAATATACGCTGCCGACGGACAATTGATTGGAAAGTTTTTTAGAGAAAATCGCTCTTCTGTAGATATGAAAAGCATCAATCCTGTTTTTTACAAAGGATTGGTGGCCACCGAAGATGTTCGTTTTTACGATCACACAGGTATTGACTGGAAGGCCAACGGCGCCATTTTTTGGTACATGATCAAAGGCGACAAACGTGGCGGTAGCACCATCACACAGCAGCTCGCTAAAAATTTATTTAAAATCCGTAAAGTCAACAAAGGTCTACTCAGCTACATTCCTGGTGTAAAAACCGGAAATGCAAAACTGAAAGAATGGATGACTGCAAAGCGTTTAGAAGAAAACTACTCCAAGGATGAAATTCTTTTGCTGTACATGAATACCGTTGATTTTGGAAGCAACGCCTTTGGTATCAATACCGCCGCCCGCACCTATTTCAACAAAACACCAAAACAACTTAGCATTGATGAATGTGCCATATTGATTGGCTTACTCAAAGCAACCACTACTTACAGTCCGGTATTGCATCCCGAAAAATCACTGGAGCGACGAAACGTAGTGTTATCGCTCATGAAAAAACACAAAGTCATTAGCGATAATGAATTTAAAAAAGCAGTTGAAAAACCCATTGCACTTAACTTTCACATTGAAAATTCCGAAGACTGCAAAGTGCCGTACGTGCGCTCGGCCGTTGCACGAGAAATTAGTGAATGGTGTAGTGAAAACGGTTATGATATTTATAGCGATGGCTTGAAGATATACACCACCATCGACATGCGTATGCAGCAGCACGCCGAAGAAGCAGTGAACGAACACATGAAAAGTTTACAACACAAGTTTGATGCACAATGGGCCAATCAAAATCCTTGGACCGATTCGAAAAAACAGGAAATACCAGGCTTTTTAGAAAATGCTATCAAGCAAACTGATGCTTATCGAGGTTTGAAAAAAATGTGGGGAGAAAACGAAGATACCATCATGCATTTTCTTCGTCAGCCTCATCCTTGCGTGATCTACACGCACGACGGATATAAAAAAGAAAACATCAGTTCAATGGATTCTTTGGCGCACTACAAAAAAATGTTGCGCTGCGGATTTTTCACCATTGATCCAAACTCCGGATTTATTAAAACCTGGGTGGGTGGATGGAACTACAAAATCACAAAATTTGATCATATAGTTCAAAGTAAAAGACAACCAGGATCTACTTTCAAACCCTTTGTATATGCTACCGCCTTTGAACAAGGCAATGGACCTTGCGACACCCGAGTAGACAAATACATTCGTCATGAATACGACGAAGACGGCGAGCATCACGTGTGGACGCCCCACAACGCTAATCGTGTTTTTTCATACGACACGCTTACTCTCCGACAAGGTATGGCCACTTCAATCAACAGTATTGCTGTGCAATTGACACTGGAATGCGGACCGAAAAACGTGGCAGAAACAGCCAAAAACTGCGGAATCAGCAGTCCGCTAGCAACCGTTCCATCCATTGGTTTAGGCTCCAACGACGTTTCCTTATTGGAACTCACCTCCTCCTACGCTCCTTTTATTAATGGCGGATACAGAGTGAAACCAGTTTTGGTGACGCACATCGTCAATCAAAAAGGAGAAGAAATTGCGCGCTTTACTCAAAATAAAGAACGCGCTATCAGCGAAGAAACTGCATGGTTAATGTCGTACATGCTTCGCGGAACAGTTGAAGAAAACGGCGGAACCTCGCAAGCACTTTTTCAATATCCTATTTTCGGCAGAAATCAAATGGGCGGAAAAACTGGAACTTCCAACAACTACTCTGATGGTTGGTATGTTGGGGTGACCAGTGAATTGATAGGTGGAACATGGGTGGGTGCTGAAGATCGCTGTATTCACTTTAAAACCTCTTCTACCGGTGAAGGTATGAGAACTGCCTTGCCTGTATTTGGTTTATTTATGTCGAAGGTTTACGCCGATAAAAAATGCGCGCTCAAGCCTACGATGTTTCCTAAAGAACCATTTCCCATTGATAAAGCGCACAATTGCAGGGTTTACGTACCAAGGAAAGACACTGTTGTTGCTGTGGTTGATTCTCTGCAAATCGACGTCAACACTATTGATTCAATTCCAGTTCCTGCAGATTAACGCATGAATATAAAATATAGGAATTCAATTGTAATTGTGGTATTATTTTTGGAAATCAAGTGCTATTAAACTCATCATTAAAATAAAAAGTCATGAAATTATCGCAACCACTTTTCTTACTCCTTATTATTTTCAGCACCCAACTTTCCGCACAAAAAAACATTGTAAAATGGCGACCTGCATCATTAGCCTGGAACAGTATTGATTTTTCTTACGAAAGAGTGCTTAGCGAAAAAACCTCTTTTGCTGTTAAAGCTGGAGCACTAATACCTGTTGATTTCACCAACGATTTTAATGGCTATAAATCTATTTTCCAATCTTCAAATAATATGGCAGGTGGATACACCATGACCAGTGGCGCTTATGGCGGTTTTTCTGTACTTCCTGAATTTCGCTATTACACCTCTAAGGATGCTCCCAACGGATTTTATGTTGCTCCCTACTTAAAATTTTGGAGGGCCGGCATAAGTACTAACGTAAGCAACGACACCACTCACATTGCTTCAGGTATTGGAGGAAGTATAAATGTACTTGGAGGTGGTGTTGGAATAGGATACCAGTGGTTGATTGGCGATTCATTTACCGTCGACTGGAACTTTATGGGATTAGGAGTTGATGCTTACATCCTTAATTTGAACGTAAGTGGCGTAAATGCATTGGGCACAGCTGGAAATATCCAATCGGAATTTGCTGGCGCTAAAGTAACTACTACTTCCAATTCAGCATCAGTAACTTCTCCAGCACTATTTGCACTTGGATTTAAATCGAATTTCTCAATTGGATACATGTTTTAAAAAACAATTGAATTAAATGAAACTCCCATCTCCGAAAGAAGTGGGAGTTTTTATTTTGCCAAAAATCACCACACAAAATGAAGTAAAAAAAGACAATGTTTTATATGCCTCCAAATATGTCCAAGAGATAATTCAGAACAAAAAAAGTAATCTATTTTATAAATACTTTGTCTTGAAGTCCGCCGTTGATAAATGCAACAAGTAAGGTCAGCGGAATTCCAAAAATCTGTCCGAAAACCATTAGAAGAAATCCTCCTTTAAGCATATCAATAATTGTATAATCAATATTAGTCATGCTTAACAGCATTCCATAAATAAAGAGAAAAACGAGCATACTAATATAAAACACCAATATTTTATAAAGCCAATCCTGCTTGCGGTTTAAAAAGAAGTATTGAATTATTATCAATGGAATTGCACAAATCCATGACTGCAGCATACCTTTTGAAAAGAACTCTTCATCGTCACCAAAAAAATACAGCAGAGCTAATGAAATCAACACGAAATTTAAGATGAAGAAATTTAGAAATTGTTTAGTGTAATAGTACTTCCGTATATTCATTTTAATTCCACCAGCGTATTCACATGTTTTTTCAAAATGCTATCAGCGAGCATTTTACTTTTTATTTCTTCCAACACTTTTGCGTCTAAAGGTTTATTCCTGCTGATGATGTCCACGCCTTCCGGAGTAAATATTGTTTTAGAAAACCAAATGACAGCCCATTGATTTTGTTCGTCCTTCAACTTGATTTCCCAATTACTTTTTGCAATGGCCAGCCAACCTTTTCCTTGCCAGGTAAAGGCTTTATTGTTGGTGGGATTTAAATAATCGAAACCCGAAATACTTTTTGATTTTCCATTTTCAAGATAAGTGACTTCATCCAAAAGAATGATCTCTCCCTTTTTTTCGGCAATGGCGTAATTAAATTGAGGATTGGTTTTGGAACCTTCCAACCAAAGCGGAAAGTTGCTGGAAACCACAAACCAAGTACCGGCAAGAATGGCGAAAATGGAATTGAAACTACTCATTCACCACCTGTACTACTTTCCCTCCTTTATAAATTAGGGTTTTAGTAATTTTTCCATTGGTGCCATATTGAAATACTTTTCCGTCCACCAAAGCTCCGTTTTCAAACAAGCCCTCTCTGGCAACTCTACCTTCTCTATCTTTCAACTGATACATTCCATTGCCATCAAAAACACCAACTTCAAATTTTTCTTTTGTCGCTTCTTTTACCGGCTCTTCCTTCACTTCCAATTTGGTGTCGGAAGCAGTTTTATTAATTGGATTTTTTCTATCGTACTCTTTACTTGCCTGGGCATCCATATTGCCTTGCTGGTAAATTTTTTCTGATTTCAAATCACCGTTTTCATAGTACTCTTTAATGGAACCATTCTCTTTACCATTAATCCACTCGCCACTGATTCTTACTTTTCCATTTTCGTAATAGTACTTTTGCTCACCAGTTCTATTGCCTGAATTGTTGTAATTCCATTCATTGGCCAGCTGTCCATTTTCATAGTAGAATTTGTAAACACCAATCCATTGTCCGTTTTTCCAAGTACCTTCTTCTTTCTTATTACCATTTGGATAATAAAAAACAGCAGGACCATTAGGTAAATTTCTTTGATAAGTGAGTTGCTCCTTTACTTTTTCGTTATTGAAATAGTGCAACCATTTGCCGTCTTTAAGATTGTCAACATAATCACCCTCTTCTACTTTTTGATCGGCTCTGTATCCTGCAAGTTTTTTGTCTTGATTTAAAAACACCCAATGTCCTTGTTTCAATTTGTTTTGATCAACAACATTTTGCGCACTCATAAGCGAATGGCACCCAAGAAACATCACAAAAATCAACCCTTTTTTCATCATAACAATTTTTTCCTCAAGGCAACCATCAACTAAGGAGTCGGATGGGATTTAATAACCAAAAGTTAATTCAGTGCATAATTTTAGGAATTAAATCCATGCAACACAAATTTAGTTAATCACAAACGAAAGTGAATAAATACGAATTTCTCTTATTTACCAAGGCTTTAAAAGACATATAAACCTTAATAAGATTTACATTATTGCACCAGAATTACGAAGTCTGCATTTGTTGCTGAAAGGCAAGCTCAATAAATTCGGCCGGATGCGTAATGGCAACCATCACCGAAACGTTCATGTAGCCATTTAAAATATCCTGCCCTGTCATCGTTGATCCTAAGCCCACCGACACATTAAAAGCATCCGCAGGTTGAGCTCCAGCTAACGCTCCTTCTTTCCAAAGATTCGTCAAGAAATTTTCTATCATACTTTTTACCGTTGCCCAAGTATTGGTGTCGTTGGCTTCGAACACGTATGCCTGCATCGCTGCTTTAATGGATTGTTCAATCATGATCAAAGTTCGACGAACATTGATATAGCGATAGTCATTACTGTTGCCGTCGAGAGTACGTGCACCCCAAACCAAAATTCCTCTTCCAGCAAACGATCGAATGGCATTAATTGCTTTTCCGTCCAACGGAACATTAAGATCTCCCTGTGTTGCATCATTGATATTAACAACAGGTGATACCACTGCACTTATCCCAACGTTTGCCGGAGCTTTAAAAACTCCCTCAGCATTATCCACTGTATTAATTAGTCCGGCAATGGCTGGCGTTATTGGCAAGCAATTTATCTTATGTACAATAGTGCTTATTAAGTTATTATAATTAGGAGAAATCAAAAGCAAAGAATTATGAGCCATAGTTACTTTTTGCTGATCTTGCGGCGACATACTTAAATAATCACCCGATTGCGGTAAGCCTGCTAAAGCCACACTCACCCTAGCTGCAATACTCGGATCGGTGTCAACAAGCGCTCCACTAAATCCACCTTCAATATTTAAAAAAGTAATTTGATTAATTTCCACAATAGTGGTGTTCACCCAAGGATAATACGCAGCGCCATAACTTAACGATGGAGAAGAAATGTTTGTCCTAAATTCAGCTGTAACATCAATTGATTTGCCTGAGCCGCCGTAAACATCCAACAAAGCAATTCTGCTTTGCACAATTCCACAATGATCAATGCTTTTGTTCATCAAACTATAATAATCTTGCTGAGAAAGAAGCAGCGCATCGGGAATTAAAATCATTGTTGGCTCTGGATTAGTCAACAAAACAGAAAATACATTCTCCTGATCATTAACAAAATCACTTAGCCTAACGCCATTCACTCCTTCTACTGCAAAAGTCCCAACCGACATTACATAACACGTTCCTCCTCCATTTTGATAAAAAAGTTGAATGCTGTTGTACAAATAAAACTGAGTATTGGTATTTACATTTAGTGAATAGTCAATGTTATTTAATTGAACATCACTCGCTTCTCCCTCTTTATTTAATGCATAAACGGCATTGGAAGCTTCACCAAAAAGAGCTATAAAATCAGTCATCGACTGAATTTCTATTACTTGATTTTTCAGCGATTTCCCATTGTAGACATTCCTTTTAGTATAGCCAATAAATACGGGCAATGCTGTTGGAACTTGAACCACCGAATTAGGAAAAGCATTGATTTCATTGATGTATACTCCAGGGGTGCTAATATTAAGAGACATAATTTTTAAGTTAAAAGATTAGGTAAGCGAACTTAACAATCTTTTAATGATTTGAGAATAAGAACCAAAAAACAACTTCCCACTTGCGATAGTTCATTATTTATCAGACCTTTGCAAGCTCATGAAGAAGAAAATTGAAATACTCGCTCCCGCAAAAGATTTAGTTCATGGCATGGCTGCCATTGATGCCGGAGCCGACGCTGTATACGTTGGCGCGCCTATGTTTGGCGCACGTTCCAACGCCACCAACTCCATTGAAGATGTTGCTGCCTTGGTAAAATACGCTCACTTATTTAAGGCTCAAGTTTTCGTAGTGATCAACACTATTTTGTACGATAATGAGCTGGAAACTTGTCGTAAAATGATTTATGAATTGTACGATATTGGCGTTGATGCGCTCATCGTGCAAGACATGGCCCTGCTGGAAATGGACTTACCTCCTATTACCATTCACGCTAGTACACAAGCCAACAACAGAGACCCTAAACACGTTAAATTTTTAGCCGATGCAGGTATCAAACGTGTGGTATTGGCTCGAGAACTGAATTTACATCAAATAAAAGAAATAAGCGCTGCAACTGATGTGGAGCTGGAATTCTTTGTAACTGGCGCACTATGCGTGTCCTTTAGCGGAAACTGTTACATGAGCGTTGCCAACGGAGAACGCAGTGCCAATCGCGGATCATGCGCACAAAACTGCCGATTGGCTTACAACTTAATCGACGGAAAAGGTGAAACTTTAATTTCCAACAGTCATCTTTTGTCTATCAAAGATTTTGATGTGACCGATGAAGTTCCTCAACTGATTGAAGCTGGTATCACTTCATTTAAAATTGAAGGTCGACTGAAAGACATGGTATACGTTAAAAACAACGTGTCCTACCTTCGTAAAAAATTAGATTCCTTTTTAGAAGGCAACGATAAATACACCAAGGCATCATCGGGAAAAACCACTTATATATTTGAGTCGGCTTTAGATCGTAGTTTCAACAGAGGCTACACCGATTATTTCGTCAACGAAAGAAAAACAAAAATTGGTTCTTGGGAAAGTCCGAAATCGAAAGGACAATTGATTGGTAACCTCATTGAAACCAAAGGAAATGCCTATGTTATTGAAAATGCACATCAGCTCAACAACGGAGATGGCTTGTATTTCTTGAACGATGAAGGAATTGCTGATGGCGTTTTAGTCAATAAAGTAGAGGGCAATAAAGTGTATCCTAACGCCATGAAAATGATCGCGAAAGGAACTGCGATTTATCGCAACAGCGATTCAGCTTTCAACAAACTTGTAGAACGTGAAGACAGTGCCGTGCGAAAAATCAGCACTTCACTTTTATTAAGCGAAACCGAAAACGGATTCCAATTGTTGGCTACAGATGAAGACGGACACCAAAGTTCATTTTCAATTGTACATGCCAAGGAAAAAACAAAAACAGGGGAATCCATTGCCACCAACATAAAAGCACAATTACAAAAAACCGGCAACACGCCTTATAACGCTGATGAAATTGAAATTCAGTTTTCGGAAAACTGGTTTCTTCCAATTTCAAAAATCAATGAATTAAGAAGAACGGTGTACGAACAACTCACTGAAATAAGAGTGAGGGATTACGTGCGTCACGAACAAAAAATTGAAAAAACATCACACCCTTATCCAGTTGCTGATTTGGATTTCACCTACAACGTAGCCAATAAACTAGCCCGTAAATTTTACGAACGCCACGGCGCCACTAAAATTGAAAAGGCTTTTGAGTTGCAATGGGATCCAGGAAAATCACGTGTGATGGTGACAAAGTACTGCGTGAAATACGAGTTAGGAAAATGCCCTAAATACAATAAGGACACCATGGGCACCAAATTGCAAGAGCCGCTAACATTGACTCATGGCGATAACGCCTACAAATTAAAATTCAACTGCAAGCCTTGCGAAATGGAGATTTGGGAGAAGGATGCGGAATTGGAATTTGAAGAGGATTAGGTTGTTGATCTTGTAGAGACGCAAAATTTTGCGTCTTCAATATGTATATTTTGAGACGGAAAATCTTCCGTCTCTACAAAACAAAAAATCACTTCAACCCATTCTGTTTCTTCGTCCCCTTTATCGCAGGGTGATTCCACGGATCATCGGGCCAGGCATGTTTCGGATAACGGGGCTTTAATTCCTTGCGCACTTCAAAATAAGCATTCTCCCAAAAGCTTTTTAAATCGCCGGTGATTTGAACTGGTTTATAAGCTGGAGAGAGTAAATGCATCAACACGCTCACTTTATCATTGTTCACTTTTGGGGTATCAGCCAATCCAAAAACTTCCTGAATGCGAACGGCTAAAACAGGAGCCGATGCAGAGGCAAAATATTCTAAAGCAATGTGTGATCCGCTGGGCACTTCCATTTTTGCAGGAGCGAGTTTATTGAGCAGGTTTTGTTTTTCGTAATCTAAAAAATGAAAAAGAATATCGTGGAGATTCAGTTTTTTTAAATCATCATTCGACTTGATATTCACTAAATAAGGCAGTATCCATTCTTCACATTCCGACAATAATTTTTCGGTAGATAAATCAGGCCATTCCTGACTCCCGTTCCATTTTTTCAAAGAAAGAATTCGGTTTTGAAACTGAGTTACCTGATCATTCCAATCCAGCAAATGAGCTCCATCTTTTTTCAAAACATCGCAAATGGCTTTTTGAACCAGTTCGGGATTGGGTTTTGGAAGCGGAACTGATTTCAAAACGATTCTTCCCAATCGCATTTCACGCGTAGCAGTTAATCCGCCTTTTTTAGAATTCCATTCTAAAATTTCCTTCTCTTTTAAAAGCGGCATCAAATCTTTTGGATTGAGTGATGACGCCATAAATATTTTTCCCATTCCGTCGCGGGCATCCATATGCGCAATGGCGAGCCAGGGTTCATGTGCCAGGTCATCTTTGTGAGAAGCCATCGCTAAAATCCCACCCGATAGTTGAAACTGTGCGTTGTTGCCCGGACGAGCACAAGCGATGCGCTCAGGATAAGCATGCACCAACAACAATCCGGTTTCATAAGGATCAACCGGCTGGTTGTTTTCTTTGGCTTCAAACATTTTGCGATATTGCTCGGCTACTTTAATGATTCGTCCGAATTTCCTTCCGCTGGAATTCAATTGACGCTGACGGCGCAAAGCTTCAATACGTAAATTAATATCTATTCCAGCTTCTTTTCCTAGTGGATCGCGTTCTTCCAGCAAGGCTGCAACATCGGCAGCCAAATGAATTTTATCATGCTCCTCAGCCATGAGCATCATGTGAGCAACACGCGGATGACAAGGCAAAGCCTGCATTTTTTTGCCATGCGCAGTGATGCGACCATTCTCAATAGCATTTAATTCCTCCAACAAATCCGTGGCTAATTTCACGTTAAAAGAAGGTGGCAAGGTTAGCCAAGTTAATGAGTTAATATCGTGCACTCCCCACATCGCCAAATCCAAAACCAAAGAAGTTAAGTCGGCTTCTGCAATTTCTGGCGTGCGGTGATCGGGTAGTTTTGCATGCATTGGTTTCGACCATAAGCGATAACACACACCAGGCGATAGCCGTCCGGCACGACCCGCCCGCTGATCGGCGCTATCTTTTGAAATCACAATGGTTTCCAGTTTGGATAAACCCGAACGTGGATCAAATTTTTGTACACGTCCGAAGCCCGAATCCACTACCACTTTTATTCCTTCAATGGTTAAACTAGTTTCAGCAATAGAAGTAGCAATCACCACTTTTCTCGCTCCCGATCGAGACGGCATAATCGCTGCCATTTGCTGCTGAGGAGGCAGCGTTCCATACAAAGGATGCAATTCAACACCACTGCTTTGAGCAGCTAAAATTTCTTCGCACTTTCTGATTTCGCCTTCACCTGGCAAAAAAACCAGCACATCACCCTTCTGCTCCCGAAGCGCACGCATCACTGTTTGCGCGCAGGTTTCAGCCATGAGCATCATGTCCTGCTGATCGGTATAAATCAAGTCGACGGGATATTGTTTTCCAAAACTTTCAATGACAGGTGCCTTCAATAAATTCTTTAATTCTTCGAGATTCAGCGTCGCCGACATTACCAAAATGCGCAAATCATCACGCAAAATTTGTTGTGCTTCTCTGCTTAAAGCCAAAGCTACATCAGCAAAAATACTACGCTCATGAAACTCATCAAAAATGACAATTCCGACTCCTTCCAAAGAATTATCCGATTGCAGCATTCGCGTGAGAATTCCTTCTGTCACCACTTCAATTTTTGTTTTAGAAGAAACTCTGGATTCAAAACGAATGCGATACCCTACCCTCTCTCCTACTTGTTCTCCCAAGAGATCCGCCATGCGCGTCGCCACCGTTTTAGCAGCCAAGCGACGAGGCTCCAACATAATTATTTTTTGATCTTTCAACCATTCTGCACCCAGCAAAGCCAAAGGAACCAAAGTACTTTTTCCAGCTCCGGGTGGTGCACTCAAAATCACAGTAGAATTTTGCTTCAATGCATTTTGAAGTTCAGGAAGAACATCACACACTGGCAAACCTGTATCTTGAAGAAAATTTAACATCCAACAAAGATAGAATTTCAACCTCCCCTTTAAAGTTGATTTTAAATTTTACCGTAAAAAATAATAATTCGCCTATTTTTGCAAAAAGTATACTGCATGAATCCCCAATCTTCACTGAAACTTCCCTGCTTGTTTTTTTTGCTTCTTGTTGTTTTGCAAAAATCAAACGCCTCCACTCCGATAGCATTATCAGTTGGTTATAACGGGTCAGTTTTTGGAAATGGAATAAGCAATATCCGAAATGAGGTTTACCATTTGAATCATTTTACTTATCCCAACTTAGACCAGCCATTTCAATTCAATAATTTTTTTCACGGTTTAAATATTGACTTGATTTTTAACCACGGAGAAGAAAAGGACTTTTTTTACTTTATGTCGTGGACACAACGAAGAACTTACCTTTCGGGCAGTGGAACAGTGAATGGAAGTGCCTTCGATATGGATTTGAAATACCGCTTCAATAACCTCACCTTTACCGGATTTGGTTGGCGCATCAACGAACACCTTGCAGTAGCTATTAGTCCGGTAAACATTGGCATCTTCCAAGTGAAGTACAAAAACTCAACTGAAAGTGATCCCAAGGAATGGAAAGACTATCACAATATTTCCAAAGGAGTGGTATCTAGTAATATCGATTTCGGCTCGGCTCTTTATCTGGATTACTATTTCTCCAATCATTTTCGTGCGCGTTTGGAAGGTTTTTATGATTGGTATGGAGTAACAATGCGCGACAATAACAACATTAATTTCAACTACAAATACACAGCCACCAACCTGAGCCTTTCAGTGTCATACATTTTGTTTAAAGAAGATTGATTATGAAATTTAATAAATTAAAAACACTCATTTCATCGTTGCTCACTTGCGTGATTTCAACTACAGCTTATGCTGGTGAAGGAGATTTCACTGTGTTTATTAACGGAGGTTACAACCTAATATATCAGGATTTAAGCATCTCTCAGTTTCATAAAGATTATGCAACAGTTTGGGGAGCCGGATTGAAAGAAGGATTTCACTCTACTGGCATTCCTTTTCGTTATCAATTTGGAGCCTCGTATTGGTTTTTAGATAAGGCCGGATTTTATATCAGCACTACCTACGCCCAACAAAGTTTTACTGCTGAATTTAATAATGGCGACAAAAGAATTATGCAGATGAAATCCAAGGGACTTTTTAATTTCGGAATCAATTTAGGCAATCCCGACAAAATATATTTCGGCCTGGGTTGTGGCGTTGGAACTTCTTTATTTAATAGTAGTTTGGTTTATAAAGATGGTACTACCAGTTACAATTACGGTTATCAATACAATTATGAATCAGCTATCAATGGCATATATTCCGATTTCGGATTTTCCTACGAAGGCAATGTATACGTGCATGTTTTTAAAGGTCTTCATGCAATGGCAGGTATCAGCGGAATAATAGGTTCGGGATATACCGATAAAAATTTCATAAAAGGAATTGATAGAAACGCGCCATATGAAACTGTTTTTTTTCCATCCGATTACATCACATTTGTGAATGCCACTAGCAATGGCACTTCCTATGATTACCCCACAAGCAAAATTGCTAAAGCTGCTACATTTAACGCCTACATCGGACTTCAGTACAATATTAAATTATTCAAGCTATGAGGATTTTATACACAATAAGCTTATTGCTATTACTTACTACAATACTAAGCGGGTGCGACAAGTTCAACACAGCCCAAAGCAGAATGGAAATTGCTGGACCAAAAAAAATCAGCAGGTATGTGTGGAAGAAAATGGATGCCAATGGAGATTTTAGTATTTCCATATACGACACCCTAAACTTCGGTCAAATTATTTTTTGGGACAACAACGATGAAGTGATCAACAACGTGTGGTTGGATACAAAAGGTGTAGCTCCGGCTGGTTGGTATTTTGCCAACGTTGGCGTTGGTACTCCAGCTCCGCCAATTGGTTGGTATGTGGATTTTGAAGAAGGTAAAACACTTACATTATGGAGCGCAGAAAGTTTAGGCGGTAAATCCCGTGTAACTTATACCATGACCAAAAACCTAAATGCTAGCAAAATAATTTTAGAAACAGTATACTTTACCGATAAGGGAAATTTTAAAGAAATACTGGAATTACAAAGCATCAGCGGAAATGAATAATTCAACAGTTCTTAGCATCTGCAGATTTGCCACTGTTGCAGAATAACAATACCTTTAAAACCGTAAAAAACAAATTAATAATAAAAGCATGAAAAAATTACTCGTTATTTGCCTATCAACTGTGCTTCTTTTTACCAGTGCGTTTGTGGGAAGCATCATCTTTGAAGATCATTTCAATGAAAATGAAAATGGCTGGGATCTCGGAGAAAAAGAAAGTGCCAACATTACTATAAAGAATGGTAAACTGCTTTTTGAATGCAAAAAATATTTAACCAATAAAGGCGGTTACTGGGTAAAAACTCCCGATTTAAACTTACCCGAAAGTGGCTTTACTGCAAAGTGCACAACCAAGTGGATAAAAAACCGATTGACAGATGAAAATTACAGTCCTTACGGTTTCATCATTGGCAGCTACTACTTTTTAGTTTATGCCGATGGAGAGCGTCGCCTATTGTTTTATAATTCCGATGCAAAACAATACGAAACCATAGTTGATTGGGGAAAAAACTCTGCAATAAAAACCAAAGACTCAGGAGAAAATCAATTTGAAATTAGCTACCGAGAAGGTAAAGTTTCTCTTTATTGTAATGGGGAAATGCTATTCAAAAAACCAATGAATTTTAGTAAAGACGGAGAACATTTAAAATTATATACCGAAAACTCAGAAGTTATTGAGTTTGATGATTTGGTAGTGACTAAGGACTAAAAGAAATTATTTTACTGAAAAGGGTTGCTGGAAAAACAGCAACCCTTTTTTATTGTATAAAGACATGAATTAGTCTTACAGCTTTTTTCTGGATCACTCATCAATTATTCTACTACTCGAGTTCCAAATTTCTTTACGTATTTAATTTTTGTGTTTTATGGGAATCCATATTTCTTCTTCGGAATCAGGCGCATCCTTTTTATACTTTTCACCCAGTATTTCAAAATGAGGACGCTGATCCAATTCGTAAATTGAATTGGGAATCCATTGTCCGTAAATATAACTGAATACCTTTGCTGCCGCTGCCGGACTAGCATCTCCTTTATAGAAAAACACTGCATACAAGCCCCCAACTAAAACAAAACTTTCCATTCCTTCAGGAATAGCTTTGAAATCAGAGACTTCAGTAGTTGCCCATTTATCAAACTCAGCTTCAACATTAAAATTTATAAAATCGAAGAAAGGAGAATACACTTGCATGGAGATCAAATCCGAATTCAAATTGTTTTGAATTTCTTTTCTTCGTTTCATAAATCCCTGCCACAACAATCCTGTTTTATTTTGGGCAATCGACATTGTAAGACGCATTCCCAAAAGTTTTTTTTCAGCTAAAAGTTCAATTCTCGGCTCCATAATTTTTCATTATCTACCAAAAATAAACATTTTACTAAGTGAAAAAAGCTCTTCACTAATTGTGACTATCAATGACTTTAGTTTACCAATACTTTAGCTGAAACACTAAAAACAAAAACATGAAAAAAATACTTTGTATTCTTTTATCCTTAAATATTTCAATAGCCTTTGCTCAAGACGAAATAGCAGTGAAATCAAAAATCACAAGAGCAACATTTTTTCTAGAAGGCGCTCAAGTATTTCGATCGGCGACCGTTGATTTAAAGAAAGGAAATAATAAATTTATTTTTCGCAATTTATCAGATGAAATCATTGCGAAAAGCATTCAGGCAACAGGGACAAATTCTTACATCATCTTGGATGTTGCACATTGGATTTCTTACCCACTTCCCGAACTATCCAGCGCTCATGCGCTATCGCCACAAGTAATTAAGGAAATGAAAACAATGAAAGACTCTTTAGTAATCATGAATTTAATCACTGAGCAAAACAACAATAAAATAACTCATTTGCAGAGTGAAAAAAACATTGTCATTAACAACAACTTAATGGTTCAAAGCGATATTAACGACACCCTTCCTATTCTCAAAGAAGCTTTGTTGTTTTATCGCGCAAAGTTGGATGAAATAGACGGGGAAATTTACAAACATAAAATCCGTCAGAATACGATAGCGCAAACCACTACGCGACTCAATACACGATTGAATGAATTAAAGACATATGAATCACAAACGACAACAACAAAGTCATCAAAATTTGAAAAACAACATGAAGTGCTGGTGACTATTTTTTCAGAACGAGATATTAACGACACCAAATTGGAAATCAATTATGTGATTCCCAATGCAGGCTGGTCGCCAGCTTACGACATTCGAGCCAACGGAACCGACGAGGCAATTACACTCACCTACAAAGCCAATATTTATCAGGCATCGGGTACCGATTGGGAAAACATTCCCATTAAACTTTCCACCTTCAATCCAACCAATTGCAATTTAAAACCCGAGTTGCCAGTTTGGGATGTAAGCAAAGTTTCTTACCGTCAAAAATTTCCGAGCTCAATAAAAATGAAAGAAAACAAATCCGCTGAATATGAATATGACGACAAAAAGAGCATGAAGACTATGGGTAATGTGACCATGAATACCCAGCTAGAACTGACAGAAGCTTCATCAATTATACAAAGTGAAAAAGTAGTTAAAGTTGAAGTTGACAAACATCCGTCGTTCACCAACATTGAATTTGACATTGAACTGCCTTGCAATCTTAAAAGCAGCAACAAAAGCATTTTGATTTTCGTGAGCACAACAACCATCAATGCAGCGTATCAAAGATACCTTGTTCCAAAGCTTGATAAACAATCGTACATCGTTGCCAAAATTGGCGGATGGGAAAAGTTGAATTTGTTGAATGGCCCAGTGAACATCTATTTCAAAAACACTTACATGGGTGAAACACTACTCGACGTTTGGAGTCCTAGCGATTCCTTGCAAGTGTCTCTTGGAAGAAATCAAAGTGTGATCGCCTTGCGCAATAAAATTAAAGATGAAACGAAAAACATCCCTTTATCCAATTTAAAGTCAAGAGAAATGACCATTGAGCTTACAGTAAAAAACACCAACGACAATGAGGAGGAAATCATACTGCAGGATCAACAGCCGATTTCTACCAACGAGAAATTCAAAATCAAGTTGAATGATGCTGCTGGCGCAAAAATAAACGCAATAACCGGATTATTGGAATGGGAACTTAAACTAGCACCAAAGGAAACCAGAGTTATAAAATTCACTTACATTATCGAATGCGATAGAGATGCTATAATTGAGTAATCATATAGAGAAGGTCTTGTTAGCAAGACCTTCTCTTTTAAACATCATAATTTCCCAGTTCCTTAATTCTTTTGCTTCCATTGTTGGCTGGTAATCTTTCATTAGTTCTGGTGGCACATTATTCCAGGCAGCACCATAATATCGCACCTTCAATCCCCTTTTCAAACATTCTTGATGAATTTCATTGTATTTAGATTTTAATCGATAAAAAATCATCACCTGCCCCCAAAAAAACGGAAGTAATAGAACAATAAACACTTTCCATTACGCAGGAGAAGCCCTGAAATAAAGGCATCCAAATAAATTAACCACAAATTGCGAAAAAACAGCTACGGTTATTACCGTACAATCGATTCTATTCATATCTTTGCATAGAATTTTACTATGTCCTATGATTCTTTTATTTAAAATGAGCATCCGGTCGATCCTTAGTGTATTTGTGTTTTCAATTCTCTCCTTGAGCTTGAATGCTGAGGAGAACAACTTTGAATTGTCGTGTTTAACCTCCGACAATAATGCACCTCTATCCAATGTTAAGGTTACTGTGTACGAAGGAAGCATTTTCATGACGCAGTACTCTACTTCAAATAACGGCAAATTCAGCTTTACTCTGGAGTTCAATAAAAACTTTAAAATCACCCTTGAAAAAGATGGCTATATCAGTGAAAATGTAAGTGTGAACACAACTGTACCGCAAGAATTCTCAGGAAAAAAGATGTCACATAACTTTTCTCTGAAAATGTTTGTTCCTTCTACCGCTGCGCCATTCACATTTGAAGAGCCTGTTGCTAAAGTGTTTTTCAATCAAGTAATTAAAGGCTTTACAAACGAAATCAATTACAAAAAGACTTTTCAAACCAAAGTCGAAAACAACCCGTCCGTTCACGACAAACTTGGTAACGCAGGAATCAGTGCTGAATACAAGTACGAGTTGTCTTTAAGAAGAAATCAACCTAAAAAAGAAGAGATTAAAGAAGAGCCAAAAACCGAAGCTAAAAAAGAAGAAAAACTGACAACCACCGCTTCTCTCGAAGTAGCTAAATCAGAGGTGAAAGATGAGGTTTTAACTAAAAATGAAAGCGCTTCTGTAGCCACTGCAAAAACAGAAACTAGTACTGAAATTCACACGAATAACACAAGTACACTTGCATCCAATGCAAAAGCTGAAGTAAAAGAGGAGAAAAAATCGGTACTTACAGAAACTGAAAAGAAAAGTACTGAATCTACAATCAAACAAAGCATTGCAACAGAAGCAAAACCAGCCTTGAAAAAAGAAGTAGTTGCTGCTAGTACTGAAGAAGTGTATGTGGTCAACGAAGAAAAAACGGCCGTTGCTCAAAAAGAAAAAAAGTACATCGTTAAAGAAGAAGCAGTAGCTGAAGTAAAAGAAAAAAAGTACGTAGTTAAAGAAGAGGCCGTTGCCGAAGTAAAGGAGAAAAAATATGTTACTAAGTCGGAACCTGTTGTTGAAGAAAAGAAATACGTAGTGAAAGAAGAAGCGGTTGTTGAGGTTAAGGAAAAGAAATATGTTACTAAAGCTGAGCCTGTTGTAGAGGCTAAGGAAAAAAAGTACGTAGTTAAAGAAGAAGCGGTTGCCGAAGTAAAAGAGAAAAAGTACGTTGCTAAAGCCGAACCGGCTGCAGAAGCAAAAGAAAAGAAATATGTAGTTAAAGAAGAAGCTGCTCCAGTAGTAAATAAAGAGAAAAAATACGTTTCTAAAGAAGAGCCAAAAAAAGTGGCCTTTTATGAACCAGAGAAAAAAGAAGAGAAAAAGCCTGGAAAAGAAGTTATTGTTGAGCGCACCAGAAAAATCAACAGGGAAGTAATTGAATTGAATGGTAGAACGATTGAGTACACTCAAATCACCTACGATAATGGAGGAATGTATTACTTTAAAAACGGACAATCCATTTCAGCTGAATCCTACCAAAGAGAGATTAAAAACGCTAAAAAATAATCTGATCGCATTCCCTTTACACCGCAGTTCACATGTGTGAATTACGCAAGATCTAATCTTAGTTCTGTAACACCCCTTCTGGAACTTAAGTCGACATTTGTTACTCATACAAATGCAAACGCTTATGAAAACAAAATCCAGAATCTCCTACACCTTCAGCTTTATTCTTCTGTTGTGTACATACACTCTCAGTGCAAATGAACAAACATTTAAGCTCTCAGGAATTGCTGCTGATTACAACGGTCCTTTAAACGAAGTTAAGATCACTGTTTTTGAAGAATCCCATTTAATGAAAGCAATGCCTGCTGCCGCAAATGGTAAATTCACTTTTTCTTTAGACTTCAACAAAATTTTTAAAATCATCATTGAAAAGGATGGCTATGTAAGTGAAAACATAAGCGTCAACACAATGCTTCCAAGTGGTGTTGCAATACAAAAAATGGCTCACGAGATCTCTGTAAAGATGTTTCCTGTTTCTGAAGAAACACCATTTACATTTGAACAAGCGGTCATGAGCATCAACTACAATAAGGTGATCAATGGCTTCACCGAGGAAGTTAATTATAAAAAAACATTTCATTCAAAATCTGAAAATGATCCGTCAGTGCACAATAAATTGGGAAATGAAGGAATCAGCGCAGATTATAAATATCAATTGTCGTTAAGGAGATTTCCAAAAAAAGAAAAGTCTGAAGAACCTCTTGTAATTGCAGTTGAAGAAGTGAAAACAGAAAGCAACACAAATGCAGAAATAGCAACAGCGTCCATAGTTGCAGCCAGTGTGCCAGATCAAGAAAACAAAGAAAACAGCCCAAAGACGGCTAGCAACAGCATCGTTGAACCAATGATAAAACAAACAGCCCTTATTGAAGAGGCTGTGGTTGCCAAAATTGCAAAAAAAGAAAAGCTATATGCAGCAGAGCCAAAAAAAGTAGTGTATGCTGAATTGGTGAAAAAAGAGGTGCAAAAACTAGGTAAAGAAGTCATCATAGAAGACACCCGTCAAATCAACAAAGAAGTGATTAAATCAAAAGGCAAAATCATTGAATTCTCCTACATCACCTACAACAACGGAGGAATCTATTACTTTAAAAACGGAGCCTGTATTTCAGCTGAAACATATCAAAGAGAACTAAAATATACTCATCAATAATTTTCTGAAGACCATTCAGCATACGATTTTTCCAAGGCGTCCAAAAACGTAACGCTTTGCTGCGCGCCAGATACTGCATATTTTCTATTCAAAACAAAAAATGGCACCCCTCTCACTCCTATTTGCGCAGCTTCTTGAATGTCAGCCTTCACTTCAGCTGCGTAGCTCCCATTCTCTAAAGCTGTCTTTACATCCTCAGCGTTTAAGCCGATTTCTTGTCCCAGACTAATTAGCGTCGCAAAATCATCAATGTTTTTTCCATCAGTAAAATAAGCTTGAAATAATTTTTCTTCTGCTTCATTTTGCTTCCCTTGGCTTTTTGCGAAATGAGCAAAACGATGTGCATTCAAAGAATTGGCAACAACAGCTTTATCAAAATTATATTGCAATCCCACCTGCTTGGCCAAATCAGTTACGTAGTCGTTTAATCGCTTTGCCTCTTGCAAATCTATACCCTTGTGTTCAGCTAAATACTCATGAATTTTAATATTGGTATTGGTTTTTAAATAAGGGGAAAGCTGATAACTTTTCCATTCCAACACCACCTTGTCTTTATGAGAAAACTGCGCAAGAGCTTCTTCAAACTTGCGTTTTCCAATGTAGCAGAAAGGACACATTACATCGCTCCATATCTCTATTTTCATTTTGTCCTTCATCATAAACGTCTCATTTTAGAAAGCTAAAGTTATTGAATACCTACGAATTAGTGGAACAATATATTTGATGCATTTTTAGTTTAACTTGCTAAAAATTCAAATTGGTTTTGAAAAATCCGATTGCCAACATATTTAAAAATTTTGTCATCTATCTTTTGCTTTGCCTGGCAACTTTCCTGATGCTGAAAACGATTTCTCTTTATTTTTCCTTTGATGACAAAGTCGCGTTTTTGAGTCAGAAACAGGATTACATCGACAATACCATTTGGAAGATTTCTTTTTACGTTCACGTGTTTTCCAGCATTTTCGTATTGCTGGCCGGCTTTACACAGTTTTCAAATTACATATTGGCAAATCACAAAAAAATCCATCGCTGGCTGGGAAGATTTTACGCATACAATATTTTCCTAATCAATTTCCCTGCGGGCATGATCATGGCCATTTACGCTAATGGTTTTCTTCCATCGAAAATGGCTTTTATTATTTTGGATTGTCTTTGGTTTTGGTTTACGTTAAAAGCGGTGATTGAAATTCGTCGCAAAAATGTGAAGGAGCACAAAAACTATATGATCAGGAGTTATGCCTTAACCTGTT
This sequence comes from Bacteroidota bacterium, assembly GCA_026390935.1. Lineage (GTDB taxonomy): Bacteria > Bacteroidota > Bacteroidia > Flavobacteriales_C > JAHEZL01. The sequence goes on from JAPLEZ010000071.1 coordinate 45,900, forward strand.
CGGCCATTACCTTGCGGACGTGGAAATTAATTCTTTCAAATTTATTCACCATTGATCCAATGACGCTGTATATGATTGATGCATGGCTTGGCTTTGTACCCAACTTGCTTTTTGCAGAGTGGCTGATCAAAAGGAAGAAAAAGTGATTATCTGCCTAAAACCATATTCTCCTCGATGATCCAAACAAGTAAGTACAAAATGATTGCTGCCGACAAAATAAAGGAAAGTATTGCGCCAGCCATTGGCTGTTTATGGCCTTGCGCTTTAAGAGAGGCGTGAACTTTTTTAGAGAGCAGGAAGCATACAAACCCCACTAATAACAGTACTACAAGAGCAATTACTATAAACATAATCTTCAGTTTAAATTTCACAAATCTTATCCGTCTGCAATATAACTACCGTTAAGAGGAATTATTTTAGTCCGAAGATTTTAAAAACAAAAAAGCCTCAACTTTTCAGTTAAGGCTTTTTTTGTCGGGGCGGCAGGATTCGAACCTGCGACCTCCTGGTCCCAAACCAGGCGCGATGACCGGACTACGCTACGCCCCGAGTACTCTTTTTGATTTTTGAAAGAACGATTCTTCAAAACCGGAGGGCAAATTTAGAATATTTTTTTGTCCCACCAACTTTTTATAAACTCTTTATACATTAAATCTGAAATGCATCACATCTCCATCACCTACCACATACTCTTTTCCTTCAACAGAAAGTTTCCCCGCATCTCTACAAGCCGCTTCAGATCCGTATTTTACGAAATCCTCATACTTAATTACTTCAGCTCTAATAAATCCTTTTTCAAAATCGGTGTGAATAACTCCTGCTGCTTGAGGTGCTTTAAAACCAACTTTGATCGTCCAAGCTCTAACTTCTTTTACTCCAGCGGTGAAATAAGTACTTAGTTTCAGTAATTTATATGAAGCAGCAATTAATTTATTTACTCCAGGCTCAGTTAATCCAGCATCCTGCAAAAACATTTGACGCTCTTCGTAGCTTTCCAACTCAGCGATGTCTGATTCCAGCTTCGCACAAATGGTCATCACTTCGGCACCTTCTTCTATTGCTACTTTTTTTACTGCATCAACGTGTTTGTTTCCAGCTGCGATACTTTTCTCATCCACGTTGCATACATATAATACAGGCTTCGCTGTAATCAAGTTCAATTCCGCCAGGATAAGAGCTTCATCTTCAGCTAAAGCCAATGAACGCGCCGATTTACCCTGTAATAAAGTAGCTTTTGTGCGCTCTAAAATACTCACCAGTTTGATAGCATCCTTATCGCCGTGCTTGGTCATTTTATTGGCTTTCTCCAAACGCTTATCGATAGTATCCAAATCCTTTAATTGCAATTCGAAATCAATAGTTTCTTTGTCGCGAATAGGATTTACAGAACCATCTACGTGAATGATGTTGTCATCTTCGAAACAACGGATAACATGCAAAATAGCATCGGTTTCACGGATATTTCCTAAAAACATATTTCCCAATCCCTCTCCTTCGCTTGCGCCTTTCACTAATCCTGCGATGTCAACAATTTCCATCACATTGGCTTGAACCCTTTCAGGTTTTACCAACTCTTCCAGCTTGGTTAAGCGCGCATCAGGAACGATAATGGTTCCGATATTCGGTTCAATTGTACAAAACGGAAAGTTTGCTGCTTGTGCTTTTGCACTCGACAAACAGTTGAAAAGAGTTGACTTTCCTACGTTTGGCAATCCAACGATACCACATTTTAATCCCATGACAAAAAATTTAAGGATGCAAAAATAGTCAAATAGTTGACAGTAGACAGCGCTCAGTTGATCGAAAATTGTATTTTCGTAAAAAAAACATCTGCACAATGGCTGACATCAAAAATCTCGAAAAAATAGTTTCACAAGTTCGTCGTGATATCGTTAGAATGGTACATCAAAATAATTCTGGGCATCCAGGAGGTTCTTTAGGTTGTACTGAATTTTTAGTTTCCTTATACAATGGTGTGATGGAACACAATCCAAAAAACTTCAGCATGGATGGAAAAAATGAAGATTTATTCTTTTTATCCAACGGACATATCTCTCCGGTGCTATATAGCGTTTTGGCTAGAGCAGGTTACTTTCCGGTGAAAGAAATGGCAACGTTCCGTAGTTTGAATTCTCGTTTGCAAGGACATCCAACTCCGCACGAAGGATTAGAAGGCATAAGAATTGCATCAGGATCATTGGGCCAGGGTTTATCAGTTGCACTTGGTGCAGCCCAAGCCAAAAAATTAAATAAAGACAACAAGTTGGTATATGTATTAATGGGCGATGGCGAGCAGCAAGAAGGTCAGATTTGGGAAGCAGCCATGTACGCAGCACACAATAAAGTAGATAACATCATTGCAACAATAGATTACAACGGCGCGCAAATCGACGGATCAACAGACGAAGTTCTTTCATTAGGAAATCTAAAAGCCAAATGGGAATCTTTCGGCTGGAAAGTTTTGGAGACGAACGGCAATAATTTGCAAGACATCAACAACACTTTACAAGAAGCAAAAAGTTTAACCGGAAAAGGAACACCAATCTTAATTAAGATGAGTACGCAAATGGGAAATGGTGTTGACTTTATGATGGGAACCCACAAATGGCATGGAGTTGCTCCTAATAACGATCAATTGAAATCGGCTTTGGCACAAAATCCTGAGACTTTGGGCGACTACTAAAAATAGTCCCATGAAAAAACTGAAAGTACTTTTTCTTGCATTTCTTCTTGCCTTCCATCTTTCTCCTGCACAAAAAGCAGTTGAAGAAAAGAAGGAAGAGCCAATGGTTACGCGCATCCTCTTTATTTTTGATGCTTCGCAAAGCATGTGGGCCAATATGGGCAGTGAGCGAAAAATTGTTATTGCTCAACGCTTGTTATCAGCAGCTATTGATAGTTTGAGAAATCTTGAGAACGTGCAAGTAGCATTGCGAGTTTATGGAAACCGCGTTGACATTAATAAAGGAGTTCAGGATTGTGAAGACACTCACCTGGAAGTACCTTTTGAAAAAGACAACATCGATAAAATCAAACACGTACTTAAATCCACCCAACCTAAAGGAACTACTTTAATAGCCCGTTCTTTAGAAGCAACACAAAGCGACTTCCCTCCTTGCGCCAATTGTCGCAATGTTGTGATTTTAATTACCGATGGAATTGAAGCCTGCGATGGCGATCCATGCGCAGTATCAAGAGCCTTACAACAAAACGGCGTGATTTTAAAACCATTCATTATTGGCTTAGGCAACGGAAAAGAATACGATCAATACTTCCGTTGCATTGGAGAATATTACGATGCATCCAATGCCAACTCTTTCAAAACCATTTTATCGGTGGTGATCTCCGAAGCTTTATCCAGCACCACATGTCAGGTGAATCTTTTAGACGTGAATCAAAAGCCTATTGAAACCAATGTCACCATGACATTTTACGATAAAAACTCCGGAGAAGTAAAATACAATTTGATCCACACGATGAACAGCAATGGAAATCCGGATACCATTTCTCTCGACCCAATTGCTACCTATAACATTGTAGTGCACACCAAACCCGAAATGAGCAAAGAGAACGTTCGTTTAAAACCTGGTCAGCACAACATCATATCTATTGATGCACCCCAAGGTTCCCTCTATTTAAAATCAAATGGAAATTTGAACAACCAATACAATTTCAAATGCGTGATGAAACAAAACGGAAAAGCGCAAATCATCAATGTTCAGGATTTTGAAAAAACAGAGAAATACATCGTTGGTGAATACGAAGTAGAGATACTAACCATTCCACGCATTATTACCACCGTACAAATTTCGCAAAGCAATACTTCAAAAATTGAAGTTCCTCAACCCGGCAAGGTAAGCTTTAATGCACTTGGACCAGGTTACTGCTTTATTTACCAAATGGTGGATGGAAAACTAAAACTCATTTACGAGCTCAACACCGAACAGCCCAACGAAACGATATATATGCTGCCCGGCACTTATAAAATAGTATACCGCGCCAAAGGAGCAAAAAGAACAATGTACTCAGTAGAAAAAGAATTTAAAGTTGAATCAGGAAAGAGCAGTAAAGTAGATTTATTTTAACTTCGCGCTTCCAATAAAAATTAGGCATGAAAAAATACGAAATACAAAACGTAAAAGATACTCGTTCAGGATTTGGCGAGGGATTGACAGAACTGGGAAGAACGAATCCTGAAGTAGTGGCTTTATGTGCCGACTTGATTGGTTCTCTTAAAATGGATGAATTCATTAAAGAAAATCCAGAAAGATTTTTTCAAATGGGAATCTCTGAAGCCAATATGATGGGCGTTGCAGCTGGATTGACCATTGGTGGAAAAATTCCTTTCGCTGGAACTTTCGCCAACTTTGCAACTGGAAGGGTTTACGATCAAATTCGTCAATCCATTGCTTACTCTGGAAAAAATGTAAAAATTGCTGCATCTCATGCCGGATTGACTTTGGGCGAAGACGGTGCAACACATCAAATATTGGAAGACATCGGATTGATGAAAATGTTACCAGGAATGGTAGTGATCAACCCTTGCGATTTCAACCAAACCAAAGCGGCGACTATCGCTGCAGCGGCATACGAAGGTCCGGTTTACCTCAGATTCGGTCGTCCGAAAGTACCTAACTTCACTCCTGTTGACCAAAAATTTGAAATTGGAAAAGCAGTTGTTTTGAATGAAGGAACCGACGTGACCATCTTCGCAACAGGCCATTTAGTATGGAAAGCAATTCAGGCTGGCGAAATTTTAGCTGAAAAAGGTATCTCTGCAGAAATAATAAATATACATACCATTAAACCTTTGGATGAAAAAGCAGTCCTAGCTTCTGTAAAGAAAACTAAATGCGTGGTAACCGCTGAAGAACATCAGATGAACGGCGGACTGGGAGATACTATCGCCCAGTTATTGTCGAGACAACTTCCAACTCCAATTGAATTCGTTGCTGTTAACGACAGCTTCGGAGAAAGCGGAACAGAAGAGCAATTGATGACCAAATACGGCATCAACACTCCTCACATCGTGGAAGCGGTTCAAAAGGTGATTGCCCGAAAATAATTTTGAATGTTGAATGATGAGTTTTGAATATTCGACATTTAAAATTCATAATTCAACGTTAAATGAAAGTTTGGACCGACAAAGAACTTCTTGAAAAATTCCGTCAACCTGAAACCAGGAACTACGGATTCAATCTTATTGTACAATCGTATACTCAGCGTATATACTGGCATGTGCGACGAATGGTCATCGATCATGACGACGCCAACGATCTTACACAAGATATCTTTATCAAAATATGGAAAGGGCTTGACGGCTTCAACGAAGATTCAAAACTCTTCACCTGGATATACCGCATTGCCACTAACGAGTGCATCACCTTCCTGAATAAAAAAAGAAAACGATTTTTCATTCCTATTGTCAATATTGAAAATGATTTGGCACACTCGCTGGAAAGCAGCACGCACTATACAGGAGATGAAATTCAACTTAAACTTCAAAAAGCATTGTTGACCCTTCCCGAAAAACAAAGAATGGTTTTTAACATGAAGTATTTTGATGAATTGAAATATGAAGAAATCGCTGAAATAACAGGCACTTCTGTAGGGGCACTGAAAGCATCTTATCACCTCGCCTCAAAAAAAATTGAAGAAATTTTAAATAAGGATTAAACCATTGTTATAAATCATAGTCTTAAAAACATGAATCAAAAATTCAATATAGAAAATGATAAAATAGATTCGGGATTTTCTGCTCCAAACAATTATTTTAATGAGTTGGAAGTCGCTATTCAAAACAGAATTTCTCAACCACAAAAAGTTTCTTTTTTCAATAGATACAAATATGCTTTGTCTGGTGTTGCAACTTGCATTATTGGGCTTTCCCTGTGGCTCCTTCAACCCCAAAAAAGCAGCACAACCATTGCCCCCCAGCAAACCCTGGATTACGCAATGTACATCAATGATAATATTGAAGAATTTGACGAAGAATTGATTTATGAATCATATGCAGAAGCTTCCAACACGACATCTGCCCGCGCAGCAGAAGATGAGGTTTACAGCTCCTACCTCATCGACAACGACATCGATGAAAACACTTTAATGGATGAACTTTAAAACCAAAACTTATGAAAAATAAAATTTTAACAGCACTGATCGCACTATTGGCAATAGGCTCAAACATCAATGCGCAGCCCCAAAAAAAGAAAGAGGAAATGAAAGCCATGAAAGTTGGCTTTATCACTAAGGAACTCAACCTCACGGCAGATGAGGCTCAAAAGTTCTGGCCAGTGTACAATGAGTTTCAAGACAAAATGGAAAAACTGCACAACGAAAGAAAAGAGATCCACAAAGCTGCAAAAAGCAAAGGCAGTATTGATAGCTTATCCAATGCAGAGGTGGAAAAATTAGTAGACAAGGAAATGCTGTTGCAGGAAAAAGAACTGCAAATCAAAAAAGAATTCCATGTGAAAGTTAAAACCGTGTTGCCTATAAAAAAGGTAGCAAAGCTTTACCGTGCCGAACATGAATTCAGAAGACAGATTCTAAAGAAAATGAAAGAACACCATGGTCCGGGCGATCATCCAAAAGGAAAACATGGCGAACAAGACGAAGATGATTAATAAGAAAGTCGGGAAGTAAAACTCCCGACTTTTTATTTTA
>JAPLEZ010000127.1:0-15975 GCA_026390935.1 Bacteroidota bacterium
AATAGAATAGGAATCACAGAAGCCCCATCCTTCCTGCCAATTTGGCCAAGTCCCCAGATGGCATGCATTCTGGAAAACAGGGATGTTTCCCCTTTGGCGACTGAAGCAAATTTGGTTATCCGATCGAGCTGTTACGCGATTGGGGCAATTGTTTCCAAAGCCAACCAAAGCTATTTACTACTGAATTGGCTGTGGATGGATGTCGCATCAGGTATTCGGCTTTGTGCTTGTTGTAGCCCGAAAAAAGCTCGTCGGCTCCATCTCCCGAAAGAGCAACTGTTACTTTTTTTCGGGTTTCTCTACTCAATATATATACAGCCAGTGCTGATGAATCGGCAAAAGGCTCATCGGTATAGTCGAGTACTTCATGCAATACATCAAACAAATCCTTATTGGTAAGTTTGAAAACAGTGTGATTTGTGTTGAATTTTTTAGCTACTTCCTGAGCGTATGCAGTTTCATCAAACAAAGGCTCATCCTGATAACCTATGGAAAAAGTGTTGAGGTTGTTCGTTTGCTGGCTGGCGATGGCTGTGATGATGGAAGAATCTGTCCCGCCACTTAAAAATGCACCCAACGGTACATCAGCTATCATTCTTCTTTCCACCGATTTTTCCAGTAATTCCATTAATTTCTTCTGCGCATCGGCATAGGATAAAGTACTTTTTTCTTCTTTGTTGTATGGAATAGAGTAGTAGGCTGTACTTTTTATTTCGTTGTTTTTCACTATTGCATAATGTCCCGGTTTTAGCTTATAAGCATTTTTAAAAATGCACTGGTTACCGGGAATGTAATTGAATTGCAGGTATTGGAAGAGAACAGTATAGTTGATTTCTTTTTTGATACCGAAAGCCATGATGGCTTTTAATTCGCTGGCAAAAAGGATTTTATTTTCATCCTGATAAATATAGAGCGGCTTGATGCCAAAGCGGTCACGGGCAATGAAAACCGAATTATCTAATTTATCCAGAATGGCAAAGGCAAAGAATCCAATAAATTTTTCAATGCATTTTTCCCTGTCTTTGATGAATTGGTATAAAAGTACTTCGGTGTCGGAATGCGTTTTGAATTGCACGCCATCTTTTTCCAACTCTGTTCGCAGTTCCTTGAAGTTGTATATCTCGCCATTGAATACCAAAACATATTGTCCGTCTTCGCTGAAGAATGGTTGTTTAGCGGCGTTGGTGGTATCCATGATGGCCAAGCGCGATTGCCCTAAACCGATACTTTGATGTACAAAAAAACCGTTGCTATCGGGACCTCTTTTGTCCATGGATTTTACGGACGCGTTCAGCTGTGCAATATCGTTTTGCGATAAAGTTTGTTTACTGATTATTCCGCTGATTCCGCACATAATGCCAAATATAATATTTTAATGATTACAGACGGCTTTGCAATAACCCACCCCTAGCCCCTCCAAGGAGGGGAATTAATTACTGAACCATACTGGGTGCTTAGGAAATGCTAGCTAACTAATTCCCCTCCTTGGAGGGGCTAGGGGTGGGTTTTGAATTATTTTACTCTTCAAACTTCTTAAACAACGATGCCGCAATATGTCCGCCAAATCCAAAGGTGTTGCTCATGGCATAATTCACCGTTCGGTGTTGCGCCGTGCCTAAAGTTAAATTGAATTTATCTGCATATAAAGGTTCTGGTTCATCGGTATTGATGGTAGGAGGGATGATATTTTCCCTAGTTGCCATGATGCAGGCGATGGCTTCTACAGCGCCGGCTGCTCCCAGCAAGTGGCCCGTCATAGATTTTGTGGCACTTACATTGAATTTTTTGGAAGTACCGAACAATCTTTCAACAGCGCGCAATTCACTGGCATCTCCCTGAGGGGTGGAAGTGGCGTGCAAATTAATATAGTCGACCTGATCAGGAGTAATTCCGGCTTCGTTCATTGCCTCCAGCATGCCAAGGTAAGCACCTTCTCCTTCGGGATGAGTTCCTGTTAGGTGATATGCATCGGCAGTCATACCGCCGCCAACAATTTCTGCCAGTATCGGTGCGCCGCGTTTTACAGCATGCTCATAGCTTTCTAAAATAACAGCTCCGGCACCTTCGCCCATTACAAAGCCGTCGCGTTTGATGTCAAAAGGTCGACAAGCTTTTTGAGGATCGTCGTTCAGTTGCGATAAAGCTTTTGCGGCACTGAAGCCACCAATGGCGCTTTCACAAATTGGTGCTTCCGATCCGCCGGTAATGATCATATCGGCTTTTCCCCAGCGAATATGATTAAAGGAATCAATAATTGCTGTGTTGGAGGTAGCACAAGCAGAAACAGCAGTAAAGTTTACACCGCGCAATCCATATTTTATAGAAATGATTCCAGAGGCAATATCCACTATCATTTTAGGAATCAAAAACGGACTGAATCTCGGTGTTCCGTCGCCTTTGGCGTATTCTTTCACCTGTTCTTCAAAGAAACCGATACCGCCGTTCCCACTTCCCCAAATAACACCAATACGGTTTCGGTTGAGTTTTTCAAAATCGATGTTGGCATTTTTCACAGCTTCTTCCACTGCTACCAATGCGTATTGCGTGAACATATCGTAACGGCCAGCTTCTCGTTTGTCAATAAAATCCAAGGGATTGAAGTTTTTCACTTCACAGGCAAAGCGTGTTTTGAATTTGGAGGCATCAAATTTTGTGATTGGACCCGCGCCGCTTTTGCCATTTTTTAAATTTTCCCAAAAGTCGGGAGCGTTATTTCCAATAGGCGTTAACGCGCCAATCCCTGTTACAACAACTCTTCTTAAAGTATTCATTATTTAGAAATTTCAGTTTTTAATAAATTCGATTGTCCGCGGGCAACCAATCGTGTTTGATCGGCATTCCATATTTCGCATTGCGCGTGAATCAACTGTTTGCCATGCTTAATAATTTCACTTTTTGCAACTACTACATCGCCTTCTTTCACTGCCGAAAGGTAGTCAATTGACAAATTGATGGTAGCGTAAAAATGTGCTTCGCCGAGAGAAAAAACGGTAGCGCCAATAATGTCGTCGATAATGCCCGACGATACGCCGCCGTGCAAATTTCCCATGGCGTTGGTCATTTCATTGCGGACAGTATACTTTAAGGAAATTTTTCCTTTTTCAGCGCTAAGAATAATTGGTTTCAGCCAATTCATAAAAGGGGAAGGAGTTCCCTGAACTTCTTTTCCTATGTTGTATTGCAACATTTTTAGTGCGTTCATATTTATTTTTTTAAATCGTTTAGTATTGTTTTTTTAATTAAGTCGAAATCTTTGTCATTGGTTAAGCGCGATAGTTGCAGTGCCGCCAGCATATTGCCAATAATCATCAAGGCTTTGGTGCGTGGTGGAATATCAAAATGAAAAACTTTTTTTGCTTTTCCTTCTTTTAAAATTTCTGTTACCCATTCCAAAATTTCAGTTGCCAATACTTTCACTTCATTGCCCATTTTTGGATCAATGGAGTGGAGGTCGGTAGCGAGAGAGCCCACGATGCATACCTTGTGATCGGCTTTTATTTTGCTGTAGATGGATAAGAATGCATTGAACTTTTTTTCGGGTGATTGATCTTTTACTTTCTCGCGCAATTCTTTTGTTTTCTCAGTATGATATTTCAGTAGTTCAATCCCCAAATCAATTTTTGTGGGAAAGTGATAATGAATGGAAGCGGTTTTTATACCAATGCTTTTGGAAATATCATAGAAGCTAAAGGCATTGAAACCTTTTTCCCGGATGAGGTGATCGGTGAGTTGTAATATTTTTTCTTTGGTGGACACGGGGCAAATATAACTACCTATTAGTAGATAGTCAAGTAATTTTTTGAAATTTTTTGAGAAATGATTGAGTGCGCTCCGTTAAGTTTAGCGAAGCGTAACTTGACGGAATTTTTTCTTGAAGCTTTCAGCTTCTTTCAAATAATTAAGGAATAAAAAGCTAAAGGCTTTAAGAAAAGATTCCGCTAAGTTGAAAACTTAGCGGAGGGGGGAAGTATAACTTAAGTTAATGTAGGAGAGTAAATGATTTTAGACCACCTTTTTATTGGTTCGTATAATTCTTGATGGTTTTTTTCGCGTTCTCTGTAATATTCGTGCGATATAAACATCGTTATTCTGGCTGCTCCTACTTGAGACCATTTATGCCCTGGACTTTTAAAGTTATTGAAGATCTCTTCTTCGATAAGAGATAGATGTTTTTCTACCTTTTGATAGGCAACAATAAACTCTTCTATAGTAATATTGAAAATATTAAATTCTTCAACCAATACCGTGGTGTCATTAAGGTCTTTGATTCGATTCGGGAAACAGGTATCAAGTATGGATTGTAAACTATCCAAATTCATTTCAAATTTTAATAGTTCGGATATATCAATATTGGCATTAATGGTTTGAAGGATCTCTTCTTTATATTTAGTTATGTTTTTTCTTAATTCATCAAACATATAATCAGCAGTTTCTAGATTACCGCTTATTAAATTAAAGAGCCTTCTGTATTCTTTTGGGATTTGATTTTCCTTTTTATATGCTAGCTTATGGGAGATTTCAGCCCAAGTATGCATTAAAACCGTTCTGATTTGAATTTCAGCTTTGAGGTTTTCTAATCCTCTGTAATCGGGGGCTTTAAGCCAGTCTGATTTTATTTTGACTATTAAATGGCTAGAGCGATATCCAAATTCATTTTCTTTTAATTCTTCATTTTTATCTTCTTTACTAATAACTTCAAATTCATTTGAAATTATATTTTCAATTTCTTCAATGTCCTTTAAATAAAAGCAAATTATTCTGATGCCACAAAAATCTTCAATTTCATTAAGTGGATCAGTGTATTTTCCTTGCTCTATTTTTTTGTTAAAGCTATCCTCTTTTTTGATTCGACTACTGACGGACAAGACATTGATTTGAATTTCTTCTTTTAGGAAACTTTCAATATCACGTGTTAGGTTTGATCCTAATTTTTCATACTTCGGTTTTATTGAGGAATATGATTTTAGAATATCTTCTTTATCCATAATTTAATTGCATGAAAAAGGCGAAGAGTTTTCTTCGCCTTTTCTTAAATATTTATTTCTATTACAAATGTATCACTTCCCCATAAGCCACCGCAGTAGCCTCCATAATCGCTTCGCTCATCGTTGGATGTGGATGTACCGCTTTCAAAATCTCGTGACCAGTTGTCTCTAATTTTTTAGCAACCACAATCTCAGCGATCATTTCAGTTACGTTCAAGCCTATCATATGAGCTCCTAACAATTCACCATATTTAGCATCGTAAATCACTTTGATGAATCCGTCTTTCGCGCCGGCAGCAGAAGCTTTTCCTGATGCGCTGAAAGGAAATTTACCAACTTTGATTTCGTGTCCTGCTTCCTTCGCTTTTTTCTCTGTTAAACCAACAGAGGCAATTTCAGGAGAGCAATATGTACAGCCTGGAATGTTTGAATAATCTAAAGGTTCAGGATGATGTCCTGCAATTTTTTCTACGCAGATGATTCCTTCTGCAGAAGCTACGTGAGCCAAAGCTGCTGTTGGAATTACATCGCCGATAGCAAAATATCCAGGCATGTTGGTTTGATAATATTCATCCACTAAAATTCTTCCTTTGTCAGTAACGATACCTACTTCTTCCAATCCGATGTTTTGGATGTTGGCTTCAATACCTACTGCAGATAATACGATTTCAGCATCTAATACTTTTTCACCATCTTTCGTTTTGATGGTCACTTTGCAATCTTTTCCTGAAGTGTCTACTTTTTCCACAGAAGCATTTGTCATAACATTGATGCCTTGTTTTTTGAAAGCTTTTTCCAATGCCTGAGATACATCTGCATCTTCAATTGGAACGATGTTCGGAAGGAATTCCACAACGGTCACTTCAGTGCCCATTGCTTTATAGAAATAAGCAAATTCAACACCTATCGCTCCTGAACCAACAATGACCATTGATTTTGGTGCTTTAGGCAATACCAATGCTTCACGGTATCCTATGATTTTTTTGCCGTCTTGTGGCAAGTTTGGCAATTGACGGGAGCGGGCTCCTGTAGCGATGATGATGCTTTTAGCGCTGATGTCGGATTTTTTTCCGTCAGCAGCAGTCACTTCAACTACTTTTCCAGCTTTGATTTTTGCAGTACCTGCAATAACTTCAATCTTGTTTTTTTTCATCAGGAATTGAATCCCTTTGCTCATTCCGTCAGCAACATCTCTACTTCTTTTTACAACTCCTTTAAAGTCTACTTCAGCACCTTTTACAGTAATTCCGTAATCGGCAGCATGATTGATATATTCAAAAACGTTAGCGCTTTTCAGCAATGCTTTGGTTGGGATGCATCCCCAGTTCAAGCAGATACCGCCCAGTTCCGAACGTTCAACAATAGCAGTTTTTAATCCTAATTGAGATGCACGGATCGCAGCAACATATCCACCAGGGCCGCTTCCTATAACGATAAGATCGAAATTCATGAGGTATAATTTAAGTTATGGGGCGAAGATAGTAAAATGTGTTTGAATTCATTTATTGTCGGGTATGCTTTTTAAGAATGTACTGTTGAGCATGGGATTCCCTCTCGGAGGAGAGGGGTGCGAAAGGATTTTGCGGGAAGGAGGGAGATGGAATAATAACACATAATCCATCTCCCTGCCCTCTCACTTCCCATCACACCCCTCTCCTCCGAGAGGGAATCCCATGCTCTGAAATCCGTATTCAAACTTTTTCTCTACCTTGGCAAAACAATTCTACCCCATGAAAAACCAAGATAACAAAGTACTATATACCCTAAGTTCCTCCAATCCCGACAGTCATTTCATTGAAATTGAAATGCGTTTGCAGAACAGAGAAGGAAGAAATTTAGTGCAATTTTATTTGCCAATATGGCGACCAGGCCGATACGAATTGGCTGATTACGCTAAAAACATTCAAAGCATTCGTTTTTTTAGCGCTAGGGGTGTGGAATTGTCTTTTGAAAAAATCAGTAAGAGCTGCTGGGAAGTGGAGGCGAGCGGTGTAGAAGAAATTGTGGTGAATTATACATACTATGCTAATCAGCTGGATGCCGGCGCAGCTTATGTAGATAGCACACAACTATATGTTAATCCGGTGAATTGCTGTTTGTATACACTGGAGCATTCGTACAATGAAATTGAATTGACTTTAAATATTCCTTCCACTTACGTTGTTGCAACAGGTTTGAAAAAAACAAAGAAAAATGTTTTTTCGGCTTTGAGTTTTGATCAGCTGGCCGACAGTCCGTTTATTGCATCTCCTACTCTACAAAGTTCTACCTATAAAATACGAGATGCTTCTTTTACTGTTTGGTTTCAGGGCGAATGCCAACCCGATTGGGAAAAGGTGTTGAGCGATTTTAAAAAATTTACCAACGAGCAAATGCTTGTTTTTGGCGGCTGTCCGGTGGCGGAATATCATTTTCTTTTCCAGATTTTGCCAGTGAAAGCCTATCATGGTGTAGAGCATTGCACATCTACAGTGATTGCACTCGGACCAGGTTGCGATTTAATGAAAGGTAAATTGTACGAAAATTTCCTTGGCATTTCTTCCCATGAACTTTTTCACGCCTGGAACATCAAGGCCATTCGTCCGCAAGAAATGTATCCTTATGATTTTCAAAAAGAAAATTATTCGCGCCTTGGTTATGTTTCCGAAGGCGTTACGACTTACTACGGCGACTTGATGCTGGTGCGATCGGGAGTAATTGGCAACGATGATTATTTTAAATTGTTGAACCAAACTCTCGACAATCATTTTTACAATTACGGTCGCTTCAATCATTCCGTAGCTGATTCTTCTTTCGATACCTGGCTGGATGGCTACAGCAAGGGAATTCCAAACCGCAAGGTTTCTATTTATACCGAAGGCAGTTTGAATGCACTGCTATTTGATTTGCAAATTCGAAAATTGTCGGGAGGTAAAAGAAGTCTGGATACCGTCATGAAAAAACTCTACAAAGAATTTGCTTTGGAGAATTGTGGCTACACCGAAAAGGATTTTAAAGAATTGGTGAACGAAGCGGCAGGAAAGGATTTATCGACTTTGTTTGAAAAATATACTTACGGAACAGAAGATTATTTTGCGAAACTGAACGAGTCGCTGCGCCATGTGGGGTGTCATTTAAAAAGCATAGATAGTTCGCAACACAGTGCAGCTGCATTTGGATTCCGATTGGATACGGATGCAAAGGTTTTAGATGTTGCACCAAATTCTCCTGCTTATATTGCAGGGATCACACGTGGTGATGAAGTAATTGGTGTTAACGGACTAGCCATAGAAAAAAACAAAGCTTCCGATTGGATCGCTTATTTCGATGACAACGTGAAAATCACTTTCAAAAAAGACAATCGCTTAATGGATATTCTTTTAAAGAGCGGCGAAGAAAAATACTTTGACACAGCCCGAATTGAGAAACTGAAAAGTTTGTCAAAAGAGCAGGAAGAAGCTTTTACAGAGTGGTTGGGGTAAATATGGCTAATGCAATGAATAAGAGTTCGGTTTTAATTCTTGGATCTGGTCATTTGGCCAGCAGGGTAAAAAAAATAGTTGCCGATAAAGGAGTTGTTATTACTCATTTTCCTGAATTGAATTTGGATGCACCTAATGATCATACTTCTACACTTGAGACAACAAAAAAAATGCTTTCAGGCATTGATCTGAAATCATTCACGATGACATATATTCTTTGCGAAAGTGATCAGGATAATTTAGAGATGGTGCTGGTGATGATGGCTTTGCAATCAGATTTGCCTACTGCAACGGCATTGTTTAACGAAAATTTGAGGAAGCATTTGCAAGAGGCGAATCCGAATTTACACATTTTAAATCCGGCTAAGATTGCAGCAAGAGTTTTTGCAGATGCGGTTCATCATAGCAAAAGCAATCAATCAAAAGGCATTATTAATTCGCCGCAACTTCTTCAAAGAAAAATTCAATCGGACAAGTTTTTAAAATTTTTGATCGGAACTTTTGCTCTGCTAGTGATTGGTGCTACAGCGTTTTTTCACTACAGTGAAGATTTGAGATGGATAGATGCATTGTATTTTGTGGTGGTGACTTTATCTACGGTAGGGTATGGCGATATTAATTTGCAGTCGGCCAGCGAAATAAGTAAGTTGGTTGGCATCTTTCTTATTTTGTGTTCTACCGTTTATGTGTGGTTAATTTTTTCTCTACTCATTGATCGGATAATAAAGAAGAGAACTCAGCTTTCGTTAGGGCGAAAAAAGTACTCGTACAAAGATCATATTATTTTGTGTGGGCTTGGTCGATTGGGATTTTTTATTGCAGAGCAACTGCATCAGCGGGGTGAGAAAATAGTTATTGTCGAAGCGAATGAAGAGTCATCCAATATCGAGCATTTTAGGAGTTTAAATATTGATGTTTATTTTGGCGATGCTCGTTTGCCAAGAGTTTTGCAGGATGTAGGTGCGAAAAATTGCAAAGCGCTTATTTCTGTGATTAACGATGATTATGCTAACATTGAAATTGGATTAAATGCCAAATATTTCCAGTCTGATATTCAACTTATTTTAAGGGTGTTTGATGAAAAAATGGCAGCGGTCATTAAAGATAAATTTCAAATTCATTTGACGCAAAGTATGTCTTTTGTTGCTGCAGAAAATTTTGCTTCGCTTATTGATTTCGAATAATATAAAAGTTAATACAATGAATAAAAAAGAACTTTGGCTAGTCTTGGCAAATTACAATTTTGATCATTTAGTTCCCGCCCATTTTTGGGATTTAATTGCTTCAAAATTCGGAGGTAGAAATCCATATACATTGGCATTTGCCGATAAGCTCTGCAATAAGTTAAATTGGAGTAGAGATTTTGCAATGAAAGCTATATGGGAGTATAAGAAATTTGTTTTCTTGGGTGTAACTAGTGATTTCGGAGTAACTCCTTCTAAAATTATTGACAAGGTATGGCATGAACATCTGCTTTTTACTGTGGGTTATCGCAAATTTTGTGAAGAAGTAATTCATTACGAATTTAATCATCATCCTGAACTAGTGCCCATAGAGAGACAAAACATTTTGTTTCAAAAACAATATTTTCGTACTCTTGAATTGTACGCTAAAGAATTTGGAAATGTGGCGCCAGACGATATTTGGGGTGATGCGAAATTTACCAAAAAGGACAAAAAACATCTTCGTGCTACAGCAGATTCCAGTTCAAGTTATGATGGTGGAAGTGCCGATTATTTAATTTCTGCTTTTCCCGAGGCAGATAGCTCTAGCTTTGAATTTGGTAATGGCGAGTTTGGAGGTGGAGGTGCCGAAAGTGGTTGGGACGATGGTAGCGGAGGGGGTGATGGTGATTCGGATGGTGGAGGTGATTCGGGTTCTGATGGAGGAAGTTCTTGCAGCTCTAGTTGTGGAGGTGGATGCGGTGGTGATTGATTGCTGAAAGCATTTCCAAAGAGCAGGAAGAAGCTTTTACAGAGTGGTTGGGGTAAAATAATTTTGAATGATGGATGTTGACTATTCATCATTCATCATTCAAAATTCAACACTATAATGCTGCTATCACAGATATTTCAACATTCACATCTTTAGGCAAACGAGATACTTCAACAGTTTCTCTTGCTGGGAAATTATCGGTGAAATAAGAACCGTATACTTCATTCACTTTTCCGAAATTATTCATGTCGGAAAGAAAAATTGATGTTTTCACTACGTTTGAAAAATCAGCTCCTGCTTCTTTCAAAATAGCGCCTAAATTTTTCATTACCTGGTGTGCTTCTTCTTCTATGGTTTTTGCTGAAATGGTAGAAGTGGCAGGGTCAATAGCGATTTGTCCTGAGACAAATAAAAGATTATTAACTTTGACTGCCTGATTATATGGGCCAATTGGTGCGGGTGCATTTTTAGTGATGATGATAGTTTTTGAGCTCATGTGAATTTTAATTAGACTGCGAATTTATAAATTAAATGGAAGTATTATATCTGAAATATTTCGCTTACGGCTCCAACATGAGTTTAAAAGCTTTGGATGCTATGGGCATAAAATATAAAGAGGTGCAGCCTGCTGTATTAAAAAATTGGGAACTCATTTTCAATGTTCCCGAGATAAAATCTCCTGGCTTTGGTTACGCCAATGTGATTCAAAAAGACGGTTCTGTGGTGAAGGGTTTACTAATGGATCTTCATCCCGATTCCTTGCAAATATTGGATGAGTACGAGGTTTTTCCTCTTGATTATTTGAAGAAAGAAGTGAGCGTAGATTTAAAAAGTGGTGCCAGCGAAAATTGTTTTATTTATGTTGGAAATCCTTTAGTTGTTTCGTCTGTTCTACTGCAGGCTTTTCCTGAGCATTTGGCGATAATTGAGCGTGCTCATTTTTAAATGGAATGCACTTAAAATCCTTCAGGCGGATTTTGTTTTACATATTTTACATCGCGTAATAAACTCGCTTTTGGTTGCAAGGTAAATACGTAGGTTTGTCTAGTTCCGAAAGGAATCCAGTAGAATTGCATGGTCCAGCAATGTAAATCCCTTGAGATATTAAATGAAGTTGCAGTCATTTTGTTGTCTTGAATATTATAGCCAGTGATATATCCGATATTCCATTTGTCGGTCAGTTGAACTGTTCCGTTGATTTGCACTGTTTGGATGATGCTTGGTGCTGTTCCCGGTTTGGATTCACTATAACGGAAAGTATAGTTGATGCTCGCGTCGGCAGGAATCTTGATGAAAAGAGGTTTGTCTTTTTTGGAAGAACTGGCCAGTCGCATGGATGCCGTTGCTGATCCTGTAACCAGGTGTACTAGTTGTTTGCTGGTAGAGTACAATAGAACATCTTCTTTTTGACCGAGACTATTGGTGCGATAAGGGGACAAAGTGCTAGTAATGTTTATATTGATGAGATTGTTGAAAGCATCGGTGCTGAAGAGCGCGTTGAAATCGCTCCATTTGAACTGTGTTGCCAGAAAGTTGTAAGATCCGGTGATGCTCAGATTTTTAATCAAGCGATCGGTCACCATCGTATCTCTTCCGTTTATTTTCCTGAATAATTTCCCGTCTAAACTATTTTCTAGATTGAAATTGATTTGTGCTGATTTTCCCGACGAGGGTCCGCCATACAATCCGTTTTGAAAGATAGAATAGGTGCTAACCGCATTGTTTGTTGGGTTGGTAACCGTTCTCATAATATCCGGATCGGTAATGTCAATACTTTTTGATGCAGTTATACTTGGTTTCATTGTCCATCGTGTAGATTGCACCCAAGGGTTTTTAATTGGATCGAAGATGGCGAAAATTTGGGTGTTGATACCAATCCCGCCAACTTGCAAGCCGCGCGCTCCCGACATAACATTGACAGTATGAGTTTCTAGTCGATCACCAACATAATACTTTTCGATGTAATTTAAATAGGAGTATTCAGTGTAGGAGAAAGAAGGTAAAGTAACATTGATATAGCGGATAGGTTTCCAGCTTTCGCTAACACCCAAGCTTACTGTGGTTCTTAATCCGTTTTGCATGTCACTCAATTGATATCCGTTGAACAACAAAGAATCTTTGGTGGCAATTTTATTACCTATGTCGAAATCGGCTTTAGTGTACAAGCCTTTTAAAATGCCCATGTTCCTGAATTTAGAGCTTTTGAAAGGCACCCATGGCTGCATCCTTGCGGTGATGCTTGGCAATTGTATGGTCACATCGTTGGTTAAAACGTTTTGATTGTGATTCAATGCCGTTGTCACTCTCCAAGGGCCAACAATGTTTGAAATGGAAATGGACGAGTTGTAGTTGTTATTTAGCACTTGATTGCTTTGTATGTTCGTTATCAAAGTGTTTTGAAACGACTTGCTACTGCCAAAGTTCACATTGGCATTAAAGGTAAAATTCGGGTTGGCTTTACCATCCTGACTGTGGTTCCAGCTGAACGAAAAATCATTTCTTTTGGAGGAGTTGTACAAATCGGGATCTCCTGATTGAGTGCTGCTATAATTGAACTTAATACCTCCATGAAATTTATATCTCAAATTATAATTAACTTCATTTCTCAACGCCCAGCTGCCTTTTGAATAAATGTCACCCCGAACGGTGTAGTTCATGTAATCGTTAATTGCCCAGTGAAATCCACCGTTATTGAGGTAAAATCCTTGTGACGCATTCTCTCCATAGCCGGGGATCAATACTCCCGAGGCATGTTGTGGATTGTTAGGGAAAATCCCGAAGGGAAGCATGATAGGTGTTGGAATATCTAAAATCACAAGATTCATCGGACCGGTGACTATTTTATCGTCTTTGATCATTTTGATTTTGGTAGCGTTAAAATAAAAATGAGGGTGAGGAGCCGAACAAGTAGAGTATTTTCCACCACTTATGAAAACCTCGTCATTGGGCATTCTTTTGATGGTGTGGCCGTGAATATAGCCCTCGCCTTGCTGGGTGACTACATCTACAATTTTTCCTTTCTGTGATTTAAAATTGTAGCTGATGCGGCTGGATTCAAAAGAAGTTCCTCCATCGGAAAAAGTCGACTTCTTGGTGTAATTGCCTTTGTCGTCGCGCTGTCCGTAAGCATGCACTTCGTTTTTGGCCATATCGATTTCTATGTAGTCGGCTTTCAGGGTTACCGTTCCGTACTCCACCATTGCGTCACCATAGAGGTAAACTATGCGGGTGTCATTGTCGACGTCAAAGGAATCAGTGGCCGAATATTTGATATCATTGTCGAAACTCGACTTTGATTTTTTCAATACAACAGTGTTAGTATCTATGTTGGTAGGAGGTATGGAATCCTCTGTAAAATCAGGGGTAGCGGCGTGTAACACATCATTAAATAATATGAAACAACCCAAAGCAATTAATATGCGGAAACCTTTACTGTACAATTCGTTAATACTATTTTTGCCTATAGACGGTTATTATATTGAAAAGCTGTCAAAGCTAAGGAAAAAATGAAGTTTTCGGTAAATAATAAACAGTCAATTTTCCTCGGACATATCCTGTTGCTGCTGTCTTTCTTATTTTTTACAGGGAGCACCAACAGGCCTAGTCCGCAAGGTAACGGTTATAAGATTAAAACTGTTGTGATTGACGCGGGCCATGGTGGCACTGATCCTGGATGTTTGGGAACAAAAATCAATGAAAAGGCAGTGGCATTGGGCATTGCGCTCAAGTTAGGAAAGTACATAGAAGAAAACTTTAAAGATGTTAAAGTCATTTACACACGATCAACCGACGTGTTTATTCCTTTGCACGAAAGGGCAAAAATCGCCAATGATGCCAAAGCGGATTTGTTTATCAGTATTCACGCCAACTCCAATGAATCAAAAACACCCTATGGAACTGAGACTTATGTAATGGGGGTGGAGAAATACGTGGCCAACAATCTTGATATTGTGCAGCGCGAAAACTCTGTAATTTATTTGGAAGAGGATCATGAAAAAAATTACGAGAAAATCGAGGTAGACGATCCGATTGTTGCAAAAATGAGTGCATCTGCTTTTCAAAAAGTGAAACAGGACCAAAGTTTATTGTTGGCTGGAAAAATTCAAGAGCAATTTGAAACGCGATTGAAATTGTACAACAGAGGGGTGAAGCAGCGTGTTTTATTTGTGATGTACAAAACCGCAATGCCCAGCGTATTGGTAGAAACAGGTTTTTTGTCCAATTTAGAAGATGAAAAATATTTGGCATCCGAAAAAGGTCAGGCTTATGTTGCTTCGGCCATATTTCGTGCATTTAAAATATACAAAATGCAGGTGGAAGGAAGCACGGCTACCGAAATCAAAACGGCTGAGGAGCAGGATTATGCCAATCAAACCAAAGTGATTAAGTCTATTGAAGAGAAGAAAGACACAGTGGTAGCGCTTCCTAAAGACACGGTGATTAAAAAAGTGCCTGTTGTTTCGGGTGCTGAGCCCGAATTGATTTTTAAGGTTCAGCTCACTTCTTCAAGTAAGAAAATTGAGTTAACTTCACATAAATTTAAAGGCTTTGAAGAAATAAGCTTTTATGAAAGTGACGGAACCTTTAAGTATGTTTACGGTAAGGCGAAGTCGATGGAGGAAGCGGTAAAATTGCAAAACAGGGCTAAAGAAGGAGGATATGCAGATGCTTTTGTAGTAGCGTTTTACAAAGGTGAAAGAGTGTCAATGAAGAGAGCGAAGGAGCTTTTAGGAAAATAGAGGTATCAATAACAACAAAAAAATATAAGGTGAAGAAAGAGTTGAAAATAGGAATCATTGTAGTGCTAACTCTTGTTTGTGCCTACGCAGGATTTACCTTTTTAAAAGGCTTTGATCTTTTTTCAAAGGAAGAGGTGTATCATGCTACTTATGACAATATTCAGGGTTTAGAGGTTTCTAATCCTGTTAAATACCACGGATTGAAAGTGGGGCAGGTAAGCGCCGTTAGTTTGACCAACGACACTGCGGGCGGTAAAGGTGCGGTGGATGTTACCTTCGTCATCAGTAATAAGGACATACACATTACAGATAAAACCATTGCTCGAATTATCAGCTCCGATTTGCTAGGGTCTCGTGCAATTAATTTGGAGCATTTGGGAACTGGGGAAATCGTTAAAACCGGAACCTATATCACTGGTGCGGTGGAAATAGATTTACAAGCTCAGGTGGCAGCAGAGATTTTACCACTAAAGAAGAGTGCTGAAAAATTAATTGAAAGTGTGGAGCAATTGGTAAGTTCATTTAAAGCCGTGATGAACGAGGATACCAAAAACAATTTGATTGAAGCTTTTGCCACCATCCCCAATACCATTAAAAATATTGAGAATGCAACCAAAACCATTGATACCACTATTGAAGCATCAGCCGATAAAATTAGAGGGGTATTGTCGAATATTTATTCCATTAGCGCCAACCTCAGAGAGAGCAATGATAAAATAAAATCCATAATTGACAATTTAGATGCAGTGACCGATTCATTGGCGAAGGCAAATATTACTGAAACGATTATGTTGGTGAATAAAACGATGAATAAAACCAATGATATTTTGGAGAAAATTAATTCTGGACAAGGGA
>JAPLEZ010000127.1:16025-17864 GCA_026390935.1 Bacteroidota bacterium
GTTGTACAATGAGTTAATTTTAACCGATGCTCGTCTCAACTTGCTCATCATGGATATTCAAGAAAATCCGCAACGATACATCAATCTTTCCTTGATCGATTTCAGAGGTCATAAAGATAAATTTAGAGGCGATTCCACTTATATCGAGCAGTTGATTCAGCACGATACGACCTTGTCCAAAAAGATGCTTCCAAATAAATAAACGCTTATGCAGTATCTACCAAATGTTTTGTTTGCAGTATTACTGATTGTTACAACAGTATTGTTCGCTAAGCAGGCCAGCAAAATTAGAAGAAATATTTTATTGGGTCGCGATTTGGACCGCAGCGACAACCCTAAACTGCGCTGGAAAACCATGTTTATGGTGGCCCTCGGACAATCGAAAATGGTGAAAAGACCAGTTGCTGGTTTGTTGCATATTGTGGTGTACGCAGGTTTTGTGATTATCAATATTGAAGTAATTGAAATTTTAATTGACGGCTTGTTTTCCTCTCACCGAGCTTTGTCGTTCATGGGTCCTTTGTATGATTTTTTGATTGGTTCTTTTGAAATCCTTGCTATCATGGTGCTTGCAGCCTGTTTGATTTTTTTGATCAGAAGAAATGTTTTGAAAATCAAAAGATTCTGGCAGCGTGAAATGACTTCATGGCCGCGATCCGATGCGAATATCATTTTGATTACAGAGGTTCTTTTGATGAGTGCGTTTTTAATAATGAATGTGAGCGATTCTATCCTTCAGGAACGTATGGTAGATCATTTCACAAAGGTGGGGGCATTTCCTGTTTCATCAATGTTTGTTCCTCTTTTTGATGGACTGTCAAGTGACTCTTTAATTTTTATTGAAAGATTTTGCTGGTGGTTCCACATAGTTGGAATTTTCGCCTTCATCAATTATTTGCCTTATTCAAAACACTTTCACATCATTTTGGCTTTCCCGAACGTGTATTATTCCAATCTTGAAAAATTGGGAAGATTCACCAATATCACAGCTGTAACTAATGAAGTGAAATTGATGATGGATCCTACAGCGACTCCGCCACCTGCTGATGCTGCGCCGCAAACATTTGGGGCGAAAGATATTTCTGATTTGACCTGGAAAAGTATCATGGATGGATACACCTGCACGGAGTGTGGAAGATGTTCGTCTGTTTGTCCGGCCAACCAAACCGGAAAATTATTGTCGCCTCGAAAAATAATGATGGATGTGCGCGATAGGGCTGAGGAGGTAGGACAAAACATCGACAAGCATGGCAAAGATCACAATGATGGAAAAACGTTGGTGTACGATTATATTACTCCTGAGGAACTGTGGGCATGTACATCCTGCAATGCTTGCACCGATGCTTGTCCGGTAAACAATGATCCACTTGCTGTTATTGTAGAGTTAAGAAGATATTTGGTCATGGAAAAATCAGAAGCGCCAAAAGAGCTCAACAATGTATTTACCAATATTGAAAACAATGGCGCGCCATGGCAGTTTCCAATGGCCGATCGATTGAACTGGGCAAAGGAGCAAGAATAAATTCATAAGCACTAAAGTATTTAAGTATGACACTGATAGTTCCAACAATGGCAGAAATGACAGCCAAAGGAGAAACTCCTGAGGTTTTATTTTGGGTGGGTTGCGCAGGAAGTTTTGACGACAGAGCTAAAAAAATTACCCGCACCATGGCGCAGTTGCTCACGAAGGCGAATGTGAAATTTGCTGTTTTGGGAACAGAGGAATCTTGTACTGGTGATCCTGCGAAGCGTGCTGGAAATGAGTTTTTGTTTCAAATGCAAGCTTTTACAAATATACAAGTGCTCAATGCATACAATGTAAAAAAGGTGGTGACTACT
>JAPLEZ010000112.1 GCA_026390935.1 Bacteroidota bacterium
AAAAATCCATCTCCCTCCCCTCACACTTTCCAACGCACCCCTCTCCTCCGAGAGGGAAGCCCACACTCTGAAGCACATAATTTAAATCATTATAAAGAAATCTGCAAAAACGCCTTCCCTAAATTCTTCACTAAATCTCCTGCTACCATTCCTTCCTGAGAATTTTCCTTTGCAGCGATATCGCCCGCTAATCCATGAAGGTAAACACCTAAACGCGCTGCATCCAAAGGAAGATAACCTTGAGCCAATAATCCCGTGATTATACCCGATAGCGCATCACCTGTGCCTCCAGTGGCCATTCCCGGATTTCCTGTGGTATTGAAATAGCATTTTCCTTCTTCGGAGCAAACAACAGTATGCGCGCCTTTCAAAACTGTAATCACAAAATTTTCTTTGCTGAATTTTTTCAATTTTTCCAGCGCTTCAAAGCTGTTGGAAAAATCGCCCACCAATCTTTCAAACTCACGTGGATGCGGCGTTAATATTGCGTTTGCAGGCAGCAGACTCAAAAACTCCATGTTCATTGCCAAAATATTTAGCGCATCGGCATCCAGCACCATTGGGTATTTTACTTCCTCCATCAACTGCTGCACAGCGCCAACCGTAGCGTCATCGGTGCCCAATCCCGGACCCACACCTATGGCCGCATAATTATCAAAATCGTTCACTTCCTCCACTAGGTAATGATCTCCTGCTTTGGAAGCCATTGCCTCAGTAACTGATGATTGCAAAATGGTAAATCCACGAGCAGGAATTGCAGCCGTCACCAAACCTGCTCCCGAACGAGTGCAAGCCGAAGTTGCCAACACTGCAGCACCCATCTTCCCTTCTGAACCTGCAACAATCAGTGCGTGTCCGTATGTCCCTTTGTGTCCAAACTTTTCTCTCTTCTTGTATATTTTTTTGATATCTTCTAATTCAGTCGTGAAATTTTCATTGGCGAAAGTGGCAATGAAATTGGCGTTTAAACCAATAGGCAGAATTTTTACTTCACCAACGTGAACTGCACCTTCTTTGAAGAAAAACGACAATTTCGGACGCTCGAAAGTTAAGGTGTACTTGGCTTTTACAATTGCACCTTCCGACAATTTATCGCAATACAATCCCGAAGGAAGATCAATGGATACAACGGTATTATCTGAT
Source organism: Bacteroidota bacterium (assembly GCA_026390935.1). Classification (GTDB taxonomy): domain Bacteria; phylum Bacteroidota; class Bacteroidia; order Flavobacteriales_C; genus JAHEZL01. The sequence continues at coordinate 1,144 of JAPLEZ010000112.1, forward strand.
TCATTTATTTTTTCAATCGCCTTTGCCCACTCTCCATCAACTTTTCTGTTCAAACCTGAACCGAACAATCCATCAATGATTACAGCGCCTGGAAGTAAATGAAATTTATCAACGCTGCTGCATTCATCAACAGAAGACAGCTTCGATAAATTGATTTTAAAATCTTCCGATGCTTCGCCACCAAAACGCAGCACATCCACTTGTACTTTGTATCCATCGGCCAAAAGCAAGCGAGCCAAAGCCAAAGCATCACCGCCATTGTTGCCCAAACCTGCCACAATCTGGAAGGTCAAATCTTTGAGAAAAAGCTGCACAATTTCTTTTTTGAGCGCTTCAGCAGCAGTTTCCATCAAGTCGATGGAAGCAATTTTTTTCTTCGTGATGGTGTATAAATCTGCGTCTTTAATTTGTTGAGCCGATAGAATTTCCATATATATTTTTTAGGTTATGATGTATCTCTAACACTTGTGGAATAAGCATTTCATGATTGTCGTTGCGCACAATAAAATGAGCCCACTTCACTTTTTCATCCACTGGCATCTGATTGGCAATGCGCTGTTTTACCTGCTCAGCAGAAATTCCATCTCGTGCTATAACACGAGAAATGGCAACACTTTCCGGCGCAACCACCATAATTATTTTATCACAGTTTTTGTAGCTTCCGCTTTCAATTAAAATGGCGGCTTCCTTCACAACATAAGGAACATCGTGCTGTTGTTGCAGCCACAAACGATAATCCTCGGCAACCAGAGGATGCAATATAGCATTGAGTTTTTTGTGTTCTTCAGGTTGAGAAAAAACCAAAGCTGCCAATGCTTTTTTATCGATACTTCCTTTTGAATCCAACACAGTAGCGCCCCACTCTTTCACAATTTTTTCCTTTGCAGAAGAATCGCTTTGCAAAATAAATTTTGAGCGATCATCGGCATAATACACAGGAATACCTATGGTTGAAAATATTTTAGCAACAGTAGATTTTCCACTTCCAATGCCTCCTGTTAATCCTATTTGAAGTGTTTTGCTCATTGGCGTAAAATATATTCCACTTTAGCAGGAGCCAATCCGGGAAGTTCAATACCAGCTGGAAATTTCTCCAGATGCACTTCAATTTTATTTTGTGAAATAATTACATCGCGGTAATCGGCTGTGACCAAAAAATCTTTTTTATTCAAGATATTGTAAGTAGAATCGGTGGCCAAAAAATTCACTTTAACCACGCCAGGCAATAACTTCAACTCCTCACCTTGTGGAACATTAACCGCAGTGATAGTCAGTTCAAAACTTCTGTTTTTTAAACTTTGCATTAAAAACTTCAGCAGCACAGTATTCCCTTCACTGACTGTTGTTCCTTCGGGAATACGCAATTTCACTTGCTTTTCTACCGGACCTTCATAATTGGTAAAATGCACTGAATCGGTATACAAATAGGTGAGATTGTTCAACAAATGTCGCGCTCCCGTAACGTGAACCGAATCGGGGAAAATTGCAACTGAACCAATAATTTTTAGGTTTTGAGCGAAAGAGCTTTTGTTAGAAAAACGCACAGGCAATACTTTGCTCAACTTGTAATCCATTACAATAGGAAAGGTATCGGGCTGAACACTTAAAATGGAAAAACTGTTTTCAGGCGAGGACAAATCCGACAGATGTTGGGCATTTACCCAGTCGTACCTATAATAATCGCCTCGTTTTTGAAAGTTGATGTTTTTAAAATCAATGATAATTTCTTCTTGAGAAAGGCCGCTGCGAACACCCAATATTTTAAATCCCTTTGCTTTAATGAGCACTTTTGCCTCGGCAGGCAATTGATGCAATAAAACCTTGTCGTCGGGCAAATTCTTGTACCTCACTTTCAACACCACAAACTCATTGTACTCCTCGGAAAGCGACAACAGAAGCCAGAACAATGCCGACAAAATCAGGCAGGCCACAAAAATCACCATACTCTTGCGATCGGTGAAAATTTTAAGTCGGAATTTATGTGGTTCAGCTGTTTCCATAAAAGACGAAGCAGTGGTAAAAGTACCACTGCTTCTTTATAAGTCAAAAAAACTAAGCGCTTATTTTGGTTGATTCGCCATTTGTGAATTAGCGTCCATAGAGATCGCTGATTTTTCAAATCTTATTTTTGCACCGCTTTCTACAGTTATCACTATGGTTTTTTCTTCAACTTTAGCAATGGTCCCGTAAGCACCACCTATAGTAATGATTTGATCACCTTCTTTGATGTTCTCTCTGAATTTTTTCAATTCTTTTTGTTTTTTCTGTTGAGGACGGATCATGAAAAAATACATCACCACGAAAATACCACCGAACATTGCCATGGTCATCCAACTTGAACCTCCACCTGCTGCTTGTAACAAATACATATTCATCATTTAATTTTTAATTGTTTATTCTTCTGTTAATACTTCACCTATTATTTTAAGCTCTTTTCTTCCTGATTTAGCATTGGACTTAACTGAAACCGTTAGTTTGGTTTGTCCTCTTTTGTGACTTGTGTCGATTTTAACCCCTAACTCAGCAGTTGCACCCGGCGCAATTGGATCTTTAGGAACTTCGGGAACTGTGCACCCACAACTGCCTTGAGCTTCCACCACTAAGGGTTGGTCACCAGTGTTTTTAAACTTAAAAACATGCCTAACTTCTTCGCCCTGTTTTACTTTACCAAAATCATAAACATCGGTTTCAAAAGCGATGTCGGCTGATCCTGTTGTAGTAGAAACCATATCTGTTGCAGCTGTTTCTGTACCCCCGCAGGCAGAAAACAACAATGTACCTGATAATAAAATGCTGATATATTTTCTCATGACTTTCATTTTTTACAAAAATAGAAAAGTTTTATTCTACCAAACCTCTTCCCTCCTTGTTTATTTTTCCTTCTCGTTTTAAGGCAGGAACCAACTTGTCCAAAATACCATTGATAAACACTTTACTTTTAGGAGTACTGTAGTTTTTAGACAATTCAATGTATTCGTTTAAAGTTACTTTTACCGGAATAGATGGAAACTCTGTCAGTTCGCAAATGGCCATTTTCATTAAAATAAAATCCATTACGGCAATACGATCTTCCTCCCAGTTTTTGGCCTGATTCACAATTAAATCCTGGTATTCCTTGGTGTTGGTAATAGTTTTTCTGAACAGTATTTTGACAAACTCCAAATCATCTTCTTCATCCTTGAATAAGCCAGGCAAAGATCTGTTAGGAGAATGCTCAGGCATCACATCTTTCAAATATTTTAAAACATAACCATTGATAAAATACCAATCGTCGGACCAGTGAATATTCAATTCTTCAAAGCGATGCAACAACATCTCTTCGTCGGCAAGGTAGCTTTTGTAAAAACGAATCACCAGTTCTCTGTCTTCTTCAAAAGAACCAGCTGGTGTGTTCATGTATTCAATATAGGCTTCGGAAGTCTTAAAACTATTGTATATTTTTTTCATTAAATCGGCGTATTCCGACCATTCAATACCGTTGGAAGTGATTGCTTTTTTAACCGATTCGTTTTTTTCAATGTAAACCAGTAATTTGTTTTGAACAAACTTAAGATTGGGAGCCAGATCTTCTTTAGTGGGAAGGCGTTTGGATTTTGCTTCTTCAAGGGTTTTTTCTGCAAAGTGACGAATCTCCAGTAACGAAGAAAGGAAATAAAGAAACAGTTCCTCGGTTTTGTAAATGCTTTTCATCAATTCCTTTTCGTGCACAGGAATGCTTTCATTTTCAAATTGACTAAAGGCGTATACAGCCTGCATTACCTTGATTCTCAGATGTCGTCTGCTCAGCATATTAAAGACCGTTATATTAAAATTATAAAGCGCAAATTGTTATATCCTCGGCAAATATATAAAAACAAATAGGTTTTCGGCAACTATCTTATTACTCCTCACCAACAAAGCCAAACACCGTTTTCTTTCCTTTAACGGCAACGGTGTATTTCCAAGCTGCTTCAATTACTCTTCCATCAAAAGAAGAAATTTTAAAGTAGGCCAATCTGTCTTCGCCATCCGATTCTTTGCGCAAAAACTCTATTTTCTCAATTTCAGTGAAATCGATACAAGCTCTTTTTTCGCTTTTTTCAATACCTTTCAATACCTCACCGCAGTATTGCTCATTCATACAACGGGCAGTATCATTATCCAAAGCAGCTATGCAATGACGGGCCACGTATGCTGAATCGTAAAAAAACAACATGTCGTAAATATTTCCATTTTGTACATAGGCCACAAAAGATCGAAAGAAATTATTGGTATCAATTCTTTCGAAAGGAATCACCGATGACACGCTTTCTTCGGGCTTGTCGCTGGTTTTAACGCTTGATATTATTTTATAGGAAGAATACACAAAGGTTTTTACGGGTTCACCATCTTCACCGAAGGGTTGTTTTTCTACATAAAAATTTCCTGTGAAATCAATGCAAACACCTGGCAATTCATCCAAAGCCAGTTTCACACTGTCGTTAGCCGCCAAAAGTTGATAGCATTCATCTTCACAACTCACTTGAGTAGGATCGGTTTTCACTCGCACCCAGCCTTCGCAATCGCAATCGGCAGGAGCCATCTGAAAGGAAATGGTACTCACGTCTTCTTCCAAATCTTTAGATGGTCCGGAAGTACAGGCTGCAAAGCTCATGAGCAAAACAGCACTAAAAAATATAGATTGCATTTTCATCTTACACTAAACTTAAAAATTATACTCCACTTTTGAAAGATACAAGGCTTGAGCGGGAACTGAAATTCCTGCTTTACCTCTATCCCTCGACTCAATTATTTTTTTAAAATCATCAATCGATATAGTTTCTTTTCCTACCTCTAACAATGTTCCCACGATGGCCCGAACCATGTTTCGTAAAAAACGATTGGCGCGAATGTGAAAAACAATTCCGTTTTCAGTTTCGCTAAAATAAGCATGATGCACCTCGCAAAGGAAATGCGCCACATCGGTATTCACTTTTGAAAAACACTCGAAATTTTGGTAAGTCGGCAATAAAGCCGCCGCCTCCTTCATTTTTTCCACATTCAGCGGCAAATTGTATTGATAGGTTCTTTCAATGTTAAACGGATCTTTATTAAATGAAATCCAATATTCATATTCCCGCCATTTAGCATCGAAACGGGCATGGAAATCATCGGCCACTTTAAACACTTTGAAAACTGAAATATCGGGCGGTAAAAAACGATTGAGCTTGTGTTTGAAATCTTCTTCGCTGTAAGGAAGTTCATCCACGTCCATGTGCGCGTAATAATCTTTGGCGTGAACACCAGTATCGGTTCTACCGCAACCCAGCACTTCAATTTCTTTGCGCAACATGGAGCTGATACAATGCTCCAGCTGCTCCTGCACCGTGATGCCATTCAATTGCCGCTGCCAGCCATGATATTTTGTTCCGCAATAACTTAAATGAATGAAATAGCGCATGCATCAAAAATAGAAAATTTGAATTACTTATCTTCGCACCATGTATTTCTATCTCATTACAGGCATTCTTTGTTCGGCACTGATATTTGTAGCTTTTAAGCTATTTGCGAAATACAACATCAATACATTTAATGCCATTGTATTTAACTATCTCACTGCCTTTTCCTTGGGCGCTATAATAGGCAAAGGACAAGTGATTACTGATTTCGTGAATTCGGAATGGCAAGGACTGAGCATTTTGCTTGGATTTATTTTCATTGGCCTTTTTAACGTGATGGCTAAATCGTCGCAGGAAGCAGGTGTGGCCATTACTGGCGTGGCCAATAAAATGTCCTTCGTGGGCCCCATCCTTTTTGGTGTGTTTATTTTAAACGAAAGCTTTTCTGCTTTGCAAACAATAGGTGTGTTGCTGGCCATCATCGCTGTATTTTTAACTTCCTTCTCCAAAGAGAAAAAAGAGGGCGAAAAGAAAATGCTTCTCCCTATATTGTTGTTTTTTGGAGGCGTTGCTTTGGATACGTTGCTAAGCTACGCGCAATCGGGTATTGCAGGGGATGTAAACACGCTTTCATTTACTGGAAGTATTTTTGGAATGGCGGCAATAATTGGTGTTGTTATTCTGACTTTCATCGCCTTAAAAACAAAAAAAATGCCGGCCAAAAAAGATGTTATTGCCGGAATTCTTTTAGGAATCCCTAACTTCTTATCGATTTACTTTTTTCTTCATTCTCTCGATTTTAAAGAACTCGACAATGCGCAAATTTTTCCCGCTTTCAACCTCAGCGTAATTTTATTAAACACCGCCATTGGCTTAGTTCTTTTCAAGGAAAAACTACAATCATACAACTACATTGGAATTTTATTGGCCATTGCTTCCATATTACTCATAGTATTTATAAAACCATAAAAAAACAACCTGTAAAGGGATAAAGCGTCTTAATAAAAATGTTCAGAGTTATAGTATTCATATTGTTTTGCAACGTGGCTTTTGCTCAAAAAAATGAAAGCAGAAATGCCTATTGGCCTATTGATGAATTGAAAGCAACATCCTACTCTTTTGCTGCAAATGGATTTCCAGTGGAAGAAACAAAAATTAGCGACTTTCTTTCTCATAACATCAATCACCTTCCTTCCTTAAAACTATTGTACACCAAGCAAAGTATGGGCGGCATGCATTATTGCTATCAGCAAAATATCAACGGAGTAAGTGTGTATCGCGCTCAGGTAAAAGTGAATGTTTTAAAAAACAAAAAGGCGGTGAACGTTTACGCGCTGACTTTCCCTTCGCAAGGACTTTCCGTCGACTTTCCCACAAGCAATTTAGCGCAGCAGTTTGTACTCCAACAAAAGCATCTTTCAAAATACAAAATCGAAAAAACTTACTTCTTCCAGCACACAAAATTAATTCCGGCTTACCTCATCTACATTGAAAAAACTGGTGCTTTGAGCTATGAATATATTATGGATGAAAGCGGAGCAATTGTATACAGCAGCGACTTACTGAGCTATTCGGGAAAGAAAGACAGCACTGCTGTTTTCGCGGTTTTCAACCCCGATCCAATCACTTCGGCGCAAACGGTTTATGGAGCTCCTTATGCCGATGACAATGATTCCGACAATCCTTCTTTGAACAACGAAATTCAGCACAAAACGCTCAGTGTGAAATTTGAAAACGATACATTCTTTTTGGAAAACGACTTCTATAAAATTGAGGACATTGATCAACCCAACAACACACCAGCGATTTCCAAAAATGATTCTTTCGTTTTCAATCGATCGGAAATTGGTTTTGAAGAAGTCAATAGTTTTTATCACATCAACACTTTCCGCACTCATGTGAAATCACTTGGATTTAATGACATTGTAGATTTTCAATTATCTATTGATGCCCACGCACATTCTGGTGGCGACAATTCTTCTTTCAATGAATTCTCTACTCCTGTATCCTTACTTTTTGGCGATGGCGGCGTTGACGATGCTGAAGATGCTGATGTGGTGGTGCACGAATTCGGACACGCAATTTCTGCCGCAGCTGCCCATTTCTCCAATAATGGTGGAGAAAGAAAAGCCATCGACGAAGGCTTTGGAGATTACTGCGCTGCCTCCTATTCCCGCTCCAATAGTAATTATCATTGGGAAGAAATTTTTAATTGGGATGGTCACAACGAATTTTGGGACGGGAGAACTGCTGTAACAAACAAACATTATCCCGAAGACTACAGCTCTACCAAATGGAAGGACGGTCAAATGTGGTCGGCAACATTAATGCAAATTCAAGACGATATAGGTGCGAACAGCACCGACAGCATTGTGCTGCAAGCTTTATACAGTCAGGCACAAAACACTACCATGAGCGATGCCGCACGTTTATTGCTTGATGCCGACACTGCCTTGTTTAATGGGAAATACGCCACTGTTTTGTACCAACGACTTTCGGCGAGAGGTTTCTTAGGTGCTATTGACACCACTATTTATAAGCCGACAAAAGAAATTGAAATATTTATTCATCACGATTTATACAAAGACGGCGGACTCGCTAGCATCTATTTAAAAACGCCTGCTGATGCTACTATTGAGCTGTTTGATCTTTCGGGCCGACTGATAGACAAGACAACTTACAGTAATCTTTCTCAAACAGATTATTTAGCCGCCAACATCAGCAGCGGCGCATATCTGTTGCGCGTTAGCACATCCCTAAAAACCCTTACAGTAAAGCTTGTAAGGTATTAGTAGCCTCAATTCGGATTTGCTTTTTTCTCATTTTTACCTATCTTGCGAACAACAAAGCACGGGGGTGCTGAAACTATTACTATGAGAAAACTACTAACGGGCGTCATGCTATGCATGGCTGTTACCACGCAATTATTTGCGCAAGATGAAGTATGGTATTTTGGTGGCTACTGGACCAATCCTTCAACCTCTGCCGGAATTCAGTTCAATGGCGGATCTCTAACCAGTAGAAACAACGAAGCAGCTTATTATTTTTACGAATCCAGTTCGGTTGTATCCGACGGAGCTGGCAATGTTTTGTTTTATACCGATGGATTGAAAGTATGGGATAAAAACCATGCTGTGATGACCAATGGCAGCGGACTCATTGGCAGCAATGAACCAGGAAATTCTTCGGGCAGCGGTGTACAGGGTGTGCTAAGTATCAACGATCCCGGAAATCCGCAACGCTATTATATTTTCACCGGTCCTTCTGTTGAGCAAACCAGCAACAACGTAGGGCTGCATTACAATGTAGTTGATCTTTCGGTAGGCGCTGCAGGTAGCGTAATCACAAAAAACCAAACATTGCTTAACGGTAATACCACCAAAGTAGCCGAAGCAATGGCGGCTATTTCCAAGTCATGCGACACTACCTGGTTGGTGGTGCATGGCGTAAACAATTCTTTTTATGCTTTTGAAATTACCGCGGCGGGAGTGAACACTACACCGGTGACTTCATCTGTAGGCCCCACCCTTTTGGGAACTCAGTTCGCACAAGGCTCAATGGATTTTTCTCCGCAAGGCGATCGCTTGGCGTACAGTTCAGGATATGGATTGTATCTTTTCGACTTCGATATTAAAACTGGAAAAATAAGTAATTCGCTTCCTGTTGCGTCCACCACCAGCTATTGGGGAACTGAGTTTTCTCCTGATGGAAGCAAATTATACTATTCTCAATATACGCTTGGTGAACTGCGTCAATACGATGTGTGCACCGGAACAATCACTTTGCTAGATGCATCAGTAAGCACTCTTGGCGAATTGACTACAGGGAAAGATGGAAAAATTTATGGTGTATACAACGGAAATAATGTGTTCTCGGGAAACACACTACTTTGCATAAATAATCCAAACAACGCAGGCGCGGCTTGCAACGTGAATCTCAATGCATATAATACAGGAATGGGCCTCGGACCGGGATTACCTCAAATGTATTTTTCTCCGCAATTTTTAAACGGCGGCCCGGTGCAGGTGAACATTACCCGAACCCTACCCGATACTGTTTGTGATAGTTTTATACCTACATGCGCTGGCTTATCTGTTGCCCCCGCCGTTTCTGGAGTTTGGAGATCAGTGCCATCGGGCTATGTAAATGCTCATGGTGTATTTGATCCTTCCATCAATACCAACGATACTACTGTAGTAAAAATATTTTTCGGAATGGAGCCTTGCGTTTTGGAAGATTCCACCACAATTGTTGTTATCAACTGTTGTAAGAAAATAAACACCAATGCTCCTGCAGGAGCGATTTGTCCGGGTGATTCACTTGACCTTAACGCATTAGTTACTGATGGTATTGGTAACTGGAGTATTTTTCAAAAACCAGTAGGATCAAAACCAGCCACTGTTGCTGCTCCGTGGTTTAAATCAAAATTAAAAACTGATCCTGGAACCTACCAAATCACCTTTAAATTAACTACGCCTGAGCCGGGCTGTAAAGACAGTACCATTGAAAAAATAGTGATAAAAACGCCACCACCAGCTCCAGCCAGCTTAACAGCAAATTTCTGTGTGGGAGATTCGGTAAGCATTAGCGCAGGCGACTTATCATACAACTATCTGTGGAATCCCGGAGGATCAAGCGCCAACACTTTAAAAGTAAAAAGCACTGGGAATTACATAGTCACTAAAACATCACCGCTAACAAGTTGCATTGCCATTGATACTATTGCTGTTTCTTCGCTGCCTCTTCCAAACGGAAGCATCGCCGACACTTCAGTTTGCGTGGGAGGCACCATAAACATCAATGCCGGAAATTGGACCAACTATTTGTGGGACGACAATATTTCAAGTACTCAAACGCACTCTATTTCCAGTACCGGCAAACACTGGGTCATTGTGGGGAATAGCTCGTGCAAAGACACCCTGTTTTTCAATGTAAATGCTGGCGACTCTCTGAAAGTAGCTTTAAACAATCCGGGGAAAATTTGTAGCGGCGCATCAGTGACTTTGAATGCCGCGTTGAGCGGAGTATTTGCAAATCCATTAACGTACAGTTGGGACGGAATTGCCGGAACTTCTTCAAAAGTTTTCAATAGCGGTATCAGTCACAATGTGCTGGTAAGTGACGGTAGAAATTGCAAAGGAACAAAATCAGTATCCTTGATTTTTGCAGCAACGCCATTTGTTTCTTTGGGCATTGACACCTCAAGATGTTTTAAAGAACACGAAAAATATACAGCTGCAATCACCGACACCTTTGCGAGCATTACGTGGATGGATGATAGCACTGAACCTACGCTTACCATTTCGTCGGCAAAAATTGTTTCAGTTAAGGTTACCAATAGCGACGGTTGCTCCGATACTGATTCTATCTTGGTCAATAATTCCTGCAAACCAGCAGAGCCATGCTTTACCAATGTGGTTACGCCAAACAGCGACAGCTACAACGACAACTTTACAACTTGCGATAGTGTATCCATTGAAAAGTTTGAAGAAATATCAATCATCATCTATGATCGCTGGGGAATTAAAATGTTTGAAAGCTCAGGAGTTATGCCAAAATGGGATTGCAAATTCAATGGAAATACTGTCGCTCCGGGTGTGTACTATTGGATTTCGAGATGGAAAAATACAGCAGAAATTGACGGTGAAAAAACCGGTTGGATGCAAGTGATGTATTAAGGGCTTATGCACTAAAAACAAAAAAAGTGCTCTGAAAATTCAGAGCACTTTTCTTTATAGAAGTAAAAATTATTTTTGTGTTTTGAGATAAGCAGTCAAATCATCAATACTCGCTTCAAAAGTGAAGGCATCATTGACTTTATAGTAATTCTTTTTATCGGTAGTTTTTGAATAACAATACTTAGCAATTTCCAGTTTTTGTTCTTCGTAAGTAAACAATCCCATGAGTTGCTTCACCTGATCAGCAGAGAAACAGTTGTTGTCGATAATTTGCTTTGCCACTGTCATTTTTGTATCGGCAAATGTTTTTGATTCTATTGATCCCTTTGCCTCAGTAAAATCGGTAGAAGATATAGCTGTACAACCTGCATCTTCAACAGGCTGAGAAACTACTGTATTGGTTTTTGATCCAGCATTTCCATTTCCTTCCATTTCAGAAGAAGAGGAGCTTGAAGTGGTAGTTGTTGTAGTGGTGGTTTGCTGGGTTTGCGTTCCAGTCATATTAACATTCATGTTCACGCCTCCGCCCATTCCATCGTTGACATTCATATTCACGTTAACATCATTCTGCGCATTCATAACTACCGAAGCCATCATCAATGCCGACAATAAAATAGTATTCCTCTTCATAAGATTTATTTTTTTGGGTTGTGCAACTCCAAATTTCAATATCTATGCCACAAAAATTAACGTTTGTCGTTTCTCTTTTTTATGTAAAGAAAAGCAGGCTGAGTTTTTTTTCTGAAAGGCTTCAATATTAAACAAAGTAATAAGAAAGCAGAAGTGATAAATAGTATCATAAGCAGGATTTAAAGTTTATCTCACTTATCCGTCTACGGGCAATTCATTGAAATGGTTATACTATTGCTGATTTATTAATAATTCTTCGCGTTTTGAGCCACTACTCTTTTTAAAACTTTAGAGCGAATAATTTCCTGAACGGGCTTATGATAAATCTTAGATTCGAGCCAGGAAATAATATCAAAATACATGAATGCCCTTTTTTCATAAGGGTTTCCAGTGAGAGGTTCTAGCTGATCACGCAATTCTTTAAAGGCAGTGCGCAACTCTTTATCGGTGCGCACCATGTTGAGTTTTTTAAGAAAGCGGATGATTCTGGTTTGAAAAAGATGCAAATCTTCCTTCTTGCTCAGGAAGCGATAAGTGGATTTCACATAGTAATCTACCAGATCATTGTGCTTCAATTCGTAATGACAAATCAAATTTAAAATCCTTGCAAAACTTAAAATATCAGCGCGCAAATCAACATCCTTTGTATTGATGATTTCATTCAAAAAATGAACAGCTTCCTTGTACTGATCATTTCCAAAATACATGCAAGCAAACTTATAGTAGAAAAGCAAAAGATCATATTGATTGAGCTTATCCTTGAATAAAACCAACTCTTCTGCAATTTTATCCACTTCCAATGAGCCCTTATCAAATTCACCCAGCATGAAATAACATTCAATTTTATGCTTGGAAGAATATTTAAACAATTGAATGCTTACGTTATCAGGAATATATATATCGGGAAGGGTTTTTACTTCTTCGAATTTGCGATTGGTATCCAAAAAATCATTGAACAAACTTAGTTTCGACTGCGACTTCAGTAAACTGTTCACTCCCTTGATATACATTTCCAATTTAGAAATTATCAAACTCGGATTTTCATCAAACAAAGCCACCCACTTTTTAGCATAGTCGTAGCCTCTATTGTAGTCTTGAGTAAAGAAATAATATCCTACCAAGGAATCAAACAAATGAATTTTTTCTTCAGTTGACAACATTGTCTCCTGAAAAACTGGTAAAGTGGAATACAAAAAACTGTTGGCCAATTCAAAGTCTTTGCTGTTACGTATAAATCCGATTTTAAGATAGAAAGCGTACAGCTTCATTGACAAATTGGAGAAAGTATTTATGTTGTTCAACTGCGATTGCAAACGCTCTCCTTCCGGAATAAGCTCCTCTACCCTGCCCTGAATATTCCTTTTCACAAACTTAGTCACCAGCTTCTTCTCCATCTCATGAATGTCCAGCATCAATACGGTTTTACCGTACTTTTTAGCCATCTCTTTGGCTTTTTCCAAAACCTTTGAGCTTTGCTGATAGAGGCATTTGTTGTACAAAATACTGGCATAATCTATTTGCTCCCTGATTTTTAAATCCAAATCATTTGATGCATGCAGCATTCGTAAACTTTGCATGATCTGTTTGTACAAGTGCTGCTTCAGATTGGGCAATTGAGAAGGACTTATGGCTTTTTCCTTTTCCAGAATTTTCTCTTCATTGTAATTCGACATGCTGTCAACCAAGTCGAAAAGCTTTAAAAACTTAGCGTTTTCGCCACCTTTGTGACGAGTAACCACCAATTTAAAATGCCTCTTTTCGCCCTTGCTTAAAGTTTTTATCAATTGGTAAAGCTGGTCGGAATTCTTAATAGACATAGTATAATAATTGAGTTTTCAATTTTACCAAACAACTGTTAATCAAATAATTATTTAATGTAATCAAAGATAACAAAAAGTTTGAACGTAATTAAATGAAAGAATATGAATCAGCAATTTTTTCAAAACAGAAAATCAATTGTATAGTTTTGAAATACGGGACAGCTTATAACCTAAAAATAATATGACTAATAAAGTAGATATTTTCGACACCACATTACGCGACGGAGAACAAGTGCCGGGCTGCAAATTAAACACAGAGGAGAAAATCATTATTGCCAAACAACTGGAGGAATTAGGAGTTGACATTATTGAAGCAGGATTTCCTGTATCGAGTCCGGGTGACTTTCGTTCGGTAGTTGAAATTTCCAAAGCAATTAAAAACCCTATCGTTTGCGCATTGTCAAGAGCCGTTGAACAAGACATTAAAGTTGCAGGCGAATCTTTGGCTTGGGCAAAAAGAGGAAGAATACATACAGGTATCGCCACTTCTGAAATGCACAGGGTGCATAAATTAAGATTGACTGAAGAACAGTTGATGGAAAAAGCGGTTTACTGCGTAAAGTACGCAAAAACCTTTGTGGAAGATGTTGAGTTTTACGCAGAAGACGCCGGAAGAACCGACAATGTTTTTTTAGCTAAAGTCATTCAGGCCGTCGTCAACGCAGGAGCAACTGTATTAAACATCCCCGACACCACAGGATATTGCCTTCCTCAACAATACGGAGAGAAAATAAAATTCTTGAAAGAAAACGTAAAAGGCATTGATAAATGCACTCTTTCCACCCACTGCCACGACGACTTAGGATTATCTACAGCAAATTCTGTTAGCGGAGTTTTCAATGGCGCACGCCAAGTGGAATGTACCATCAACGGTATTGGAGAACGAGCTGGAAATACTTCTTTAGAAGAAGTAGTAATGATTTTAAAACAACACAGTTACTTAGGATACGACACCAATATCAACACTAAATTGCTTTCTAAAACAAGTAAAATGGTGGCTGATATTATGAAAATGCCTGTTCAGGCAAATAAAGCAATCATTGGCGACAATGCATTCGCTCACTCTTCTGGCATCCATCAGGACGGCGTGATCAAACACCGCGAGAACTATGAGATCATGAATCCATTAGACGTAGGTGTTGACCAAAGCACCATCACTCTAACCGCTCGTAGCGGAAGAGCTGCTGTTGCCTACAAAGCAAAATTGCTTGGCTACAACGTTACTAAAGATGAACTCAACGTGATTTACGCGAACTTCATCAAAGTAGCCGACAAGCAAAAAACGGTTAGCGACGAAGATCTTTTAGCGATCTTAAAAGGCTAATACACTTTCAACATTCAACTTTGAACCTTAAACCAAGAACTTAATATGGCTGGAAAAACTTTATTCGATAAAATCTGGGAAAAGCATGTCGTTACAACGATTCCCGACGGACCAGATGTTTTTTATATCGACGTTCAATACATTCACGAAGTAACCTCTCCACAGGCTTTTGACGGCCTTAGAAAAAGAGGAATTCCTGTATTCAACACAAAACAAATTGTTGCTACACCCGATCACAACGTACCTACTCTGGAGCAGCATTTACCAATCAAAAATGATTTGTCGAGAAAACAAGTTGATCAATTGATAAAAAACTGTGCTGATTTTGGCATTGAATTGTATGGATTGAATCATCCTTTCCAAGGAATTGTGCACGTTGTTGGACCTGAATTAGGCATCACCAAACCAGGGATGACTATGGTGTGCGGCGACAGTCACACTTCAACCCACGGTGCATTTGGTTGCATTGCCTTTGGTATTGGAACCAGCGAAGTAGAGCAAGTTTTGGCAACACAATGTTTGTTGCAAAACAAACCTAAAAGAATGCGCATCAACATCGACGGCGCTTTGCACAAAGGTGTTTATTCTAAAGACATCATCTTATATCTTATCGCTAAATTAACTGCTGGCGGTGGAACGGGTTATTTCATTGAATTTGCTGGATCAGCGATTCGCTCATTGTCGATGGAAGCAAGAATGACCATCTGCAACATGAGTATTGAAATGGGAGCGCGTGGCGGTTTGATCGCTCCGGATGACATCACTTTCAACTATGTAAAAGGTAGAGAATTTGCGCCAAAAGGAGATGATTTTGATGCGGCTGTAGCCGAGTGGAAAAAATTATTCAGTGATGCCGACGCCGAATTTGATGCAGAATTCTCTTATGATGCAGCAGACATCACCCCTATGATTACCTATGGAACCAATCCGGGAATGGGCATTAAAATTTCAGAAAATGTACCGAACTCCAAAGACATTAGCGATGTGAAAGAACGAGAGTCTTTCGACAAATCTTTGGAATATATGGGCTTCCATTCAGGCGACAAATTGATTGGCAAACCAGTAAACTATGTGTTTGTAGGAAGCTGCACCAATGCGCGAATTGAAGATTTCAGAATTGTAGCGGAAGTAGTGAAAGGTCGACAAAAAGCTGCAAATGTTAAGGCTTATATCGTCCCGGGATCGAAACAAGTTGAAAAACAAATTTATGCAGAAGGCATCGACAAAGTTTTGGAAGCTGCGGGTTTCCAAATTCGTCAGCCAGGATGTTCAGCATGTTTGGCGATGAACGACGATAAAGTTCCAGCCGGAGAATATTGCGTATCCACTTCCAACAGAAATTTTGAAGGCCGACAAGGTCCGGGTGCAAGAACATTACTAGCCAGTCCGGCAACAGCAGCTGCCACAGCCATCAATGGCTATATCACCGATGTTAGAGAATTAATTTAGTTAAAAAATTTATGGAAAAATTTATATCCTTAACCAGCACAGCAGTTCCTTTGTCGATAGAAAATATTGACACCGACCAAATTATTCCTGCGCGATTTTTAAAAGCAACAACTCGCGACGGGTTTGGCGAAAACTTATTCAGAGACTGGAGATACAACGCCGACAACACGCCAAAAGATTTCGTGTTGAACGATAAAAAATATTCAGGAAAAATACTGGCTGCCGGAAAAAACTTCGGTTGCGGATCAAGTCGAGAACACGCCGCATGGGCCATTCACGATGCCGGATTCAAAGTAGTAGTATCGAGTTTCTTTGCTGATATTTTTAAAAACAATGCTTTGAACAACGGATTATTGCCTATCACGGTAAGTTCCGATTTTTTGAAAAAAATATTCACTGCTATTGATGCCGATCCTAAAGCAGAAATAAAAGTGGATTTGGAAAACCAAATCATTCAAATTGTTTCTTCCGGTGAGAAAGAATCTTTTGAAATCAATGCTTACAAAAAAACATGCATGATCAATGGTTATGACAACATTGATTATTTGTTGAGCATCAACGACAAAATCAAAGAATACGAAGCAAAAAGAACTATAGCTTAAAATTTTAAAAACACTAAGATGAACTTCAAAATTGCAGTAATTAAAGGTGATGGTATCGGACCCGAAATCGTTGACCAATCTATAAAAGTATTAAACGCCATTGCGAAAAGATTCAACCACAACTTTCAGTACACTGAAGTATTGATGGGTGCTTGCGCCATTGACGCTACAGGTGTTCCGCTACCTGATGAGACTTTAGAAGTTTGTAAAAATTCCGACGCTATTTTATTTGGCGCCATCGGTCATCCGAAATACGATAACGATCCAAACGCAAAAGTGCGTCCGGAACAAGGTCTATTGAAAATCAGAAAAGAATTGGGCCTCTTCGCCAATATCCGTCCGGTGGAATATTTCCCGGCGCTGGCACATCTCTCTCCATTGAAATCAAGTGTTATTGAAGGATCTGATTTTGTTGTGATTCGTGAATTAACAGGTGGAATCTATTTTGGTGAAAAAGGAAAATCAGCAGATGGAAATACTGCTTTCGACAATTGTACTTACTCAAAACATGAAATTACAAGAATTACTAAAGTAGCTTTTGATTTGGCGATGAAACGTCGGAAACACGTGACTTTAGTAGACAAAGCCAACGTTTTAGAAACATCAAGATTGTGGAGAGAAGTGGTGAAAGAATTTGCAGCTGGATATCCTGAAGTGACTTTAGAAATGATGTTTGTTGATAACGCAGCTATGCAACTCATTCAAAATCCACGCAGATTTGATGTGGTGTTGACAGAAAATATGTTTGGTGATATTTTAACTGATGAAGCTTCTGTAATTACAGGATCAATTGGTTTATTGCCTTCAGCTTCTACTGGAAGTAAAGTAGGATTGTACGAACCAATTCATGGTTCATACCCACAGGCAACTGGAAAAAACATTGCCAATCCTATTGGAACAATATTATCGGCAGCATTGATGATTGAATCTGCTTTCAATTTAAATGAAGAAGCCAAAGCAATTCGCAAAGCAGTTGCTGACGCTATTGATGCCAATTGTTTGACCGAAGACTTAATTAAAACCGGTGCTAAATCAACCACTGAAGTTGGTGATTTTATAACGAAAAAGGTTTTAGAAGGAGTGTTGGCGTAAACCATTCTCTAAAATCCTCCTTGCCCTCGCACCATCAACACACTCCTCCTTTTCCAAAGGAGGAAGTTGGTTAGCTGGCATTTCCTAAAAAACATAAAATTCAATGAATGAGTATTGCACTTCTCCCTTTGTAAAAGGGAGAGTGCGGTGGCTTGTGGTGCGACGGCAAGAGGGATTTTACAACGTTGAATACCTCGACTTCAAATAAGTCAGGTATTCCTTAAAATTCGAATGAAACTTCGTTTTGAATTCCTCTTCAAATAAATTCTGTTCTTCCCTATACATCACGTACGTAAGAAAAAAGTTGTTATTCGCTTCAAAATCGGGAGCGAAAACCTCTGCAAATCTTGCTCTGTTATAAAAGGGAATAGTATCGGCAGAAGTCGTGATTTGCTTTATTTTTGCTGATTTCTCCAATTTTTTCTGAGCATCAGGAAGCGCAATAAATCTTTCACTTTTATACAAAGAATCCAGCGACCTCATCCCTGTCAGCACATGAGTAGAAAACTTTTCAATGTCGGAGATATTTCCCAAATAATCTTGCATCTCTTTTGATTGCTCGCCGTACTTAAATTTCAAAAACAATACAGCACCTTGGTCGCCCACAAACGTCGCCAAATTCTCGTTGTAAGTCACACTGTCCTTAATGTACAAAGTGCCATGAGTAAGCTCATGAATAATCAAACGCGCAATGGATCCCGGCGGACTTTTCAGCATTCCCGATAAGATGGGATCTTTAAACCAACCCAAAGTTGAATATGCTTTTGCAGTGCCCAACTCCGTATCATAACCTTCTTCCTTGAGTTCGGCCAATTCCTTTTCAGCTCTTTCTTTTTTAAAATGACCCTTGTAAGTAAACTTCCCTAAAAAAGGAAAACGCCATTCGTAAGGTTTGAATTCGTAGGGTTTGCATGCAGTGATCACATACATAATAGGTTTTCCCTTTTGATCGTAAACCGTAGTATAGTTATCGCTTTTATAGATGCCTAAAGAATCAACAGCAAATTGCTTGATCTCCTGAATGAGGAGCAGCTTCTTTTTTAAAGAATCGGGGAAAGATTTATCAGCCATCACCTCTTCAATAGGTTTAGCATCACGTATAATTTTTACCTGCCCAACGCCTTGGTTAATGCCATATAAAATTACGTTGCAGTTCCAAGCGCAAAAGGCGATGACTACCAATAAAATGCCGAGTAGAATTTTTTTAAACACAGGTAAAGATAAAAATAAACCCCTGCTATTGTAATGTCCGGGAAGAAGAGGATTAGGAAACGCAATAGCAGGGGTTAGCTGAATTTAAAAAAGAACAGGTACGATTACTTATATCTAAGACAAATAAAAATTTATTTGGTTGCCTGAAATTCAAATAAATCTTTTTTAAAGAGAGAAAATTTGTACTTTTCAAGGGTGGAAGTACATGACAAAAAATTTCTGGTTTATAGATCATCTGCGGGTTCTGGCAAAACCTTCACCCTCGTGAAAGAATATTTGTCAATTGTACTAAAAGAAGAAAGTCCCTACTCCTTCCGCTACATTTTAGCAGTTACTTTTACCAACAAAGCAGCCAATGAAATGAAAGAAAGGGTGTTGAGCAGCTTAAACGCTTTTGCCAACAATGAAATTCTTTCTTCAGGTGAAAAAACAATGATGAGTATCTTGCAACATGAACTCTTTGTTGGCGAAGAATTCATTCGCGAAAAATCAAAAAACGTCATCACAGCCATCCTCCACAATTACGGCGATTTTAATATTACCACCATTGATAAATTCATGTTGCGTGTAGTTCGCGCCTTTGCTCATGAATTGAAATTACCTGTGAATTTTGAAGTGGAACTCGACGAAGAGTCATTGATTTCACGTGCTGTTGACGGATTAATCGCCAAAGTTGGCGAAGACCCCGAACTCACCGCCGCACTATTAAAATACTCGAAGTTTCAGGCCGAAGAAGAGAAATCATGGAACATTGAAAAAGAACTGAAAGAAGTAGCGCCTCAATTGCTAAAGGAACAAGGCTACCGACACATTCAAAAACTCCGCAATTTTGATCTCGCACATTTTGTGGAGCTGAATAAAGAATATTCTGAAAAGATAAAAGTGTATGAAAACAAGCTGAAAAATCTTGCCACAAAAGCACTTCAACTCATCCATCAGCAAGGCCTCAACGGCGAAGAATTTTATAAAGGGAAAAACGGACTCTATTCGGTGTTTAAAAAAGCAAGTACCAATAGTTTCGATAAACTTAAAAACAATGCCTCCTTTGCTGCTGTTCAGGAAGACAAGTGGTATGCAGGCAAAACCAGTAAAGAAGACAGCGCGAAAATTGATGCGATAAAGTTGGATCTCAAAAAGATAGTGGATGAAATTTCAACCATCGTCAGCGAAGAGCAAAAAGACTATGAATTGAATCTGCTTATCAGTCAGAATTTATACGCCGTAGCCCTCTTAAATGAAATTGAAAAAATTATTGAAAACCTTAGAGCCGAAAATAACTCGGTGCACATTTCAGAGTTCAATAAAAGAATTTTAGACATCGTCCTCACCCAACCTATTCCCTTTGTTTACGAGCGAATAGGAGAAAAATACAAGCATTATTTAATTGACGAATTTCAAGACACCTCTGTTTTGCAATGGCAAAATTTATTGCCACTCATCGACAATGCGCTTGCCTCAGGCAACAAAAATTTAGTGGTGGGTGATGCCAAGCAAGCCATTTATCGCTGGCGCGGCGGCGATGTAGAGCAGTTTGCCAACATAGGCTCCACCGCAATTGCCAGCAATTCAAACGTTCAGGAACGACTGGAATCGATCAACCGTAATTTCGAAGAAAAAATCTTGAGTCAGAATTTCCGCTCTACTAAAAACGTGATCGCATTCAATAATTTATTTTTTGAAAAAATACTCGATATTCTTCCTCCACAACTGAAAGAATTTTACAAAGACTATTTTCAAGAAGATGAATACGCTAAGGATGGCGGGTATGTTCGATTGACAAAACTAGAAGAAAAGAGCGACGAATACACAGAAAGAACGCTGCAAGAAATTAAATTAATTGTTCATGATGCTGTTAGCAGAGGCTACCTATACTCCGATATTGCTGTGCTCAGTCGACGAAATGAAAACGGAAATATTGTAGCTGATTTTCTCACAGAAAATAACATCCCTGTGGTTTCATCGGAAAGCTTGTTGCTGCACAAAAACAAACAAGTACAACTTATCATCGCCCTGCTTGAACTCTCCTTCAATCCTCAAAACAAACCGGCGCTAATCAAAGCCATCAGCATTTTACACAGCATTGGATTTATCAAAGGTGAGCTACATGTTGAGTTTGAAAAGCAAAGTAAAAGTCCTCAACTCTTTTTTAATTTACTACAAGAAAACGGTATTGATTTAAAGCATTTTCAATTTCTATCCTTGCCTGAAATTGTTCAGCTGTGGGTCAATAAATTGCAGTTGAACAACAACGATCCGTACCTCGTTCAGCTGTTTGATTGTGCCAATCAGTACGCCATTCAAAACGGTCCGGATACCGGTCGTTTTCTCGAGTGGTGGCAAGAAAAAGGAGAGAAATTATCGGTGCAAATGAGCGACGATGAAAATGCGGTAAAGATAAGCTCCATCCACAAATCCAAAGGTTTGGAGTTTCCAATTGTCATACTTCCCTTTACCGACACCAAGATATACCGAACAGAAAATATATGGCTCGATCAGGAAAGTGAAGCCCTACCTTCTGCCTATGTGAAAGCCAAAAAATCATTGGAAGAAACCGATTTTTCAGGCACCTTCACCGATGAGCAAAACAAAATGCTGCTAGACCAAATCAATGTGATGTATGTAGCTATGACGAGGGCTAAAAACGAAATGTACATTTTCTCAAAACCCGGAAAAAATAGTGCTTCTCCTCAAAATACTGCCGACTTGCTGGAGCTTTGTTTTCAGGAAAATCCCGCTGCTATTTTTGAATTGGGAAAGAGAAGTCTGCGCGCAAAAAGTACTGCTCTTGCGAGTGAAAAAATCACGCCTTCGTCGCATGTTTCCAATAGCTGGCGGGAACACATAATGATTAGCCGACAAGCGCCAACCCTATGGGATGCTGTGAGTCCGAAAGAATATGGAAATGTCATTCATAGCATTTTTGCTAAAATGGATTATGAAACACAACTTCAAACAGTGTTGAATGAAGCGATGGCCGACGGATTGATTGACGACAGCAAAGGAGCTGAACTCGCAACAAAAATTCGTTCGCTGTTGAATCATCCTCAAATTAAACCTTTGTTTGAGGAAGGTGCTATCATTAAAAAAGAACAGGAAATCATCACCGATCAAGGCGAAATCATTCGTCCCGACCGAGTTGTTGAACTAAAAAATGGAATTTCCTTACTCGACTTCAAAACTGGTGAAGGCAATGAAAGTCATCACAAACAAATCAAAAAATACGCCTTTCATTTGTCGAAAATCACCAGCAAACCCATCAAATGCTACCTCCTATACATTGAAAACAATGAGGTAGTAGAAGTAAATTGAGGCAACCCTATGAAATTAAGTTCGTCTAACGCGCATAAATTGTATATTTGCATCATGCGTTTAAAAAGTTCAATAGTCGCTTTCTCCTTGATTCTGTTCATCGGAATGGCTCTTGCATCCTGCTTTAAACCCAGAACCGACACCAACGATACCGACACTTCAATTGCCCAAAACTACAGCAATATTGAGCAAAACAACAACGAAATAAACAATATCGTTATTGAAGTAATGGAAAAAGATACCCTCACTTCTTTAAAAACCAGCGACGCTGGAGATCTTTTATCCTCTTGTGTTAACTTCCATAAAACTATTTACAACGATTCTATTTTTATTTTGATTGACTTTGGAACCAACAATTGCCTTTGCAACGACCAAAAATACAGAAGAGGAAAAATTGCGATCCGCGCACTTAAAAACAAAACCTGGGCTAAAGCCGAAACCATTGATTTTTACGTTAACGACAATCGTCTTGAAGGATCAAGAATTCTTTCTAAAGGTTCTTTGCTGGAAATAAGTGTGAAGGGATCCACCAAAATCACTTTAGGTGACACCGCCACCTTTACAGAAAGTTTTGAAAGAACCATCATGATGACAGAAGGCTACCTTACTCCCGATGTCAGCGATGATCTTTTTTCAATTACAGGAAAGACATCCGGTTATTCAAAAAATGGATCTTACACAACAGAAATTGTTTCACCACTCAAAAGAAAACGAACTTGCTTAAACATTATAAGTGGCGTATTGGAAATTAAACCTGAAGGAAAATTAAAACGCCTTGTCGACTTTGGTAATGGCGATTGTGATAACTTAGTCACCTTATCTGTTGGAAAATATTCCAAGATCATTTCGTTAAAATAGTCTGAACCTTGATTCAGACTTTTTTTTCTTCCCTCTAGCAACCATTCAAAATATAGTTGGTCTTACTAAAAAACTAACTCATTTATCTCTTATGAAAACACAAACTTTTGTAAAAAGCGGATTGATCCTCCTCACCTCTTTCGGATTATTATTGACGTCATGTAAAAAAGATGATAATAGCACAACAGCTGCTGAAGATCATGCTATGTCGGAACAAACCGCTGACGACATGGATGCAATTGCTGATGAAGCAGAAAGTTCAAACAAACTTTCATCTTTCAAAACCGATGAAGTTGATGGAATTTTAGCCGACTCAGTAGTGATAACAAAAACAATTAAAGGAGACACGATTTCAGTGACTGTTGATTTTGGTACAACAGGTATCGTTTGTAAAGACGGAAAAACAAGAAAAGGAAAAATTAAATTCTACAGAATAGGAAATCCATTGAACCAAGGTTCAGTTAGAATAGCTACCACAGATGGCTACTCTGTAAACGGCAACGGCGTGGTAGCACAAAGAACTGTTACTTTCAATGGTTTACAAGCTACCAACGGACATCCGAGCTGGAATATCGCAGCTAGTTATACCATCACTTTGGCTGACGGATCAGGAACAATCACTGGAACTACAGCTCGTTTGAGAGAATGGTCGGAAGGTTCATCAACACCTTTAGTTAGAGCTGACGACGTATTTATCGTATCAGGAACAGCTTCAGGAACAAAAGCAAACGGTACTGAAGTTGCAGTTGAAATCACCACCCCTTTAACATTCAAAGCATCTTGTCACCAAATCGTTAGTGGTGTAATTAAAATCACTCCTTCAGAAAAAGAAACAAGAACCATAGATTTCGGAACAGGCGACTGTGACGATACAGTAACTGTAACTGTTGGTAAAAAAACAAAAACCTTTACTGCTAAAAAATAATCGATCTCCAGTACATATAGGTTAAGTTAGGAAAACCCCGATCCGTCGGGGTTTTTCTTTTATACACACCCTCCTCATAAAATTTGTCGATTCATGCATTGAGATTAACTTTTCCACATTCTGCACAGACTGATTTTTTGTTTTTAAATTCGTTGAAATCAATTTTACATCATGATAAAAGAACACCACAAATGCCTTATTATTGGCGCCGGACCAGCAGGATACACAGCAGCAATTTACGCAGCAAGAGCAGATTTGAAACCAGTAATGTATGTAGGAATGCAACCAGGCGGGCAGCTGATGGACACTACTGAAGTGGACAATTTCCCTGGATATCCCAAAGGTGTTGAAGGTCCGCAGATGATGGAAGATTTCCGCGGTCAGGCTGAAAGATTTGGAACTGATGTAAGAACAGGCTTGGTGACCGAAGTATTTTTGAATGAGAATCCTAAGAGAGTGCTTGTTGAAGACAAAGCTGAAATCACAGCCGACACAATAATTATTTGCACAGGAGCTACTGCAAAATGGCTCGGATTGGAATCAGAAGAAAGATTAAAAAGCGGCGGAGTTTCTGCTTGTGCAGTATGCGACGGATTTTTCTACCGCAACCAGGTAGTGGCTATTGTGGGTGCCGGAGATACTGCTTGTGAGGAAGCTTCATACCTTTCAAAAATTTGCAAGAAAGTAATCATGTTGGTGAGAAAAGACAGCTTCCGCGCTTCCAAAGCAATGAAACACCGAGTGGAAAACACACCAAATATTGAAATTCATTACAGCACTGAAACCGTTGAAGTTTTAGGTCAGCAAACAGTAGAAGGCGTTAAAGTAAAAAATAATGTAACTGGCGCCGAACAAGTAATTGAAGTAACAGGATTTTTTGTGGCCATTGGTCACAAACCGAACACTGGCATTTTCAAAGGTCAGCTGGACATGGATGAAAACGGTTATTTAATTACTCAGCCTGATAGCACTTACACCAACATTGAAGGTGTATTTGCAGAGGGCGATGTGCAGGATCATAAATACCGTCAGGCAGTTACTGCTGCTGGAACAGGTTGCATGGCGGCATTGGATGCTGAAAGATGGTTGGCGGCTAAAGGAGATCATTAGTTGATGTGAAGTGGCGATAGGTCCTTCCTTCGTCAGGATGACACACTCCGTAGTTTCAGATTTTCAATCTGAAACAAAACTTAAAGCGATTTTTAATCGCAATTCACTCGCTCCGACAAGTTTAGCGAAGCGTAACTTGGCGGCATTGCGAGTGTGCTTAGAAGCTTTCAGCTTCTTTCCTTCGCAGAAGGAACATAAAACAAAATAGTTTTTCTTTCAGAAAAAGGAAGTTGAAAACTTCCAAGTAGACTCGTTGTTCCGCTAAGTTTCGCTTCGCTTAAACTTAGCGGGGCGGGGGATTTTTAATCGCAATTCAATGGGCATTAAAAATGCCTCCCACTCGCGCGCGTCTCTGACGCGTGCGGATTTATTAAGGCATTTGAAATGCCAAAAATTAGAAACAATACAATTGTAAGGATAAATCCGCACGCGTCAGAGACGCGCGCGAGGGAAAATCTGAAATCACACCCCCGAAAGGGGAAGAAGGATTTTTCTACAACTTCACCTGCACAGTCAAATAAAAACTTCTAGCGTCAGATGGAATAATCCCCGGACCGGGATATGCCTCTGCCCTTCTGGTGAAATAACGATTGTCTAATAAATTATTGATACTTCCTTCCAGCGTGAATAATTTGTAAGTGTACGACAAACTTAAATCCATTACGTTATAGGCCGGAATCAATCCATTCACAGCATTGGCTGTAAAGGTAGAATTGGTGGCATCGGTAAACTGCTGAGCGGTGTATGAATACTGGTAGGACGCACCAAACTTTTTGTATTTGAATTTCAATCCCGATTTAAACAACACCGGAGGAACCAGTTCTACACGTTTACCTTCAAAAGCCTTTTCCTTGCTACCGGTATAGCTTGCATTCATCCATGATAAATTACTGAAAACAGAAATCTTCATGTCTTTTTTTCCTTTGATGAGCCATTTATAAAAATCAACTTCTACCAGACTTTCAAAACCATAAGTTCTTGAATCGGAAACATTGGTGCGCAATGCATAAACCGTATAGCTTGTAGTATCGGTTTTAAGCACCGAACCGATGCGATTGTTGTAGCCTAAATAAAAGAAGGTAGCATCGAAATACAAAAAGTTTTTGTAGCTCCCTCTATATCCTAAATCACAAGTAAATCCGGTTTCATCCTTTAGGTTAGGATCCACCTGAAAATTAGGATTCACCACACGCATGTCGTTAAAATTTATGGAGCGGTAGTTTTGCGAAAAATTGGAATAGAGTTCTGTATTATTTGTTACATCATAACTTAAGCCAATACCAGCCAACACAAACGAACGCTTGCTTTCCCTATTGTCGGATTTTTGTTCGTGGTAAATCACCTGTCCGGCTAAATTTTTATTTTCAATATTGTAATATCCACCCGAACGCGTATCTATATATTCAAAGCGTACACCAGGTGTGATGCTTAATTTTTTACTCACTTTAAAAATGTTTTCACTGAACACAGCAATGTTTCTGCTTGGAAAAGTATAGGCAGAAAATTCAGGATTGGCGGCATTTAAAAAGGTAAAATGAGGCTGATTGGTACTGTCGGCCAAACCTTGTTTTCTATCGGTTTGTCCCTGATAATATCTTCCACCGATTAAAAACACTGATGGGATTTTCCATAACGAATAATAATGCAGCCAACGAATTTCACTACCAAAGTTTTTGTATTGATCGTTGAGTAAATTTCTCTCGGTGCCTTCATCTGCTCGATTGATTTGATCCAGAGTTCCCAAAGCATCACGCGATGCAAGGAGTCCGAAAGCACGAAAATTCAATCTTGTTTTTTCACTGAAATTATAATCCAGAGTAAAAGCCATTAAGTTCCAGTTGACATTGAACCAGTTTCGCTCACGAATGGATTGTTGCGGATTTTGTTTGTACATTCCATCTGTTAGTCCGCCCGGTTGATGCGCGAGATATTGCATGGCCGTATATTCCAACCCGATTTTAAACTTCGCAGAAAACTTATATTGCAAAGAAGCATAACCTGCATTCACTGAAAAATCAGCATTCGGCCGCCAGCCTTCCCCCTGCTTTCTTTGCGCATAAGCGTAGTAAGTCAGCTTGCCCACTGTTCCACCAATGCTATTGAAAGAATTGACGAAGCCCCATGAACCAGTGGTTTGACGGGTGGTGAATTCCAGTTTTTTATTTTCGGGACCTTTCTTCAAATTGAAATTTAAAAAGCCGCCAAACTGTGTTCCATATTGTAAAGACGCCGCTCCTCGTACAATTTCGATTTTATCGATGGCTTCTGACGGCGGACTGTAATAGCTCTCCGGATAGCCCAGCGCATCAGCTGAAATATCATAACCATTCTGACGCGTATTGAAATTAGAAACTCTGTTAGGATTTAAACCTCTGCCGCCAATACTCAACTGAATCCCTGCACCATCACTTTCCCAAATATTGAGTCCGCTTACTTTACCATAAATTTCGCGAGCGTTATTGGTAGATTTATTTCCGGAAGTATTATTCATGTCGATGACTTCCGATTTTTTTCCTTCATAAATAGAAGTGCCTTCCACTGCATTCAGCTTACCAATACTGGAGTTTTTTGATTTTTCAATCACCACTACTTCTGTTTTGGTAATCTCAAGTGACAATTTAAAACTTACCCAAATGTCTTTATCCCTAACAACTACAGTGGTTTTTTGTGGTTGTTTATTTTGAGCGTGAACTACCAAAGTATATGTTCCTGAAGAAATATTGGCAAATGAAAATTCACCCTTTTGATTGGTAAAAGTCTTTTGATTTGTTTCTTCAATTGTGACCTGAGCATGTTCAACATCCAATGAATCATCAACCGAGATAACCTTTCCAGAAATAGAAAAAGAAAATGCAGAAAGAGGTAACAACAAGAAAGTTGCGATGCGAATGATATGAAGAAAAAAATTATTCATCAATCGCCATCATTGTCTTGAAAGGAAATCAACACGCCCAAATTAGAAGTTAGATCCACCTTTAATGTTGGAACAATTTTTTGCAGTTTGGTATAAGCAGCCTGTACTGAAGTCTGGTTGCTAATAATAGTTTGCGACAAGGGATCACCTAAGGCTGAACAAGCAGAGAAAGCATCTGCCAAATTACTTTGCATGGTTTGATCAGTGACTGCACCACCGTCAACAGCATTTAAATTATCGTCGAAACCCAAACCATTGGTTGAGCCATATTTACCAAGATACAAATTCTGAAAATTTTGTATGCTTGCTGTAAGCAGTTCCACTGAAAATCCGCCATAATAAGCTTCTGTTTGCTCAGGCAAGGCAACGCCAGCAGATTTAACACCAACAGGAATAGCCACTTTTCCATCGCGGATAAATTTTTCGTAGTATTTAATCATCGCGTTGATCAGCAAACTTGGAGAACCTCCCAAATCATATCCGGTATTGCTTTTAAAAGTACTGAGGTAAGTATTCCACCCTGTAACAACTTCATCGGTTTTGGCTTTAATAGAAGCTACTACCGCTTTTAAATATAATTTTCTATTGGCTGAAGCATACAAAGCAACTATCTCAGCATCGGTTTTATTAGGATAATACAAAAGATAATCAATTGCCGGAAATCCTTTCGCAGTAGTGTTACTCAATACATCAACGGTAAAAAATCCGTTCAAAATATTTGCTTGAATCTTTGCAGTATCTGTTGGATAAACATTCAGGTTTGCTCTTAAAGAAGCATCTGAAGCAGGACCGAATTCAAACACATCACATTTTTGCCATTCAATATAAGCTTGCTTATAACTGCTGCGTAAATTTTGTAAATTTTGCACTGTAGGATTATCACAAAAAGTATCGGTTTCTGCACTCAAATCATCCACACTTACTTTAAAAGAAGCGTAAGCCGGAACAATAATGTTGCTACCAATATTTGCGAGCATTCCTTTTGTATCAAAAGAATTTTTATCAGGATCTATTACATCTGGTTTGCAAGCAAAAACACTTGCCATCAAACACAATATCAGAGTGGTTTTTTTCATCGATTTTTTATCAGGAACTAAATAGAATCTTTAATTGAATCCCAGCCATACAATGCGCTGATCGCATTCACCACTTTGTTCACCTTATCTGTAGTTAATTCGTAAAGGTTATCACCAAACATGGCAATGATTTCATCCACCTTTGCATTAGTGATATATTTTTTTGAGTTGTTATACTTCATAGATTGCAAAAACGCAATAGCTTCAGAAACTTTTGTATTTACAACTGGCGTATTGGCAAAATCGGCTTTTACATCTTTTAATTCATGAATGACGGCTGCAGCAGTCATCTTTTCAAATTCTTCAATGATAATAGCAGCTTGTGCATTTTTAGTTGCGATATCTCCGTTACTAATGGCAGCGCGACCTTTAAGAAAAGCATCCATCACCACTTTATTGCTACCTATAGTATTGACCTGATTGCAGTAGTTACTCCAAAATTTCAAACCAGAAAGATTGCTTGGAAAATCAATTGGCGCATAAAAAATACCGAAAGCACGGTCCCAGTCGTGTTCCATTGCTGTACCTTGTCCGGCTATCACCGTAGTGTTATCAGCAGAAGAAGAAACCAATTGCGTAATTTGGTATGCCACGAAGGTGGACATCAAAGTTTTTGAAACCATTTGTTGGTAATTGATTCCTTTGGCCGACAAAAGATATTTTTTGGACACATCCACAGTGCTAACACCAATTCCAGCAACACCATTAGCAGCAACATTGCCATTACTTGCGCTCATCAGCGCCAAACTATCCATGTATGATTCAACTTGTATTCTTGATGCAAGAAGAGTATTGCTCTTTATATCAACAGCTGCAGAATCAAGATATCCACTAACAAACTGATCGTTTACATTGGCAAACATATCTTGCAGCTTTGCAGAACTAACCGAACTTGACACCGCCTTTTTCATCTCGGTTTCCAATTCAGTAAACATCAATATCAATGTGCTTTCGTCTTCATGCTTAACATTAGAAAAATTATAAGTAGTTGGAACGGTGTAGTCGATTCCATCAACATCAATTTTTGGATCTTTTTTACATGCAGTAAATACTAGAGCAAGAGACAAAACGCCAGTGGCCGATAATTTCATGCTGTTTTTTGTTGTTAAGTTTGCCATTTTTAAAGAATTCTATGTTTCGAATAAGTATTAAGAAATTAGTGCTTAGTGTTTCGGACACTTTTTGCAGGCCCTTCCTTTTTTGTACTTTTTACAGCAATCTTTCTTTTTGGAATCGCATGCGGCCAATATCTGAAGCAGTATACATTCTGGACCAATTTGTTTCTCCGAAAAATTCATAACTATCTGTTTAAAGTACGTTGCAAATGTATTCTCGAAACCTTGGGGGTACAATACCTAAAAAGTGGTATTATGAAAAAACGGTTCTTTTGTTGAAGAAATCTAAATAGCTTTGAATCAGTGGAAAAGACCCTGAAAGCCATACAAGATGCCCTGCTTTATTTTGCGCAACCCGATGAGCGGATTTACTATCCTTACCTCATCAGCAGCTTGATTATTGCCATCCTTTTGTTTTTAACATACAACAAAAGCTTTAAGGGCTTAATGACTTACATTTTTCCTTATAAACGCCTACTGCATATCTCTTCGCTGAATGATGTATTGCTTTTGATCATCAATCATGTGATTAACGTGGTGTTTTTTGTCCCCTTTTTAATCAACTCCATTTTACTGGCCTACCTCATACAACAATGGATGGAGAGCTTGCTGGGCTACTCTACTATTCAGATTTCGGATGAAGCAGCCATAGTATATTATGCCGTTGCGTATTTCATCATCAGTGATTTCAGCAGATACGTGCTGCATTTTCTATTGCACAAAATTTCCTTTTTATGGGAATTTCACAAAGTACACCATTCGGCAGAAGTGCTTACTCCAATTACATTGTACAGAGTTCATCCTGTGGAAAGCATGCTTTTTCAATTGAGGTCGGTGTTCATTGGCGGATTGGTTTCGGGCATATTTTTATGGATCTATCCCTACTCCATCACCCCTTATGTAGTTTGGGGAGTTCATGTGGGGACTTTTGTTTTTAATATCCTTGGAGCCAACTTGCGCCATTCACACGTTTGGTTTTCGTTTGGAAAATATTTGGAAAGAATTTTTATCAGTCCGGCACAGCACATCATCCACCACAGTTCCGACCCTAAACATTTCAATAAAAACATGGGCTCCGAACTGGCCATTTGGGACTGGCTATTCAAAACGCTATACATCACCAAAGAAAAAGAAGAGGTAAAATTCGGTGTGGAGGAAAGTAAGGAACACCGTAATTTGCTAAAAATAATTTTTCAGCCTTTCGTGAAGGCATTTAGAAGAAATAAATAATGACAAAACACTTAATACCTACTTCACTGACTATAAGTAGAAATCAATAGTAGCTTGAAGTTGTCACCCACTCTAAATTGCTTCGATCTCGATGTTCAGGTCGCGATCTTTATTGAAATGCAACTTATATGCAATCATCAACAAAATAAACTCAGGCAATACAATTAGTACTTTGTTGAAAATTTGAAAAAATGTTGAAGTAAAAAATGCTAGGAAATATTCATTATCATCAATAATATCGGTTGAAAAAAGGAATATAATTAACAAAGCAGCAATTTTAAGTGCCGATATCCATTTCAGTTGTCTTTTGAACTTATTTATTGCCAAACGGTAAATAAGAAAGAACAAAATCAATCTAACAATATTAACCAGTGGCATGTAGTACCGAACGAAGTATTCCAGCACAAGTGATTGATCACCTCCATTCCA
>JAPLEZ010000117.1 GCA_026390935.1 Bacteroidota bacterium
GGCTGACAAATGTGAACCATCCTTTTAAGGATATGCCCGCTAATGTCATCCTGAACTTGTTTCAGGATCTAATTTCTACAGTAATTATTTTATCCCCCTACTAGCGCAAACCGTATCATACGCCTGCTGAACTTTCTGGAATTTCTCAGTAGCTGACTTCACGTGAGCTTCGCCCAAACTCGCCACTTTATCGGGATGGTATTTAATGGCCATTTTTCGATACGCCTTTTTCAACTCATCATCCGATACTGAAGATTCAGTTTCTAAAATGGTATAAGCAGAAGCGAGATCCATTCCCGTTGAACGCGGACGAGCGCCGCCTCCCGAAGAAGAATCGCCTGAAGAATAAGAACCACCGTATCCACCAAACATAAACATGGCTTTTAAAGATTCGTAATCCTTAAAGTTGATGCCCATGAACTGTGAAATCTGATGAATGGTGTCCATCTCCTGATTGCTCAAAGTATCATCTGATTTTGCTAGTCCGAACAGGTAATGCAGCAATTGCAAACGCAAATGGTAATCCATGTGGTTTTGAATTTCCTGACAAACTTCACGCAGTGCGATATCCTGTTTCAATAGTTCACGCAATTCCAGCATTTGCTTTTGCGCGTAATCAAATCCAAATTGTTCTGTGTAAAATTTACGAACGTAATCCAACTCCGATTTCATCACCTTGCCGTCCGACTTCATCACTGCTGCCGACAGCAATAATAAACTTGCGCTGAAATCCTCAGCAGTAGTTCTTCCGGTTGATGTTCTTACCTGAATTCTTGCCGAACGATCTAAAAAAGAACCAATGATAAACCCGAGAATTGCTCCCCAAAACTTACCTCCCGTTAAAAGATAACCTAAAATGGCTCCGAAAATTCTTCCAAACATTTATTTCAACTTAATTGTGTTGCCGTGCAAATGACGGTGATTTTAACATAATCATCAAATTTATACATAATATTGTGCGCAAAATTATTTCAAGTGAAAATTGTATTATTTGATTTAGATGGAACCATCACCGATTCTTCGGAAGGCATTGTAAACTCAATTAAACATGCGCTTTCTCGACTAGGATTCCCCGATGAACCAGCTGAAAAAATACAGACTTATATCGGTCCGGCACTGCACGAAACATTTAAGAAACATTATGAAATAGAAGATACTGCTGGCGCCGTTGCCATTTACAGAGAGTATTATTCTACCAAAGGAATTTTTGAAAACAAATTATACGAAGGCATCGACGAAGTGCTGGAAATGCTGAAATACCAAGGCTACACGTTAGCCCTTGCCACTGGAAAACCAACATATTACGCTGAAATTATTTTAAAACATTTTGAAATCGATCATTACTTTTCTGCGGTAGTGGGTAGCAATATGGACGGATCACGCAGCGACAAACAAGAAATTATCGCCGAAGTTTTCAAGCAACTGAAATACAATCCGGAAGTGCACGAAGCCACCATGATTGGTGATCGATATCACGATGTGCATGGCGCCAAACAGCACAATATACCGTGCATTGGAGTGAGCTACGGATATTCGGAAGGCGATGAATTAATAGAAGCTGGAGCGGTTCAAGTGATTGATCATCCGATGGAGATCATGGTACTGTTTTAGTAGAGGGCGATAGATCCTTCAAAAACCTTTTTGATTAACAAAATGATAATTTAATGATGATTTGAAACTACGGATACATCAAATACTTTTTTCTCACCTCTTTAAAAGCATTCAACTCCTCCTGCCAAGAAGCACGAATCTCCACTTCCGACTTCCCTTCTATGATTTGCTTGCGCAAGCGATCACTGCCCGCCAGATTATCAAAGAATTTAGAAAAAACAAAGAAGTTATCTGATTTGGTGTTTTTGTAAGCGTCGATCAAATACGACAAATCGAGTCCTTTCGTGCGAAGGGAATCAACATTCATTGCACGTAAATCTTTGCCAAAACATTGTTCTCCTTTTAACAAAGGATCCATACTTTTTCCTTTGATAGGAACAGGTGTAAATGAAAAACCTTTATCGCTGTAAGTCGGGTGACCATAAGTTTCAAAAGGAAATTCAGTTCCGCGACCAACACTCACTATCGTTCCTTCAAAAAAGCACAACGACGGATACAAATAAATAGCCCTCATATTAGTAAGGTTTGGCGAAGGATGCGCTGGCAAATTGTAAATCATGTTGTGATTGTAATTTTCCATTTTAATGACAGTGAGCGGACATTTGAGATCCAAAGAATCGTGAAGCCATTTTTCACCATTGACCATTTGCGCATATTCTCCAATAGTCATACCATGCACCACCGGAATGGGATGCATGCCCACAAATGATTTGTATTTTTTTTGCAGTACCGGTCCGTCTACATAATTCCCATTAGGATTTGGTCGATCCAAAATAATTAAAGGTTTATTGTACTCGGCGCAAGCCTGCATCACATAATGCAGCGTAGATATATAGGTGTAAAAGCGAGCGCCTACATCCTGAATATCAAACACCAAAATATCCAGTGAATCCATCCAGACTTTTGACGGCTTTTTATTTTTTCCATAAAGAGAGAACAAAGGCAATCCGGTTTTGCTGTCGATGCCATCCTTCACTTCCGCTCCAGCATCAGCATCACCACGAAATCCGTGCTCTGGCGCAAAAACATATTTTACACTAACGCCCATGGCCAGCAAAGTATCCACCAAATGTTTTTTACCAATAATAGCCGTATGATTGGCCACTACTCCTACTCTTTTACCCTTCAAGAAAGGAAGATATTCGGCAGTGCGCTGAATTCCCAAAATCAAGGCAGTATCAGCTTTTTTTTCAAGCACCACCTCCTCCTGAAGCGGCGCAACTGCAACCGTTTTGGAAGCACAGGCCACTACAATAAAAACACTGGAAACTAAAACAATTCTTTTTAACAGTCGGGAGCTCAGCATGAATTCTTATTTTTGTTTTAAGTTGAATTTAGAATTTTTCATAGCAAAACGGATTATACTGGGGAAGAAACACCAATCTTCGCTCACTAAATCGATCGCGAATATAGCCATTATAGGAATATCCCTTGGCGTGGCAGTAATGATTTTAACTTTTGCAGTCACTACCGGATTTCAAAAGCAAGTGAAAGAAAAAATATCAGGCTTCAGTTCCGACATAGTAGTTTCTTCCAACGACGGCGATTACTCTTTTGAGAACATCCCTATTTCTTCAAAACAAAAATTTTATCCGGGCATCACTGTTGATCCTGAGTTTTCGCACATACAGGTTTTTGCAACAAAACCTGGCATCATCAAAACCAAAGAGAACATGCAGGGTATTGTGCTGAAGGGAATCAGCACCGATTTCAACCGCGAGATTTTCCAAGGTAACATCAAGGAAGGTGAAATGCTTTCGCTCTCCGACACCACAAAATCAAAAGATGCATTGATTTCCCGCAAAATTGCTCAAAATTTAAAACTGAAATTAGGCGATAAATTCATCATCCACTTTGTGTCCAAAGCAAATAAAAATGACGACGATTTGTTTCAATATAAACCTACCAAGTATGCTTTTTTTGTGAAAGGAATTTATGAGACGGGAATGCTGGAAGAAATCGACAATCGTTTTGTGTTGATAGACATAAAACACATTCGTAAAATTAACGGCTGGTCGGAAGATCAGGTAGGTGGATTTGAAATTTTTGTAAATAAAGGCGGACTGGAAAAGGACATCAAAAACATTTTCATCCCCGAACAATTGCAGATGGAAAGCACAGAGACCAAAATTTTTAACGACTACTTTTTCTTAGGCTCCAATCTCAAAGCCGAAAGTTTGTACACCCGCTATCCATCTATGATGAACTGGCTGGAATATCTAAATGGATTGGTGGCTATTGTAATTGTAATTATATTGATAGTATCCATCATTAATATGTCCTCAGCTTTATTGATTTTAATTTTGGAAAAAACACAAATGATAGGCATATTGAAAGGAATGGGCATGACCCAAAAAAGCATTCGCAAAATTTTCGTGTATCAATCGGCTTTCCTCATCGGCAAAGGAATTTTATGGGGAAATATCATAGGAATAAGCTTGTGCTTGTTGCAGCAGTATTTTCAGTGCATTCCTATGGATCCAAAAATGTATTACCTCAACAGCGTACCGATTAATCTGAATATTTTTCACTTGATTATTGTGAACGGAATCACCCTGATCTTCTGTTTGGTAGTAATGATTTTGCCTTCTTACTTGGCTGCGAAAATTCAGCCTGTGAAGGCGATAAGATTCAATTAGACATTTATCAGGTTACTATAATGACACATTTCATTTTCAATGCTCATTCGCATAAAAAAGAAATGTCAAATTTCACTTCTCTTCCTCCACACTTTGTAATTGTTGCTTAGCTTTCACATCATCAATCTTCCTTTGCTCTAATGTTCGCAAATAATACTTTGAATTTTTATTCCCCAGCTCAATGGCCCTATTAGCCCACTCAATCGCCTTGTCCAATTGTCCGTCTATCTCGCATGCCACTGCAATATTATGAGCAGCCCTTGCTCTGATTTTTGGTTTTTCAGTGCTGTTGTAAATCGCTTCCCACGACTTTACTGCATCAGAATAATTTTGCGACTGAATAAAAGTTCTGGCATCTTGCATCACAGGATTACCACCAGTATAAAAATACCTGCTAACCATTATCGCAATCGGCGCAATCCTTAAACCATACGTCTCGCCATTCTTTCTTGCCAATTCACCTACTACACTCGTATACTGAGGCAGTGCTGTTTCTGCATCGTATTGTGTTATTCCTCTTGCCGACGACGACTTGCTTTCACGAACACGCCATTCATCAACAATAGTTTGATTGGATGGATCATAAATTCTCCAGCCGGTAACTACCTCTGTGGTCATATTAGCAATATGCATAATTTGATTTTGTGTGATTCCGTTTTTTACTATGCTTTGATTTTCTGTGCGCCAGTTTAAATTTTTATTGGTGTCGAAAACTTCCAAAACCACCAATGCATCCACTTTATTTTTTAAGCACAATTCTTTAATCAACTCCCAGCTCAAAATCGGTGAAAAAGAAGTAGAACCATTGTTGGTTAAAGTCACACCTTGAATTTGATAAACAGTAAACCGTTCTGTTTTCGACAATTCAAAAATCACTCCTCCCATTGCTTCATTGGCGCTGTATTTATCCTGATAAATACTTTCACCTGAAAACATTCCTTCAATAATATTGATAGCTTTTCCTGATTTATCGGGATGACTCCTGTCCACGATCCCCAATCTTTTAATATGTCCGGGAACATTAATATCAGCAGGCTTTATAACACTCACCATAGTGGAAGATGTTGCAACACAGGAATATAAAAAGGAAACAATCACTATTGTCCCCATTAATAACAAAGAAGATTTTTTCATGTAAAAAAATTTATTGAAACGATGGCAAGATAAAAATACAATCGCATTTTTAGCAAAAGAAATTTATCCAAATATCTTTCAAGAATGTTTTGTTGAAATCTCTTGACAACAAAAAAAAGTATTTGCGGTACAAAGCAGTAGATTAACAACAAAAATAATATAGCGTGGGAAAAAGTAGAAAAATTTTCGTTCTGGATACATCGGTAATCATTTATGATCATGATGCAATCAAAAACTTCGGCGACAACGACGTAGCAATTCCAATCACAGTTTTGGAAGAACTAGATAATTTCAAAAAAGGCAACGACAGCAAAAATTTCGCTGCTCGTGAATTTACCCGATTTGTGGATGGAGCTTCGGGATCATCCTCATTGAAAAAATGGATTCCCATTGGTGAGCGCGACAAAGGACTTTTTTCCATCGTTATGTCTCATCCTACAAAATTGGATGCAGAAGAAATTTTTGGGAGAGACAAAGCCGATCACAAAATTTTAAATGCCGCACTTTATTTAATTGAAAAATTTCCCAAACGTAAAGTAATTTTTGTCACCAAAGACATCAATCTTCGCATTAAAGCAAAATCACTCGACATGGTTGCCGAGGATTACGAAACGGGGAAAATGACCAACGAGGTTTTAGAAGAAGGATCCACTCCCACTGGAAGAGCTTTTATTGAAGGAGTTGATTCCTCTATTATAGATAAACTATATGAAGAAAAAATTGTTTCTGCAGAAGGAGTAATTCCGCCTTCAAAGCAAAACAACCATTTTTACATTCTTAAAAACGGAAAAAAATCTGTTTTATCCTACTACAGCTGCGCAGAAAAAACCTTTGAACGAGTAGAGAAAATGTCGGCTTACGGTATCGGTCCGAGAAACTCCGAACAAGCCTTTGCTTTGCACGCCATTTTGAATCCAAAAATAAAACTCGTTACCATTCAAGGCGCTGCAGGAACAGGAAAAACCTTGCTCTCATTAGCTGGAGCTTTGCAACAAAGAAGAGATTTTCATCAGATTTATCTGGCGAGACCAATTGTTCCTTTAAGCAACAAAGACATTGGTTACTTGCCGGGTGATATCAAATCGAAACTGAATCCATACATGGAACCGCTTTGGGACAACCTTAAATTAATTAAGAGTCAGTTTAATCAACAAGACAAAGAATACAAAGCCATCGAAGAAATGGTGGCCAACGAAAAAATGGTGGTGACACCTCTGGCTTACATTCGCGGAAGAAGCTTATCGAATATTTTCTTCATTATTGATGAGGCGCAAAACCTTACTCCACATGAAGTAAAAACCATTATTAGCAGAGCTGGTGAAAACACAAAAATTGTGTTTACAGGTGACGTTTATCAGATTGACACTCCTTACCTGGATCACTTAAGTAATGGTTTATCCTATTTGATTGACAAAGTTAAAGGTCATCCTTTATACGCTCACATTGCTTTGGAGCGAGGTGAACGATCAGAGTTAGCCAACCTTGCCAATGATTTCTTGTAGACTTTAAAAAGATTCAAAAAAGCCTGGCCTTATTTTTCAACACGCTGTTGAAAAATAAGGCCAACTTTTTTACGGATAATCCCGTACAAGAATTCAGGCACACTAAAATTCTACTATGGAGAGATCAATATTCAAAAATTTTGAAAAGCAACATTGTCGCATCAAAATGAAATCGGGAAAAGAAGTTTATGGAATCATGTGGGAAGAAAATAATACCGACAATAATTTTAAATATTATTTCAGCAGCTCGGGCGATTATCAAAGATTGAAAAATCGTTTGCAAAGCGCACTTTACGCCATTTATCAGTTAGATCTCAATGACATTATATACGCTGAAGTAATTAGCAGCAAATAACATTCACTACTACTATACCCAAAACTCCTTCAACATATGAAGGAGTTTTTTTTTGAAATAAATTCACACCGTAAATACGTTACGGTTTGCCCCTGTATCATTGTAATATAAACTTTATACAATGAAGACAATTATTCAATTCAAATTAAACGACGAAGCAGTGAAAATAACTGCTAATTCCGTAGAATGCAAAAACAGTTGTGTTCAAGTACAGCTGGTAAAAATGCTGGTGGAATGCCGAAGTGAAACAGAAATAGGAAAATGCCCACTCGCTCTTTTATTCAATAAATATCTGCGCTTTATGGATATCACACACACAGAATTTATTGAATTTAATGACAACATCTATGCTGGAACGGCAAACAATTTTGCCGAACTAGTACTTTCAAAAATTGCTGCATAAAAGATAAATGTTGGTTGATTAAAACTCAAAAGCCAAAAGAGTATTTTCTCCTTTGGCTTTGAGCTTTTAAGTTTCTTTTATCGTATCAAAGCAACATGACCAACCACTGGTTTTTGTTTGATGCCTGAAAAGTGATCCACATAGGTTACACGCCAAACATACACATCTACCTGTGCATCTCTCATATCATTAGATCGCTTTCCATTCCAAGCTTCCGTAGGATTGTTGGTTTTAAAAATCACTTCACCCCAACGATCAAAAATCATGAATTCATAACCTGTATCACCGAAATTAATTCCCTTCGGCAAAAATGCATCGTTTTCTCCATCGTTATTAGGAGTAAAAGCGTTGGGTACAAAAATAGTTGTATTAGATCTAACGTAAACATTTCGTGTAATTGAATCCAGGCAATAACCATTGCTCACCACTAATTTCACTGGAATAGTATCATCATCCGTAGACGAGAAGATAACATCCTCATCGGAAAGCACTGAAGTACCAGGTTTTCCTTTAGCGCTAAAATTCCACGCCCAGCTGGTTACATCAGAAGATGAAGCATCATAAAACGAAGCAGATGGATTTGAAACTCTCATTAAATCAGGACTTGTTGTAAAATCTGCCTTGGGCAAAGGAAGCGCCGTCAGATAATCAACCTTATTCTCTTCAGAAATACACCCATTCGCATATGTATTCTTCAATGACATACTATGCAATCCGACGGTATTGTAGGTGTAACTTGCAGTACCAATATCTCCTGAATAAATTGCGCCATTTACAAAAGTCCAAAACGAAATAACAGGAACTGAATCAGAAATATCTGTACCAATAATATCTAGCCAAACACAATCAATTACTTTATTTACTTTGAAGTCGGTTTTTGGTACTTTTTTTACTCGCACAGGATAAGTCACTGTATCCTTACAAGTTCCATTATCCATGCGGTATTCTATGAGGTGCACTCCCACTGAAGTTCCCATTGAATTAAAAAATCCTGTGGAATTAACTTTGCTTTGTGCTTCCCACCACACACCAGCAGCGCCATTTGCAGTCAACTGAACTCCTGCCACATTTTCACAAACAGTTG
This sequence comes from Bacteroidota bacterium, assembly GCA_026390935.1. Taxonomy (GTDB): domain Bacteria; phylum Bacteroidota; class Bacteroidia; order Flavobacteriales_C; genus JAHEZL01. Next base: position 8,729 of record JAPLEZ010000117.1, read on the forward strand.
AATCACCAGTAATTGTCGCAGTTGGAGAAGCAATAACATTAATAGTGACCGTATCAGGAACATAGCAAGCATAAGCACTCACCTCATAGGTGATTTTGTAAGTTCCAATGCCTGGAAGTGAAGAATCAAAGGTGCCCGTCGCAGCATTTAATCCTGAGCCAGCGCCAACAATTTTCCATGTTCCTGGAACAATGTATCCGAGAGTTAAAGGATCTACTGGTAACCAAGTGTTCGTTGCTGTGTATGCTTGGTTCAAACAAAGTGTTTTATCTTGAGTGATCACCGAAGTAAACACTGGTAAAACCGTGATATCAACAGTAGACGTGTCACCGCAATTGCTTTGCAAACCATAACTCACCGTATTTACTCCAGGAACAGCCAAGGCCGGATTGAAAACACCTGTAGTTTGATTAATACATGCTCCGCAAGTAGCAAAAAACTTACCCCCATTAGAAACTTTGTTTATTGCAAAGGAAGATGAGTTTTGACAAATTGTATCCTGACTTGAGGGCACGGAAATAGTAGCATCAAACTGACTCACCACATGCATTACCAAAGTGTGTTTGCTCGGACAAGCTCCTGCAAAAGAATATTCCAAAGTATAATCGCCAACCACGTAAGCAGGATTTTGAGGATCAAATGGAGAACTAGTCGCTCCAATGGTTGCAGCAGCTCCAGCAGGGGCGGCAGTAATTTTCCAAGTACCTCCCACCTGTTTTGTAAATGCGTTGAGATTCACAGGGGCATCGGTTTTGCAAACTGTGGAATCTGTTATTGTTAATCTTGCGTTTGTAGTGTCGTTAACAACAACATCTATCGATTTTTTATCTCCGCATAATCCTCCCAAAGTATAGTATACTTTTTTAGTTCCCGATGGTGTAGCCTTTAAAGGATCAAACAATCCTGAAGCATTAACATAATTGGTTCCAATATCTCCACTCCAAACTCCACCACTAGTGCTAGTTGCTGGAAGTTTCATTTGAACTTTAGGATCGTTCATACAATATGGTCCAGCAGCAGTGATGGTAGCGTCCTTTCTTTTGTTGACTATCACAGGCTCTTTATCGGAGGCAACACAACCATTAACATCAGTGTGCGTGTATTTCACGGTATCAGTTCTTGTTATAGTCGCTCCGGTGAACACGGGAGAAGTTGGATCAAATTTATCTGAACTACCAATGTTTACATTGTTTATGTACCATTGTCCGGTTCCCCCTACAATCGTTGGTGTAAGTGTCATGGTAGTCAAAGTAGAATCGCTGCACAGCGGACCAAAAGGTGTAATATTTGGTGTTGGCAAAGGATTTACGGTGATATAAATAGAATCGCGACAAGCAGCATCTGTTGCATCCTTGAACAACAATTTATAGGTTCCAATTTTATTGCCCGCTACAGTTGTGAAAACTGTATCTCCTGCTGAAATAACCAATGTCGGACTGGTTCCTACAGAAGTTGGCAATGAGTCAATAGACCAGATTCCCGGCCCCATCAAAACAGTGGTGTCCATTTTTATTTTATTGCCCACACAAACTTTTGGTGCTTCATTTTTTAAATCGAGAGGACAAGCACAGGAAACAATAGTAACCTCTGCCGTATCAGAAATAGAACAAATTGTATAAATCACTTTTATTGTTGTACCAACAGGTGTGTTCGGACTGATTGCACCAGTTTTTGTGTCGGTGATATAAGCTGCATGAGCTGGATTAACAGTACTCCAATGACTTACAGTAATATCTTCCGCATCTGTTCCCTTGCACTTCCAAGTAACAGCCATATTTAATGTATGACATTTCTTCACTGTAGTATCTCTAACTTTTAAATAGTCGCGAGGCGGAACAAACATGTTTGGTAAACCATATCCTACCACTTGTGATCCAACAGCTTTACCCGAAACATTAAATGAGGCAGCACCATCTGGCGTACTTACAGCTCCTAAGTTATCCCTGTAACCCCAAGGACTTGATGTAAATGAAGCCATGTATATTTTCCCATCACCTCCAAGTTTAATGGAAGCTCCGTCTACATTAATTCCTAAGTTGGCAATATTGGTGTAAGCATAAGGCGCAGCTACGTTGTAGTAACCAATTTTTCCATCTTGAGTTGGTGCCCACGGACTAGATTGATACGTAACATATATTCTGCTACTGCTTGGAGAAAATTCGCAATCGTAAGGATTTCCATGATCGGAATCATTGATACTAATTGGAACTGAATTGGACAAAACACCTGTTGTATTGTTAAAATCCATCAAGGACACCGTCTCGTTAAAAGCACTAATGTCCCCATTAGCCCTGTGATGCGTTGCCGCAGCTTTTTTACTGTTCCAAGAAAATTGCAACGAAGATCTTTCATTACTTCTATCTAAATTATTTTGCCAGTCTCTACCCACCGTTACTTTAAATCCTAACGTTGACGATACAGGCGTTGAATTCACCCCTGAACAAGACAATAAATATGCATTATACTTTTGCGTGAAAGCAGGTTTTTCTTGTCCGATGGGAAGCGCTTCATGCGTTACTATCCAAATATCAATTCCGTTCGAATGCCATGTTGCAGCTACTTGCTCGGTACTCCTGTAATTTCCTAATCGTGTTGGACCCGTAACTGTAGCACTGGCTTTATTATATACAAAATAATTGAAGCCATTGGTGGTTCCGTTTTGTCCATAAATTGCATCATCTGTACAAAAGATGTAGTAATTATTTTGATCTAAAGGATGCTTTACTATAAAAACTCCTTGCACAGCACTACCCGCATCACCTGTGGGAATCTCGGCACCAGTTTTCAATTTACCTCCCGGAATGGCAACCGCATTTCCACCTGCATCCCATAATTCAACGCCATTTGTAAAGAAAATCAAATTACCACTTTCATCACTTACAGAAGACACCGCCTCGTATGAAGGAAACCAGAAAGCACCTCCAGTAAGTGCTGTTACTGTTGAAGCTCCTGAACCGCTAGCTCCAAAACCAACGTTTTTCCCCTTACCAAAAAACCAGTTGGTATGAGTGGGCCATTGCCATTCATTGTTGGAAAGCGGACAAACTTGAAGTTGGGAGAATAAGGAAAGAGTTGATGATAATAATAGAAAGAATAGAAAAATTATCTTTTTCATAAGCGTTGTTAGTAGTGTTTTAAAAATCCCCTTGTGTTGTTCGTAAAACAATCAGTCCTGCGCAATTGTTACACCTACACTTAACATTGCCCCCAAACAAACTGATTTCGATTTCTAAAATAGTAAAAATCAATTAATTATTTAAAAACCCAACAAGAATTTCACACAACTCATCCACCTGCTCCGGAGTGTTATGGTAATGCAAGGAAATGCGCAGTCTTTCGCTGTCTTCAGGTACAGTAGGACTCAAAATTGCCTTTACGGCAAAGCCCTTGCTTTTCAACAACTGCTCTAAGTGTTTGCATTGAGAATTATTGCGAACCAAAAAACCATGAATCAAGCTGTCGCTGGGAATAAAATCCGAATGTATTTTTTTGAATTTAATCTGTTGCAAAAAATATTTTTTGATCTCCTGTACCTTTTTTATGCGCGCTGCAATTTCAGTTTTCCGATCATAAACAGCATCAATCGCAACTAAATTGAAGTCGGAACAAAAGGTGGTATAAATAAATGAACGAGAGTAGTTGATTAAGTATTCCTTTAAAATATTTGATCCTAAAATCGCCGCGCCATGCGCACCAAATGCTTTACCGTAAGTCACCAATCTGGCAAAAACTTCAATTCCCAATTCAAAAACTTTTCCTTCTCCATTGACACCGCAAACACCAGCAGAATGCGCTTCATCTACAACTAAATACACACCATCAATTTTTGATAATTCAATTAATGGCGCTGCATCTCCATCCATGGAATAAATTGATTCTACCGCCACAAACACATTCCCATCAGCTTTTGAAATTTTATTTTTTAAATCGGCAACATCATTGTGTTTAAATGAAAATGATTTTGCCAACCCTAATCGTATACCATCGCGAATAGAAGCGTGAATCAGTTCATCGTACAGCACAGTATCTCCTCGTTTTGGAACGGCTGAGAAAAAGCCAACATTGGCATCGTAGCCCGAATTAAAAATCAAAGCAGCTTCTGCATGATGGTAAGCAGCTATCTTTCTTTCGAGCTCTTCTGCGAACAAAGAATTACCGGAAATCAATCGGGATCCTGAAGACCCCACCTGAAATTTTTTATTTTGAAAACTATGGAGAATAGATTTTTTAAGATCCTCATCCCCCGCCCAACCCAGGTAATCGTTGGAACAAAAATCAATTAGCTCTTTGTTGTGTGGAAGTTCACGCAGTAATCCTGCAACTTTCCTTTGCGCCAAATCTTCTTGTAATTTTTTCTCAAGAGAGCGCATCCCTTATTTTTTGGCAGCGGCCATTTCCTCTTTCCAGGCTTTCACCTTGCTCTCCATCTCCTGCTTTTTGCTGCTTTCTTTATAGGACATTTTAATTTCAGGCTTTTCTCCTTTAGTGAAAGGTTCTGTTGGCGTTAATCCTAAAATTTTGAATAATTCAATGTCTTCGTTTTGCGCCGGATTAGGCGTTGTCAACAATTTGTCTCCAGCGAAAACAGAACCTGCTCCAGCCATGAAACACAAAGCCTGACCTTCTTTAGACATTTCCAATCTTCCTGCAGATAAACGCACCACGCTTTTAGGCATTACAATTCTTGCCGTAGCAATCATTCTTACCATTTCCCAAATAGAAACTCTTTCTTGATTCTCCATTGGAGTTCCAGCAACAGGCACCAATGCATTGATAGGCACTGATTCAGGATGTTTTTCCTGATTGGCCAATGTCAATATCATTCCTATTCTGTCAGCTTCAGTCTCTCCCAAACCAATAATTCCGCCCGAACACAAAGTCACACCTGCCTTACGCACGTGCTCATGTGTATCCAATCTGTCTTTATAAGTTCTGGTAGAAATAATATCTGCGTAATGTTCTTCTGATGTATCCACATTGTGGTTGTATGCATACAAGCCTGCATCTGCCAAACGACGAGCCTGCTCTTCGGTCACCATACCTAAGGTACAGCAAACCTCCATATTCATTTCATTGATGCCTCGCACCATTTCCAGCACTCTATCGAAATCACTGTTGTCTCTCACCTCTCTCCATGCCGCACCCAAACACATTCTTGAAGCCCCTCCGGCCTGAGCATTTTTTGCCTGACCAAGTACCTCTTCCACTTCCATTAATTTATGAACTTTAACATCGGTGTGGTATTTCGCCGATTGCGGACAATATCCACAGTCTTCAGAACAACCTCCTGTTTTTATTGAGATCAATGATGAAACCTGAACTTCGCGAGGATTATGGTATTTTCTATGTACCGAAGCGGCTTCAAAAACCAGCTCCAATAAAGGTTTGTTGAAAATTTCAAGGACTTCAGCTTTGGTCCAGTTGTTCCTGATGTCAGACATAAACACTAATTTTGGTCAAATATAGGAGATTTAGCTTCTGATTAAAAGTTTATGCGCATTGATATATTAACCATATTGCCCAACCTGTTAGAAAGTCCTTTCCAACACTCTATTTTAAAAAAAGCCATTGAAAACAAAGTGGTGGAGATTCACCTCCACGATATCCGCACTTTCTCCACCAGCAAACAAAAAAGCGTAGACGACTATCAATACGGAGGTGGTGCAGGAATGGTGATGACCTGTCAACCTATTTCTGACGCAATTGAAAAACTGCAGAGCGAAAGAAAATACGACGAAATTATTTACCTCACACCTGATGGTGAGCGCTACGAGCAGAAAACTGCCAATCGCCTATCATTATTTACAAACCTCATGATGATCTGCGGACATTACAAAGGCATCGACCAACGCATTCGCGATTTATATGTGACCAAAGAAATTTCCATTGGAGATTATGTGCTTTCCGGCGGTGAACTCGCCGCAGCTGTTTTGGCGGATTCTATCATTCGATTGATTCCGGGAGCAATTTCCGATGAAACCTCAGCCCTCACCGATTCTTTCCAGGATAATTTACTATCTCCTCCGGTTTATACCCGTCCGCCTGAATTCAAAGGCATGAAAGTTCCTGATGTATTATTGTCGGGACATGCCGAAAACATTGAAAAATGGAGAATGGAAATGGCAGAGAAAATTACTCAGGAAAGACGACCGGATTTGTTGGAGGAATAACCTCAGGAGAATCGGTACTTAAAGGAAATGGTTAACTAACTTCGTGCGAGGGACAGAACTAAGAGGCGATCGAGCGAAAGGATTTTCGTGCGGTGGCAGCATCTCTTAGTTCTTGATTTTTTGTTACTTTTTTATCAAGAAAAAAGTAAGAAGAAAAATTAATCCTTCGAAGAAAACAAAAAATCATTAGCACTCACAATCTGTTCCTTCACTGCAAACAATACAATCCCTGCGGTATTGTTAATGCCCAACTTTTGCATAATGTTTTTGCGATGAGTATTGATCGTATGATTACTTAAAAATAAAGTATCGGCAATTTCTTTATTGATCCGCCCTTCGGCAATCAGCTTAATAATTTCAATTTCACGATCAGAAATATTTAATCCTTCACATGTTTTTTTGTACGGTGCTTCACCTTCTTTCAAAACTGCTTTATCTGTGAGCACATCCACCACTTGAGCGCACACAAAGTTTTTTCCGCTCACTGTTTTTTTAATACACTCTACAATTTCATTTTCATCACACACCTTAAGCAAATAGCTGTTGATTCCCGATTTCAGCAATTTAATATATTCGCTTTTAGTACGAATATCTGTCACAGGAATCACTTTTGTTTTTTTTGAAAACGCCGAATACGCTAAAATTTTATCTACGTCAAAATGAGAAGAAAAAACGTCAATCAATAAAACCGATGGCGGATTTTTACTTTGAAACAACTCCGCTATTTCTTCCTGAGAACCTACAGACGACTGAATTACAAAATCACTATTTTTATCCAACACATAGCGCAATCCAGCTTCTAAAAGAAACTCATCAAAGGCAAGCGCTATGGTAATTTTATTTTTCAAGCAGAAAACGAATTTAGAAAGATTCTAAATAAGAACCAATTCATTCAGTAGAAAACCATTTACCATCTTCCGCCACATGAACGTTGGCGAAGATAGGTTTAGCCTCTGATACAAATTCATGAAGTTCGTCATAGCGTGATGAAAAATGTCCGAGAATTAACTTTTTCGCAGCACACTTAGCTGCAAATTCCGCAGCTTGCTCAGCTGTTGAATGATGAGTGGCTTCTGCCCTGTCTGCCATATCATTTAAAAAAGTAGCTTCATGGTATAGCAAATCCACATCGTTTAATATTGTAGGCGCTTCATTCAATACTTTAGTATCTGATAAATAAGCAAAACTCAAAGCCTTTTCCGAATCAACAGTCAATTCACTATTCGGAATTACGCGACCTTTTTCGTCAACAAAATCAGCACCTAACTTGATTTCCTTTCTTGCATAAACAGGTATTTTATGCTGCTCAATTTTTAGAGGAAGAATATTTCGTGGTTTCTTTTTTTGCTTAAATACATAACCTGAACAAGCAATTTTATGATCCAGCGGAACATTGTAAACCTCCATTTCTTTGTCTTCCCAAATGAGCGCGCTTTTTGAACAATCCACCTCATGAAAACTTAAAGAATAGGTCAACCACGATTTGGTGATTTTCATTTGCACTTTAATGATCTCCTCCATTCCTTTCGGCGCAAATATTTGCAAAGGCTTTTCTCTTCCAAGCATTCCCTGCGTAGAGATTAACCCGAACAATCCCAAGAAATGATCGGCATGTAAATGGGTAATGAAAATATGATTAATTCGTTGAAGAGATTGCTTGTATTTGCGCAATTGCAGTTGAGTTCCCTCACCACAATCTACCAAAAAACTTGAATTAGCACTGTTTACTAAAATTCCCGAAGGATTCCTGTCGACTCGTGGAGTGGCAGAACCTGAACCGAGAACAAGAACTGAAATCAATTAGTAGAAACCTTTAGAGATTTTAATTGTTTCTTGTTTGCCATTCAATTGAAGATTCACAAAATAAATTCCTTTTTCTAATCCCGACACATTAATGTAGGTAGCTTCTCCCTTAATGGATTGGTAGTTGCCAGTTTTCACAACACGACCTAACATATCAAAAACAGAAACTGACAATTTTCCGTTGGCTGGATTCAAAAGCACTAAATCCTCGTCTCTTTGTGTAAGTGCGAAAAATGGAGCCTTTGTAACAGTTAATCCATTGCTTGCAATCACTTTCAATGTAACTGGAACATTCACTGGCAAAACAACCGGAGTAGAGTTTACTATCACATTAAAACTCAACGTTAAAGAAAGATTATAAGAACCTACTGCTCCTGAAGTAGGATTCCCACTAAGCGATATACAACCTATTTCACCACCATTGTAAGTACAAGCATTAGGAGATTTGTTACATGAATAAGAAAACCCCGCTGGTAATCCAGTAACATTTGTTAGCGTTGCGGATGTAATAGTTCCGCTCAATGACATGTAAGAAGTATCAGAAGCAACCTTAAATTGCAATACCTGAGAATAACTTTGTCCGGCTACAGCATCTGGTAAACTTGTTGGATAAAATCCTGGAGATACAATATTCGCATCAGGAGTACACTGCGCAACTGAAGATGTTCCAACTGAAATAAGAATTGCAAATAAAAAAAGTAGTTTTTTAATCATAAACTTTGGGGTTAAAGTATAGACAGAAAAAAATTATAGACCTTTTTCAACTTCATTCATGAAGAGGAAATCAACCGCCTCAGGGAAGCTTGGAGTGATATTTAAAATAGTATCCAACTGAGAAATAGAAACCAGTTTTTTCACTGAATCCTGTAAACCAGTTAAAACGAAAGTCCCTCCAACATTTTTACACAAACGGTTGGCAACTAAAATGGCGCTTAAACCTGATGAATCGCAATATCTTGTTTCTGCAAGATTGATGATAATGTTTTTGGTGCCATTGGCGTTTAGCATAACCAATTCCGACTTCAAAGAAGGTGCAATGGTAGTGTCAAGTTTTTCAACGTGTAACTTTATTGCCGTGTATTTTTCTTGTTTGTCAACTGTGAAATTCATATTGATTAGATTTAGTGCTTTAACAAATATAAGAGAATTCTCCAATTTTTAAAAACGCATTTTCAACACGTTCCTATCTTTTTAACCTACTTGCCAGTAAATACATCACCGCCATTCTAACAGCGACACCGTTTTCAACTTGTTCCAGGATGATAGAATGCTCTGAATCAGCAACATCCGAAGACAATTCCACCCCTCGATTGATAGGTCCGGGATGCATGATGACAATGTTTTTTTTCAGTTGATCGAGTTTTTCTTTGTTGAGTCCGTACATCATGACATACTCTCGAACAGATGGAAAGAATTTAGTATCCTGACGCTCGAACTGGATACGTAACATATTCGCTACATCACACCATTGAAGAGCTTTCATCAAGTCATGCTCCACCTTTACCCCAAGCTCACCGATGTATTTAGGAATTAAAGTCGTTGGACCGCAAACCATCACCTCAGCTCCCAATTTTTTGAGACAAAATATATTTGACAGTGCTACTCTTGAATGCAAAATATCGCCTACGATTACAATCTTCTTACCTTTTACTTCACCTAACTTCTCTCTTATTGAAAAGGCGTCAAGCAAGGCTTGTGTAGGATGTTCATGCGCTCCATCACCAGCATTTACTATAACTGCATTTACATTTTCCGACAAGAATTTGGCAGCTCCAGCGTTGGGATGACGCATCACCACCATGTCCACTTTCATCGCTAAAATATTGTTCACTGTATCAATCAATGTTTCCCCTTTTTTTACAGAAGAGGATGCTGATGAAAAGTTGATAATATCTGCCGACAGCCTTTTTTGAGCCAGCTCAAACGACAACTTCGTTCGGGTTGAATTTTCAAAAAAGAGATTGGCTACTGTAATATCACGAAGAGAGGGAACTTTTTTAATCGGACGGTTGATCACATCCTTAAAATTATCGGCCGCATTAAAGATTAATTCAATGTCTTTTTTGTTTAAATCTTTAATCCCAAGAAGGTGCTGTACACTAATTTGATCCATCACTTTTCTTTATCTGTTGAAAACATCAATACTTTATCTTCCCCTTCAATTTTATCCCATTCTACAGCTACTCGCTGCGAAGCGATAGAATCCACTCGTTTTCCCACATAGGTGGCTTCTATCGGCAAATCTCTGCTAAAGCGGCGATCCACAAAAACCAATAATTCCACCGCCGATGGTCGGCCGTACACCAGCATGGCATCCATTGCTGCTCTGATGGTTCTTCCTGTGTAAAGCACGTCATCAATCAACACCACTTTTTTGTTCTCTATCACAAAATCAATTTCGGTAGCATCGGCCAAAAGCAGTTTTTCAGTTCTGCGGAAGTCATCTCTAAAAAAGGTAATGTCTAATTTCCCAAAAGGAACTTTAAGACCTGTAATGGATTTTAATTCGCGTTGAATTCTTTCTCCGAGCTCTGAACCTCTTGGCTGAACGCCCATTAACACTGTATTGGAGAAATCGCCATGTTGTTCTATCAGCTCATAACATAGCCTTTTTAAAATGAGCTTGAGCGCTTGGCTATTGATGACGACTTTTGGCTGCATGGGGTCAAAATTATAAAATAAAATGTAATTATCCCTTGAAACAATTATTAGATCCTGAAACAAGTTCAGGATGACATGAGTTGCCCACTACCTGAAGCGTATTGTGAATTCTATTTGAGTATCATTAACATTTGTCATCCTGAACTTGTTTCAGGACCTAGCACCAATAAAAATCAAAAAAAAGCCCCGTCAAACTGACGAGGCCTTTTTTCAATTTTATGAGAAACTATTTGTTTTTCTCTGCTTTGTCCATTGCATTTTTCAAGTTAGACAATACATCAAGATCTCCCAATGTAGACTTCTCTTGAGGTGCAGATGCAGATGCATCTTTACCTGCTTTTTTAGGTTTAGCCGCTTTAGCTGCAGGAGCATCAGATTTTTTCGCTGATTTTTCCTCAGCGCTTTCCTCTTTATACACACGTGTATGAGAAACAACGATTTTCTTAGCTTCTTTGCTGAATTCAATTACTTTGAAATCCAACGCCTCTTCAGCCTTAGCTGTAGAACCATCTTCTTTCACCAATTGAGCTTTAGGTGCAAATGCTTCAACTCCATAAGTCATTGAAACGATAGCGCCTTTGTCTTGCAAATCGATGATAGTTCCTTGGTGTACTGAATCTACTTGGAAAAGAGTTTCAAATACATCCCATGGATTTTCTTCCAATTGTTTGTGACCTAAGCTTAATTTTCTGTTTTCTTTATCGATTTCCAAAACAACAACATCGATTTTGTCGCCTAATTTCGCGAACTCAGATGGATGTTTGATTTTTTTCGACCATGATAAGTCAGAGATGTGGATCAAACCATCAATACCTTCTTCCATTTCAACAAAGATTCCGAAGTTGGTAAAGTTTCTGATTGTTGCAGAATGCTTAGAACCCACAGGGAACTTAGTCTCCACTTTTTGCCAAGGATCTTCGTTCAATTGTTTGATACCCAATGACATTTTTCTTTCTTCTCTGTTCAAAGTCAAAACTTCCGCTTCAACACTATCTCCTACTTTAAGGAAATCTTGTGCTGAACGTAAGTGCTGTGACCAAGACATTTCAGAAACGTGGATCAAACCTTCAACTCCTGCAGCGATTTCAACGAAAGCACCGTAGTCAGCCAAAACAACCACTTTTCCTTTTACTTTATCTCCCACTTTCAATTCAGTGTTCAATGCATCCCAAGGATGAGCTTGTAATTGTTTCAAGCCCAAAGCAATTCTTTTCTTATCGTTGTCGAAATCAAGAATTACAACGTTTAGTTTTTGATCCAACTTAACAATTTCTTCTGGGTGATTGATTCTACCCCATGATAAGTCAGTGATATGAATTAAACCATCAACACCACCTAAGTCGATGAACACACCATAAGAAGTAATGTTTTTAACAGTTCCTTCCAATACTTGTCCTTTCTCAAGTTTGCCAATGATTTCTTTTTTCTGTTGTTCCAATTCAGCCTCGATCAATGCTTTGTGTGATACAACAACGTTTTTGAATTCGTGGTTGATTTTAACAACTTTGAATTCCATTGTTTTAGCAACATATACATCGTAATCACGAATAGGCTTAACATCAATTTGAGAACCTGGTAAGAATGCTTCGATACCGAATACATCCACGATCAAACCACCTTTAGTTCTGCATTTCACATAACCTTTGATGATTTCGTCGTTCTCCAAAGCTGAGTTAACTCTGTTCCAAGCCGTCAAAGCACGAGCTTTGTGGTGAGAAAGAGACAATTGTCCTACTTTGTTTTCTTTGCTTTCAACATAAACATCCACTTTGTCACCTGCTTTCAATTCAGGATTGTAGCGGAATTCAGAAATAGAGATGATACCTTCGGATTTGTACCCGATGTTGATCACAACTTCTCTTTTAGTTTTCAATACAACTTCACCCATTACTACTGTGTTTTCTGCAACTGAATTAACAGTATCAGAATACTCAGTTTCCATTTTGGTTCTGTCTTCTTTAGTGTAAATGTCTTCACCTTTACCTAAACCTTTCCAGTCGAAAC
>JAPLEZ010000022.1 GCA_026390935.1 Bacteroidota bacterium
GGTTAATGGTGACAGAAACTCAGCTGTCAGCAGAAAAACTAAAAAAAGGAAATTTAAAGGATCATGAGTGGGAACAACTGAACAAACAAGTTTCAAAAATCTCCGAAGCTCCCTTATTTATTGACGATACTCCTTCCCTTTCTATTTTTGAATTGCGCGCGAAATCACGAAGATTAAAACAACAACACAACTTAGGATTGATCATTATCGACTACCTCCAATTGATGACAGCCGGTGGCGAGGGCAATGGAAATCGTGAACAGGAAATCTCTTTCATTTCAAGATCATTAAAAAGTATCGGAAAAGAATTGGGTGTGCCCGTAATCGCTTTATCACAGTTAAGTAGAGCCGTGGAAACAAGAGGTGGTGATAAACGCCCGCAGCTTTCCGACTTACGTGAATCGGGTGCGATTGAGCAGGATGCCGACATGGTAATGTTCCTATACCGTCCCGAGTACTACAAAATCAACGAAGACGAAAACGGAAATTCTCTTTTAGGCATTGGTGAAGTTATTGTTGCTAAGCACAGAAATGGTGCACTAAAAAATATCCCTCTGCGTTTCATCGATACATTGGCGAAATTTGAAGACCTGGATTCTAATCAGTTTGGTGTAATTACAGCAGGTGAAAGCGGTGGACCATCCACCGTAATCAAAAGTTCACGAATGAATGAAGAATGGAACAATGATGAAACTCCGTTTTAAAAAAATATTCTTTTTCCTTCTCCTTTTAAGCAACAGCTCTTTTGCTGCTTACTTGTTCATTCCAATGGACAATACGCAACGAGATCATTTGAAATCCTACGGAATTGCCTATTGGGCACTAACAAAAAATGTGGAGATTGATTGGTGTCTGAATTATCGTGGTGGAAGTTTCGCAATGAAGCAATCTTCTGTCATTGAAAACGAATGCCTCATTCGCGGAGTGAGCTATGAAATTTTGCCCGACGTAAAATACAATTCCATTCTGCTTGAAATTGCTAATCCGGAATACAATGCCGATGTGGTTAAATTGGAAAAAGCGCCCAAAGTGGCAGTATATTCTCCAAAAAACAAGCAACCCTGGGATGACGCAGTAACATTGGTGATGGCTTACGCCGAGATTCATTACGATATTGTTTACGACGAGGAAATCATCAATGGAGCGCTTCCTTTGTACGACTGGCTGCATTTGCATCATGAAGATTTTACGGGACAGTACGGTAAGTTTTGGTCGAGTTATAAAAACCAGGCCTGGTATCAAGAAACACAAAGCGTAAGCGAAGCCACTGCCACCCGATTGGGCTTTGCAAAAGTTTCACAAATGAAATTGGCGGTTTGTAAAAAAATAAAAGAATTTGTGGCAGGAGGCGGATTTATGTTTGCCATGTGCGCCGCTACAGATTCGTACGATATTGGCTTGGCGGCGGAGAACACCGATATCTGTGATGTAATGTTCGATGGTGATCCGATGGATCCAAACTATCAGAGCAAATTAAATTATTCCAATGGCTTCGCTTTTAAAAATTACGCCATTGAAGACAATCCGATGGTTTATGAATTCTCAACGATTGATGCTACCAAAGAACATGCGGATTTTGTATCGATGTATGGCGAAGAAAAAGATATTTTCACGCTCTTCGATTTTTCTGCAAAATGGGATCAGGTGCCCACAATGCTTTGCCAGGATCACGTAAAAGTCATCAAAGGATTTATGGGACAAACCACTTCCTTCCGGAAAGAATTTTTGCGGTCTGATGTTTTAGTGATGGGAGAAACTCCTTCCTTAGGTTCGGCTAAATATATTCATGGAGAATTCGGCAATGGCACCTGGACTTTCTATGGCGGCCATGATCCCGAAGATCACACGCACCACGTTGGCGATCCTCCAACCGATTTGAAATTGCATCCTAATTCTCCGGGCTATCGTTTGATATTGAACAACGTTTTGTTTCCTGCAGCTAAAAAGAAAAAAAGGAAGACTTAATCTAGTCCATCACCGTTAAAACCACTTTCTTCAAATCTTTATCCAAAGAAGAAGTTCCCGTCATTATCGTGAAATTTCCAGCGTCCACAACGTATTTCATATCGATATTCCAGTAAGCAAAGGCTTCTTTATTCAAAGCAAAATCCACTGTTTTTGTTTCTCCGGCTTTCAATAAAATCTTTTTAAAAGCTTTTAGTTCTTTGATAGGTCGTGTGACTGTAGCTTCTTCGTCGTGAACATACAACTGAACCACTTCCATGGCTTCAAACTTTCCCGTGTTGGTAACCTTTACAGAAACAGTTACGCTTTCATTTCTGGTAATTTTACTTTTACTCAAAACAGGCGCTCCCAGCTCAAAAGTGGAATACGACAAGCCATAGCCAAAAGAATACAAAGGAGAAACATCGTCAAACAAATAACCTCGTCGGGCGGAAGGTTTGTAATTGTAAAAAGAAGGTATATGTCCCACAGATCGAGGAAAACTGATGGGGAGTTTTCCCGACGGACTTGCTTTCCCGAACAAAACATTGGCTACCGCCGTGCCCGATTCCTGTCCGAGATACCAACACTCAAAAATCGTTGGAATGTGTTCGCTGATGTAATTTATACAAATCGGACTCCCATTAAACAACAACACAACGATTGGTTTTCCTGTTTTCTCCAGCGCTTTCACTAAATCCATTTGTCGGCCCAACAATTCCAAGTGAGAGCGATCGCCCATATGAGTGTCGCTCCAAGCCTCTCTCGATGTTTGTTCATTTCCACCAATGGCCAAAATAATTACATCCGATTTTTGCGCAACAGCGATGGCTTCATTAATCAGTTTTTCATCGTTTTCATAAGAATTCAATTGCACTTTATCATCTTCCCAACGACCAGGTAAAGTGATTTTACAACCTTCGGCATATTCCACTTTAGCATCGCTTCCCACCAGTTTTTTCACACCATCGTACACCGTTACAAAATGTTTTGGAACTCCACTGTAACCACCTAACAAAGTATCTTTCGCGTTGGGACCAATCACTGCAATGCTTTTGTATTTTTTCACATCAAGAGGTGCCAGTGAATTTTCATTTTTCAACAGCACCATCGTCTCTTCTGCAGCTTTCAACGATAGGACATCTCCTTCGGCAGAACCCACAATTTCCTGAGCTTTTTTGGCATCCACATAAGGATGATCAAAAGCACCCGACAAAAATTTATGGCGCAAAACCAATCTCACTTTGTCGTCAAGTACTTTCTCGGAAAGCAAACCTTTTTTCACCAGTTCTTTCAATTTTGGATAAACTGCTGGTTCAGGCAATTCCATTGTAACTCCAGCTGATATGGCCAATTCAGCCATTTTCAAAGTATCGGCTGTTAAATGGTGACGGTTGTTCAATTCTTGTATACCGTAGTAATCAGAAACCACTACACCTTTAAAGCCCCATTCGTTTCTTAGTACATCAGTGAGCAACCATTTATTGGCGTGGGAAGGAACTGCATCTACTTCGTTGTAAGAAGCCATTACACTTTCGGCACCAGCCTCTATTGCTTTTTGAAAAGGATACATAAACACTTCTCTCAACACTCTATTGGACACATTAACGGGTCCACAGTTGGTACCATTTTCTGGCTGACCATGAGCAACGAAATGTTTTAAAGTAGAGAACACATGTTCGTTATCAAGTCCATTGGAAAGGTTGCCCTGAAAAGCTTTTACCGCCGTAACAGCCATTTCCTTCACCAAGTATGGATCTTCTCCATAAGTCTCTTCCACTCTTCCCCATCGCGGTTCGCGTGCCACATCAAGCACTGGCGATAAGGCCTGGTGCGTTCCTCTTGCCCTAGCTTCTTTTGCCGTTAAAGTAAAAACGTCGTGAATCAGTTGCGTATTCCAGGTAGAAGCCAATCCTATGGGTTGCGAAAATGAAGTAGCATCAATGGCTGCATGACCGTGCAAACACTCTTCATGAAACATGGCGGGAATTCCCAAACGCGTTTTTTCAATTAAAAATTTTTGAATGGCGTTAGAAAAAACGGCTGTTTCGTATGCGTTTTTTCCTTCTGACGGTCGACCGATTTGCCCTATTCCATTGACTAAAACAAGAGCTGCCTTTTTAGGATCAAAATTATTTTTGGCATCGCAAAAGTTTCTTTTGGTTTCCCACATGCACTCCAGCTGCGCCACTTTTTCGTCGAGAGTCATTCTCTTAAGCAAGTCTTCCACGCGGTCATTTACCGGAGCTTTAGCGTCTTTGTACAAAACTGACTTTTCATTGTTTTGAAATCCTAACACCAGCACTGCAGCCAATGCGATAAAGAGTATTTTTTTCATAGCTCAACCTATTTTGTTCTAAATGTATTTGATAAAAAAATCAAATCAAAGATAAAAGTGTATTTTTTACAATTACAAATAAAAGGAATATTTTTTGGAGTGTCAAAACTGCAACAAAAGTTAAACAATCTGATGTTGATATTATTTGCTTACATATCAACGTGAGGTTGAGTAAATTCGCAGCTGTGATGAACAACTTGTATCGATTTATTTTTGCATTTTTATTGCTGAGCAATTCACTATTGGCTCAGGATTCAATATCTATTTCGAAGGACACTATTGAATACACGAAAGGCTATTTTATTTGGCCTACCGACGGTCCGATAGGTTGCGCAGGCAATTTTGGTGAGTTGAGAAACAACCATTTTCACGGGGGATTGGATGTAAAAACCGGAGGTGTTGAGTGGAGAAATGTATATGCCGCTGCAGATGGCTATGTTTCAAGCATCAGCTTGTCGCCCTATGGTTATGGTCGCACTTTATTTATCACCCATCCCAACGGATTAACCACAGTTTACGCTCACCTCAATAAAACAGCTCCAAAAATTGATACTGCATTGCGCAACTATCAACATCAAATACAATGGAACGATGCCGACTACCATTTTCCTAAAGATTCCATCAAGGTTAAAAAAGGAGAATTAGTAGCTTTTTCAGGCAATACAGGAGCATCAGAACATCCGCATATTCATTTTGAAATACGAAAAGGCGACATCCAAATTAATCCCTTGCTATTTGGTTTTCCGGTGGTAGACAAAATCAATCCCGAAATTTACGGCGTAAGAGTTTATCCTTTATCCGACTCTTCGTCAGTCAATAGTCAGCCCTCAGCACAATATTTTCATACCGTAAAAATTCAAGGGAAATATCATTTATTCACTGAAAAAGATTCCACCGTTCATCCCAACCCAATTTTGCTATATGGTCCCACCGGATTTGGAGTTTCCACCATCGACCGACTAAGTGGTTACGCCAACCAATGTGGTGTTTATATTGTCTCATTGGCTATCGACAGTCACGAAATATACCGACACCAAATGGATCACATCGCATTCAGCAATACTAGATATATCAATACGCACACCGATTACAGTTACCGCGCTAATTTTCACAGATGGATACACAAAAGCTACCTGGATCAAAACAATCAGTTGGGCATTTATGATAATGTTGAAAATGAAGGTAGAATTTTGTTGACCGATACGCTGATGCACACTATCACTTACACGGTTTATGACGCCTACCTCAACAAAACAACATTAAACTTTAAAGTCCGTCAGGGAGGAAAAATCGACCGACCAACACCCCCTGTTTGTAAAGACCCTATGATCTGTCACGACAAAGACTTTCAATTTACCGATAGTACTTTCACTGTTGCAATTAAACCACACACATTTTATAATACCACTTACTTCAAACATTACAAACGTGCTAAAACCGGCAGATGCCTCAGTGAGATTCACCAAATATTAGGAGAAGGCACTCCCATTCAAAGAAAGGTAACATTATTCTTCACCGTTGACAGCTCACTATTTCCAATGCAAGACAAGCTAACGATAGCAAAAGTGAACAACAACGGCATTCCATCTAAACATTTCGAAACTGAGTTCAGAAACAATACTGTTAAAGCCGAAGTGAAATATTTAGGTGCCTATTGCTTAAGCATCGACACATTAAAACCTTTTGTTTCTTTAGTGAACATTAAAAATAACGCATCCATTGCAGGCATGACCCAATTGAAATTCACCATAGAAGATTGGGGCACTGGATTGTACAAGTACGATGTCTTTTTTGATGACAACTGGGAAATTGCCTTTTTAGAGCCTAAAAGCAAAACACTTACTGTTGATATTCCGCAATACCTCACTCCAGGTCCTCACACAGTAAGAGTTGTTGTTGCCGATGGGAATAAAAATACCCAGGAACTAAAGTTGACAATAATAAAATAGTACCTCCGTTTTTATTAGCTTTACACCTATGAGAAAAAAATTCTTATACTTCTTTTTGTTTGCTGTTCTATTTAGCGTTTCATCGCTTTCAGCGCAAAAATCAAAAAAGATTATCCAATTGACTGGTATAGTCATATCTAAAGACAGTCTGCAACCTGTTGCTTTTACAAACATTCTAATCAAAGGAACTTCCCGGGGCACCATCAGTGATTTTTCGGGCTACTTTTCCTTAGTAGTTGCAGTTGGCGATACCCTTAAATTTTCCAGCTACGGTTACAGAACAGAGTATTACGCTCTTTCCGACACCTTATCCCAATCTTCCTATTCACTCATCCAAACACTGGGAAGAGACACATTAAGAGTGGCACCAATTGTTATTACCCGCTGGCCATCTTACGAACAGTTCAAGTTTGCTTTTGAAAACATGGAAGTTCCCGAGGGAGATATGGATAATGCAAAAAAGAACCTCAACAGAATGGAAGTGGATAATTCAGTAGAATACCGCGCCGATGCAAACCTAAATTACAAATGGCAACAAGAACAATACAAAAGCAAATTGTATTATGCCGGAC
>JAPLEZ010000023.1 GCA_026390935.1 Bacteroidota bacterium
CCGACCTCAGGGTTATGAATCCTGCGCTCTAACCAACTGAGCTACCTCGCCAGATGATATTAAATTCTCAAATGGGCTGCAAACTTAATGGATTAGTTATGAAATCACAAATATGTTGACGACAATCCTCATTTTATACATTAAATTAGATATTTTTGGAATGATCATTAACCCCAAAACTGTCCACTACATAGTATCGTGAAACGTCTGCATCTCTTTATAATCAAGTCCTTCATCGGTCCTTTTATCCTGAACCTCGTCATTACCAATTTCTTGTTCCTGATGATATGGATATGGAAGTATGTGGATGATTTGATAGGAAAAGGACTGGAATTGTCGGTTTTAATGGAACTCATCGGTTATTGGTCTTTATGGCAAATTCCAATGTGCTTGCCGCTTTCCATTTTACTGTCCTCCATCATGACTTTTGGTAAACTGGCCGAATCCAGCGAGTTAACCGCCATTAAATCACTGGGGATATCCCTGCAGAGGGCCATGTTCTCCCTTATTGTTTTTAATGGATTGATTGCCGTAGGCGCATTTTACTTTAGCAACCATGTTTTGCCCTACACCGCCCTGCGCATGCAAACCATGATCAATGACATTACCCAAAAGAAACCCGAGCTCAACATTCCTGAAGGTGTTTTTTATAACGGAATGGACAATTACACCATTCGAATAGAAAAAAAATATAGCGACAAAACAATGCGAGGTGTAATGCTCTTCGACCATAGGAAAGAGGACAACTCCAGTTTTATCATTGCCGATTCAGGTAAAATTGAAACCATTAGCGACAAGCGTGGCAAGTTTATGAAGCTCTCATTATATAAGGGCCATGCGTTCAAAGAAGATCAAAACACAAACAATAGTCCGTTGAGCAAGGCCCGTCCGTTTTTGCGCAGCTCCTTTGGAGAGCACATTATATATATAGACATGTCGGCATACGCCCTTCAGCAATCCGACGGCTCCATGTTCAAAGGTTCGTCGCAAATGATCAACCTCCGACAGTTGGGAATAGTAATCGACTCGTTGAAACAGGATGTTTTGGACCGTCGCGTAAATTTGGCTAAAGAACTGAATGAGTACTACTACTTCCCTAAGGATTCTTTAATTAATGTTGACACTGTGCATCCCTATGCCATGAGCAAAGATGTGTTTTCCATGATCGCAAAAGACAGTCGCGAAAAGGTAATTCAAGAAGCCCAGCAATCGGTGCGCTCGGCACAAGGCTACCCTAACAGATCGGCAACTTTTGAGGAAGAAAGAACTTTGAACCGCTATCGTTATGAAGTAGAATGGCATAAAAAATACACCTTATCTTTTGCTTGCCTCATCCTCTTTTTTATTGGAGCTCCCTTTGGTGCCATAGTTCGAAAAGGCGGTTTGGGATGGCCCGTTGTTTTTGCTATATTGCTATTTCTGATCTATTATGTTTTGGCAATTATTGGAGAAAAGCTAGGAAAAAAAGGAAGTATGGACGTAGGGTTTGGGATGTGGCTTTCGTCAATTGTTCTCACACCAATAGGGATTTTCCTGAGCTACAAAGCGACAAGGGATTCTAAATTGTTTTCCCGTCCGGCTTTTTTCAACAAAATAGCTAACGTTTTGAAAAGAAAAGAATGAAGGCAACTTGGATTATCCATAGTTTCAAAAATTATATGATTAACATATGAAGATATTGCAATTGTGTCAGCGGCCTCCATTTCCTCCCATTGACGGTGGAGCTATTGGAATGAACAATGTTACAATGGGCCTTTTGGAGTTGGGACACGAAGTAAAAGTGCTCACCATAGCTACCGACAAACACCCGGTGCAACTCACTAAAATCCCAAAAGATTATCTTGAAAAAACATCATTTGAATCGGTACATATCGACACGTCCATTCGTGTTAAAGATGCTTTCTTCAATCTTTTTGATGACGATTCGTACAACATAAAACGCTTTATTTCAGTTGATTTTGAAAATAAACTCATTGAGATTTTCGCTAAAAAAAACTACGACATTGTATTGATGGAAAGCTTGTACGTTACACCTTACATTGACACCATTAGAAAACACAGCAAGGCCAAAATAGTACTAAGATCGCCCAATGTAGAATACAAAATTTGGGAAAGGGTAACAAAAAACACTGTTAACCCACTTAAGAAACCCTATTTGTCTGTGCTCACAAAGCGACTCAAAGCTTACGAAAAAAGTATTCTTCCTTTGCTAGACGGGTTGATTCCCGTGACCAAGGAAGATCTGGATATTTTCAGACACCTCGGCTACGATGGCAAAGGTTTTTCAGTACCCACTGGAATCATCACCAATTCCAACCCTCCAGCCTCTATTGCTGAAGAAGAAAAATCAGTATTCCACATCGCCTCCATGAACTGGATGCCCAATGTAGAAGCTGTAGAATGGTTTTTAAAAAATGTATGGGACTTGGTTTTAAAAGAAATTCCTGATGCTAAATTTTATTTGGCGGGTAGAGATATGCCTCAGTCATTATTGCAACACAAACAAAAAAATGTATCAGTAGTTGGCGAAGTGCCCGATGCCAAAACATTTTATGCCAGCAAAAAAATAATGGTGGTTCCAATTCTTTCTGGCAGTGGAATGCGCGTTAAAATTGTGGAAGGCATGGCTATGGGAAAAGTTATTGTTTCTACAAAAATTGGTGCCGAAGGAATTTTTTATACACCCAATAAAAACATTTTAATTGCCGATACTCCTGAAGAATTTGCGGATCAAATCATCTTTTGTCTGCGTCATCCTGAATTTTGCAATGATCTTTCCCGAGAAGCAAAAGAGCTGATTGAAAAGGAATACGACAATATTGCCATCTGTAAAAAAATATCCTCTTTCCTGGAAGCTCTTTGAAAAAAACGCTGATCATATTGTCGCGTATTCCTTATCCTTTAGAGAAAGGTGATAAATTGAGAGCCTATCATTTTATTAAAGAACTGTCTAAGTGGGAAGAAATTCACTTGGTGGCTATTTCCGACGAACCAGCGCAGCAATCCAGCATCAACGAACTCAAAAAATATTGCAAGGAAATCCATGTCTTTCCCGTTTCAAAATGGTCAATAGCGGTGAATATGCTGAAGTCATTTATTATGGGACTACCTTTCCAGTCGGGTTATTTTTACAATTCAAAAGTGGCGAAAGAAATTTCAGCATTAATTGAAAAAACAAAACCCGATCACATCTTCCTTCAATTGTTGCGGACTACCGAGTACGTGAAAAACATACATGGAATCGACATGACTTTGGACTATATGGATGCTTTTGCCAAAGGAATGGAGCGTCGTTTTGAAACTGCGTATTTTCCAGCAAGTCGCATTTACAAATGGGAATATTTCCGATTAAGAAAATACGAAGGAAGGATTTACCATTGGTTTAAAAACAAATTGATTATATCCGAGCAAGACTTAAATAGTCTGTTTATCACCGACACCAGTGAAGTAAAAATCATTCCCAATGGTGTTGACACCGATTTTTTTAGTCCGCGCGAGTCCAAAAAGAAATACGATTTACTCTTCTTCGGCAACATGTCTTATCCGCCCAATGTATCGGCTGCCAAATATTTGTGCGAAGAGATTTTACCTCTATTACTTAAAAACTATCCCGATATAAAAATTGCAGTTTCAGGTGCCGAACCCGCAAAAGAAGTATTGGCTTTAGATGGAAAGAATGTTGAAATAACGGGCTGGATCGACGATATGCGCGAGATCATCGCCCAGTCGAAAATTGTTGTTGCCCCTATGCTCATTGGCACAGGTTTGCAAAACAAATTATTGCAAGCCATGGCAATGAAAATTCCTTGTGTCACCTCCACTTTAGCAAACAATGCCCTGGGTGCAGAAAATAAGGATTCCATTTTAGTAGCCCGCACTAAAGAGGATTATGTGAGAGCTATTGAGTTGCTTTTGCAAAATCCTGAAGTATATCAATCCATTGCAGAAAGCGGGCATCGATTTGTCAATAAAAATTTCAATTGGGAAGCATCGGCGAGGAAGGTGCATGAGTTGATGTATCCGGAAAAATAATCTAACGCTGTAAAATCCTCCTTCCCCTCGCATATTGATCCTCCGCACTCCTCCTTTTACAAAGGAGGAAGTTAGTTAGCTGACCACTCCCTGCAACACACACTGCTTGAGTGATGCACTTCTCCCTTTATAAAAGGGAGAGTGTGTAGGGATTCTGTGCGTTGGCAGAGGGATTTAATGATAAAACAAACTATCCCTCAACGCCTCAGCCACTACCTTATTTCCTTCCTTCGTCAAATGCATCCCATCAATACTCACTTTATTAACATCAGGAAAAAGCTCCGAAAGATTTACGTATTCCACCTTCCCCGAATATTTGGCTTTTATTAATTGCCGCACCTTTTGCTGTTGAATGGAATGGTACGTCATTGGCTCACAAACCAAAATAGTTCTGATGTTTTTTTGCACTAAAAAATTCAACACCTCATCCAACTGAGCAATGTATTTCTGATAAGGAATCTTCCCTGCCAATATCATTTCCTCTGCTTGCTGATTCACTTCTGTATAGTATGTACTCAAGCGCTGGCGAACAGAATCATTCGCCACTTTATTAGTAAACACCGGCTTGGATTCATTTTTATCGATTGGCGTAAGCACTCGCAATGCTTCTTTAAAATAGAACCCTAAAATGGTTTTATATCCGAATAATTTAAAAAAAACATCATCGCCCCTAAAATTATAATTTGATAATTCGTCTGGATCCCTATCAGTTACGCCACTAGAAATAATCGCCATGTCATAATGAAGATACTCATAGCTTAAAACGTCATAAGAAACACCATAAATACCTTGCGTATTTGCTCCTAAATTGGCAACACTATAGTTTCCTTTCTTGTTCAATTCGCTGTTCAATTGAGCAGGCCAAGCTTCATCGTTAGTTACGCCATACCCAAAAGTGGTGCTACCACCAAAACAAGCAATTCTGTATTCCCCACTTTGTTTATCATCCAACACATTCCCTCTGTATCCTTCGGTGTTGTAGTATCCATGCATAAAATAATCACTTACCACCAATCCCGAAATAATCAGAATTAACAGAAGCCATTTAGTATTTTTATTGCGAAAGAATTGCTTAAACATTGTTACCTTTAGGCCGTAAATTTAAAGAATAGATGTCGGAAAAACTCAATACCATTGAAGAAGCCATTGAAGAGCTGAAAAAAGGAAAAGTAATTATCGTAGTTGATGATGAAGACCGTGAGAATGAAGGCGACTTCCTTTGCACTGCAGATGCAGTAACTCCAGAAATCATAAACTTTATGGCCACGCATGGACGGGGCCTTATTTGCACTCCATTAGCAGAGGACCGCTGCAAAGCTTTAGGCTTAAACTTGATGGTCAGTTCAAACTCGGCTTTACATGAAACACCATTTACGGTTTCTGTTGACTTACGCGGAAATGGTGTAACAACAGGGATTAGCGCTAGCGATAGAGCAAAAACAATTTTGGCTTTAATTGATCCGGCAACAAAACCAGAAGAATTAGGAAAACCCGGACATATATTTCCATTGATGGCGCGACAAGGCGGCGTTTTGCGAAGAGCAGGACATACTGAAGCTGCTGTTGATTTTGCTAAACTGGTGGGACATTATCCAGCTGGAGTGATTGTGGAAATCATGAATGAAGATGGAACTATGGCCCGACTTCCAGATTTACAAATCATTGCAAAAAAATTCAATTTGGTTGTCGTTTCTATAGCTGATTTGATTTCTTACCGACTCAAACATGAATCTCTTATTGAAAGAAACGTAGATGTAAAAATGCCTACTGAATACGGCGACTTTCAATTGATTTCTTACACACAAAAATCTACTGGTGAAGATCATTTGGCTTTGGTGAAGGGTGAATGGAAGGAAGATGAAGCTGTAATGGTACGTGTGCATTCTTCTTGCTTAACAGGTGATGTATTTGGTTCTTGCCGTTGCGACTGTGGTCCGCAATTGCACAAATCTCTGGAGATGATTGACAAGGAAGGAAAAGGCGTTTTGCTGTACATGAACCAAGAAGGCAGAGGCATTGGTTTGTTGAATAAACTTAAAGCATACAAACTACAGGAACAAGGAAGAGACACCGTTGAAGCCAATGTTGAATTGGGCTTACCAATGGACAGTAGAGATTATGGTGTTGGCGCTCAGATATTGCGTGATTTAGGAATTAGTAAAATCCGATTGATGACCAACAATCCTACAAAAAGAGCGGGATTAATGGGCTACGGACTGGAAATCGTTGAAAATATTGCCATCGAGATACAATCGAATCAACATAATAAGTTTTATTTACAGACCAAGAAAGATAAAATGGGTCACGATTTAAAATTAGATTAGTAGATATGTTCGCATTGTTCTCTAAAGAAATTAAAAGCTTTTTTGGCTCACTCATAGGATACGTCATCATTGGCGTTTTTCTGGTGGCCAACGGACTTTTTCTTTGGGTGATTCCTTCTAGCGACAATGCAAATATTTTAGATAGCGGACTCGCCACACTTGAACCATTGTTTGTAATGGCGCCGTGGTTGTATCTTTTGTTGATTCCTGCGATGACCATGCGCTCCATGGCCGACGAAAAAATGCTGGGAACTTTAGAGCTCATTGTAACGAAACCCATCAGTGATTTACAAATCATTTTAGCAAAATACTTCGCTAACCTTTGCATTTTATTTTTGTCGCTATTGCCAACTGTGGTTTACTTTATCACGATTTATCAGTACGGAACGCAAAAAGGAAATATTGATACCGGTGCTACTTTAGGCTCATACATCGGCTTGTTTTTACTGGGCGCTATTTTTATCGCCATCGGAATTTTCTCCTCGTCGATCACTAAAAGTCAAATCATTTCTTTAATCATCGCCATCATACTTTGTGTTTTCTGTTACATGGGATTTGAATTCATTTCTGAACTCAATTTCTTTGGCGAATATGCTTTGTTGGTTGATCAATTAGGAATTTCCTACCACTACTATTCCATCAGTCAGGGACAAATTGATTCCCGTGATGTGGTGTATTACATCAGCGCCATTGTATTTTTTATTTTACTCACCCAACTGGTACTCAGCAAAAGGAAATGGTAAAACAAAGAAAATATAAAGATCTCCTTCGCTTTTTAAGCATCATCG
Source organism: Bacteroidota bacterium (assembly GCA_026390935.1). GTDB lineage: Bacteria > Bacteroidota > Bacteroidia > Flavobacteriales_C > JAHEZL01. The sequence continues at coordinate 7,145 of JAPLEZ010000023.1, forward strand.
CGGTGTTGTTTTTAGTGAATTTCATCGCGAGCAAAGAATATACGCGCATTGACCTTACGCAAGACAAGCGCTTCACACTGACTGACGCCACTGTTAAACTCGTGGAAGGATTGAAGGATGTGGTGGAATTTAAAGTTTATCTGGACGGAAAAAATCTCCCAGCAAAATATGTGGAGTTCCGCGAAGAAATAAAAAGCAAACTGGAAGAATTCCGAAACCTGAATCCCGAAAACATTGAATACGAATTCATTGATCCACACTCAGTAGAAAATCCTGAACAGTTTGTGAGCGACCTCCGAAAAAAAGGATTGCTATTCACCAATGATGTAGAAAAAACAGAAAGTGGTGTTAATCAAATTCAGGTGATTCCAGGATTAATGATGTACTATAAAGGTCAGCCATTTCCAGTGAACCTACTGAAAGCAAGTATTGGCAAATCCATTGAATCCATTGAATACGAATTGGTATCGTCCATTAAAATATTGAGCACTCCACCTCAAAACAAAAAAAACATTGGATTGTTGCAAGGACATGGCGAACTTTTCCCTGAGGAAATTGGCGATTTGTCGGGAGCTATTTTTCAATTTTACAATCCGGCAATTGTAAGATTGACCGATTCCACCGGACAAATCTATACTGAACACATCAATCAAACTGATGTACTTTTGATCGCCAAACCACTCATTCCTTTTTCCACTGCAGAAGTTTTTGTGTTGGATCAATTTGTGATGCGCGGTGGGAAAATCATTTGGATGATTGATCAGGTTGGTGCCGATAACGACAGTTTAAGAAATTCCAATTTCTTTATTGCCGGCAGCAGAAAACTGAACATCGAAGAACTGCTTTACCACTATGGTGTTCGCATCAACAACAATTTATTGCAGGACGTGCAATGCGGACTAATACCTGCGCAAGTAGGCATTGAGGCGAACAAAGAACCAAAACTACAACTCGTTCCATGGTTTTACTCCCCTATCATCAGTTCCGAAAACAATCACATCATCAACATCAACATTGATCCTGTAAAACTGAATTTTGCCAATACCATCGATACCATTCCTTCGGCACACATTAAAAAAACTGTCGTTTTATCCTCAAGCAACTACAGCAAAGTGTTAAAGGTTCCATACCGGGTTTCTTTGGATCCGTCCATATATGCCGCGCAAAACGGATTGGATAAAAAAACTTTTAAAGATGGATCAAAAGCAGTGGCGGTGTTGTTGGAAGGTTCTTTCGATTCGTATTTCAAGAACCGCATCACACCAGGTAATGTTTCTTTTATGAGAAGCAGCAAAGAAACCAAAATGTTGGTGATCTCTGATGGTGATATTGCTCGAAATGATTTTAATCCGAACAACGGACACATGGAGCCCCTAGGGATGGATAAGTATTTGAATTACCTTTTCGACAATAAGAAATTCTTGCTCAACGCCATGAATTATATGACTGATGACGCCGAAGTAATTCCCGCCCGTTGCAAAAGAATTGAAATGCGTTTGCTCAACAAAACTGAAGTAAAAGACGACAAAAGCAAAATACAACTTTTAAACATCGCCCTGCCATTGGTCTTCATTGCTTTGTTCGGATTGGTTTACAACTGGATCAGAATTAGGAAGTACGCCAGGTAATTCTGTAATGAAAAACAAACTGCTCATATCCGCTTTTCTCGTTCTCATTGGAATAGCCATTTATCTTTGGTTAAAACCAGATGACAAAAGCGCTTTCCGCGCCGAAATGAGGGATTTCGCTGTAGAAAACATTAACGCGGTAGACAAGATTTTCATCACAGAAAAAAACGGAAAATCGGTTACCTTAACCAAAGAAGGCAAGATATGGAAAGTAGATGGGAAATTCACCGCCCGTCCCGACGCCATTGAGACTTTGCTTTTAACACTCAATAAAGTAAAAGTGAAAAACCGCGTTCCAAAAGAAGGAATGCCGCAAATCATAAAGAACATCGCGATTCAACACAAAAAAATCGACATCTACTCCAACGACGAAATCATCAAGAGCTATTTCATTGGCGGCAAAACAATGGAATCTGACGGTACTTATATGCTTATGCAGGATGCTTCCACCGGACTCAATTCCACCGTTCCTTTTGTTACTGGCATTGACGGATTTGAAGGTTACTTAACTGAGCGCTACATTGCTAAACCCGATTTATGGAGGGATGCCCGCATTATTTATTTCCCTGAAATGACTATCAAAAGTATTCAAATGGAATATCCCGCGCAGCCATCGGCTTCTTTTAAAATAGCGCTGAGCGATGGAAATATTTCTGTGTACCCATTGAAATCAAATACCGCCATCAATACCAATCCCGTTGCACTAAAAACCTACCTTCTTAATTTTAAAGAAGTTGCTGCCGAAAGTTTTATCACAGAAGGCAACAAAAAGAAATTGGATTCTTTATTGACACTTCAACCTGTTTTCATTTTAACGGTTCAGGACAATTTGGGCAACAAAACCACTGTTAAAGGCTATCCTAGAAAAACACAGGCGGGTGAAACAGATTATGCCGGCCAAGTTATTGAATATGATGTTGACCGCTTTTATGGCGTAACGATGAACGATAAAGAATTGTGCATTTTACAATTTTATGTTTTCGATAGGCTGACAAAAAAACTCAGCGATTTTCAATAACCCCCCACTGTCCATTTTTAAATTCCACTGATTTTCAGCTCAATAAAAATAAGGTCAAGTATTTGTCCGCATATTTTTCCCTCGATGTACGGGCACTGTCACGGCACTTTTCACCCTAAAAACAGCATCTTGCTTTAAATTTACAGCAAGAAAAGTAGATTGAATCCCCAAAAAGGGACGCTCCTCCCCAAGGACGTCCCTTTTTAATTTCACAGCCATTTTAGCGCTTTGATAACTTGTTAATAATTTGTCTTTTTTTAGGACCCATTAAGGCTGGCGAATAAGCTATATTTGCTCAAAATTATCCACATATGAAATATCCAACTGCTAAGGCTAGCAAATAGTGATGAAGGGAGTTTGGATATACTATATGACCATTAAAAATAAAATTATTTCCATATGAAATTTATTGTAAGCAGTGCCCCATTATTAAAGCAATTACAGCTGATCAGCGGCGTATTAAACTCAAGCAACGCGCTTCCTATACTGGATAATTTCCTTTTCAACATTGATGAAGGAAACCTTACAATTTCTGCTTCCGACTTGGAAATTACCATGTCAACGCAATTACAAATCGAATCTAAAGAAAAAGGGAAAGTAGCCATTCCGGCGAAACTCCTTATCGATACTTTAAAAACCTTCCCTGATCATCCTTTAACTTTCTCTATCAACAAAGAAAACTTTGGGGTAGAGATACTTTCTGATTATGGAAAATACAAATTGAGTGGTTTCAATGGCGAAGAGTTCCCTAAAACTCCAGCGATTGAGCAAGCTTCTACAGTTGAAATCAATGCTAAAGTTTTGTTGAATGCTATCAACAAAACCCTTTTCGCTGCTGGAAACGACGAACTTCGTCCGGTGATGTCCGGTGTGTTTTGTGAACTTTCCGCTGAAAACATCACGTTCGTTGCAACTGATGCGCACAAACTAGTTCGTTACAGAAGAAATGATTCCAAATCTGATAGAACGGCTTCTTTCATCTTGCCTTCAAAACCATTGACAATATTGAGAAGCAACCTTGGCGGGAAAGATTCTGTTGTGAAGGTGGAATACAACCAATCGAATGCTTTCTTCACTTTCGACAATGTGAATTTGATTTGCCGTTTGATTGAAGGAAAATATCCAAATTACGAAGCGGTTATTCCTAAAAAGAACCCGAATATCTTAACCATCGACAGATCTCTTTTCCTGAATTCAGTAAGAAGAGTATCCATCTTTGCTAATAAAACTACGCATCAGGTTCGTTTGAAAATCAACGGAAGCGAATTAAATATTTCTGCTGAAGACTTAGATTTTTCTAACGAAGCAAGCGAAAGACTGACTTGTCAATATGAAGGAGATGCTATGGAAATCGGCTTCAACTCCCGATTCCTTATTGAAATGCTGAACAACATGGACAGCAACAGCATCAACATAGAGATGTCGGCTCCAAACCGCGCTGGAATATTAGTTCCATCTGCAGAAGAAAAGAAAGAAGAAGAAGATATATTGATGCTGGTGATGCCGGTAATGTTGAACTGATTCCTGATGTATTTTCTTGTAGAGACGCAAAATTTTGCGTCTTAAAAATGACATCCATAATTGAGACGGAAAATCTTCCGTCTCTACAAAGACCATACAATACAATATTGGATTTTACTGAACAAAAATCCCCGAAACCGAAATTCTTGGATTATCAGCACCTATTTTTTCATAAGTAGATGACTCCTTAATCAGCACATCATCAATGAATACTTTAAGCGTGTATTTATGTGTAGTATCTGTGTCTTCAACCCTCAAAGCATACGCTAGATTATTGCCATACACTTCATGTACCACGTCAAATGGAATATCAATAACAGGAGAATCAAATTTAATTCCTGGCCCCATCTCGCCATATAAATTCATGGCTTTTTTATAATTCCCTGTAATGGTATAGTGGAAAACATGGCGGGTTTCCTTTTCACAAGAAACCAAAAACAAAACCGCTACCGCAAAAAATACTTTTTTCATGATGTGATTAAAAGTAATATGTGATTTTTCAGATTTCAATCCTATTTGCTGTTTTTTATAACAAGTCGATGGTTAATTAGTTTTTAAAAATAAAAACAGGCAGCTGTTCAACTGCCTGTTTAAATAAGTAATCATTTTTTTCGCTCGACCCTACTTGTGCTTAAGTTCCTCAACATACTTCTTTTTCACTTGAGCAATTTTCAAGTCGAGAGCTTTGATCTTTCTCAAATCTGGATTGATTTTCATGAATTCCTCCACCTGCTGGCGTTGGTACTTCTTAATTAATTCTTGCATAATTAATCCATTTTAGATTTGTATAGCTAAGACAATGATGCTGCCAAAAAAGTTACAGACCCCTATTTTTTTCTATTTTTAGGGTCATGAAGAATATAACAGTTATAGGCTGCGGCACCATGGGCAACGGGATTGCTCATTGTTTTGCCCAACACGGATATAAAGTTTCATTGATGGACGTTTCGGAACCTGCTTTGCAAAAGGCTATGGCGACCATTGAAAAAAACCTCGACAAGCAGGTTAAAAAGGAAAGTATCAGCGAACAAACTAAGCTGGATACCCTTAAAAACATTAGCACTTATACCAATTTAAAAGAAGCGGTAAGTTCGGCCGACCTCGTGGTAGAAGCTGCTTCGGAAAATGTTGATATTAAACTCAACATCTTCAAGGAACTTGATGCACTTTGCCCTGCTCATACTTTGCTGGCCTCCAATACTTCTTCCATTTCTTTATCAAAAATAGCATCCGTCACCAAAAGAGAAGACAAAGTAATTGGAATGCACTTCATGAATCCTGTCCCATTAATGAAGCTGGTAGAAGTTATTAATGGAAAGTTGACGACTAAGGAAACCACCGCTGCTATTGTTGATATTTCTAAAAAACTGAATAAAATACCGGTAGTTGTTAATGATTTCCCGGGATTCATAGCCAATAGGATTTTAATGCCCATGATCAATGAAGCCATATATTCTTTGCACGAAGGAGTTTCGGGAGTTGCCGAGATTGACGCTATCATGAAATTAGGCATGGCCCACCCTATGGGACCGCTTCAACTGGCCGATTTTATTGGTTTAGATGTGTGCTTATCCATCATCAACGTATTGCACGAAGGCTTTAATGACGCGAAGTACACACCTTGTCCGTTATTAGTAGAAATGGTGAAAAAAGGACAGCTTGGAGTTAAAAGCGGAGAAGGCTTTTATCAATATTCTGCAGGAAATAAAGAGTTAGTTGTAGCAAAAGCGTTTCAATAGTAAACAAATAGTTATATATTTGCAGCAACAAATGGCTTCGTAGCTTAACTGGATAGAGCATCTGACTACGGATCAGAAGGTTGGGGGTTCGAATCTCTCCGAGGCCACTCCATGTGAAAGCACCTCAATTTTGGGGTGCTTTCTTTTTTTATCCCATTTGAAAGCCTTGCTATTTGCACACAACAGAAGAACCGCTTCATTTACACTAGGTGTTCGACATTTTTTATTTTCAAAAATCAGTTTTTCAGGGAAGATCGAACTCACTACACTATGCTTTTTCTCTATATCTCCCAACTGGTATAGCTCATCTATGTTTTTCATCAGATAAATGCACACCTCGATTTGAGATTCGTAGTTCTTGATTTTTTGTTTAATGCCTATCTCTTCTGCTTCCAGTTTTTCTAGCTGCTCTCCAAGTTCAATCTTTAGCTTCTTGTATTCCGATGCCTCCAAATCACCATCCAAAGTCAATGTTTGTGCATTTTTTAAGCGCAAACGGATTTTTTCAATGGATTCCAATACTTTCCTTAAGTCAGCTCGGGTTTGCTTGGTATCTGCATTTACGGTATCCTTCATTATCTTACCATACACGTCAATATCATCCTTCTCTTCTGAAAGCACCTTTAGAAGTTCCTCAAATTCCTGATTCAATTTTCTAGCCGGCTGTCTGTATTTGCAACCTTTGCCACAATGGTAATAAGGGAATTTATTACCAGATTTCCCTTTAGAGCTTGATCCTGTTAAGATTTTATTGCAAGAAGGGCATATCAGATGTCCCCTGAGGGGCAGTTCCTCTCTGATAGAAAGGTATCTTGCCGGAAACTTCTTTCTTCTTCCTTCAAGCACATCCTGAACCTGATAGAAAACATGATCTTCGATCAATTTCTCATGCACCCCTTCTACCCACTTTGCAGGTTCGTCTTTGTAGGCCGGAACAAGTACTTTTCCGATATAACCTTTGTTCCTGAGAAGTTTCCAAAAGGAATTCCGGTTGCAGTTCAATCCTTCCTTGAGAAGTTTTTTTCTTAATTCTTCAATATTGTAAACTCCAGTTGCAAATTCATTAAAGGCACATTTCACCAATTGCTCCTGCTTTCCTCCTTCAGCAGCGATAGTCGGCCTACCTGTATTGTCCCTTACGTTTTTATACCCCCTGAGACAAGCTCCGAGCCACCTACCATCTTTCTTAGCTCTCCTTATTCCATGAAATATATTGAGCGCCCTTCGGTCGTTATCTACCTCCGGAGCGGCTAGATAAATAGCCAGCATGATCTTTTGCTCCGGAATCTCAAAATCCAAAGGTTGTTCTATTGCCTGCGGTTCTACACCATATTTTTTAAGACTATTGATGGTAATGTAGGCTTCTGCTACATTTCTGGAAAACCTGTCCCATTTGATAAAAAGCAGGAGGTCTATCATTCCTCTTTCCTTTTTTATCAGTTCCATGATGTTTTTCCATTCCGGGCGGTCAAAAGTTTTACCGCTTTCATCGTCGTGAAACATCTTCACGACTTCAATGTTGTTTTTCTCGCAATACTGTTCCAGGCGTACCTTTTGATCTTTAGGGCTGTATCCGTTGTTTTGTTCATCGGTTGATACCCTTGTATACGGTATTGCACGTATTTTCATAGTCTTTATTTTTATATGGGTTTGCCTTTATTCTTTTCTTCCAACACTCTTTTCAAATCATCCACACTTGTTATGGAATTTTCTTTCACGAGATCCAGAGCAAGTGCTGACATTTGATAGAGCCAGTCTCTCATTTTTTTTACTGTAGCGTCATCACAATCCTTGGCTCTTTCACCAAAGACTTTTCTGCATTCTGCTATCGACATTTTAGTATTTGTAGTGGCTGTTCGATCTGCCTCAGGTGTTACACTTCCAGTCAATCTAACTATTATCCCCTCTGCTCAGAAATGGGTGTTCAATGCAATATACCAGTTAGCATTTCCATCACTATCGTTCGGGCTGGGCGGCCAAAACAAGTTTTCAAGACCTATTTTTTTTCGAAACGTATTTTAAGGGCCAATTATGTTTTGTACGATTCCTACGTAGAGTTCTTTTTTTCCCAGATAATGCTTGAGGCATTATTATAAAACTATGCTATTAATGTTTAAAGCATTAATGAGTTTCGCTGCTCTTATTTTGGTTTCCACATAGGAATTTTATCATCCAAATAATGCTTCAATGCCTGAAGCATTGTTATCCTACTTGCACACACTTTTATACTGTTATTTCATGATAAAGCTAACATTATCATTGTCTCCATCCATCATCATCTCCAGTTGTTGTCTCTGATTGGAACTGACCATAAGGTTGATTGTCATGTGGTCAAGTTGTTGTTGTTCTCATCCACGTCATCTTTGTCGTCATTGTCAAGTTGTCATTGTTGTAGTGGCAATTGCTGTTGTTGTCATAGTCATCATCGTTGTTGTCGTCATTTTTGTAGTTGTCCTAGTCGTTGTCGTCACGTCGTCACGTTGTCATGTTGTCATGTTGTCATCATCATCATCATCATCATCATTGAAGTCGTCATTGTCGTCAAGTTGTAATCGCCATAGCTGTCGTCAAGTCATCGTTGTCATCGATA
>JAPLEZ010000008.1 GCA_026390935.1 Bacteroidota bacterium
GAAAGAAGCTGCAGTTGCCGCTCCTGCTGCTAAAAAAGAAGAAGCTCCTAAAGCTGCTGCGAAAGTAGAAGCTTCTTATGCTGCCGGACATCCTTCTGTTTCTGCTAAAAAATTAATGGATGAAAATGGTGTTGGTGCCGGAAAAGTAAACGGTTCGGGCAAAGGCGGAAGAGTAACAAAATCAGATGTTGTAGATTATATCACATCAGGAGTTGACAGCGCCGCAGTTGGCGGTGGATGGGGCGGAACACGTGATGCTGAACGCACCAAAATGACTGCGCTCCGTAAAAAATTATCTGAAAGATTGGTGAGCGTAAAACAGGAAACTGCAATGCTCACTACTTTCAACGAGGTAGACATGAAACCTATCATGGACATCCGTAAAAAATACAAAGATGCTTTCGCAAAAAAACACGATGTAAACTTAGGTTTCATGAGTTTTTTCACTAAAGCGGTTACTGAAGCTTTGCGTTTGTATCCTGGTGTTAACGCCATGATTGACGGAACTGATATCGTAACGCACAATTATGCTGACGTTGCTATCGCTGTAAGTTCTCCAAAAGGTTTAATGGTTCCTGTATTGAGAAATGCAGAGCAAATGAGCTTGGCACAAATTGAAGCTGAAATCAAAAGATTGGCATTGAAAGCGCGCGATGGAAAATTAACCATCGACGATATGACAGGCGGTACTTTCACCATCACTAATGGTGGAGTATTCGGATCCATGTTGTCAACACCAATCATCAATCCTCCACAATCTGCAATCTTAGGCATGCACAACATCGTTGAGCGTCCGGTAGCTGTTGACGGTCAGGTTGTAATTCGTCCGATCATGTACGTTGCCTTAAGCTACGACCATAGAATCATCGATGGAAAGGAATCTGTAGGTTTCTTGGTAAAAGTAAAAGAGATGTTGGAGAATCCAGGAAAAATGTTGTTGGGAAGTAAAAGTGCAGAAGAGATTTTGTTGGGGTTGTAAGAAATTTCAAATAAAATAAAAGCCGCTTCAGAAAAATTGAAGCGGCTTTTTATTTTCATATTTTAGAATTCCAAACTAAACATACACGACCTCATGAGGTATTTGCCATTTACTACCGAAAAACAACTTCTCGATTTAGAAAAAGGAGAATATTACATTGATTTTGTTGGCGGATGGTATGTAAGGAACTTCGGTCAGTTTGCAATTAATATTTTCAGTAAGGACGGACAAAGTATTGTGAAAATTGAAGAAGTAAAATGGAAACCTCAACTATATGAAAAAAACAAAAGAACCAAACGTTTTTTTAAGTTTCAAATAGAAAAGGCCGGAAACTATTATTTGGAATTAAAAAATCCACAAGATCTAGTAATTAGAGCAACAAATCTACCTATGTGGAACATTATTTTTAATTTCTTAGAACCAAATGGAATTCCAAAAGAACATTTAGAAATAAAAATCACTAAAATATCACCATATAGTCCTTTATTGACATCTTAAGATCATCCCCGCTCCTCTCAAGCTATCTACTTCACACACGCTCCGCGCCACGGCTCCCGACTTGTCCATCCTAAAATCCATCAAATTACAAACTACTGATATTCTATTAGTTGAGATTTTTATTTCATTAATTTGCTGACCTAATCGGTCAAAATGTATAAAATCAGGCAAATTAAATACGCATCGAAC
>JAPLEZ010000044.1 GCA_026390935.1 Bacteroidota bacterium
CGATATCCGTGGGTCTTCTACTTCTTGAAATAGTTCTATTAGGTTCATATTTTTGATTTTTTCAAAAATATAAATTTTTGGAATGAATCAGTCCTGCCCCTGCGGGGACTCCTCCTTGAAAAGGAGGAGAGTTAGTTAGCGCCCCATTCTTACAACTCCTCCAACATCTTCATCACCTCCGGTCGCTTACGCACAGATACCGGAACATTACAACCATCAGCCATCAACAAATACCCACCATCGGTTTTCACATATTCCTTAATGAATTTTGTATTCACCAAATGCGATTGGTGCACGCGGTAAAATCCTTGATCGGCCAGTAAATCTTCAAAGTCTTTTAAGGTTTTTGTTACCAGTAATTTCTTGCCGCCATTGAAATGAAATTCCGTATAATTTACAGAGCTTTCGCAACGCAAAATATCAGTGATGTTGACGATGTGAATTTTATCCTGTGTATGCAAAGCCAATCGTTCATTGGGTTTGTGATGGTTTTTCAAAGAGTCGTTGAGCAATTTGTATTTCTCATTTTCATTGAGTTTTTGATCGCGGTATTTATTTAAAGCGGCTGTCAGTTCATCGGGATCAACCGGTTTCATGAGGTAATCGATGGCAGCGTAACGAAAGGCTTTTATGGCATGCGCATCGGAAGCAGTGATGAAAATAATTTTAAAAGGGATGTCTTTCAGGATATCCAGTAAATCGAATCCGCTGCCATCTTGCATTTGAATATCGAGAAACAAAATATCGGGTTGAATGGTTTTCAAAAGTTTGGCGCCTTCAATAACTCCATTGGCTTCGCCAATGATTTGTACATCGGGAGCATAAGTTTCCAGATCTTTTTTTAGCGTTATTCTCGCTTGTTCAATGTCGTCAATGATGATGGCTTTTATCATAAGATTTTGTTTTTAAGTATAGGGCGATAGATCCTTCCTTCGTCAGGAGGACAAATGTGAACCATGCTCGTTACATTATGGGAAGGTAATGTCCTCCTGACGAAGGAAGGATCTATCGCCCTGTATGTCTTTTTAATTTTCATTTACGAAATCGGTATTCTTACAATTACTTTTGTTCCACTGGCTGATCCTTCGTTGTCGTACAAATCTATAATTTCCAGTGATTTTACATTTTTGTCTTCCTGCATTAAATCCAAACGTTCTTGTGTTACAAGAAGTGCCGTCGACTTGTGATAAGTCTCTTTACTCACTTCAACGAATTCACTGGCTTTGGCGCGTCCGATGCCGTTGTCGGTAACAGAGCATTCCAGTAAATTATTTTTTTCAATGAATTCCACATCAATTTTTCCACGCTTGTTGTTGATATGTTTCAGTCCGTGTTTGATGGCATTTTCCACAAAGGGCTGTAGTAGCATCGGCGGAATTTTAACGTAATCTTTTTCAATGCTGTCCTGAATGGTAACAGTATAATCGAAGCGATCGCCGTTACAAAATTTTTCTATCAGCAAATAGTTTTCAATGGTGTGGGCTTCTTCTTCCAGAGTGATAAAAGTGTTGCGGGAGTTATCCAAAATTTGGCGCATCAAACGCGAGAATTTTGCCAAATAATATCGCGCCGCCTGATCGTTGTTCGTTCCTATTTGCGATTGAATGGAGTTCAAAGCATTGAAAATAAAATGCGGATTCATTTGCAAACGCAAGGCTTTTTGCTCCAGCTCCACAATATCTTTTTCCATTTGGATCTTTTTATTTTCCGCGTCGGCTTTGGTCTGGATGCGGTTTACGCGCCACTTGAACAAAAAGAAAATACTTCCACCTACAATGATGAGAACTGAGGCGATGAACCACCAGCGCATCCAAAACGGAGGATCAATCACGAAGGAAACTGCCACGGGTATATTGTTCCAAACGCCATCTTCGTTGCAGGCTTTCACCATGAATTTGTAGGAACCCGGACTCAAATTGGAATACAAAATGCTGTGTTCATTGCTCACTGGCGACCAGTTGTCATCAAAGCCTTCCAGCTTCCACTGATACTTCACAGCATCGGGATTGCTGAAATTAATGGCCATGAAATCGAAGCTCAAATGGTTTTGGTTGTAGGGCAATTCCAGGTGTTTCACTCGGTTCCAGTCGCCCGCAAATTTTTTATAAATCGTAGAAGAAATACTTTCGTAAAATAATTTCACATCGCTGATACTGATGATGGGCGCGTATTCATTTTTGACTTTGTTGGCCGCGTTGTATTTGGATAAGCAGTTGATGGTACCAAACCAAATGGTGCCGTTATTGTCGTTCCACACTGCATTCTGACAGGTTTCTATTCCCGTAAAACCTTCGCCTTTGCTGTAGTGTTTTATTTGTAGAGGTTTGCGCAGTTTATCTAAAAAAAGATAATCCAATCCGGTTTCTGTTCCAATAAATAAATTGTTGAGTTGATCCACGCATAATAAATAAACGTTGGAAGAAGTGAGTCCGTTGGCGTGATTGTACGACGAAATTTTATAATCGCCTTCATACAACGGAACCGATGAAATCCCTGATCCGGCGGTGCCTATCCACAAGTAGCCGCTTTCATCTTCGGCGAAGCAGCGGATGGAGTTGGAGCGCAATCC
>JAPLEZ010000135.1 GCA_026390935.1 Bacteroidota bacterium
TACACTCTGGCTGTCCTCCTGACGAAGGAAGGATCTATCGCTTTGCTATAAACCGCTTATTTATTTGTGAAATTCCACAAGCCCCTTGTGTTATTTTTCCTGCAAGTTAAAAACGTTAGGACGCTAGTGCGCTTCGCTAAACTTGGTGAGGCGGGTGACATTACGCTCGTTTTTATTTTTCAAATATATCCAATCCTTTAATCCTTTAATCAAGTGAATCAAGGTTCAGACAATTTTTATTAAATGAGTTTTCTATATTTTTGAGTACAAAAATTTCGCAATGACCTGCTGGGTGTAAAATCAAAATAGGCGCAATCACTTGCGCCTATTTCTTATTTCAAGTTGAGTGTTTTTTACAAACAATATTTATTCTCGTCAATTAATTTCTGAGCTACTTTTCTTCTGCTTTCTTTAGTATTGATAGGATCTACTTTAGTAAATCGTTTCAAGCCCATGAACAACATTTTTGCTTCGTCGCCTTCAGCGAAAGAGCAGATGGCGTTTTTACCTGCAACGTTGATTCTGTCGGCAGCATCAAAGAAGAAAGTTTTCATTGCAGCTATGTACACTTCGCAGGCAGCTTCACCTTTTGCGGCAACCATTTTCTCAACGCGCAGCATCAATGATTCAGCAACATAGATGTCAACCATCATATCGGCCATGTTCATGATGATTTCTTGTTCCTTGCTTAATGTTGCCATTAATTTTTGAACTGCAGAACCAGCTGTCATTAACGTAGCTTTCTTGAAGTTTTTCAGTTGTTTTTTCTCAGCAGCAAAAAGAGCTGTATCGTCATCTCCGAAATCTGGAACCGACATTAATTCTTTTGCAACGGCCATTGCAGGAGTCATCAAATCGAGTTCACCTTTCATGGCTCTTCTCAACATCATGTCCACCATCAGCATACGGTTGATTTCGTTGGTTCCTTCAAAGATACGGTTGATACGGGAGTCTCTGTAAGAACGATCCATAGGAGCGTCGGCAGAGAAGCCCATTCCACCATAAATCTGTACACCTTCATCCACTACGAAATCCAGGGTTTCAGAACCATATACTTTTAGCAAAGCAGCTTCGATAGCGAATTGCTCAACGCCTTTTAATTTTGCTTGTTCGGTTTCAACACCTTCGGCTAAGAGTTTGTTGGTCCAGTCGTCAATTGCTTGTCCGCAACGGTACAAAGCGGTTTCCAACGCAAATACTTTTATCGCCTGCTCACCAATTTTATGTTTGATAGCGCCGTATTTAGCGATAGCTCTACCGAATTGATTTCTTTCGTTGGCGTAAACCACACCTTGTGTAGTTACTTTTTTAGCAGCACCCAAAGTTGCGCCGGCCAATTTTATACGTCCGATATTTAAAATGTTCAAAGCGATTTTAAATCCGCCCTGTCTTTCACCCAAAAGGTTTTCAGCAGGCACTTTACAATCGTTGAAGAATACTTGTCTGGTTGATGATCCTTTGATCCCCATTTTGTGTTCTTCAGGGTTTAAAGTAATTCCACCAAATCCTTTCTCTACAATGAAAGCAGAAAGAGTTTCGTCGTTTTCAATTTTAGCAAATACAACAAAAATATCAGCGAATCCACCGTTGGTGATCCACATTTTCTGACCGTTAATCACATAATGTTTTCCATCGGCAGAAGGAATAGCTTGCGTTTTTCCGGAATTGGCATCAGATCCCGATCCTGGCTCAGTCAAGCAATACGAAGCTTTTAATTCTCCTGTAGATAATTTCGGAAGATATTTTTCTTTTTGAGCTTTGTTACCATAGTACATGATTGGCAAAGTACCAATACCTGTGTGCGCCGCTAATGCAACCGCAAATGAATGTCCGCCACCAGTTGCTTCGTTGATTAGCAATGAAGTATTGAAGTTAGCACCAAAGCCGCCATACACCTCAGGAATAGAAACTCCCAATAAACCTAGTCCTCCTGCTTTGTCGAGTAATGAAGGCATTAATCCTTCTTCTTGAGAATCAATTCTATCCAAAATAGGAAGAACTTCTGCAGCCAAAAAGTCTTTACAAGTTTGAGCCATCATGGTTTGTTCTTCATTCCATTCTTCTGGAGTGAAAACATTTTGGAAGCTAGTTTCGGATATTAAAAACTCTCCGCCTTTAAGCGCTTTGTGTTCTGACATATTTATTGGGTTTAATGTTCAAAGTTTAATGTTCAATGTTGGGAAATACTAATGCCTATTTCAATAATTCAAAAATTCCGGCAGCACCTTGTCCTGTACCTACGCACATAGAGACCATACCGTATTTTTGTTTTTTTCGTCGCATTTCATTGAAGAGTTGTACGGATAGTTTTCCACCAGTACAGCCCAGCGGATGGCCCAAAGCGATTGCACCTCCGTTTGGATTTACAATAGCAGGATCAATGCCCAACTCGCGAACAACAGCTAAAGATTGAGAAGCAAAAGCTTCGTTCAACTCTAGTGTTCCTATATCTTTTAATTTTAATTTGGCTTGTTTTAAAGCAAGAGGAATAGCGTAAATCGGACCAACACCCATTACTCTTGGTTCCAATGCAGCAACAGAATAACTTACCATTCTCGCAATTGGTTCGATGTTCAGTTCTTTCACCATTTTTTCCGACATCAACATCACGAAAGCACCGCCATCAGAAGTTTGTGAAGAGTTACCTGCAGTGACAGAACCATTGGCTGCAAACACTGGTTTTAGTTTAGCCAGTTTTTCCATGGTAGTGTCTTCACGCGGACCTTCATCGGTGTCAACAATGATTTCACGAGTTTGTTTTTTCTCGTTTTTATCGAGGTAAACTTCTTGTAATTTAATAGGAGCAATATCTTCTTTAAACTTTCCTTCTTTGATGGCTTTTACCGCTTTGATATGAGAGTTCAGAGAGAACAAATCCTGGTCTTCACGAGTAACACCATAGTCTTTAGCTACTTGTTCAGCAGTTAAACCCATGCCCCAATACCAATCAGGATTATTTTTAGCGACTTCATAATTTGGAATCACTTTCCAACCACCAAACGGAATGGGAGTCATTGTTTCAACACCACCAGCAACGATGCAGCTGGCCATTCCTGCTTTTATTTTTGCGTGTCCAATAGCGATAGCTTCTAATCCGGAAGAACAATATCTGTTGATGGTCATTCCTGGAACTTTCACAGTATTTAAACCGATGAGAGAAATCATTCTGCCAAGGTTCAAGCCTTGTTCAGCTTCAGGAGTAGCATTTCCGCATATGACATCATCAATCAGTTCCTGATCAAAATTTGGAATCGATTGAACGAGATGTTGCAATACTTGAGCACCGAGGTCATCGGCACGCAAAAAACGAAAAACTCCTTTTTTAGATTTTCCTACTGCTGAACGGTATCCTGCTACTATATAAACCTCCATCGTAATTTGTTTTTATTTTTTCTTAGCGTCTTTTTTATCAGCTTCCGGTTTTGGTTTTTCCGGAAGTTTACCGTTTTTATACACCTCTGTAGCGATAAGGTTTTCTTTTTTGTCGTAATATTTCCATTCGCCTTCTTTTAAACCTTTTACATACTCACCAACCGATTTAATAGTACCAGTTCCTTTGAAATAATAAGTCCAAGTTCCTTTCTTTAATCCGTTTTCATATTCGCCTTCAATTCTTATTTCTCCTGAAGGATAATATTTTTGATAAGTCCCGTCGCGCACGCCGTAGAAGTAATTCATCACTTCCAAAGGTTTTCCTGTTTGAGCGTTGTAACGCGCAAATTTTCCGTGACGCTGGCCATCGTTGTATTCCACTTCCATAATTAAAATCCTATCGTAAGAATAGGTTTTCCAAACTCCCCATTTTTTTCCCGCGAGATCTTTTTTGTTCCTGTGATCTCTGTCGGAGCTTGGTGCATTGGCTGGTTTTTCTTCAATCATTTCCTGATCGCCTTGCGCAAAAACAGAGGCAACAGGAGAGAAAGCAAATAAGAAGAAAAGAAGGACGATGTTGTACTTTAGTTTCACGATGGTTTAGTTTCTTAAAGGTTTACCTGTGGTTAATATACTTTGTATTCTTTCGAGAGTTTTTTTAGTTCCGCAAAGAGAAAGAAAAGCCTCTCTTTCCAAATCTAAAAGATATTGTTCAGATACTTCAGTTTTCGCTGATAAATCGCCACCACACATAACATAACCTAATTTTTCTGAAATCAGCTTGTCGTGTTCGGAGATGTAACCGCCAGAAAACATAGTGTTTGCCCCCGCATACACCATACCTAAACCTTCTCTACCAAGAACTCGGATGTTTTTTCGCATTGCCGGTTGCGTGTATCCCTGATGCGCTAGACGTAATACAGATTCTTTCGCGTCTGTCAGTAATCTATCTTGATTGATCGTCACGCGATCGCGGCCTTTCATATAGTATCCACAGTCGAAAGCTTCGTGCGCCGATGTAGCCACTTTAGCCATTCCTATGGTTAAGAAAGCATTTTTAAGAGCTGGCAATTCAATGTCGCCTTCAAAGGTTGCATCCGACATTCGGAGCGCAAACTCTTTGGTACCGCCACCTCCGGGAATTAACCCTGCACCAACTTCTACCAGTCCAACGTAGGTTTCTGCGTAAGCTTGAATTTGATCAGCATGCAATGCAATTTCACAACCACCGCCTAAAGCCAGCTGATGGTGAGCCACCACTACCGGAATTGAAGAATATCTTACGCGCATCATTGTTCTTTGGAACACACGGATGGCGAAATCTACCTCGTCCCATTCCTGATCAGCAGCATACATAAACAACATTCCGAGGTTTGCACCTGCAGAGAAATTTGCGCCTTGATTACCAATCACCAAACCTTTCCAGCCTTCGTTTTCAGCGATGTCGATGGCTTTGTTGATGCCTTGAATCACATCACCACCCATTGTATTCATTTTACTGTGGAACTCCACGCCTAAAACGCCATCACCTAAATCGAAGATGGAAGCGCCGGTGTTTTTCCACAATACTTTTGTAGAACGGAGGTTATCCAAAATAATGAAATTCTCGGCACCCGGAATCGCTTTATAGCTGTTGGATACAGTATCGTAATATTTTTTGCTTCCGTTTTCAATCACGTAAAACGCGTCTTTGCCGCCTTCTACCATTTTAGCAATCCACGCAGCAGGTTTAACTCCTGCTTTTTCCATCATCGCAACAGATTCTTTCACGCCAACGGCATCCCACAATTCAAAAGGACCCAATTCCCAGCCGAATCCAGCTTTCATGGCCGCATCAATTTTGTATAGCTCGTCAGAAATTTCAGGAACTCTGTTGGAAACATAAACGAAAAGTGCAGCAAAAGTTTTTCTGTAAAACTCACCAGCTTTGTCGGTTCCAGCAGCTAAAATCTTAATTCTTTTTTTGAGGTTATCTTCGTTTTTCGCCATTTCCAGCGTAGCGAAGTTGGCTTTTTTCTTAGCCTCGTATTCCAATGTTTTGAGGTTCAACGACAAAATTTCTTTTTTGCCTGAACTCTTATCTTGTTTGTAAAATCCTTGTTTTGTTTTGGAGCCCAGCCAGTTGTTTTCTACCATTTTGCTGATATAGCCTGGAATGGTAAAAACGCTGTTGGCTTCGTCTTTCGGACAGTTTTGCTGAACACCTTGTGCAACTTTCACTAAAGTATCCAGTCCAACTACATCGCAAGTACGGAAGGTAGCCGATTTCGGTCGACCCAAAGCCGGACCAGTTAATTTATCCACTTCATCAATTGACAAGCCCATTTCTTCCACCAAATGGAAGAGACTCATAATGGAGAAAACCCCAATACGATTGGCAATGAAGGCCGGAGTGTCTTTACACTGAACAGTAGTTTTTCCTAAAATCAAATCGCCAAATTCCATGAAAAACTTTGTCACTTCAGGATCAGTTTTGGTAGATGGAATTACTTCCAAAAGCTTTAAATATCTAGGAGGATTGAAGAAATGCGTTCCGCAGAAATTCTTTTGAAAATCTTCAGAACGGCCGTCCAACATCATTTCTATTGGAATACCAGAAGTATTGGAAGTGATTAAAGTTCCCGGTTTTCTGAATTTTTCAACTTGCTCGAAAACAATTTTTTTGATGTTCAGGTTTTCCACCACCACTTCCACGATCCAGTCGCAATCAGCGATTAGCTTCATGTCGTCATCAAAGTTTCCTGTAGAAATTAATCTTGCTTCAGATTTTTTGTAAAGTGGAGAGGGATTGGACTTGATGGCCGACTGCAATGCGTCGTTCACAATTCTGTTTTTCACTTTCTTGTTGTCGAGAGCGAGTCCGGCAGCTTTTTCAGCTTCATTCAATTCCTTTGGAGCGATGTCCAAAAGCAGAACCTGAATACCAACGTTTGCAAAGTGACATGCGATTCTTGAACCCATGACCCCTGACCCCAAAACAGCTGCTTTCCTAATGTGTCTTTCCATCTGATTTAATTACTTTTTAAAAATAAGAAGAATTTTAGGCAACCCACTATCCGTGGATTTTTTTTTTGCCTAGTGTATTGTTGAAAATTAATTTACTCCGAATATTTTTATGAACAGATCCTTGTGCTTTTCCATGATAATCTTGCGTTTAGGCTTCAAAGTAGGAGTGAGCTCACCACCATCAATCGTCCACTCATGATCAATCAATTCAAAGCGTTTGATTTGTTCCACTTTACCAAGATGCTGATTGTATTTGTTCACCTCGTCCTGAATGAGTTTAATTACCGCTTTATTTTCTATCAGCTCTTTATTTGCAGTAACACTGATGCCTTGTTCTTTCGCCCAGTTTTTCAGTTCGGAAAATGCCGGAACAATAAAGGCTGCCGGATATTTTTGATTTTCACCAATCACCATAATTTGCTCAATGTATGGGGATTCTTTAAAGGAGTTTTCAATGGGTTGCGGACAAACATATTTCCCTCCAGAGGTTTTAAACATTTCCTTTTTTCGGTCGGTTATTTTCAACATTTTTCCGTCGAACATTCCAATGTCGCCCGTGTGAAACCAACCGTCGATAATTGCTAAATCGGTAAGATCTTGTCTCTTGTAATAGCCTTTCATTACATTGGGCCCTTTCACTAAAATTTCGCCATCTTCTGCTAATTTAACTTGCACATTTTCAATGACTTCACCAACGGTTCCAAATTTTGTTTTTCCTTTACCCATCAAGTTTACTGCTACAACAGGGGAAGTTTCTGTTAAGCCGTAACCCTCTAAAATGGGGATTTTTGCGGCCCAAAAAAATCTTTGCAAACGAGGTTGTAAGGCGGCGCTACCACCAACGATACATAAAATATTTCCTCCCAGGTTTGCGCGAATTTTGCTGTATACCAGCTTGTCGGCTATGCTATGTTTAAAGTTGTACCAAGCACTTTTTTCAAATTCAAATTCAGAAGCAACTTTAATCGCCCATTGAAAAATCATTTTTTGAATTCCGGTTTTGCTATTTCCACCGGCTATGATTTTATCGTATACTTTTTCTATCAGTCGAGGTACAGCGGTGAAGGTATGAGGTTTTATTTCTCTAATGTTTTCGCCAATAGTATCAATGCTTTCGGCATAGTACAAAGAAAGTCCTTGGTATTGGTACAAGTAAATGAGCATTCTTTCAAAAACATGGCAAAGCGGTAAAAAACTTAAAGCCACATGGTGGTATTTGAAGGGTGTTATGTGCGAACCACAAATGAAATTGCTCACTAAGTTTTTGTGCGTAAGCATCACTCCTTTAGGAGTTCCGGTAGTTCCTGAAGTGTAAATTAAAGTAAGTAAATCATCTTCCTTCACTTCATTTTTACAAGCCTCTAATTTTCCTGGATTTGGATTTTCTTTTCCTAATTTTTGAATTTCCTTCCAGTTTTTTGCGCCGGGCACATCGTTAAATGTGAATATTTCCTTGATGCTAGGAGCGTTTGGGAGTACTCGTTGTACTTTTTCGTAAAGATCTTTATCTGATACAAAAACATATTTTACCTCGGCGTCATTGAATATGAATTTGAAATCATCTTCGCTTATTGTTGGGTACATTGGCACGCTAGTAATACCTAGCATACTCAATCCCATATCTACGAAGTTCCATTCCGGACGATTGTTGGCGCTGATGATTGCCACCTTATCTTCCTTGGTTAAACCCATTTTTAAAAAGCCGTAGCTCATGCTTGTGGAAATGTCCTTGTATGTTTGTGTGTCATAGGTCTTCCAATTTCCTTGTACTTTGTAAGCCAAGGCCACGTCTAGTGGGCGTTCTTTTAGACAGAAATCTAAAATATCAAAGGTGCGTTTTACTTCCATAATGGGTTAGCTTATTTTATACTGGTACCAGTATACATATTATCGCAGTAAAAAGTTATCTGTGAAAGAAAATATTTTTAAGTCCTTGTAAATCTTCATCTTTAAGATATTATTTTAGACCCATAATTTAAAATTTATCTTTTTGGAAAAAGTGGAGGAAATAGGTTTGCATGATTTGAATTCGGTGGAATTCATTGGCACCAAGTACTGTGAGGTTCCGAGCATGCAGCTCTTCTCTTATAGCAAGGAAGAATTGTTGGAGAACAAGGATTTTAAATTGAGTCAGCTCAGTAAGTTCAACAACGATAAATACATTTACTGGCTTAATATTTATGGCTTGCACGATGTGGAGTTCATGAAGGAACTGGCCACCAAACTCGATATTCATTTTCTTGTTGTTCAGGATTTGCTCGATACCACTTCCCGACCGAAACTGCAGCATTTCGACGAGTATATATTTTTTACCGTGAAAGCAATACAATCAGTTGAAGCTGGAAAGGTGGAATTGATACAACTTAGCTTTTTGCTGGGAAAGGGTTTTGTGGTTTCTTTTCAGGAGAAACCGGGCAATCACTTCCAACAGATCAGAAAAATTCTTAGGGCCAAGGGAACGGTGAGGGAAAGAGGTTCCGATTTCCTGCAATATGCTTTATTGGAGGCAATACTGGAAGATTACTTTTTTGCAATCGATAAATTGGAGGTGATCATTAAAGATCTCATGAAGCTTGAAAACATTGAGAAATCTGATCCCACCACCATATTTACCATGGAATCTCTAAAGGAAACCTTGCATGAATTGAAACGCTCCTTACATCCATTTAAGGAAGCTATGAATCTCATAGAAAAGGGTGTCGCTGGATTCATTAAAACTAAATCGGGAAAATATTTTGCCGACTTAAAAGACCAAAGTATTCAGCTCATTGAGGAGCTCGATTCCAATATTCATAAGCTGGAAAGTGGTGCTAATCTATTCTTTTCGTACCAAAGTCACAAGATGAATGACACCATGAAAACCTTAACGGTAGTGTCGGCGATATTTATTCCCTTGACTTTCCTCGTAGGGATTTATGGTATGAACTTCGATAATTTACCGGAGTTGCATTGGCATTATGGATACTATGTTTTTTGGGCAATTACTCTAGTGGTGGTGATTGCGCTGGTGGCGTATTTTAAGAGGAAGAAGTGGTTGTAGGTTTTCTTCTTTTAAAAGAAGCAAATGAAGACCGAAGCTTCGCTTCTCCTCTTAATATCAAACCTTTTTTCTTGATAAAAAAAGTATCCAAAAAAATCAAGAGCTAAGAGATGCTGCCATCGCGCTAATAACCTTTCGCTCGCTCGCCTCTTAGCTCGGGCTCTCGCACGAAGTTAGACACCCATTCTATAAAGTACATTTCCTCAAAATCTAGTACCCCTCGTCATTGCTTCAATTTTTATACTCAAAAATTGAAGCAATCCCTTCTGCTCCCGACTTGTCCATCCTAAAATCCATCAAATTACAAACTACTGATATTCTATTAGTTGAGATTTTTATTTCATTAATTTGCTGACCTAATCGGTCAAAATGTATAAAATCAGGCAAATTAAA
>JAPLEZ010000062.1 GCA_026390935.1 Bacteroidota bacterium
CGCCGAAGCCGAACAAAAAGCCGAACCTGAAAAATCTATTTTGCAAACACAGTACAAGCTCATGGAGAAAAGATTGTGGTACATTATCACTTGGCCTTCAATGATTATAACAGTTATTCTCGGCACTTATTTAATGATAGCGGGCGATCATTATCAAATGGGCTGGATGCATGTAAAACTTGTATTTGTTGGCTTATTGATATTGTATCATTTTGGCTGTCACCGTATATTTTTACAAGTTCAAAGCGATGAAATAAAATTCTCCTCCTTTAAATTAAGAATGTGGAACGAGATTTCTACGTTGCTGCTTTTTGCAATTGTATTCGTGGTAGTTTTAAAAAGTGTATCAGATTGGCTCTATGGCGTGGTAGGCTTGATTTTACTAGCTGGAATAATGATGCTAGCTATTAAAATGTATAAAAACAACAGAGAAAAAGAAGAGGAAAAAGAAGAAAAATAATTACACTTTTTTCAAATCCTCTGGAGTATCAATCGCAATTGTTTCCAGTTCTGTAATTCCAACTTTGATGGTATAGCCTGCTTCCAGCCATCGCAGCTGCTCCAGCGATTCGGTTTTTTCTAAAGGAGAAGGAGACAATTTCGATATTTCTTTCAGTACTTCTGTTCTATAGCCATACAAACCAATGTGGCGGTAATAAAGGTGATTGCTGAGCCACTTACTATAATCGGCCGATTTTTGTCCGGGAATTGGTGAACGTGAAAAGTAAATCGCCGTTTTATTTTGATTGAAAATTATTTTCGGCAAGTTGCTATTCAAGAGATCTTCAACACTTTCTATTTTTTTTGCGAGCGTAGCAATTTGCGCATCGGCCGCAGAAAAACAAGCAATCAATTGTTCCAACTGCTCAGGCTGAATGAAGGGTTCATCGCCTTGAACATTAATTACAACATCGTACGAACCTCCAAATTTCTCCAAAGCTTCCATACATCTGTCGGTGCCAGAAGGATGATCCACCGAAGTCATCACCGCTTTACCGCCAAAATTTAGCACATGAGAAAAAATTCTCTCGTCATCAGTAGCAACAACTACAGCACTTAAACTTTTGCATTTTGTTGCTTGCTCATAAACGCGCTGAATCATGGACTTGCCTTTGATGTCCACCAAAGGTTTTCCAGGAAAACGGGTAGATGCGTAGCGGGCAGGAATTATTCCGAGGATTTTCATGGACCTAATTTAGGAAAATTATTGGTGATGCATATTTGTCCTAATCAACCATCCGTCTCCATGGATTTTTTGAAACTAAAAGGCATGCATTCTTGGCTTCCACCTTGTATTTCAGGACTTTGGAAAAAGTATTCGAAACAGTAATTTTATTGACACATTTTTCGCGCAGAAATAGGCCTTTTTTACTATTTTAGCTGTCTGATGCAAGTGGCCGAAATAAATATATCTTCCGTTATAGCTGATCTTCTGTATGAGCACAATTGTGTGATTATTCCAGGATTTGGCGGGTTGGTAGGCAACAGAGCTCCAGCTCAACTTGACGAAAACAAAAACACTTTTTATCCTCCCTATAAAAAACTGGTGTTCAACAGTCATTTACTGATGAACGACGGATTGCTAAGCGCTGCGCTTTCTAAAAAAGAAAATATTTCTTTTGATGAAAGCACTAAAATGCTTGATGCTGTAGTGAAAAACTGGCAGTCGGCATTAAAAGGTGGCAAAGAAATCAATGTACATCAAGTAGGGAAATTTAAAAAAGCCAAAGACAAGAGTATTGCATTTCATCAGGATTTTTCGGTGAATTATTTGCCCGAAGCCTTTGGAATGCAGGCCATTCACGTTGCAGCAACACAACGCAATACCATTAAGGAAAAAATCAGCCGTCAAATCATCGACAGCACAATTCCTTCCGCTAAATCCAACAAAGCTATACTGAAAATAGCTGCTGCCATCGCTGTACCTATAGCCGCCAGCGCATTATTTTTAGCGATTAATTTGCCTGGAAAAAATTCAGCTGAATTGAATTGGAATCCGTTTTTATGGAATTTCGGAACAAGTGAAGTGATAAAACCTTTGATAAAACCAGATGTTACCATCACTATAGTTCGTCCCGAAGATTTCTTTTCAAGAGAAGAATTACTAAAAATATACGCTGATAAACTCAATGCGCCTAATCAGGAATTAAGCACTTCAGTAGTAAAAGATGATCTTCCAAAACAAAATACTTCCTACACTGCATCTTCACAATTCCATGTTATTGCTGGTTGTTTTGCCGACGAAAATAATGCAACAACTTTTACTGAAGAATTAAAAGCCGCAGGATTTGATGCGCACATTGTAGGTAAAACTCCTGGCGGACTTACACGTGTTGCCTACGGAACATACAGCAATAAGCTGGATGCTCTTAAAGGCTTGGCAAATGCTAGATTGAAACACAGCGCTAGCGCGTGGATGTCAGAAGAATAAAAAATCATTTTATTTGTAATGCTTGGGCGCCTTTCGTTGATAAAGGGTGACACACATAAATCCCTCTGCCCGCGCACAGAATTCCTTCGCACCTCCCTTTTTACAAAGGGAGAAGCCCATGCCCTGAAATCCATTATTTAAGTTTGGATGAGTGTGCACTTCTCCCTTTGTAAAAAGGGAGGTGCGAAGGAATTCTGTGCGCGGGCAGAGGGATTTTTGACTAATCCACTTTCACCTGATACACAAAACTCTCCAATTTTTTAATTTGCTTCGACCTTTTCAATCCCGAAATTTTATTGCTTGAATTGAATTTTAGTTTGGCATCAAACGTACCTTTCGGGGCGTTTTTGTATGCATCAGTGATGCTTTTCACGGTGATCGCAAATCCAACTCTGTCTTTGTCTTTTTGTCGACTAGAAATCATCCCTATCACGTTTCCTTTATCGTCAAATAGTGGTCCGCCGCTGTTTCCTAAATTCACTGATAACGAAATCTGACAAGATGCTTTATCGCCCTGAAAGCCGCAGCGACCGCTCATTACACCTTCCTCATAAATAATATTTTCCTGAGGAAAACCCAAAGTAAAAACCCTTTCACCCAGCTCAGAAATATCACCTGCAAAAGCATAAGGTAGGGCCTTTGGACTCACAAAAGAAGTATCTGTAATGCGTAAAAAAGCCAAATCTTTTTTAGGATCCATATACACCAACTCCGCCTTAAACTGCTCTCCATCGCTGTTTTCCACCACTATCTCATCTACATCATCAACGATGTGTTTTGCAGTGACCAGGTATCCTTTTGTAGAAACCATGAAAGCTGTAGCAGTATATTGTGCTTCATTTTTCATGATGATCTTTTTCTTCTGTGGTTGAGGTGCACGCGAGCGCTCAGCTTCATTTTTTGTGACCTCAACACCCTCTGCGTTTTTCTGCATCAACAGATATCCCGCGGTGCCAAACGATAGCAATAAAGCCACAGAAGCGGCAATCGCAAATTTTTTCTCTTTAAAATAATCAGTGAAAGAAACAACTTTTCCTTGTTTAGGAAGCTCATTGTGAAAAGCATCCAATTTGCTTTTCAAAGCAGATCTTTGCTGGATCGCATCAAAAGTGGTGAACACCTTTTGGTATTCATTTACCTTTTGCTGCAATGAAGGATGCTCCTTCATTTCTTTTTCAAACGCATCCCTTTCCTCACTGTTCATGAGCTTTTTAAGATAACGTTCAATTTTTTCAAGTACTACTTCTTCCATATCACCCTCTATTAATAAAAAATATTTTCTTCAAGCGAACCAAACATTTGTATTTCTGGTTCTTCACATTGTCGGCATTGGTATAACCCATTTTATTGCAGATGTCCTGCATACTTGCGTTGTGCAAGTAATAATCGCTGATGATGGTGACACAAGGTTCTCCTAGTTTCGACATCGCGCCTTGCATTTTTTTGATATCGTTTTCTCTTTCATCTATATCAATTGCGTCATCATCACTGATTTCTGCCAGCGACTCACTTTCCTCAATTTTTCCAATGAACCTCGATTGTCGCACTAATTTTTTGAGCCACTGTCGGCGACAAACAGCGTACAAAAACGTTTTGATCTGACAACTCAACTCCAAATTTCCACTCAAGACTTTCTCATAAAACACCATGATGCCTTCCTGATAAATGTCTTTAGCATCGTCTTCTGTTCCATTATTACTCACTATAAAATGGCGCACCATGTTATAATGAGTGACATACAAATGCTTTAAAGCCTTGTCGTCTTTATTGCGAATCCCTTGTATCAATTCAGCATCGGAATAGCCCATCCAGTCGCTCTTTATTGTTAATTCCTAAATCTCTTAAAAGGTAACCCTTCAAAAATAATTTTTCTTTTTGGGTTACCTCCCCTTTGTTCGAAGTATTAAACTAAAAAACCGTGTACTTATGAAAAACGCAATCAAAGTTGGATTATTTGCTATCATGATAGCAGTTTCCGCAACAGCATGCACAGATCCTGAAGAAAGAACAAGCGACACTGCGCCGGAAGGAGAAGTGAAAGCAGCCATCGACACCAACAAGGCTGCAACACCAACAACTCCTGAAGCAGGCGGTGAAGTGAAAGAAGAGCCTAAAGGTTAGTTGACTTCAGAAGCGAAAAAGTCCCTTGAGCAATCAAGGGACTTTTTTATTGAGCAGCCGTTCCCCAATGGGCACTAACTTCGTGCGATGGCCAGAGCCAAGAGGCGAGCGAGCGCTAGGTACTTCGCGCGAAGGCAGCATCTCTTGGCTCTTGAATTTTTTGGATACTTTTTGTTTCAAGACAAAAAGTATCGATTTGCTTCTTTTAAAAGAAGACGGATACTTTTTGTTTCAAGACAAAAAGTATCGATTTGCTTCTTTTAAAAGAAGACCCATAGTTTACGTCTATAGTTAAATAACAAAAATTCCCTCTTTCATTTCATTTTTTTCTTATTTTTGCCCCTCATGTTTTTAAAGACAAAACATATTGCAAACAAATTACCATCCTTTGCTAGGCCATTTAGGCCAAGTCGCAGACCCCATGGGGGAATATGCTGATATAGCCTCCTTCGCGGAAGGCTCTTTCCATTCAACCGGAAAAGTTTACAAATCAACAAATTTTATTACCCTTTAATTTTAAGGAAATGGCAATTGAAGTACTGGTAGCTAATCACGAACATCATAAATATGCAGAAACCATCTGTCACATGATAGAAGACGCTGCAAAGAAAAGAGGAACAGGAATAGCGAAAAGAAAACCGGAATATATTCAGCAAAAAATCGACGAAGGTAAGGCGATCATTGCTTTGGACGATGATAAAGTAATTGGATTCTGTTATATCGAAACCTGGAGTCACAATAAATACGTGGCCAATTCGGGATTGATTGTAGATGAAAATTACCGTCAGCACGGACTCGCAAAACAAATCAAATACAAGGCTTTTGAGCTGTCGCGCACAAAATATCCTGAAGCAAAAATTTTCGGACTCACCACTTCTTTACCGGTGATGAAAATCAATACAGAGCTGGGCTATCGTCCTGCAACTTTTTCTGAATTGACCGATGATGAAGATTTTTGGAAAGGCTGCATGAGCTGCGTGAATTACGATATCCTCACACGTACCAATCGCAAAATGTGTTTGTGTACTGGAATGTTGATGGATCCAAACGAAAAGAAAAAAACCGACGATACTAATTCAGAAAAGAAATAATTATGGCAAAGAAAGTTCTATTGGCATTCAGTGGTGGTTTAGATACCAGCTATTGCGTAAAATACTTGGCAGACAAAGGTTATGAAGTTCATTCTGCTTTAGTGGATACTGGCGGTTTTTCTGCCGAAGAATTAAAAAGAATTGAAGATCGCGCTAAATATTTAGGCGTGGCTTCTCACAAAACTTTGAACCTATCCGACAGATTTTACAAAGATTGCATCAAGTATCTGATTTATGGAAACATCCTAAAAAACAATACCTATCCGTTGAGCGTTAGTGCCGAGCGAATTTTTCAGGCAGTAGCCATTGCTGAATATGCAAAAACCATTGATGCCAAAGCAATCGCTCACGGCAGTACTGGCGCAGGTAACGACCAGGTTCGTTTTGATATGGCCTTCGCAATTATTTGTCCGGAAGTAGAAATCATCACTCCTATCCGCGACGAAAAATTATCTCGTCAGGAAGAAATTGACTACCTGAAAAAACACGGCATCGAAGGAAATTACGATAAAGCAATGTACTCCATCAATCAAGGAATTTGGGGAACGAGCGTAGGCGGAAAAGAAACATTGACTTCCAAAGGCTATTTGCCTGAAGAAGCCTGGCCTACACAAATCACCAAAACAGGTGAAGAGGTTTTGGAAATTGATTTCAAAAACGGAGAACCAGTTGGTGTAAACGGAAAAAGCTACGCTCATCCGGTAGATGCCATTAAAAAGATTTCTGAGATTGCTGCGCCTTACGGCGTTGGTAGAGATATTCACGTTGGTGATACCATTATTGGAATTAAAGGCAGAGTAGGTTTTGAAGCTGCTGCTCCTTTAATCATCATCAAAGCGCATCATCTGTTGGAAAAACATACGCTAACAAAATGGCAAATGTACTGGAAGGAGCAATTGGCTAACTGGTACGGAACTTTGTTGCACGAAGGTCAATATCTTGATCCGGTGATGAGAAACATTGAATCTTTCTTGGCTGACACGCAAAAAACGGTAACTGGTAAAGCTTTTGTTCATTTGTCGACGCGCAATTTCTATTTGCAAGGCATTGAATCTAAACACGATTTAATGGCTTCAAAAGCCGGACAATATGGTGAAATGAACAATTCATGGAGTGGCGACGATGTGCGCGGTTTCTCCAAAATTGCAGCAATGCAAAACATAATTTATTACAAAGTGAACGAACAGTAATAATGTTGAATTATGAATGTTGAATTATGAATATTCAGCATTCAAAATTCAAAATTCAAAATGATATGAAATATACAGTTGGAATAGCAGGTGGCGCAGGTTATACAGGAGGAGAACTCTTACGTTTGCTAATTTGTGCACAGCACAAGTAACGCAGGCAACAAATTATACGCAGTGCACAACGATTTGCTGGGTGATACCGAATTATCTTTTAGCGCCGAATTACAGCAAGTAGATGCTTTGTTTTTGTGCTTGCCTCACGGTAAATCAAAAGATTTTGTGAAAGACAATAACATCGCTCACACTACAAAAATCATCGATTTAAGCACAGATTTCCGTCACAGCTTCACCGATGTGAATCGCGATTTTGAAGGCTTTGTTTACGGACTTCCTGAGTTCCAAAAAGAAG
>JAPLEZ010000010.1 GCA_026390935.1 Bacteroidota bacterium
ACGAACAGTAATAATGTTGAATTATGAATGTTGAATTATGAATATTCAGCATTCAAAATTCAAAATTCAAAATGATATGAAATATACAGTTGGAATAGCAGGTGGCGCAGGTTATACAGGAGGAGAACTCTTACGTTTGCTCTTGCATCATCCGCACGTGGAAATAAAATTTGTGCACAGCACAAGTAACGCAGGCAATAAATTATATGCAGTACACAACGATTTGCTGGGCGATACTGAATTATCTTTCAGCGCTGAATTACAGCAAGTAGATGCTTTATTTTTATGCTTGCCTCACGGAAAATCAAAAGATTTTGTGAAAGACAACAACATCGCTCCCACTACAAAAATCATCGATTTAAGCACGGATTTCCGTCACAGCTTCGCTGATGTGAATCGCGATTTTGAAGGCTTTGTTTACGGACTTCCTGAGTTCCAAAAAGAAGAAATTAAAAAGGCACAGCGCATTGCAAATCCGGGTTGTTTTGCAACAGCTATACAATTGGCTTTGCTTCCATTGGCCGCTGCCAATCAGCTTACTGGAGCAATACACGTCTCGGCAATTACCGGTTCAACTGGTGCTGGAAGAGGTTTATCCGACACCACACATTTCAGCTGGAGAGAAGGAAACATCAGTGTTTACAAGCAATTCACGCATCAACACTTAAAAGAAATTAAAGCCACTTTAGGTAAATTACAAAAAGGATTTTCTGAAGCGGTGAACTTTGTTCCTTACCGTGGAAACTTCGCACGAGGAATTTTAGCTTCAGTGTACACTCCTTGGAAAGGCTCGGTTGATGAAGCTTTGAAATTGTATCAAGACTATTATAAAACACATCCTTTCGTGCACATTGTGAATGATGACTTGGATATGAAACAAGTGGTTTCTACCAACAAATGCTTTTTGCAAGTGGAGGTTCACGAGGGTCAGATATTTATTCAAAGCGCTATCGACAACTTGCTGAAAGGTGCCAGCGGACAGGCGGTACAGAACTTCAATTTGTTATTCGGATTTGAAGAAAGTGCCGGTTTGAAATTGAAAAGTGTGGGTTATTAAAATTTAATAGTATGAAATTATTCGACGTTTATCCCTTATTCAACATACAGCCTGAAAAGGCTTATGGTTGCTATGTTTACGATAACAAAGGAGAAAAATATTTAGATTTTTATGGCGGACATGCTGTAATTTCTATCGGACATACACATCCGCATTACGTAGAAAGAATACAGGATCAGCTGGATAAAATTGCTTTTTATTCCAACTCGGTGATCATTCCAATTCAAAAAGAATTAGCAGAGAAATTAGGCAATGCTTGCGGCTATCCTGATTACAATTTATTCCTCATCAACTCTGGAGCTGAAGCGATTGAAAATGCTTTGAAACTAGCTTCTTTCCATACCGACAAACCAAGAATTTTAGCTTTTGAAAAAGCATTTCACGGACGAACTTCCGGCGGATTGCAAGTGACCGATTACCCAAAAATGCGCGCGCCCTTCAACGGAACTGGTCAGCAATTTTTACCTCTTAATGATTTAGTGGCTGTTGAAACCGAATTGAAAAAAGGTGATGTTGCCGGAATCATCATCGAAGG
>JAPLEZ010000050.1 GCA_026390935.1 Bacteroidota bacterium
ATCGAGCGTAATTGACAAGCGAAAACAAAACATCTCCAAACTCCTGCTCCATTTTTTCAGCATCCTGCTTCACTTCTTCTTGTTGAAACTCGCTAATCTCTTCTTGCACCTTGTCCCAAACCTGTTCCTTATTGTCCCAATCAAAACCTACCCCTCTTGCCTTATCCTGAATTCTAATAGCTTTAACTAAAGCAGGTAATGAAGATGGCACACCTTCCAAAACAGATTTTTTACCTTCTTTTAGTTTGAGCTGCTCCCAGTTTTTCTTAACATCTTCTTCAGAGTTCACCTTCACATCACCATATACATGGGGATGACGATGAATCAGTTTATCACAAACACTATTCAACACATCAGCAACATCAAAATCATTGGTTTCCGAAGCAATTTTGGAATAAAAAACAAGATGTAAAAATAAATCGCCCAACTCTCCTTTGATCTGACTCATGTCCTTTTGCAAAATTGCATCGCACAACTCATAAGTCTCCTCAATAGTTAGATGTCGCAACGATTCAATGGTTTGTTTTTTATCCCATGGACATTGCTCACGCAATTCATCCATTATCGTCAATAGCCTTTCAAAGGCTTTTAGCTTTTCAATCATGAAAAAAAATAGATTTATTAGTTCGCCGCTTTTTCTGAATCAACCAATATTTCAGTTAAACCAGGCGAAGCATAGGTTTTAAGAACTCCTTTTTCATCTTTGTAAATGAAAAAAGCCTCAAAGGATTCATATGGATTTGTTTCAACAAAATCAATAGATTCGGTAATACCCATCACCATGAAAGCTGTAGCATAAGCATCCGCTTTTCTGCATTCTTCACCCAAAATGATCACCGCCACCATTTCATTGTCTACCGGCAAATGGTTCCTCGGATCAAATGTGCTGCTAATGATTTCTTTACCTACTTTTTTGTCTTTTGAATAATTTTCACAAACCGCCAAAGCTGGATAATCCCCACTTAGTTTGAAGCCCAACTTTGTGGCTAATTTTTTTTGAGGATTGTTCACTTCTACAAGCCAAGGAGTGCCATCCGGCTTGCTTCCTGCTGCAATAACTTCACCACCAATATTCACCAAAAAGTTTTTGAGTTTTCTTTTGTACAACAAGTAACTGTAAATTTCATCGGCAATAAATCCGTTTGCCAACGCACTAAAATCCATTTGCAATTCATTATCGTCTTTACATGCGAAATTGTCTTGCATATCTTTATCTGCTGCTTGTTCAAAAGTATTATACAACACATCACCCCCTATACGTACTTTACTGTACCCCATATGTGATTCCTTTTGCGCAGACGAAGAATCAACGTACTCAAAAATTAGTGAATCGCGCAAGTGCGAGTCGGTTATATTAGGATACAATGAGTTTATTTTTTCTGAACCTTCTGGACCAAAGCCCCACACCTTAGCAATCGTGTACACTGTTGGGTCAAATGCACTGTCAGTACATTCGTAAACTTCATCGGCCACTAAAAATAAATCGAGAAAGACGCCATTTATAAAAACACAGGAATCTGAATGATTGAATTTATACAAATCAGAGGTTGAATCTGTTAGAGAAATGGATTTGTTGATGGAATTCAGAATGCTATCTATCCCTTTCTGAATATCCACCTGCAAAGTATCATAATACTTGATAGAGTAGTTAACATCATTGGCTTTGCCCTTCAATTCAAATAGTGCAGTGGTTTTTTCAGGCTTTCTGACCATGTCCAGAAAGGCGGGAAAGAAAAAATACCATGCGGCAAAGACTGCAACAAATATGCAAGAGAACAATATTACCAGGGAGTATTTTTTCATTAAATAAATTCGCTGATTGTAAATTTAATGTATGTTAGGCACATTCCAATACGGAACTTATCAAGGCATGTTGAAAACCGAATTCTATTTTAATTCAACAAATACGGGGCGGAGTAAAAATCACTAATAAGTCTTTCCATAGGACTCTCTTCCTTTAGCGCTTGCCTTTCAAATTTCTTAACGGCAATCATCAACTCCTTCAGTCTTTGCTTGGCTTCAGGAGTGAATGTGCGTTTATCAATCAATTCAGCAATGCTATCGAGAACCTTTAGATATTCAAATGTGGACTTAATTTCCATTTAAATTCGTTTTTAGCGAAAATAGGTGAAGAAGCAACAAAAGTCAAATTTTACTTCTTGTATTATAAACATCACCTTGTTAAAGAATAGCATAAAATTGCTGCTGCAATAGACACATTAAGGGATTCGGTATTAGAGTTAGCGGCCCTTGGAATGCATATTTTTTTACTAATCAATGTCGACATCCCGGCTCGAATGCCTTCAGATTCGTTTCCCATCACCAAAGCGCCTTTACCTGTAAATTGAAAATTAGCAATAGATTCCCCATCCATGTATGCACCCAACAAGAAAAAATCGGCTGGAAGAGATTTAAACATTGCTGATATATCAACATAAACTACATTCACTCTGGCCAGGGAGCCCATTGATGATTGCACCACTTTTGTGTTATAAATATCCACACAGTCCTCCGAGCAAAAAATATTTTTAATACCGAACCAATCGGCAGTGCGAATGATAGTCCCCATGTTACCTGGATCGCGCACCCCATCCAACACTAAAGAAAAAGAATCCTTCCAGCTTTCATCAATTTTTTCAGCAGGAAGGGCAAAAACCCCAACAATTCCTGGAGCCGTAATCAAAGAAGAAATCTTCTTCATGTCTTTTTCTGATATCCATAAGATCTGATCCACAGGATAAAAACTTACTTCTGCATTACCTTCTTCAACTATTAAATCAATAATATCAAATCCTGAACGAATGAATTCCTCCACTCCTTTTATTCCTTCCACCACAAACTCCTTGTAAAGTCTGCGGTATTTCTTCTGCTGCAGAGAGGAATATCGAGAAAGCTTACTTCTGGAAATGGTTGTCGGCATAACTTTTAATAGCGTATTGAAAAAATGAATCTTAAGTTCGGCTAAAATTAGTTTATTTTGAGGAAGAATTATTTCATTGACTAAAAGAAAAACATACCTCTATTTAGTGTTTATCGCAACACTCCTATTGTCGGCATGCAAATCAACGCACTTTGTTCCCGAAGATAAATTTATGCTCAATAAAAACGAGGTGAAAATCCAGGGAACCTATTCCTTTGATCCCGAAGAAATTAAAATGTATGTAAAGCAAAAACCAAATACATCGAGATTTTTTGGGACATGGAAATTTTATCTAACAGCGTACAACTTCTTAAATAAGAGAAAAGACGAGACGATTGAATTTCAAACGCAAAAGCACAAATTATTTACCCGACTTCGATTAAAATCCAAAGATGCCATTGGAGAAGCACCTGTTATACTAGACACAACAAAAATCACGTATTCTATTAAGCAAATGCAAACCTATTTGCAAAACAAGGGATACTACCACTCACAAATTCAACATGAAATAAAATACGCCAAAAACAAGAAAGCAAAAGTCATTTACAATGTAATTCTAAACGATCCTTTCATTATCAACCAAATCAAAGCCAAATCCGATGATCCTTTTATTCTCTCTTCCTATCATCAATTTGCAGAGAGCTCCCCATTAAAGCAAGGGAATTTATTTGACGCAGGAACCCTTAATATGGAAAGAACCCGACTAACAGAATTGTATCAAAACGAGGGACTTTTTGACTTTAGCGAATACTTCATTCACTACCAAGTGGATACAACAATAGGAAACAACAAAGTCAACATCACTTTGCTCATTGACAACCCAATTGTAAAATACAAAGAAAGTGACTCCGCGGTGGTTTCTAATCACAAAAGGTACAAGATCAGAGATATTTTTATCCAAACCGATTACATCCCAACCAATCCCAATTTACCCTCCACCCACTCTATTTTAACTGACAGCATGTACACATTTATATATAGAGAAACCTTGAATTACAAACCCACACCACTCATTAAAGCCATTTACTTTAAAAGAGGCGATTATTATAGAATCAAAAACCACAATAGAACCTACACACAATTAACCGAGCTCGGTATTTTCAACTTTATTAAAATCGATTACAAAAGGATTATTTCCGATAGTATTCCTTTAATGGACATTACTATAAAATTGGCAGCAAAAAAGAAACACTCCATAAGTTTTGAAGGCCAGGCTACATTTCGCGAAGGCTTTGGTGGTGGCGGAATAGTTGTTTTTAAAACAAAAAATCCTTTCAAGGGATTGGAACAAATAGAAATTAATTTCAGAGGATTCGCGGAGTCGGTTAAAAATACAGCCACGAACGACAGAATCATTGGAACTGACATCGGTCCGCAAATTTCGATGCGAATACCGAGTCTGCTTTTTTTTCCAAAACTATCTAAAAAACTCTGGGTAGAGGCTTACCCTAAAACCATTCTTTCCACCTACTTCAACTATCAAAATCGACAAGAATACAGAAGATGGATTTATTCTTTCAGCAACACCTATCAAATAAATGAATTGGCATGGAAAACACATAAGCTCTCGTTACCCGAAATCACGCTTTCTTACATCGACAAAAACTCTGCTATTTTAAACAAGCTCGATACACTTAGCCCCAGATTAGCATTTTCCTTTCAAAATTACTTAAACATGGGGGTGAAATATTCATACATATTTAATGGCCAGCTGAAAAAAGAAAAAAATCCATCCATATTGATGGCTAACATAAATATTACAGGATTAGCCGGATCTTTACTAAACTACACAGGTGTTTTTGAAAAAGATTCATCGGGCGCGCAACTAGTAGCCGGAATTCGATATTCCAAATTCGTTAAAATCGACGGTGATTATCGCAAATATTTCAATCTAAAACGCAAAGAAGAACAGATGATATTAAGATCATATGCTGGTGTTGCTGTCCCCTTCGGAAATGGAGATATCGCTGTTCCTTTTGATAAATTATTTTTTAGTGGAGGCGCCAATGGCATCAGAGGCTGGAAAGTAAGAACTCTTGGTCCCGGATCTTCGCAGGATTCTACCAGTACCGCTATTGACAAATTAGGGGAAATAAAATTAGAATTTAACGCGGAGTACCGATTCAGGATCAACGACATGATAAAAGGCGCCATCTTCACTGACGCTGGAAATGTATGGCGTTTAAAAGATTCTGATGAAAAAGCAGTATTTCGAACAAATAGGTTTTACAAAGAAATTGCTGTTGCAGGTGGTGTAGGACTTCGTTTCGACCTGAGCTTTCTAGTTGCCAGAGTAGATGTGGGTTGGCCATTGCACCAACCATATTCAGATAACGTGTGGCAATTCAAGTTTAATGAAGCTGAATTTAACGTCGGCATAGGATATCCTTTCTAAGTCATATTATTTTAAACTCTTTTTATTACATTTGCGTGCTTATAATAAAAGGCCATATAATTTGGAAAAAATGGGATGGTTTAAAAGAATCAAAGAGGGAATTAAAACTCCAACTCAGGGCAAGAAAGAAACACCTGAAGGATTGTGGTATCAATGTCCAAAATGCGGGAAGGTAGTTGCATCCGAGGATCACAAAGAAACTTTATGGGTATGTGAAGGTTGTGCACACCACGAAAGAATTAATGCCAGAGAATATTTTCATGTTCTGTTTGATGGTGATAAATACACTGAGATCGCGCCCAACATGTTTTCCGGAGATCCTCTGAATTTTACCGACACAAAAAAGTACACCGATCGTTTAGAGGATTCAATCAAAAAGACTGGCCTAAATGACGCTGCTTCTGCTGCTTATGGAAAAATTGAAGGCATTGATGCGGTGGTTGTAGGAATGAACTTCAACTTCATTGGTGGCTCTATGGGTTCAGTAGTAGGAGAAAAAATATCACGCGCTATCGATCATTGCGTAAAGCACAAAAAACCACTAATCATAATATCTAAGTCAGGCGGAGCCCGAATGATGGAAGCAGCATTTTCATTGATGCAAATGGCTAAAACTTCTGCAAAGCTGACATTGCTCGCAAAAGAAAAAATTCCATATATCTCTTTAATGACTGACCCTACCACAGGAGGTGTTACTGCCTCTTTCGCAATGTTGGGAGATGTAAACATTGCTGAGCCAGGAGCATTAATTGGTTTTGCCGGTCCGCGCGTTGTAAAAGAAACCATCAAAAAAGATCTTCCTAAAGGATTCCAGACAGCCGAGTTTGTTTTAGACCAAGGCTTTCTTGACTTTATAGTTGAACGAAAAAATTTAAAAGCAAAAATTGCACAAACCATAAGGTTATTTCTTAATTAATTAATCCCCTACAAAATGAGCGAGACAGCTACACAAATCAAACCGGGCGTAATCACAGGAGACGGCGTTCAACAAGTTTTTAAATTGGCAAAAGCCAAAAAATTTGCATTACCTGCCGTAAACGTTACGGGTTCAAATACTATCAATGCTGTTTTAGAAACTGCAGTTGCAGTGAACGGACCAGTTATTATTCAATTCTCAAACGGCGGAGCTATTTTCAACGCTGGTAAAGGATTGAAAAATGAAAACCAACGTGCTGCAATAGCTGGAGCAGTTTCTGGCGCTCACCACGTTTGGCAAATGGCTGAATTATATGGCGCTCGAGTAATTTTACATACCGACCATTGCGCGAAAAATCTTTTGCCTTGGATGGATGGAATGCTTACTGCTGGTGAAGCTTTTTACAAAGCGAACGGTGTTCCTTTGTTTTCTTCTCACATGATTGACCTTTCTGAGGAGCCTTTGCATGAAAACATCGAAATCTGTAAAAGCTATTTAGAAAGAATGTCGAAAATGGGCATGACCCTAGAAATTGAACTAGGTGTTACTGGCGGTGAGGAAGATGGTGTTGACAACTCTGATGTTGACAGCTCTAAATTATATACACAACCTGAAGAGGTGGCTTACGCATACGAAGAATTGAAAAAAGTGAGCGATAAATTTACTGTTGCTGCTGCTTTCGGTAACGTACATGGTGTATACAAGCCAGGTAACGTAAAATTGACTCCAAAAATATTAGACAACTCTCAAAAATATATTGAGAAAAAATTCAATTTGGGTCCAAATCCAGTTGACTTCGTTTTCCATGGTGGATCAGGCTCATCAGTAGAGGAAATCCGTGAAGCTATCTCTTACGGAGCTATCAAAATGAACATCGACACAGATTTACAATGGGCATTTTGGGATGGTATCAGAAAATTCTATGAGGCTAAAAAAGGATATTTGCAAGGACAAATCGGAAACCCTGAAGGTGAAGATGCTCCAAACAAAAAATACTACGACCCACGTGTTTGGATGCGTAAAGCTGAAGAGTCATTTAAAGAAAGACTAACTCAATCTTTCCAAGACCTGAACAACACTAACACTCTGTAAAACATAGTTTTATAAAATTAAAAAAGAGGCTACCTTTTCAGGTCAGCCTCTTTTTTTTTATCCAACATCAAGGCAAAACAGCAGAGCTGTCGACGAGTTTTTCTTCTTCCATTTCCATTGGTATGCCCCTACCGAAATCCTCATAATCAATTTCTATTTTTTTACTTTTTTTCGAAGGCGATTTTTTCTCAACCTGCTTCGCTTCCTTTTCCACTTTTTTGTTTTCCACTGGTTGTTCTTCTTTCTTTTTAGCAGGCTCCATTTTGGAGGGAACCACCTTTTTCACCTCTACATTTGCTCTGTTGGGTAAAAGAAAAGCGACCCCCAGAAGAACAATAACTAAGGACAGTCCGGTAATAATGATAATTCGCTTCATATGGAATGGGTTTTAGTGATGGAGTTATTGGATTTAAACAAGGCTTTTATTTCGTGCTTTTTAAGTAGCATGATTTCCACCAACAGCAGATTAATCAGCAAACTCAGCCAGACAGAAAGAATGTAATTATAGTGATAG
Source organism: Bacteroidota bacterium (assembly GCA_026390935.1). Lineage (GTDB taxonomy): Bacteria > Bacteroidota > Bacteroidia > Flavobacteriales_C > JAHEZL01. The sequence continues at coordinate 7,838 of JAPLEZ010000050.1, forward strand.
TCCACATCCCAGAGATAAAAAACAATGTGCAAAATCCTGAAAGTAATAGCACTGGCAACCACCGCGTAGCTCCTGCTCATCCATTCAATATGTTCCCAAACATTATTCTTTTTCATAGCCACCCATCCCCAATAAGTAAAAAAAACCAAGCAAAGTCCCGTCACGAAAAAACCCAACATACTCCAAAAACCCTCTTTGGCAAAAAACGACAGATACATTCCGCTCGGCGCAACAAGATAAAGTGCCAGATAAACGTAAATCTTACCTACCGTCACATGCATCTTAGGAAAGCACCTAAGTAAACGGCGGGAAAAATTGACTATTGGAACCAACAAAAGCAAAATTCCCGAAGAAATATGAATATAAAACAGAGGCAACCACAAAACATCTTTCAAGGCCTCTGTCTTTTCAGATAGAAAACCTCGTGTAGTATCAAAGTAGAAAAAATTCCAGGTATTCATCGCCATCAGAATAGAAAAGAATACAATAGGAATCCACAAAAGAAGCTTACAGGTATATTTCAGTACAATCATCATGTGATAAATGTACTTTGAGAATGTTTTTAATTAAAGACACAATTAGCAAACGCAGCTTTTCATTTAGCAAGCGTTGCTTTTGAATGAGTATGTGTTGGGAAGGAAGTGGTTGAAAACAAAAAAGCCTCCGATTTCTCGGAGGCTTTTTCATTTAATGATGACTGGGTTACGCCAATTTAACGTTTACAGCATTCGGGCCTTTTTTGCCGTCTTGAACTTCAAAAGTTACATTGTCGTTATCACGAATTTTATCTTTCAATCCAGATACGTGAACAAATACTTCTTGTCCGCTTCCGTCTACTTTGATAAATCCAAAACCTTTAGTTTCGTTAAAAAATTTTACTACTCCGTTTTCCATTGTTGATAATTATTAATTGTTATTATGATGCTAAGTTAGTCATTTTCAGTTGAAAGTAAAATTTTTTCGATTTTAAATATTTCAAAATGTTAATTACTCCATTACTTTCTCCCTAGTTCCTATGGCTTTTGGCTATAATTATTATCTTAGCAAACTCAATAAAAACAATGGCTTCGTACTTAATTACCGGATGCGCCGGCTTTATAGGTTCCCATCTTGCAGAAAAACTTCTGGAGCAAGGGAATAATGTGCTTGGAATTGACAATTTCGATCCTTTTTACGACAAAAAGATCAAAGAAAGGAATTTGTCAAACGCGTTAAAAACCCAAAACTTTACTTTCCGAGAACTAGACCTGAAAAATGCACTAGACCTTAGTAAAATTGATCAACATATAGACATTGTAATTCACTTGGCAGCGAAAGCAGGAGTTCTTCCTTCATTGAAAGATCCTATTGCTTATATTAATGACAACGTGCTTGCTACTCAAAACCTTCTTAATTTTTGCAAGGAAAAAGAAATCCGCAAGTTTGTTTTTGCGTCATCGTCCTCTATATATGGCAACAACAAAAACATTCCTTTTAATGAATCAGATACCGTTGACCATCCCATTTCAACATACGCTGCTTCTAAAAAAGCTTGTGAATTATTGAATTATACCGCACATCATCTTTACAAGCTGGATGTAGTCAACCTAAGATTTTTTACTGTATTTGGTCCGCGCCAACGTCCTGATCTAGCCATTCATAAATTCATTAAACTCATTGACGAAGACAAGGAAATTGCAATGTACGGCGATGGCTCAACCGGCAGAGATTACACCTTTGTAAGTGATACTGTTCAAGGCATTATTGGCGCGTGCAATTACATTTCAAATCACTCATCTGTTTATGAGATTATAAACCTCGGAAACAACCAACCGGTAAAGCTTTCCACCCTTATTCAAACAATTGAAAAGGTGATGAATAAAAAAGCAAAAATTAAACAAATGCCTATGCAACCTGGTGATGTTGATATTACTTTCGCCAACATTGAAAAAGCAAAAAATCTTTTTGCATACGCTCCCTCTACCTCACTTGAAGAAGGTATTTCTCATTTTGTAAAATGGTACAATGAGCAAAAAGCCTAGAATACTTTATCTTTCGTACGATGGATTAACTGACCCACTGGGACAGTCACAAATATTGGCGTACTTGTCGAGAATCAACAGAAGCAAAGGAATCGAAATCACAATCATAAGCTTTGATAAACCCGATGTTTTTTTGAAAAACGAAAAAAGGGTACGTGAAATCCTAAGCACCACTACCATTCAATGGCATCCTTTGGTTTATCATAAATCACCACCTGTGCTATCCACCATTCGCGATCTTCGTGCAGGATGGAAAAAGATTAAAGAATTATATAGAGACAAGCACTTCGATATTGTGCACTGCAGAGGATATATTTCAGCTATTCTGGGTCAGAAAACGAAGAAAAAATTTAATGCGAAATTCATCTTCGACATGCGTGGCTGGTGGCCAGATGAAAAGCTTGAGAGCGGTTTGTGGGGCAACCCAGTATTCAAACCTGTATACAAATACTTCAAAAAGAAAGAACAGCAATTTTTCCAAGAATCCGATATAACAGTTTCCTTGACTTATGCAGGTAAAAAGGAAATTGTAAACCATTTTCACCAACCAGAAAAAAAGATAGGGGTAATTCCTACTTGCGTTGACTTTGATGTATTTAAAGCTTTCGACGAAGAGATCAAAAAAGATGTTCGTCAAAAACTTGGAATTCCTTTAGACGCTTATGTCGTGATATACAGCGGATCGATAGGCGCAAACTATCCACCGAAGGATATTTTAAAGATTTACCAATCGGTTACAAGCGAAAAAGAAAAACACCTATTGATACTTTCAAGAGAACCGGAATCACTCATTACCAATGCTGCCGCAGAATTAAACATCAACGAAAAAATACACTTTGCATCCGCTGATTACAACAAAGTACATTTATATCTACAAGCTTCAGACCTAGGAATAATACTCTATAAAATGGCATTTTCAACTATAGGCAGAAGCCCCACCAAACTAGGAGAATATTGGGCCTGCGGAATTCCTTCGATTGCAATTAACAACATTGGAGACCTCAACTACATAAGTGAAAAATATGATGACGTCGGACTTGTTTTGGTAAACAACGAATTTAACTCGGAGGTCAAAATCCCTGCTGCAGACAAGGCTCTGCTAAGAGAAAATGCATTAAGTTATTTTGACATCAATTCTGGAGTTGAGTTTTATACCGAGTTGTACTTTTCACTATATCACTAAGTAACTATTACCCCTGAAGACAATGGGACATTCGTCTCTTTTGCAGGTATCTTTGAGTAATTACTCAAAATATAAACCATCGATAAATAGAATGGCATTAATGGAATTTTATATCGAACCAATGCGCCAAAGTTAGCAGTGGTCAATCCTACCGAAAAAGCAAAAAACAAAGAGAACACAAAAGAGAAAAACAACAATGGATTCTGAAGAAGAATCCCCTGTAATTTCAATAGTTTTATTCGAAATAGAGCTATAACCGTAAACATGACAACAATGAGTGACTCCAAAGCAGACATCATAATAAAAACATTGTCCGCTTCCCAAGGAAATGGTCGATATAATGTTGTGGCGATCGCAATAGGAGCTTTCGATAATAATCCCTGAAGTGTAGGCTCAAAAGTCCCAATATCAAAACGATGTCCGCCATAATAATCTTGCTTTAGGTCATTTTGCACCAATACCGCTTCATCCATTACTTTATCCAAAGAGTATTGACCAGTTTTATCAGAAAAGGTATCCAAACTCAAAAAAACTAATCCAATGGAGAGCAGCAATAAAAATGGAAAAATTAATCCTTTCAAAATAATGGATTTAACTTTCACTAAGTAATTCGACAATAACCAGGAACCCATGCCTATCACAAAAGCATTAAAGATATAAGGTTTAATCGCTAAGATAAAGTATCCGGAAATCAAACACAATATAACAGAATACATCACTCTTTTCCTTTTAATCAAAGAATGGAAATAATACACAAGAAAACACAATGCTCCTAAAGTAATTGGATCTTTTAACACGCCCGATCCCCAAAAAACAACCGATGGCACATATAAAATGGTGTAAGACAACTGCTTTTTAAATACTGAATAGTAATCTAAAAACAATTGATAAATTTTCCACAATCCCAAATAACAGTACAAAGCCATTAACATACCAGAAGCAAAGAAGGAACCTCCAGTGAATATTGTAATTATACTCGCAAAACGAACAACAAACATTGCCCTGATATCCGCTTTAAAAACAAAATAATCCAATCCAAGCTGTCTAATTCTGAAGTACGCCTTATATTCCCTGATCTCCCCATTTTCAGTCATGCCATTAAAAAGAAAATCAAAATATAAGGAAGGATCTTTCCAAAACAAACCTTGCATAATCATGGAATCATGATAATAGGTTATCGTATCCCCCCCTCCGTAATAAAAAATATAAACTAAAGGCAAACAAATTGAAGCAAACAGCTTTAATCTCAATCCATTAAAAAATATAGACTCTTCAAATTCGTCCTTCTTAACAACATACTTTTTACAGAAGAAATAAATTAACAGAATAAAAATAATCGAAGAAAGTATCTCAACTCCAATATTGATAACTACGCCTATACCGACTTCCCCAATTTCCATTATTACTTATTAATGATGATACTTTTCTCTAGCCAAAATTGTAAAAACCCGGTACAATTGCTCAACAAATAACAACCGCACCATCTGATGAGTAAAAGTCATTTTTGATATTGCTATTTTATTTTTCACAAATTCTTTTACCTGATCACTAAAACCATAAGCTCCTCCAATTACAAATACAATTTCTTTAATACCACTTAAAGTCTGCTTTTCAATAAATCCTGAAAATTCAACTGAAGTATATTCCCTTCCTTTTTCGTCCAGCAAAAACAAAACAACCTGATTTTTACCAGTAAAATATTCCATTAACAATTTCCCTTCTTGTTCTCTTATCGTTTGAAGATCCTGCGCTTTAGTCTTTAAATTCAGCGTTACAATTTCTAAAGAACAGTAGTGATTGACTCTTTTTACGTACTCGTCGATCATCTCCTGTAATTCCTTTTTTTGAGTCTTCCCTATTTCAATAATTTTTATCTTCATTGCTTTGCTGAGCGCCAAAAGTAATTAAAAATGACCTTTTATTCTGCCTTTGCTGTTTTTTTGTAAAAAATCACGTAGGTTTGACAAATTTAATTTTTGGTTTAGTTTTTGTAACTTGAATACCGTTCAGCTTACTTGAGAAATTAAATATACAGAAAACATGAAAGGAATTATTAGTATTTTTTTGGCGAGTTTACTACTGACTGCTCCCGGTATTCAGGACAACATTAACAATGCCATTAAATCTTCAAACACTCAGGTTCTTGCTCAATATTTCAATAGCAGCATCGACTTATCTGTACTTAATCAGGAGAATGTATACAGCAAAGCTCAGGCTGAACAAATATTAAAAAACTTTTTTACCACACATAAACCTACCTCTTTTAAAATTGGTCATGAAGGAAAAGCTAATGATGGCAGTATCTACTTAATTGTTAAGCTAGGAACCAACAATGGTAATTTTCGCATTTATTACCTCTTAAAACAAACTGAAAATCAATTGCTGATACATAAGTTTCGGATCGATACAGACAATGATGAATAATAAACACCATTTTGCGCGCTTTATTCAATCTGCAATTTCAGAAGACATAGCAGATGGAGACCATTCTTCGCTATCAACTATTCCAGAATCCAGCAAAGTTAAAGCTGTAATTATCTCTAAAGACAAAGGCATAATAGCGGGTGTGCGACGTTGTATTGATATTTTTCATTCCCTCGACAAATCCATTAAAATCACCGCGCATGTTAAAGAAAAAAAAAAAGTAGCTCCAAAGCAAACGCTTCTTACTTTAAAAGGCAATGCTCGTAGCATTTTAATGATGGAAAGAATTGCTTTAAATTGCATGCAAAGAATGTCGGGAATCGCTACCTACACCAATTATCTTTCCAGCAAAATCAGC
>JAPLEZ010000047.1 GCA_026390935.1 Bacteroidota bacterium
ATCGACGGGGGGGTTTGGCACCTCGATGTCGGCTCGTCACATCCTGGGGCTGGAGAAGGTCCCAAGGGTTCGGCTGTTCGCCGATTAAAGTGGCACGCGAGCTGGGTTCAGAACGTCGTGAGACAGTTCGGTCCCTATCTGATGGGGGCGGAGGAAATTTGAGAGGACCTGACTCTAGTACGAGAGGACCGAGTTGGACGAACCTCTGGTGTACCTGTTGTGCTGAAAAGTGCATCGCAGGGTAGCTACGTTCGGTTGAGATAAACGCTGAAAGCATCTAAGCATGAAACTCACCTCAAGATGAGATTTCCCTTAAGAATCCTAGAAGATGACTAGGTTGATAGGCTGCAAATGTAAAGACAGTAATGTCAAAGTTGAGCAGTACTAATTATTCGTGACTTTATATCGGCGCAATAACTTTAAAGTTTTTTACACTCCTTTCGGCTAATATGTTTTTATATTAAAATATTTAAGAATTACGGTGACTTTTGCGGTGGTGTTCACCTCTTCCCATTCCGAACAGAGAAGTTAAGCCCACCTGCGCCAATGGTACTAGAGTTACATCTGGGAGAGTAGGTCGTTGCCGGTCTTTAAAAAGCTTCATCCATTTATTTGGATGGAGCTTTTTTTTTATCTTTACCCTTCATCAGAAAATTGTGAAAAAGGTTCAAATCGTATTTTCTCTTTTCTTTTTATTTTCCTTTTCGCTGCTTTATTCCCAAAATTCAGGCGATTCCTTGTATATTCGATATTTCAATGATCAAAATCCTACTGTCACAAAACAGCTAGATACTTCCTTAAGTAATTTATATTTATATCGTCCGAATTCATCTTTTCAGAACTTTTCCTATAATCTTGGAAATATCGGATCGGCCTTTGTTCCACTTACTTTTTTGTACAATCGTGCAGATGAAAATATTTTCAGAGCTTTCCGTGGATATATTATCACATCGGATTCAGTAAAATATTTTAAAACCCAACGACCTTACACAGAGTTCAATTATACACAAGGCTTAACTACAGAACATTTTCCTGGTGGATTGCATACGCAAAGATTGAATAAGAACTTGGGTTTATCAACTGTCTATCAAGCACTTTCCTCTTTAGGGGCTTATCAACATCAGAAGACCAGAGGAATATTTTTTTATGTTGCTTTGGATTTTACTTCTAACAATCGGAAGTTCTCTTCCTACCTTAATTTTGTATATAATAAGTTGCTTTCTACTGAAAATGGTGGATTGACTCTTGATTCAGATACTTCCTTCAGGGATGGTAATAGTAAGTCTAATCGACAATTATTTGCCACTGGTTTGAACAATACTAACAATACGATAACTCATCGTGGAGTTTCCTGGAAAAATTATTGGTATTTTATAGGTCCGCCAGATTCTGTTGACAATCAGAACAATGTTTTCGCTGGCTTATGCAATGAAACAAATGTGTTTTCCAGCTATGCGCTTTTCAAAACAGATGCAGCTGATATCAATAGTGGTTATTTGGAAAGTCTTTCTTCAGATAGTATTGTAAGTGATTCAATGAATTTTGGTCGCATTGATAATTTTTTCGGCGTCGTTTTGGGAAAAAGTAAAGGTAATATTACCCCTTTTTTGAAATTGGGATGGCGTCAGCAATGGAATAATCATGAATCAATGAATTCAGGTTTTGCTGAAGTGGACTTAAAAAAGGAGATTGCTGATAGTGTTTTCTTGAATGCCTTTGCTCAATATGGAGTTAACGGAAGACGTTCTGGTGATCTGAGATTGAATTTGGAAATAAGTAAAATATTCAAATCAGGAGATGTTTTTAATTTGAATGGTAGTTATGCTAAGCTGCAAGCATCGTATTTTGATGATTATTCAAGTAGTGCAACAAATATTCATAATTGGTCAAATCATTTTCAGCGAAATTCTAGTTCAATAGCTGCGTTGTCGTACTCTTTTTCCAAATTGAAATTGACTTTAGAGGGCAGTTATCAGGGAATTGGAGGTTACATATATTTTGATGAAAATGCCAATTTGATGCAAAACAACACATTGATTCATACTTTTCACGTAGGTGCATTTAAAGTGATTCAACACAAATGGTTCAGAGCACGATCGTATATTAGATATCAAAATTCATCATCGTATTTAATTTTGATGCCTGATTTAATGGCTCGACAGGAAATTTCATTTCTTATTAACCACAAGGCGATCCATGCGGAAGTTGGATTTTTAGCAACCTATTTTACATCGTATTCAACCTATGCCTATGAACCGTCCTTAAGAGATTACTATTTTCAAAGTAGTTTTAAATCTGGAAACTATCCTTTTTTAGATTTTTATGCTGCGCTAAAGGTTGGACCAACACGCATTTTCTTTAAAGTGGATCATTTCAATGCGCGACTCAATGGCAATAATTATGAATTGCTGCCATATTATCCAATGAATGATTTGACTTTCAAATTAGGTATCAAGTGGGGTTTCTGGAATTAATTCTTTAGTTGATTACCAATCACATTAGCATTTACCAATTATATTAAAATCAAAAGAGCCGGCGGGGAGCCGGCTCTTTATCGCCTAACTAAACAAAATTCTGGATGTTGGATAAGAATATTGTGAGTCAAATATAATTGTTTTTTAGAGAGAATGGCAACTAAAATTTAAATTTTATGCAATTTTTTATGTTTTTCGACTTACTTTTTGCGAAAATCGCGTTTTTTCAGTCAAAAATCGAAAATTCAAAGTGCTCTTTGTTGTGGATTAACTGACTTTTTGAAATTTTTAGTGGCGAAGCAAAATTGTTGTTATACAGCTGTCCTGTTCCCAGGCCTTGAGGAAGGGAAGGGTGAAAATTAAAAGTCCACTGAGCAATAGCATTCAATCCGATATTGGATTCTAGGGCCGATGTAATCCACCAACTTATTTTGTTTGTATTTGCAATGGAGATCCATTCCTCACTGGCTGTCCATCCGCCAAGTAAGCTTGGCTTTAGAATAATGTATTGTGGAAGTATATATTCTAAGAGCTGTTTTTTTTCTTCTATATTTTGATGCGCGATCAATTCTTCATCTAACGCAATGGGTAACGGAGAATTTTTGCACAAGTACGCCATTTCTTTTTCTTGCCCTTGTTGAATGGGCTGTTCAATGGAATGAATATCTAACAAAGCAAGCTTCTCTAATTTGGATAGAGCATCTTTAAAGGAGAATGCCCCATTGGCATCTACTCTGATTTCTATTTCAGCAGATGAAAATTTCTTTCGAATTGATCTTATAATTGACAGCTCCTTATCAAAATCGATGGCACCAATTTTTAATTTGATGCATTTATAACCGCTGTTTATTTTTTCTTCAATTTGTTCCTGCATTGATTTTTCATCTCCCATCCATACCAGTCCGTTGATGGTAATTCCTTTTTCGCCTCGCGAAAATTCATTGTCGAACAAAATTCTTTTCCCACCATTCAGCAAATCTTTTTTTGCTGTTTCAATGGCAAAGCGAATAGAGGGGAATTTTAGTAATTCTGAATGTTGAGTGTGAAATGTTGAATTGAGAAAATCGAAACGTAAAAAATATTTTAATTTTTCTTCAAAATCGGGTCGGTCGTCTATGCTCAAGTCAACCAATGGATTGCATTCTCCTAAGCCGTATACGCTAGGGTTTTCTGAATCCCATAGTTTAATAATCCAGATGTTTTTGTGTGTAAGAATTCCTCGAGATGTTCCGCTTGGTTTTTTAAATTGAAGTTGATATGGAAAATATTTTGCTTGCAACATATCTATATATTCCCCGCTCCAAGTAATATTGAAAACAACAAAGTTGAAAGGGCGATTTTTTTTAATTCAGGATCAAGCGATGCGGGATCATTGTATGAAAAAACTTTTTTAAGATTTAGTAAATGAACTGGAATTACTAAGAGGAAAAGAAATTGTTTTGGATTTTCGTATTTTGAAAAAACAAAAGTTAGCGCGCAAATATTTGCAGCGCTTAATAGAAAGAGATGGTAGTATTTTGCTTTTTCTTTTCCTAGATGTACCACTAAGGTTCTTTTTCCTGCTTTTTCATCGGGGATTCTATCACGCATGTTGTTTAAGTTAAGCACAGCAGCACTTAAAAATCCAACTGCAGCAGCAGGAAGTAATAATGTGCTTTTTAATTCATGATGGTGTAAATAGTAAGTTCCGATGACACCAACGATCCCGAAAAAGATAAAAACAAATAAGTCGCCAAATCCACGGTAGCCATACGGATTTTTCCCAGCTGTATATTTTATCGCTGCAGTAATTGCAGCAATTCCCAATAAAATAAAGAGAAGTCCATAACTTAAGTCAATATCTTTTGTCCCTTCATAAACTAATGCAATTCCTGAAAAGAGAGACAAAACGATAAAAACAATCATTGCTTTTTTCATTTGCTGTGCCGTGATTGCTCCAGATTGAACAGCTCTTGCTGGACCAACCCTTTCAGCATTATCCGCACCATGTACACTGTCTCCGTAATCATTAGATAGATTGGAAAGTATTTGAAGAAAAATGGTTGTTGAAATGGCTAAAATAAAAACACTGGTATTGAAATGGTCTTCCGATTTTGCTAACGCACTTCCTAGTACAATGCAGGAAAGCGCCAAAGGAAGTGTGCGTAATCGAAATGCTTTGATCCAATGCTTGAGCATATTATTGTTTTTTGAAAGTTTCTTTTCCCGACAAGAAACCAGTTTTTTTCATTGAGGAACTTACTTGATCTCGATAGCTTTGCACACTCTTTACTGCATCAACACCGCCGTCTAAAAGACTGATGTCATATAGAGACAAAGTGTTTTTATCTTCTAGTTCGTAACAATACGTGTAAAATGAAGTCGTGCCATCTGCACGATTGTACATAAATGTTTTTCCATCGATTTCGGTGATGTAACCCGTGAATTTTTTTTCAGTGATGGAATACATAGATCCGGTTTCTATCACCTCAATCGCGTATGAGTTTTCTTCTGTTCCTTTTGAAATCACCACTTTTATAATGTCGCTCGACGAATCACATGCCCAGGTACCAATTAGTTTTTTATCGATTTTGTTCACGCCAATTGAATCTAATGGATAAGAGATCGCAACCGGACAAGCAGTTAAAATGAGTGCAATAGCACTTAAGGTTAAAAGGAAGAGTGTAGTTTTTTTCATTTGTAGATAATTTATGTTTAAATGGTCAAATGGTATCCCCATGCTATCTTTATCACATTTTGTGCGCCGAGGTGCATGAGGATTTCATATCATTTTAATTTTAAAGTTCGTAACCAAGGAAAGAATTTCATTCGGAATGCGATTTTTTTTGCGATGGATTGATCTGCTGGTTCCAATAAAGAAAAATCTATTTTTTTTGTGAGCATTTGAATTTCTTTATTGGCAATAGTTTTGTCGTAGTACAGCAAATTTAAAAAATCGTATACTTTATTTTCTCCAAGCGCTTTTATGTTTTCACTGCTATAATTGAAAGGAAGCTGGATACTGTAGTTTTTTACAATTTGATTTTTCGCGATCACTTCACTTATTTTTTCTGCATTTTTTTTATCTCCAACACTTAATGCCAACTGGTAAAAAACAGAAGAAACATCACCATGAAATTTATTTAGCAAAGAACCTGTTTTTGAACTTTCATGAATGCGATAATGAGAAATAACGTCAGGAATTACTTTGATTCCTTTATGACCTTTCATCAATAAAATTTTGATGTACATTTCGGTGTCCATTCCGTAATGGAGGGCTTCTGTGGTTTTTCCGACTTTTATAACATCTTCCAGCAATACGTAAACCGAAGGTTGCCAGAAATTAATGCGTGAAATAGTTTTGCCTAAAGAATCAAATTCTTTTGTAACGAATTCACTTTTTTCACCTGTATTAACGTTTTCAATTTTTGTAGTGCCGATGATGATATTGGCTTTCGTAGCCAAATAAGTTTCAGCTATTTTGTGCAGTGCACCTGGTTCTAAATAATCATCTGAATTAATCCAATTGAACAAAACTCCGGTACATTTTTCAATGCCTTTGTTGATGGCGTGACTTTGTCCACGGTCTTTTTCAGAAACCCAATAGGTGATTTTTGATTCGTATTTTTTTATGATCTCAACAGTATTGTCCGTACTTCCTCCATCAATAATAATGTATTCCAGATTGGGATAATTCTGATTCAACACCGATTGAATGGTTTGCTCAATGTATTGTCCCTGGTTGTACGAAGGAGTGATGATACTTATTTTGGGAAGATCGCTCATTAAGGAAACTTAGGATATTTTTGAAAATCAGGATCGCGTTTTTCCAAAAAGGCTTTTTTCCCTTCTTGCGCTTCTTCGGTGAGATAATAAAGGAGAGTGGCATTTCCTGCCAGCTCCATGATACCATGTTGTCCGTCGAGTTCAGCGTTGAGCGACATTTTAATCATTCGCAAAGCCAGCGGACTTCTTTTCATAATTGTTTTACACCATTCAACAGTAGTGTCTTCCAGCTGAGCCAAAGGAACAACTTTATTTACCATGCCCATTTTTTCTGCTTCTTCGGCAGTATATTGTTCGCACAGAAACCAAATTTCACGTGCTTTCTTTTGTCCAACGTGGCGTGCTAAATAGGATGAACCAAATCCGCCATCAAAACTACCTACCTTCGGACCAGTTTGTCCGAAACGCGCATTGTCGGATGCAATTGTCAAGTCGCAAACTACGTGTAATACGTGTCCGCCGCCAATCGCATAACCATTTACCATTGCGATAACAGGTTTAGGAAGCGAGCGAATTTTTTTATGTAAATCCAAAACATTCAAGCGTGGAGTTCCATCTTCGCTGATGTAGCCACCAATTCCTTTTACGTTTTGATCTCCACCTGAACAAAAAGCTTTGTCGCCTGCACCAGTGAAAACCACAACGTTGATATCGCCACGTTCTCTGCATACATCCATTGCTTCCAGCATTTCCATATTCGTCTCGGGACGAAAGGCGTTGTATACTTGCGGACGGTTGATCGTAATTTTTGCTATGCCTTCGAAGAATTCAAATTTAATGTCTTCGTATTCTTTAATGGTGGTCCAATTTCTTGCTGCCATATTAGTTTTGTTTCAAATAATCAAAGTATTGTAATAGTATTTCGGAGTTTAAATCTCCTTTTGTTTTTATTTCTACCACACAACATTTTTTATATTGTGGTGCATATATTTTTTCTAAAGTATTGGCGAGTGATTTCTCATTTTCGCAACGATAAAATTCTACAGAAAAAGCTTTTGCGATGTGTTCTGCCGACCAGTTGTGCTTGGTTTCAAAAAACTGTTCGAGTTCTTCTGTTTGTCCCGGACCGTCAATAATTCTGAAAATATTTCCGCCTCCGTTATTAATAATGATGATGCGTAAATTATTTGGTAAATGCTGATTCATTAGCGCATTGGAATCATAAAAAAAAGAAAGATCGCCAGTAATCACTGTCGTTAATTTTTTAGAAGAGTAAGCGGCACCTGCTGCAGTGCTGATGGTTCCATCAATTCCGCTGGTGCCGCGATTTCCATAACCAAATAAATTGCGTTTTGCAAAAGTGTTGAACAGGTTGGAATAGCGAACTGGTGTGCTGTTGGCCAATTGCACATCAGTTTTTTTAGGAACAGCGTTCAACACAATATCAAAAGCTTTTAAATCGCAGAAAGGAATTTTGTCTAAAAACTTTCTGAAGATTCCGAAAAGCTTTTTGTCTTTGCTGATCCATAGTTCTCGATAGTCGGATATTGTAGTAGCAGCATTTTCAAAATGTGGTAATATCTGCTCAGGAGCAACTGGAATAATGCGTGTTAAACATTTAAACGTATCTACATAATCATTGGAAGCATTGATGTGCCAATGCTTTGCAGGCTGGTTTTTTCTAAAAAAAGCTTTCACTTTAGCAGATACTATTGGTCCGCCAATAGTAATGAGTAAATCTGGAATAAATTCAGCCGGACCTTCATCTTCAATGCTGATGATGAGTCGGTCAATACTGCGGTTGAAATTTTCACCAAAAAGATTCGATGTGGTTTCGGTGAGTACTACCACTTTATTTTGTTCAGCAATTTTATTTAAGCTGGAATTTATTTTGTCATTTGGTTTTAACAAGCCAGTGATGATCAATATTTTTTTTGCTTTTTTCCATTCTTCCGTCAGTTGCTTCACAGCAGTATTTGGAAGCGAAAGTTGAGTGGTAACCGTTTCAAATGTTTTATAGGTTTTTGCAGGATAGTCTTTGGTTTGATACAAAGGTTCGCGCAAAGGAATATTGATGTGAATAGGTCCGAATTCAGGAAACTTAGCTGTTTCAATGGCTTCAGATACAATTCGTGAAGCATACCAAAAATCATCACTATGCGAGGGTTCCTGCGGCAACTGGAAACTTTTTTTGATATAGTTGCTAAAAATGTTTTGTTGGCGAATGGTTTGACCGTCAACTTGATCTATCCATTCCGCCGGTCGATCCGCTGTTAAAACAATCAAAGGGATTTTTTGATAAAAAGCTTCTGCAATTGCCGGCGCGTAATTGAGTGCAGCAGTTCCGCTGGTGCACACAATAGCAACGGGTTCACCCAGCTGTTGTGCCATCCCCAAAGCAAAAAATGCAGCCGATCTTTCATCGATGATAGAAAGGCAGTTTATTTTTTTGTGTCGGTTGAAAGCTATGGTTAGTGGTGCATTTCGTGATCCCGGAGAAATAACGATGTTGCGCAATCCCTTTTCATAGCAGATATCAACGAGGTTTTTTATGTGTTCTTTTGAAGTGGACAAGTCTTTTTTTTTGGCGTAAATATAATTAAAGTAGCGCAGCTATAATACATTTGAGGGTGATTTTGCCCTAGTCGATCACAATTTGTTGAGAATCTCTGAAACTCTAGGTTTGATCGGCTGATTTCTTATGAGTGTGTCGCTTTTTTATGATGGGTAAATAGGAAATATTAAAAAATGTAGACAATAAAAAATAGGACTAAAGAAAATATAATTTTGTTCGATGATCGGATTGCTTCCCTAGACACAATTTTTACTACATGGTTTTACGCTTGTAATAAAATTAACCAAGTCTTTCTTTTAAATTGCTTCTCACAAGAAAATTTATTCTGGTACAATTATTTAATTTGTTTTTTGTTTGAAAAGGGAAATCATAAAACATTGTAATTAATTATGCAGCGCTGTGCAGTTGCAGTTTAAGTTATTTCCAAAAGTCTTTCATTTTCACTTTTTCTTTTGTCAATTTAGTTACAAAGAAGAATTGATAAAGTTCCCAAAACCATACTCGTCTTCCAATTCTTGTATACCAGCGCATTGCACTTCTTAATCTTGCTTCTTTATGGAAGAATAATCTCATTAATGCACTCGGTCTGGTTTGCATAATAATTTCAATTAGCTTAACATACAGAATTACTACCCAGGGTTTTAAAAATTGAGTCTTTATTACTTGATGTTTATAATCCCATTTTTTTTGATCTGTTAAAATAATTTCTTTGTCTTTTACATCTTCAAAATATGGAGTCCATTTGTGCGGTGTAACGTAGAGTAGTTGCACTTGGTCTGGGTCGTATGAAAGAAGTTGTTTTAAACTATTGTAAAAATCTCTTGATTTCTCCTCTCCAAAACCTACAACATAAGTTGCCATAGAAAGAATATTGTGTTTTCTCAAAAGTTGAATTGCTTCTTTGTCTTTTGAAACTGTTCCTGCCTTCTTTATTTTTTCAAGCACAACTTCGTCATAGTTTTCTATCCCTAATAAAAATCTTTCAAAGCCCGCTTTTTTATACAAATGCAAAAAATCTGCGTCTCTTACGATGTTGTCTGCTCTTATAGAACCTACCAGTATTAAGTTCAAATTCTTTTCTATTAATGCTTCTAAAAATTCTTTCCAAGCTTTTGGATTAGATGATGGATTTTCATCTGCGAAATTGAATACAATTATTCCGTATTCTTTATGAAGCATTTCGATTTCGTTTGCAAGTGATTTAGCACTTCTGTGTCTCCACTTTTTCCAGAACAGGCTCTGGCCACAATATGTGCAAGGATATGGGCAACCTCTTGAAAATTGAATAACAACTGCTTTTCGTTTTCCCCAATAGGTGTAATTATAGCCTTTCATTAATTCCCAAGCAATTCGAAAGTCATCAAGGTTTTTTATGTTTTCTGCAAGAGGTGTTTTAAGCGGAACTCCATTAATTCTTAAAGCAAGCCCTTTAATTATTTCTACACTTGCTTTACTTTCGAGAGCAGTTACTAAATTTAAAACAGTTTCTTCACCTTCTCCACATACTATAAAATCAATTTGTGGATTGTCTTCTAGAATTTCATTCCAATGATAAGTTGGGAAAACTCCTCCGATAATAATTTTAATGTGCTTGTTATTTTGTCTTACTATTTTGGTTATTTCATTTATAATCGGCTGAGCCGAAGTTGAACCTGAATGTCCCAACATTATTGCATCAGGGCTTTTATCAATGATTTTATCTGCAATGACATTGATTTTGTAATTGTAAAAATCAGCGTCTAAAAGTTCTACTTCGTGACCAGCGTCAATTAACGGACCACCAATTGATAAAAGTCCCAATGGAGGTAAATGCTCGTTAGGCATTCTACTTCCAATTGATAAATGAGGTGGATTGATTATTAATATTTTCATTCAAATAGTGCCGTCTGTCTGTTTATGCTGGGTGTTGTATAGATTTTCCGTTGTCATTTATGTTAGGAATGCCTTAATCCCGTAATTGTGTTGTTTTTTGTTTGAAAAGGTAAATGATAAAACATTGTAATTGTTAATCCAGGGCTTTGCATTAGTTCTTGCTAAGATCTTGATTTTTTACAACAAATCAAACGGACTTTTTTTGATTAATCCACTTAGCCGTAAAGAGTATGTAAATCTCGTTGGTGCTGAACTTCCCATGTTAAAAAAATTGCTCAAAATTGTTTTTTGTTAGCCGAACGCAATTTTGTTATACATGAGATGATGGTGATTCATGATCCGCGCGGAGCGATCATGCAGATAATACTAGGCATCTGTGAGGGGAAGGTATTTTACGTACAATACGCTTCCAATGAATTACG
This sequence comes from Bacteroidota bacterium, assembly GCA_026390935.1. GTDB lineage: Bacteria > Bacteroidota > Bacteroidia > Flavobacteriales_C > JAHEZL01. The sequence continues at coordinate 11,049 of JAPLEZ010000047.1, forward strand.
GTTATTCAGGTTTACTGTGTTTTGAATCGATGTGAATTCGGTGTTTATTGCGCTATCAATGCATCAGAAAAACTTCAAACTATCACCTTCATTAAAGTCCCCGCTTTATTCTCTGTTTCTTTCCATTCCTTTTCAAGATTGGAGGCAGCTGTCAATCCGCCGCCAATAAACAACCCTAATCCATTTTTAAAAACCTTTGCACATCGAAGATTCACAAAAAGATGCGTGTTGTCGTTAATGTTTACCGGACCGGCGAAACCGCTGTAATAAGCACGGTCATGTTTTTCGGTGGAAGCAATCAGTCGCAATGCAGCTTCTTTAGGATATCCGCCTACTGCTGGAGTAGGATGTAATTTATTGATGAGTGCAGGGATGTCAGTATTAGCGTTGAATTGCGCTTTGATATTGGCTTTGATGTGGTATAGGTTTCCAGCTTTTATTGTTTCGGGCTCAGAAACTTCTACATTTTGTAAATCATGCAAACTGTCTTCAATAAATTGAGTGACGATGGCTTGTTCCTCTTGTTCTTTGCTTCCCCAAGATTCTTCCTCGGTTTTGGTTCCCGCAAGGGCCGTGGTTTCTAAGGTGTTGTCTTTTAGGAAAAGGAATTTTTCCGGACTAGCACCTATCCACAATCCAGCTGTAATGGAATAATAACAATAGATGTAGGCTTCAGGATAAGATTTAACCAGATTTAAAAACGTAGTGTGAATATCAATTTTTTCTGCTTCAATAAATTTGATGCGAGACAGAATGGCTTTTTTAATCTCTCCTTTTGAAAAGGCTTGTTGGTAGTGTTCAAACTGCGCTTTGTAATCTTCTTCTGAGGAGATGAAAGAAGGTTTTTCAGAGCTTATTTCATTTAAATTTAGTTTTTCAGACGAGGCCCCGTTTTCAATTACAAAATTTTGAGCAGCTCCCGGAATAAACTCCACGATTTGTTTTTTTGCATCGAAAGGATGAAACAAAAAACCTTTCAGTTCAGGATCAAAGTTCTTTAACGTGAAGGAAGCCTCAGCTTCTATTCCCTGAATTTCATTGGAATGTGGTAAACGATAGAAAACAAAAGATTTTTTCAACGAGATTCTTCGTCTGCAATAATCGTTGAATGAAAGTATCGTTTTATTTTTGGACATTGTGCCACTAAGTTAGTGCTTTTGCTTTTATTTGTAGTGCATGAATATGGAAAATGAAATCCGAATATTGTTGGTAGAAGATGAAGAGCATCTTGTAGAGCTTATTCAGTTGAATCTGGAACTGGAAGGCTACAAGGTGAAGGTGGCCAATGATGGGAAACAAGCGTTGAAGCTATACAAAGAACAGCGTTTTAATCTCATCGTTTTGGATATTATGCTGCCTTATATTGATGGCATTCAGGTGTGTGAAACCATACGCTTGACAGATTCCCAAATTCCTATTTTAATGTTATCGGCAAAACACACCGGACAAGATCGTATCACTGGATTAAAAGCAGGAGCCGATGATTATTTGGTGAAGCCTTTCAACTTGGAAGAACTGTTGTTGCGTGTACAAATTTTGGTGAAGCGCTCGTCCACTTCAAGCAATCTCGGATTGACAGAATTCACCTTTGGTGAAAACTGGGTTAACTTTGAAACCTTTGAATTTAAGGGTGTCAACGCTCAGCAGGGCATACTTTCCAATCGAGAATTAAAATTATTGAAGCTCCTCATTGAAAAGAAAAATGAAGTGGTTTCCCGCGATTTGATTTTAGAAATGATTTGGGGCGTGGATGTTTATCCATCTACGAGAACTATTGATAATTACCTTTTGAATTTCAGAAAATACTTTGAACAAAATCCTAAAGCGCCTTGTTATTTTCATTCGGTGAGAGGAGTGGGGTATAAGTTTTTAGATTGATTCCACACTAGTTATTGCAAAAAAAAACCGCCTCTTTTCAGAAGCGGTTTTTTTATTGATTTGAAATCTATTATTTATTCATTTTATCCATTTCAGCTTCGAAAGTTTTTTTGAATTTTTCATAGTCGTAATCCACTTTCAAACTTTCGTCTTTTGTTAATCTATCGTTGATCGCAGATACTAAATCATCAGCACCTAATTCAATAGCAACATAAGATTTGTAGTTTCCTTCTGGAGTTTTGGTTAATTTATCGCAGATCACTTTGATGCCGCTCAATTTTTGGTTAACCACCTCTCTTGTTAATCCTTCATATTTTTTCTCCAAATCTTCTCTTTTGTTGTGCTCGTTGTCTTTAACGTAGTTGTCTAAAGTAGATTTGATAGTTGTTGAGATAAAGGAAGCAAGGTGTTGTTTCGCTTCGATCAATGATTTGTTTTTTGCAGTTTGCTGATCCATGCTTTCGCTAACAGCATTGGCTCGGAAAGTCTTTTTGTCGGAGAAGAACTCAGGACCAGTGCAATATTCATTTACCAAAACTTCGCCAGTCGGTTGTTTTACTTCGTCTTTCTTTTTGCTTTTACATCCTACAATTGCAAATGAGGTCATCAAAGCAAATAAGAACAATGAGGTTTTAAATGTAGTTTTCATGTTTTGAGTATTTAATTTATCAAATCTTTTCTTAATTAATTGTGATAGGTGATTTTCAATTACTGTGCCAAAATAAGAATTTAGTTTTCATAAAAGCAAGCTGGCGCCTAATTGCTGTCTATTGAGCTCTGCGTTAGTTCTTTAAAATGGAAAATTGTTGATTCCTCTTAATCTCAAATGTTTCGTGTATTTTTGCGGCAAATCATTTTTATGTATCCAGCTCTCTATTATTTCTTTTATGATGTTTTTGGTTGGGAAATCAATGGCTTGAAGTATCTGCCTAGCTTTGGTTTCTTCGTAGCGATGTCGTTTTTGCTGGCGGCTTATTTTTTCGCTAAGGAATTGAAAAGAAAGGAAGAGTTGGGTTTTCTTTCGGCGGGAAAAGAAAAAGTTCTAAAAGGAAAACCAGCTTCAGCTGTAGAGCTGATCACTAATGGTGCAATAGGTTTTTTATTAGGATTTAAGTTTCTTGGATTGTTTTTGGGAAGTGCTGAAGGAGTTGAAATTAAGGAATACATTTTTTCTTCTAAAGGCCATCCGCTAGCCGGGATAGTGCTTGGAGCCTTTTTCGCTTATTTAAAATTCAGAGAGAAAGACAAAGAGAAGTTGGTTGAGCCAAAATGGGTGGATGAAATCGTGCATCCTCATCAACGCGTTAGTGAAATTACCATGATCGCTGCTTTGGCTGGTATTATTGGTGCAAAGCTTTTTCATCAGTTTGAAAACTGGGACACATTCATGAGAGATCCGCTGGGGAATTTGTTTTCTGATTCAGGTTTGACTTTCTACGGTGGATTGATTTTGGGCGCTGGCGCGGTGGTGTATTATGTGAAGAAAAAAGGAATGAATATTTTGGTGGTAATGGATGCCTGTGCACCGGCATTGATATTGGCATACGCGATAGGTAGGATTGGTTGTCAGGTGTCGGGAGATGGAGACTGGGGAGTGCCCAATTTGGAGCCAAAGCCTGAATGGATGGGCTTTTTACCGGATTGGATGTGGGCTTACGACTTTCCTCATAATGTGAATA
>JAPLEZ010000148.1 GCA_026390935.1 Bacteroidota bacterium
CTGGCGAAATACCTGATGTGGAGCGGGTGACCGGGATCGAACCGGCATGGCCAGCTTGGAAGGCTGGGGCTCTACCATTGAGCTACACCCGCGAGAAGCCTGCCTAGCGTATCTGCATAAACTACTGAGGCTACGCGGGGCGTAGCGTAGTGGCTAGCGCGCCTGCTTTGGGAGCAGGAGATCGGGAGTTCGACTCTCCCCGCCCCGACGTTTATATCTGCCGACCTAAGGACAGCACATGAAGAGCGCCGTGGAGACCCTCTCGCCGACCCGCGTGAAGTTGGACGTGGAGGTGCCCTTTGAGGACCTCGCGCCGAGCCTGGACAAGGCCTACAAGACCATCGCCGCCTCGGTCAACATCCCCGGCTTCCGCAAGGGCAAGATCCCCGCACGCATCATCGACCAGCGCGTCGGTCGTGGCGCGGTACTCGAGGAGGCCGTCAACGCCTACCTGCCCGAGGCCTACGCCGAGGCAGTGCGTGAGTCCGGTGTGCGCCCCGTGGGTCGCCCCGATGTTGAGGTCACGGGCATCGAAGACGGCAAGGCGCTCACCTTCAGCGCCGAGGTCGACGTGCGCCCCGAATTCGATCTCCCGGCATTCGACTCCATCGTGGTGGAGGTCGCGGCCGCTGAGGTCACTGATGAGGACATCGACAAGCAGCTCACCAATCTTCGTTCGCGCTTCGCGTCGTTGACGCCCGTCGAGCGTGCGGCCGCTGAGGGCGACGTACTCCTTGTCGACATCGCTGGATTCGACGAAGAAGGCAATCCGGTTGACGATCTCGTGGGCAACGCGATGTCCTACGAACTCGGCACCGAGGGCCTGCTCCCCGGATTCGATGAAGCCGTCACAGGCGCAACCGCGGGGGAGACCCGTTCCTTTGAGTTCAGCCCCGCGGTGGGCGAGTTTGAAGGACGTACCCTCGAGGTCAAGGCCACCGTCACTGCCGTACGTGAGCGCATCCTCCCGGCAGCCGACGACGATTTTGCTGGCATGGCTTCGGAGTTCGACACCATTGAGTTGAAAACAACAGTGAATATTAAAACGCGACAATCAGAAGTGGTGAAAAATGCTGAGCACCTGGGTTTGAAACCTTTGGTGGAACAGCCTAAAGGCGTGTTGATGAAAAATGTAGTTAAACCTGAAATTGATAATTAAGTGGATGTAAAAAAGGATATTCTTTGGAGAGTATATCTTACTTTTTTTGTGATGGTCGCCTTCGCAGCTGTAGTCATCTCCCAAACTGTCAACCTCCAATTTTTCCAAGCAAAAAAAATTAAAGCAGATGTTGTTGTTAAAGTAGCCGAATACAGAACCGTTGAGGCAAACCGAGGCGATATTTATTCCAGCGATGGAAGTTTGATGGCTACCTCCATGACTTTTTATTTGGTTGGAATGGACTGTAGTTCCAAAGCAATGACCGAAGAAAACTTTCAAGAAAACATTGGTGCATTGAGCGATAGTCTTTCTGCTTTGTTGGGTGGAAAAACGCCAAATGAATTCAGAAGAGAATTGGAACATTCTCGAAAAACAAAAAAACATTGGTACAAATTGCACGATGCATTAACCTATTCTCAATTCGTGAGAATGAAAAAATTTCCACTTTTCAATAAAGGAAAATACGAAGGTGGTTTGGTTTACACCAGAAGTATTAAAAGAAAGCGACCTTACGAGATGCTTGCCTATCGTACAATTGGGAACATGGACGTAAAACCAATTGGAATTGAAGGTGCTTACGATTTTGAATTGAAAGGCGAAGATGGTTGGCAGTACCAACGTAAAATTGGTGAAGGTGTTTGGGTGCCAATGGACGATGCAAGTTCTATCGAACCTGTGGATGGCGGTGATATTTATACCACTATCGATATGAATATTCAAGACATCGCAGAAACGGAATTGCTAAAAAACATGCGCAAGTATGAAGCTGATCATGGTTGTATAGTAGTGATGGAAGTAAGCACCGGAAAAATTAAAGGCATCGCAAATCTTCGTCAGGATTCTACAGGAAGATATTGGGAAGATGTGAATTATGCTGTGGGAAGTGCCGTTGAACCGGGTTCTGTTTTTAAACTGGCTTCTTACATGGTGGGATTTGAAGATGGAAAATATACAGTGAATACTAAAGTGGAAACTGCTCCCGGCGTATACATGGTGTACGATTTAAAAGCAAGCGATTTGGATCACGGACCTTACGGACTCATTGATGTTAAAAGAGCTTTTGAACTTTCATCTAACGTTGGAGTTGTGAAATTGACGCAGGAGAATTATGGGAGTAATCCTCAAAATTTCGTGAATCGTTTGTACAAATTCGGACTCACTGAACCTCTTGGAATTAGAATTGAAGGTGAAGGAAAACCTGTTATTCGTTATCCCGGAGATGCAGGTTGGTCGGGTGTTTCATTGGCGTCTATGTCGTATGGTTATGGTATAAAAGTTACTCCTTTGCAATTACTTTCTTTTTATAATGCGGTAGCCAACAACGGAAAAAAAATGAAGCCTTTGTTCGTTGAAAGAATTGTAGATAAAAATGGAAATGTAAAAACTTTTCCAATCGAGGTGTTGAATCATGCTATGTGTTCCAAAGAAACTGTGCGACAAGCAAAAATAATGTTGGAAGCTGTAGTAGAGAATGGAACTGCCAAGGGAATTAAAAGTGACAAATATAAAATTGCCGGAAAAACGGGAACTGCAAAGTATGGCTACACACGCAACAAGGCAGAAAAAAGTCATTACAATTCTTCTTTCATCGGTTACTTCCCTGCCGACAATCCTAAGTATTCCATGGTTGTAATGATCACTGATCCTAAGAAAGGATACTACGCCTCTGAAGTAGCAGCGCCGGTTTTCAAAGCAGTTTCCGATAGGATTTTTGCAACAATGATTGACACTGCTAAGTTGAAAAAAACAAGTGCTGCTCCGTTAATTGCTGAGAAATTAAAACCATCTTCTCCTGAGGATGAGCATGTGCTCTCAAAAAAAATGGCTGTGAAAAATGTGCCGAACCAAAAGAAAATTGTAACACCTGCTTTGGGTGATACCAAGGTTCCAGACGTTACTGGAATGGGATTAAAAGACGGTGTTTTTCTTTTGGAGAATATGGGATTGATTGTAAAAGTTCAGGGAAGAGGAGTGATCCGCAAACAATCAATTTTACCAGGAACGCAAATAATTAAGGGACAAGAAATAATAATAGAGTTGATATAAAAAGTAAAAAGTTAAAGGTTAAAAACCAAAAACTAAATATTAGAAATGAAATTATTATCCGACATATTGTACAAAGCAGGAATTGATGAAATCAAAGGCACCACAAAGCTGGCGATCACTTCCATATGTTTTGATTCTCGCGAAGTAGACCAGTCGTGTCTCTTTGTTGCAGTGAAGGGAACTAAAGTGGATGGACATTTGTACATCGAGAAAGCTATTGCCGACGGTGCAATTGCTATCGTGTGTGAAAAATTTCCTGAAACGATGAACGATAAGGTGACTTACGTTCAGGTGAAAGATTCTAGTTTTTCTTTGGGAATTATTGCTGCTAACTTTTTTGATAATCCTTCGGAGAAGTTAAAGTTGGTGGGTATTACAGGAACCAATGGAAAAACTACTACCACTACTTTGCTCTATAATTTATTTAAGAGCACCGGAAAAAAAGTGGGCTTATTGTCTACAGTAAAAAATCAAATCAACAACGAAAAATTAATTTCTACGCACACTACTGGTGACGCCATTCAAATCAATGCTTTGCTAAGTGAGATGGTAAAGAAAGGTTGTACGCATTGTTTCATGGAAGTGAGTTCACACGCTATTCATCAAAACCGAATTGCGGGATTGAAATTTGATGGTGCTGTGTTTACCAACATCACTCACGATCATTTGGATTACCACGGTGATTTTAATGAATACATCAAAGCAAAAAAAATGTTTTTTGATCATCTTTCTTCCGATGCTTTTGCATTGGTGAATAGTGACGACAAGCACGGCGAAACTATGGTGTTGAATACCAGAGCGAAGGTGCATACTTATGGTTTGAAAACCATGGCCGATTATAAATGCCGAATACTCGAAAACAGATTTTCTGGTTTGTTGTTGAACATCGACAACAATGAAGTATGGTCGAAACTGGTTGGAAAATTCAACGCTTACAACTTGTTGGTGGTGTACGCAGTTTCTGTTTTGCTGGGTGAAGATAAAATGGTAGTACTTACTTCATTGAGTGCTTTGTCATCGGTAGAAGGAAGATTTCAATATGTGAAATCGAAAAACGGAATCATCGGAATCGTTGATTACGCGCACACTCCCGACGCTTTGGAAAATGTGTTGGAAACTATCAACGGTATTCGCACAGGAAATGAAACTGTGATTTCTGTGGTGGGTTGTGGTGGAGATAGAGATGCTGCTAAGCGTCCGGTGATGGCAAAAATTGCATGTGAAAATTCCGACAAAGTAATTCTCACTTCCGATAATCCTCGTTCTGAAGATCCAGAAGAAATCATCAATCAAATGAAAAAGGGAGTGGATGCTGTGAACTACAAAAAGACGCTGGCGATCCTCGATAGAAAAGAAGCTATACGTACCGCGTGCTCTATGGCACAGCCGGGAGACATTATTTTGGTTGCAGGAAAAGGTCATGAAAAATACCAAGAAGTTAAAGGAGTAAAACATCCTTTTGATGATTTGGAAATATTGGATGAATCACTAAAATTAATTGAAGGATAATGTTATACTATTTATTCAAATACTTAGCTGAAATGAATGTTCCCGGAGCGGGAGTTTTTCAGTACATCACTTTTCGTACGCTTTTAGCGATGGTGGTTTCCTTATTCATTTCCATGATTTTAGGAAAAAGAATTATTAATCTTTTAAGAAAATTGCAAGTTGGTGAAACCGTGAGAGACCTTGGTTTGGAAGGGCAATTGAAAAAACAAGGTACGCCAACAATGGGTGGATTGATGATTTTGTCGGCCATAGTAATTCCAACTTTACTTTTTGCGCGATTGGAAAATGTGTACATCATCCTCTTGTTGGTAACAACTATTGGTTTGGGTTTCCTGGGATTTTTGGACGACTACATCAAAGTTTTTAAAAAGAACAAAGAGGGATTGCAAGGAAAATTTAAAATCATTGGTCAGGTTGGAATCGGATTAATTGTTGGTGCTGTTTTGTTTTTCAATAAACATGTGATCATCGCTGAGCCAGTAAAATCAGCATCTTCAGAGACAGTTCAAATTGCAAAGAAAGAATTCATTGAAACTAAATCAATGAAAACTACCATTCCATTTTTGAAAAACAATGAATTGGATTATGGTAAGGCAGTGGAGTTTTTCGGATTGGATGCTGGCGAATGGGCTTGGTTAATTTTTATTCCAGTTGTAATAATTATTGTGACTGCAGTTTCTAACGGAGCCAATTTAACTGATGGTATAGATGGATTGGCCAGTGGAACTTCTGCCATCATTGGAACCACTTTAGGTGTTCTTGCTTACGTAAGTGGTAACGCTGTTTTCGCCGATTATTTAAATATTATGTACATCCCCAACATCGGTGAGCTCGTAATTTTTATGGGTGCTTTTGTTGGAGCGTGTATCGGATTTTTATGGTACAACGCTTATCCTGCGCAAGTGTTCATGGGCGATACAGGGAGTTTGTCGCTGGGTGGTATCATCGCGGTTTTTGCTATTGCCATCAGAAAAGAATTGTTGATTCCAATTATCTGCGGAATCTTTTTAGTAGAAAATTTATCGGTGATCATGCAGGTAAGTTATTTCAAATACACTAAGAAAAGATTTGGTGAAGGAAGAAGAATTTTTAAGATGTCACCGCTGCATCACCATTATCAAAAATCGGGTCATCACGAAGCAAAGATTGTAACACGTTTTTGGATTGTAGGAATCATCCTTGCGGTGTGTGCAATTGCAACATTAAAATTGAGATAGTAGAGAATGCAAAAGCAAATTATCATAGTATTGGGTGCTGGTGAAAGTGGCGTGGGATCTGCCATTCTAGCGCAAAAGCAAGGCTACGATGTTTTTGTTTCTGATGGTGGAGCTATTAATGATGAGTACAAAAAAACATTAAAAAATTATTCTATAAATTTTGAAACCGGAGAACATAAATTATTGTATGAGTACACCCCGGTAATGGTGATCAAAAGTCCGGGTATTCCCGATAAAGCAGACGCAGTAAAATTCTTTGCAAAAAAGAATATTCCAGTAATTTCTGAAATAGAATTTGCTGGTAAGTTCACCTCCGCTAAAATGATTTGCATCACCGGAAGTAACGGAAAAACTACTACCACTTTACTCACTTATCATTTACTAAAAACTGCTGGATACAATGTTGGTTTAGCAGGAAATGTGGGAATGAGTTTAGCGCGTCAAGTCGCCGAAAACCCATGTGAATACTATGTTTTGGAGTTGAGTAGTTTTCAATTGGATGGCATGTTCGACTTTAAAGCCGACATCGCAATTTTGTTGAATATTACTCCTGATCATTTGGATCGCTACGAATATAAATTTGAAAATTATGTAGCATCAAAATTCAGAGTGATTCAAAATCAAACTGAAAATGATGCTTTCATTTTTTGCAAAGATGATACTGCTATTTCTTCTTGGATGAAGGATCATAAAATGGATGCTACACTGTATCCAATTAGCTTAAAAGAAAATGCATCTGCAACTGCTAATGAACAAGAATTGAAATTTGATATCGCAGAAAAAAAAGAAAATATTTCCACCTCTGTTTTGACCATACAAGGAAAACATAATTTGTATAATTCAATGGCGGCAGGTGCTGCAGCACTTTTAGTGGGATTAACTAAATCGCAAATTGAAGAAGGATTTACAACTTTTAAAAACGCAGAACATCGATTAGAAAAAGTTGCGACGATAGCAGGTGTTGTATATATCAACGATTCAAAAGCTACAAATGTTGATTCAGTGTGGTATGCATTAGATTGCATGACACAGCCTGTAATATGGATTGTTGGTGGTGTTGATAAAGGCAACGACTATTCAGTGTTAGAATCTTTTGTTAATAAAAAAGTAAAAGGAATTATAACTCTCGGCAAAGACAACAGTATCTTGCAGCAGTTATATGCTGACAAGGGTAAATTATTTTATTCGACGAATAATATTTCAGATGCAGTTTTGAAAGCAAAGGAGTGGGGAGTGAGTGGCGACGCGGTTTTACTGTCGCCAGCTTGTGCAAGTTTTGATTTGTTTAAAAATTATATCGATCGCGGAAATCAATTTAAACACCTCGTAAATCAGTTAGTAACCAATAGTAATTAAGCAGAATTATGACAACAAAAGGAAATTTCGAATTTCAAAATCAAATCAAAACTGGTCCTTCCATGGCGGAAAACCTTAAGAAGGACTATGAAAAAATTCGCAAAGAAGGAATTCGCGAAAGTTTTTCTGAGTTTGAAAATGTTGAACACAGATTGGAATTCGTAGCCAACATTCATGGCATTGAGTATGTCAATGATTCAAAAGCAACCAACGTTAATTCTACTTGGTATGCTTTGGAAAGAATGACTAAATCAGTGGTTTGGATAGTAGGTGGTGTTGACAAAACTGTTGATTATTCTTCTTTGCACGAACTGGTGAAAGAAAAAGTTAGATGTGTGGTTTACATCGGAACAGAAAAAAATAAAGCTTTCGAAGCTTTTCTGGATAAAGTTCAAATGATTGTTGCAGCAGCAAGCATGGAAGAAGCTGTGCAAATGGCTTACTACGCAGCTGAAAAAGGTGAAGCAGTTTTGATGTCACCTGCATCTGCAAGTTTTAATATGTTTGAAAACTACGAAGAGAGAGGTAACAGATTCAAACAATTGGTGAGAAACTTATAATTCTTAATCATATGCTGGGAATGTTTTTTGAAAATGATGGTACGCGAAAAGAGAAGTTTATTCTCTTGTTGTCGGTGTTGCTTTTTGGATTGGTTCTTTTGGCTATTTATGTGGTAGTTGAAGCTGTTAAGGGATTCAATGCCGTTCATGAGGATTTGGTTACTGCTCCAATTCGCAGCAAGGATGAAATAACGCCTGAGTTACCAACCAATGAAGAACATTTATAGTTTTATACATGGTGATAAAATTATTTGGTGGGTAGTCTTTTTGCTGTCACTGATGTCGATTGCAATGGTTTACAAATCGACTGGAAGTTTAGCTTATCGTTTTCAGGGAGGGAATACTGAGTTTTATTTGATGAAGCATCTGCTTATGCTTTTTCTCGGCCTCGGTATCATCTACTTCACTCACTTGGTTAAATACAAATATTTCTCCCGACTCTCCCAGATCTTACTGATCATTTCTATTCCACTTTTATTGCTTACAATGCTGGCCGGACAAAGCGAACACTCTGCTGATCGTTGGTTGGTGATTCCTGGTATTGGCGTAAGTTTTCAAACTTCCGATTTGGCCAAGCTCGCGTTGATTACTTATCTCGCGCGTGTGCTGCACAAGCGACAAGAAGGTCAAAAGTTTAAAGAAATATTTTTCCCTATTATCGCTCCTGTTTTTTTGGTTTGCGGATTGATCGTTAAAGTAAATTTTTCTACCGCTGCTTTAATTTTTGGAACCAGTATGGTTTTGCTTTTTATTGGCAGAATTCCTTTTAAATATATTTTATACACTGTTGGAATGGCCATCGGTGCGTTTGCACTTTTTATTATGTTGGTAATTACTTTTGCTCCCGACAATAACAGAGTTCAAACCTGGATCAATCGGGTGGATGCCTGGGGTGGAAGTGAAGATGCTAACGGAAAAGCAAGCGATGAAGACGCTGAAGCAAACTACCAAAGTAATTTAGCTAAAGCAACAATTGTAAGCGGTGGTGTTTTTGGAAATTGGTTCGGAGGAAAAGCCGACGCGCCAACTCCGCCTCAAGCTTTTTCCGATTTTATGTATGCTTCATTAATCAAAGAAACTGGTTTTATTGGAGGAATTTTTTGCATTTTTCTGTATCTGCTTTTGTTTTATCGGTCGATAAGAATTGCCGTCAAAAGTGAATCTACTTTCGCGATGTTACTCGTGGTGGGTTGCTCCATCTCCTTGATATTTCAGGCCTTCAGCAACATGGGTGTTGCTGTTGGTTTATTTCCTGTAACCGGTCAGCCTCTCCCGTATTTAAGTATGGGCGGTACTTCTTTATGGTTTACTAGTATTTCACTGGGCATTATTTTAAGCGTTAGTAAAGATGTTTATGACAAGCAAGCAGACAAACAACAAGCGGTGGCCACGGGTAATAATTAGTGGTGGTGGTACGGGAGGACATATCTTTCCTGCTGTTGCTATAGCGCGCGGCATTCAGGAAAAATTTCCTGCGGCCGATATTCTTTTTGTTGGTGCCAAAGGCAAAATGGAAATGGAAAAAGTTCCTGCTGCAGGTTTTCCCATCGAGGGACTTTGGATCAGTGGTTTGCAAAGAAGTTTCACTTTCAAAAATTTTCTTTTTCCTTTTAAAGTGATTTTCAGTGTGTGGAAAGCATTGCGCATTATTCGCAAGTTTAAACCTGATATTGCAATTGGTGTTGGTGGGTATGCAAGTGGTTCTTTGTTGTATGCTGCATCAATGAAAGGCATTCCTTGTTTGATTCAGGAACAGAATTCTTATCCGGGAATTACCAATAAAATTTTGAAAAACAGAGTGCAGAAAATTTGTGTCGCTTACGATAAAATGGAAAGATTTTTTCCTGCCGATAAAATAATTTTAACTGGAAATCCTGTTCGAAAGGAGATTACCAAACTGGAAGGAAAACGTGAAAGAGGTTTGGAAAAATTCGGATTGGATGGCTCAAAAAAAATCGTACTCGTTGTAGGAGGTAGTCTGGGCGCGCGTTCTGTAAATCATGCCATTGATGCTAATTTGCAATTGTTTGCCGATAATGATGTTCAACTCATTTGGCAAACCGGAAAATTATATACCGAACAAGCCAAAAAGCGAGTGGCTGAAGTGGGGAAAATAGGAATTCAATCTTTGGATTTTATTGCTGATATGGATCTCGCTTATGCTGTTGCCGATGTGGTGATTTCACGCGCTGGAGCATTGGCAGTATCGGAATTGTGTTTGGTGAAAAAACCTGCCATACTGGTTCCGTTGCCATCTGCAGCTGAAGATCACCAAACTAAAAATGCTTTGTCGTTGGTGAATTACAATGCGGCACTTTTGGTGAAAGACAGTGAAGTAAAAGAGCGTTTGGTGCAAGAAGCAATTGCGCTTTTGAACGATAAAGAACAAATGGAAAAGCTATCGCGAAACATGGATAAACTGGCTTTTGCAAATGCTACCGAAACCATTGTGAGCGAAGTGATGAAACTGATTCAGAAATGAGAGGAGTCGCTGCACATCAGATCCTGAAACAAGTTCAGGATGACATTAGCGGGCATTGCCTGACTGGTGTGGTTCAAATGTGCCTGAAGAGTATGGTTCACATTTGTCATCCTGAACTTGTTTCAGGATCTATACTATTGAAAGAAATTAGAAATAAATGAAACTCGCAGAAAAAAATATTATCTACTTCATCGGTATTGGCGGTATTGGCATGAGCGCATTGGCACGTCATTTCAAAGCTCAGGGTAAAATTGTTTCGGGTTACGATAAAACAGAAACTAAACTTACTAAGCAATTGGTGGAAGAAGGAATTGCAGTTCATTATGATGATACTATTGAAGCCCTTCCTGCTGAAGTTAAAGCCAATCAAAGTGATGTATTAGTTGTTTACACTCCAGCTATTCCTGCAGCTCATATTGGTAAAAATTATTTATTGGAACAAGGTGTTACGCTTTACAAACGGTCGGAGGTATTGGGTGAATTGACTAAGCTTCTGTACAATGTTTCTGTTTCGGGCACTCACGGTAAAACCACTATTTCTTCAATGGTGGCGCACTTATTTAAGGTTGCCGATTTATCTTTCTCTGCGTTTTTAGGTGGTGTTTCAAAAAATTTAAACAGCAATTATTTGGGCAATAAGGATGCTGAAATTTGTGTGGTGGAAGCTGATGAATACGACAGAAGTTTTTTGAGATTGTATCCCGATATTATGGTTTGTTCTTCTGTAGATCCCGACCATTTGGATATATACGGAACTGGTGATAAAGTGGTGGAGTCCTTCCAACTCTTTGCGAAAAACATTAAGAAAAACGGACAGTTACTGGTGAACTATAAAGTTGCATCTACCTTTGAAGAACCTTATCTGACTTACTCTTTAGATAATCCAGAAGCCGATTACTATGCAAAAAATATTCGCGTGGAAGATGGTTTTTATTGCTTTGATATTGTTGCAAAAGGAAAAGTAATTGAAGGTGCTTCTTTGGGTTTACCGGGCTTACACAACGTTGAAAACTGCATTGCAGCAAGTGCTGTTGCCTTTGAAATGAATGTAACTGCAAAAGTAATTCTCAAAGCTTTGAAGGAATACAAGGGTGTTGATCGTCGCTTTGAAGTGGTGTTGCGCAAAAACAATATGGTGTATGTGGACGACTACGCGCATCATCCCGAAGAGCTCAACAGATGCATCACTTCTATGCGTCATTTTTTTCCCGGGAAAAAAATTACGGGTGTATTTCAACCACATCTTTTTTCTCGTACACGCGATTTTGCCGACGGATTTGCTCGCAGCTTAGAGTTGTTGGATGAAGTGATTTTGTTGGAAATTTATCCAGCCAGAGAATTGCCAATGCCAGGAATTAACTCCCAATTTTTGTTGGATAAAATACAGTCTGCAAACAAGAAATTACTGTCGAAAGAGGAAGTCAAAAACAGAATAAAAAATTTGCCGTTGGAGGTATTGCTTACGGTAGGAGCGGGAGACATAGGAGCGATGGTGGGCGACATTAAACATATTTTAGAAGAAAAACAGTGAATATAAAATTGAAAATAGCGCTTTGGTTGTTGTTCATTGCAGGGATAATTACTACAACTGCCTTCGTGGAAGAGAGTAGTGAAAAAATGCTTTGTCATAATATCCATATCAAAATTAATACACCTACTGGCAATTGTTTTTTAGACAGTGCCGATGTGATGCAAGTACTTTTATCGAATGGTGATTCGTTAAAAAAGGAAAGAATTTCTGTTATTAACACGGGAGAAATTGAAAAGTTGATAAAAAAACTGGAGCCTGTAGACAGCGTGCAAGCCTTTGTGAGCGTGGATGGAGATGTATTTATTAACATTTCTTTGAGAAAAGTTTTGCTCAGGGTTATTCCACAAAACGGGAAAGGTTTCTACATTGACAGCGCGGGAGCGCGAATGGAGTGGTTGCCAAAATATACTTCGAGAGTGGTGGTGGCAACCGGCGATTATTTCAGTTACTGCGGTGTTAAGGATAGTTCTTTGGTAGTGCAATGTGAAAAGAAGGTGGTGAAGGACTTGTATGTTCTAGCCAAGTTTTTCAGCAAGAATGAGTTTTGGGAAGCTTTCACTGATCAAGTGTATTTCAACGAAAGAGGGGAGATTGAGATTGTTCCAAAGTATGGCGATTTCAGAGTGATACTGGGTGGAGTGAACGATTTGGATGAAAAGTTTGAGAAGCTGGACCTGTTCTACAAAAACGGATTAACACCTGAAAACATTGATAGTTACTCGGAGATTATTTTGAAATATAAGGGTCAAATTGTTTGTAAAAAGAAAGTTATTTAAATGGAACCATCAGAAATCATAGTAGGGCTCGACATTGGTACTACAAAAATTGTTTGTTTAGTAGGTCGCAGAAATGAATACGGAAAAATTGAAATTCTCGGAATGGGAAGATCAGAATCTGTTGGTGTTACCCGTGGTGTTGTTTCCAATATTGAAAAAACAGTTCAATCCATAAAAAGTGCAGTTGCTGAAGCAGAAAACCAATCGGGTGTTACTATTCGTGAAGTGAATGTGGGTATTGCTGGTCAGCACATCAAATCGCTACAACATAGAGGAATCAAGGTGCGTAGCTCTTTGGAAGAGGAAATCGGACAAAAAGATATTGATGCTTTAATCGACGATATGTACAAGCTGTACATGCAGCCGGGTGAAGAAATTATTCACGTTTTGCCGCAAGAATACATCGTCGACAATGAACAAGGAATTAAAGATCCTGTTGGTATGTCGGGTGTGAGATTGGAAGCAAATTTCCACATCATCACCGGTCAAATTGCTGCTGCTAAAAACATTCACAAGTGTATTCAAAAAGCAGGATTGAAAGTGGTCGACTTGATTTTAGAGCCATTAGCATCTTCCGAAGCGGTATTGAACGAAGAAGAAAAAGAAGCGGGTGTGGTGTTGGTAGATATAGGTGGTGGAACAACTGACATCGCTATTTTTCAAGATGGAATTATTCGTCACACTGCGGTTATTCCTTTCGGTGGAAATGTGATCACAGAAGATATCAAGGAAGGATGCACAATCATAAAAAGTCAGGCTGAACTATTGAAAATGAAATTCGGTTCTGCTTTGGCGAGCGAAAACAAAGAGAATGAAATCGTATCCATTCCTGGTTTGCGCGGAAGAGAGCCGAAAGAAATTTCTGTAAAAAACTTGGCGCACATCATTCAGGCAAGAATGGAAGAGATCGTAGAAAACGTTTATTATGAAATCAAAAATTCGGGCTACGAGAAAAAATTAATTGCCGGAATTGTAGTAACAGGTGGTGGTGCGCAATTGAAGCACATGGGCCAGTTGGTGGAATATATGACAGGTATGGACACTCGTATCGGTTATCCGAATGAACATTTGGCAAAAGGAAATTCTCAGGAAATTACCAGTCCGGCTTACGCTACTGGTGTTGGTTTGGTGATCAAAGGATTGCAGGTTCTCGACAAACAAAAAGTGTTTACTACCAACAACACAACAACAAAAGCACCTGAAGTTCCACCTACAGCAAACACAGTAATTAAAGATCACTCCAGCAAAAACAAAGGATCTTTCTTTGATAAAATTTTACAAAAAGGAAAACAGTTTTTTGAAGAAGACGCAGAATAGAAATGAGTTCAATGTTGAAAGTTCAATGTTTAAGGTTAGCTAACATTGATCTTTGAACATTAAACTTTGAACAATAAAAATTTTAACTACCAATAAATAAAATAAAATGATGCAGTTTAATTTACCAAAAGAACAATCTTCAATTATCAAAGTGATTGGAGTTGGAGGAGGCGGAAGCAATGCCGTAAACCACATGTACCGTCAGGGTATCACTGGTGTAGACTTTTTAATTTGTAACACCGATCAGCAAGCGTTGGACATCAGTCCGGTGCCCAACAAAATTCAGTTGGGAACGTCTTTAACAGATGGAAGAGGAGCTGGCTCACTTCCTAACGTTGGTCAACATGCTGCGATGGAAAACATTGAAGAAATCAGAGCGCTGCTTTCAAAAAACACACGCATGGTTTTCATCACTGCCGGAATGGGTGGTGGAACTGGAACTGGTGCAGCTCCTGTAATTGCGCAAGTAGCAAAGGAAATGGGAATTTTAACAGTTGGTATCGTGACTTATCCTTTCCTCTTTGAAGGAAGAAAAAGAGCGAAACAAGCTGAAGAAGGAATTGCTGAATTAAGAAGAAACGTTGACACTTTATTGGTGGTGTGCAACGATAAACTTCGTGAAATTTATGGCAATCTTTCTTTATCAGAAGCTTTCGGTAAAGCAGATGATATTTTGACAACCGCTGCAAAAGGTATCGCTGAAATAATTACTGTTACTGGATATATCAACGTGGATTTCGAAGACGTTAGAACTGTGATGAGAGATAGTGGTGCAGCCATCATGGGATCTGCAAAAGCATCTGGTGAAAACCGTGCGATGATCGCTGTTCAAAATGCCTTGGCTTCTCCGTTGTTGAACGACAATAACATCAAAGGCGCAAATTACATTTTATTGAACATCACCTCTGGATCAAAAGATGTAACGATGGATGAGATTGCTGAAATCACTGATTACATTCAGGATGAAGCAGGCTCAACTGCTGAAATCATTTGGGGTACAGGAATTGACGAGACTTTAGGTGACAATGTAAGCGTTACTTTGATCGCTACAGGATTTAAAACTACTACTGCCCTTGGTGCTGATTTAGAAAGCAAACCAAGCAAGGTAGTACATAAATTAGAATTGGAAAAACCTGCTGTTAAACAACCACAACATATTGCTGCCATTCAACAACCAGTTGCTGAAGCGCCAGTATTTAAAGAAGTAGTACCGGTTCTTAAAACAGAAGCACCAGTTGTTTTCGTTGCTCCCGAGCCTGAAAAAATCGTTCTTCCAGAACCAGTTGTTTTCACTGCACCGTTGATTTTCGACGAAGTGGTAGAGCAAGAAGTTCCTTCTGTAAATGAAGTGGAAGAAGTAGTTGCAAAAGCTCCTGAAGTAGAACAAGTGACTTTGAGCTTTGAGCCTGAACTATCCGAAATTGAAGAGGAAGAGCCTATCATGGAAGAAGGAATTTTCTCTTTCAAAGAAGATGAATTGCCTGCAGGATGGGAAGTGAAATCAGTAGGTACTGTTGAAGAAGAATTGCCTGTAGTTCCAGTTGGAGTTAAAAAATTATATGAAGAGTCGGTAGAAGAAATGCCAAAAGCATTGAATACACCTAAGGTAAATCCGGTTGTTTCTGAACCAGTTCAAACGCCACGTCAAACTCCTACTCCTGATTTCGTTCCAGCATTGAACGTGAAACAAGAAGAAGAGCCAGTAGCAGCGTCAACTACTTCATTCAGCAAAGAATTGGACGCTGAAGATCAAATGCGTCAATCTCAAGAGAGAATCATGAAATTGAAAGCGTTGAGCCACAGAATGAAATCTCCAACCGACATCGTTGATTTGGAAAATGAACCAGCTTACAAAAGAAAAAATATCAATTTGGATAAAATTCCACACTCATCGGAATCTACCATCTCCAGATATACTTTGTCGCAGGATGAAACAGAAGGTCCGGAAATCCGTCCGAACAACTCTTTCTTACACGACAATGTAGACTAGTTTTTAGTTTAGTTTATATAGAAAAGTCTCGGTGAAAGCCGAGACTTTTTTGTTTTGGAATATGCCTTTTAGAGTATGCTTCCCTCTCGGAGGAGAGGGGTGCGTTGGAAAGTGCGAAGGCAGGGAGATGGATTATTTAATCATTTATTCCATCTCCCTCCTCCCCGCAAAAAGGCTTTCACACCCCTCTCCTCCGAGAGGGAAGCATCCCCGAAAAACCATAATATAAGACTTTCGGATTAACCATTACTTAACATTGGGCTCACATACGCTTAATGTGGAATTGCTAATCTTGTTTCAAATAAAAACAAGATGAAAAAAATAGTATTGGCACTGGTGTTAATGTTTGTTGGACTTACTGGTTTTGCGCAGGATGTGCGATTTTACAAAAAGCTCAATAGCTTTTGCGAGAAAAGATTGTCGGAGTTTGATTTGAACAGCAAAGACAGAAAACTGATTTTGGATTCCATAGCCGCGTCTATTTCTAAAACAAAAGGAAAAGTGCTGGTAGGTTGCGAAACGAATACTCGTCGCACGCAACTAATGTCTATATAGTTGCAAACTGCGTTGAATTATTATGGCGTTTACAACATCTACGTTTTTTCAGGCGGACTCTCTGCACAGCAAGTGAACAAAAATGTTTTTGAGCAATTGAAAAAATCAGGATTTGTGATTGAACAATTGGAAGATAAAGCGGTGATTTCTTTGTCGAAAAAATTATCGACTTACATGTACTATTCCAAAGCATTGACCGATGAAATGAATCCGAAGGATGGTTACATTGGAATTAGTGTTTGTTCGGGCGCTGAACATTTTCAGTTGAATGGATTTGTGAATTACAATCTGCCTTATGAAAATCCTAAGTTTTACGACAAAACACCTTCGGAAAAATACATCAACGCACAGTTGAATTTACAAATCAGCAGAGAAATGATGTACTTAGCGCATATGGTGAAGCAGCTGAATAATGCGAAGTAATTATGAATATTTCGTCACAACAATAAAACGAATTTCTCCCAAATCGCGTCGCAGGTCGGATAAATATTTTAGTCTTTGATTTCGAATTCTTAGATTGAGTAAATAGACCGCGTATCCTAATGTTATTACAATCATAATAAAGAGAGCGAGGTTTTTAGCATTCTCTTTTGATTGATAGTTATCATTAATTTGATTTACTTTTTTTTGCAATTCAATGGGCAGGTTTGGTCCCATGCTTCCCTTAAGGTTTTTAATTTCTACGCACAGATCTAAAATATTTTCATCGCTCACTTTGAACTTGCAACAAAAAATGGGACAAAAAGTTAAGCGACATTTCTAAATTTCATTAATTGTTCAAATTCCACGATGGTTAAATTGCCTAAAGTCGAATGTCGTCGATTTCTGTTATACCAAGTTTCAATCCATTCAAAA
>JAPLEZ010000003.1 GCA_026390935.1 Bacteroidota bacterium
CTATTAATGATTTTCAAGCAGAAGCTATGTTCAGTTTTATACCTTTTAAAAATCAATAATATACTTTACAAAGTAGTACTAGATAAATAATTACAAAATGAAAAATCCGCTTATTTATATAATTCTATTGTTTTCTCAACTAAGCATTTTTGCGCAGGCAATTGTTGTAGAAGCAGAATCAGGAACAATGAATGGAACCACTACTTCAAGTTCAGGAGGAGTTACTTTTGTTAATGGGTTAGATGCTAACGACGAAAGCTTCACCATTACTGTCAATGCACCAAGCAAAGGCACCTACTCTATTGTACTCCGTTACAGAAGTGATTATAAAGTACAAGATTTATTATTAAATGGAACATTTGTTTCAAACATTACATTAACAAGTACATCAAATACGTGGAAAGATATTTCATTGGGTGGCTTAATGCTGAAAGCGGGAGCAAACACAGTCACTATAAGAAAAAACTGGGGCTACAGTGATTTTGATAAATTTACATTTACGCCAGTTCCTCCTCACGATTATTCTTTGACTGACGCAAACCTCATCACACCTTCTGCAACACAAAAAACTAAAGATGTGTATGCTTTTTTACGATCTCAATATGGCAAAAATATTATTTCAGGTCAAACCGATTATTGGAATGAATTAATTGCAATAGCTGGAAAAACTCCTGTAATCAGAGCATTTGATATGCAAAATTATTCCCCTCAAAATCCTTGGGGTAATAGCAATGGAACTTCAGCCTTTGGCGGATGGGATGATGGAAGCGTTCAAAAAGCAATTGATTGGTACAACAGCACCAGTGGCAAAGGCATTGTGTCCTTTCAATGGCATTGGTTTTCTCCGTCGGGAGGGCAATTGCGCACCAGTACTTTTGAAAAAGCATTAACCACCTTTGATATCACCAAAGCTGTAATAACTACCAACACTGAATATACAGAAGTTATTCGTGACATTGACGCTATTGCCGTGCAACTAAAAAGATTACAAACTGCTGGCATTCCTGTATTATGGCGTCCTTTACATGAAGCAGGCGAAAACTTTTTTTGGTGGGCTCGTGACAAAAATGCTTGCCACAAATTATGGGATATTATGTACGACAGATTAACCAATTACCATGGTTTAAATAATCTTATTTGGGTGTGGTCAACACCATCTGCAGCATGGTATCCAGGAAATTCGAAAGTAGATATTTTTGGTTTTGACTCTTACCCTGCTGATTATAATTACGGCTCTCAAAAAACAGTATTTGATCAAATGTTCAGTACTTGTCAGGGAAAAAAATTAGTTGCCATGACAGAAAATGGCCCTATTCCAGATCCATCAGTATGTATTGAAGACGATGCGATGTGGAGTTATTTTTCATCGTGGGTTGATTTAGTTGCGAAAAAAAATTCCACTCAGCATATAAAAGACGTTTACGCTCACACCAATGTAATCACACTCGACGAAGTCACAACTATTGTTACAACTCCCGTGATAACCCCGTACACACAAATAAACGGAGGAACGTGGGCTCAAACAAATGTAGCAACCTTATGTGCTGGAGAAACTGTTTCCTTTGGACCACATCCCAATATAGATGCAGGTTGGACTTGGACCGGTCCAAACAATTTTACTGCCACTACAAGACAAATAACTTTTACAAATATCACCGCAAACAAAGCCGGAAATTATATAGCCACCTATACTGATGGTAACGGTAATCAAGGCAGCAAAACTTTTACAATTACTGTAAATGCTTTGCCAACTGCAACAATTACTACCACTACTCCAACTACTTTTTGTGAAGGCGGAAGTGTGGTGCTTACTGCAAGTGCAGGTACTTCATACAAATGGTACAATGGAACAACAGCATTAGCAACTACAACTTCTAC
>JAPLEZ010000034.1 GCA_026390935.1 Bacteroidota bacterium
CTTATTATACATCACATGCATTATTATTAGGCGGCGGTTGTATAAGCTTTGACTCTCCTACTGACATAATTAAAGTGTTTTTTTACGATCAGAATGGAAAGTTAATTAAGTCAGAAAGACATTTTAGAAATGGCGCTTATGTAGGCACTCACTTCTGGACTTATAACAAAAATGGTCTTAGACAATCAGTACAAGAAGAGAATTCAAAAGAAATTACAATTTATGAATATGAATTTTACTAAACTGTGATAACGCTGGGCAAGGAAAAAAGTAAGAAGAACACTAATTTCCTCTCTTCGCAATCCAAACCTCCCCATAATCCTTCTTCACCTTCTTCAACAGCACCTCAATTTTCTCTAGTGTAGGTGCGCTTCCGCAGGTGATTAGATAAAAGCCATTTTTCTTTAAAAGTATTTCCGACTGATAGCCATCTTCAATAATTTGCTGGTGGTATTTATCTGCCAAAGCTTTGCTTTTAAAACTTCCAGCTACTATGATCCAATCTTCTTTTGAAGTGCTTTCCACCAATTCATTACTCACGTCATCAAGAGGCTTAAGCTCTTTAGGACTTTCTTTAGGGACATCAATTTTTACAGGCTCAGTTTTTTCAATCTCCTTGGTAGGCGGAACTTTAACTTCGACTTTCGGCGGAATAATTGCAGCAGGTTTGCCCGGGAAAAAATCTTCAAAAAATGCCAGCCAATTGTCTTCCACCACAATTGAAGGATCATGATAAATCATCAAAGAACCGGTATAGCAAGCCACCCAAACATCGCCCATTTTTTCATCCAGCGTAACACCAATAGGATGCTCCCCGGTTTTTGCTTTGTGCACAACGGTAAAAGATTCGGTGTTAATTTTTGAAACCGTGTTTTCTAAATTATTCACTACATAAAGATATTTCCCGTCGGAAGTGAGCGACATCGACCGTGGTGCTTTTCCGCTTTCACAGTAGGTGATGGAATAATCGCTCAATTTAATTTTACCAATTTTCCCTTCGTCGTTAATCGATACATATAAAAAATCTCGCTTCTCATCTAAGCACAAATGACGCAGCGCTCTACCAACGTTAATCACGTAATTTACTTGCCATGTTTTCATGTCAATTACCGCAATTCGGGTTTCACCCATCAAGGCCACATAGATTTTATTACGAGTGGGATTTATGGCAATGCCACGCGGAAAATCACCCACACTTATTTTTTTTATCACCTTATCGTCAACAGTGCTGATCACATGAATATCACCGCTGGTCCAATTGGAAACCACTACTATTTTCAACTGATCATTGGCCTCAATGTACTTTGGCACTGAGCCCACTTCAATGGCGTCTTCAATCTGAAAATTCCAGGTATTTATTTTATACACATAACTTTTATCGTAGTGCTTTCCGTCGCAAACATCGCAACCAGGCTTGTTGTAGCCTTCCCCTACCATGCTGTAATTGGACACCCAATAATATTTCCCATGATCAGAGTACGTGCCTTCCACAGGAGCACCCCAATGTATCATGGATTTTTTAGTGGAATCAAATTTCGATAAATCCACATCGTCGTGCACCGTGTAAACTGTATTGTAGTTCCTGTCGAAAAAAGTCACTGTATGCTTGTACATCATGTTTTGCGCGGCAAATAAACCATCGCCACTGTGCACCACCGATTTTGGATTTAAATTATCGGTGATTCTTTTTTTGAAAATTAAGGTATCCTGGGAACGGGAAATCAGTGTGAGTGTGAGAACGAGAGCGGTCAACACATACCTGTGAACAGTCAACTTCATTGTACTTCCCTTCCTATCCATTTCAAATAATTTTCTTCACCAGCAGAGACTGGTATAGCAATAACGCAGGGACAATCGTAACTATGCACTTCCAGCACTGTGTTTTTTATTTCTTCAAATTTTAATGAAGTAGTTTTTGCGAAGAGGGATACTTCTTTACTTGTTTGAATTTTCCCTTCCCACCAATACATGGATTGCATGGCTGGAAAAATATTCACACAGGCCGCCAATCGTTTTTCTACAAGTAGTTTCCCAATGTTGTTGGCTTCGGCATCCGACGAGCAAACTATGTAAACCATAATATAGTCCGTCATAGTCGAATCACTTTAAAATCTTTATGGTTTTTGATTTCACCCTGACGGATATCAATTTTATCCACTCGCGACATGGTGGAGCCCTGATAACATTTTTCTATCATTTCATCCACCGTTGCCTGCTGCCCTTCTACTTCTGCGGTAACGGTGCCGTCCAATTCATTGCGCACCCAACCCTTAATGCCCAGCACATTGGCAGCCATCTGCACAAAATTGCGGTAACCAACGCCCTGTACCCGACCGCTTACACTTATGGTTGCATTAATAATCATTGCTTGGATTTGAAGATAAAAATAGAATAAATATTCAACCCGCATCCAAAAATTAGTAAATGCTATTTGTAGTGACGGAAGATTTTCCGCCAGAGAATATTATCAGAAAAAAGTACAGACGCAAAACTCTGCGTCTGTACAAGAAAAAACACGATTACCTTTACGAAACCATCTTTTGCAAGCGATGCAGCACCCTTTGCAAAAAAGTTGGCGTTTGCTGTCGCTGAACGTTCCTCAAGAAATCAGATAAGTACGTATAAGCAAGTCTTGATTCCTCCACTTTGATTTTATTTACATAAACAAAAGCGTTTTCGTCAAAATATACGTCGAAATTCACATGGTTTTTTAAGCTCTCGCCTGTACTGTCTAAACCAATATTTCTCACCAAACTGAATTTAGGATATAAAGTCAATCCCTTATTTAAAAATGTGCTTGCATACCACTTTATAGCCCATGTATCCACTCTCCCGTCCAGATTAGCTTCCAGCTGATACTGCAAATCTTTATAATCTCCATAAAAACTAAAAGCTTGCAGTTCATTTCTTTCAACTAGGGCATTATATAATTTTTGAGGATCATGCATGTACAATTTCCATCTGTCGCTCCATGTTGCCCATCCCCATGTACATGTCAAAGAAAGAAAATACGTGTCGGGTAATCCGCGCTTATCCATAGTCATTGAATAACCTGAAATATGCATCACCTTTTTCTTGTCTTCGTACATTTGCAAACTCTCATTCATGTACGTCAAAAAATTGCGACTCAACACAAGGTCGTCTTCTAAAACAATAACTCGATCGTACTGCCTTAAAGTTTCAGTCACGCCATCAACTATTGACGCCCTCAAACCCTTGTTTTCGTTATCGCAAATGAGCTTTACCGATTTGCACCAACTTTTGCTTTGCACAAGATCTCGCACTGCTTTAATAGCAGTAACTTCTTCTGTATTATTCGAGTTTTTAGGTCCGTCAGAATAAACTATCAATTCCGATTCGTTGGCAAGAACATTTTCTGTCAAGCTCTCCAGCGTACGTTTAACATGGTTAGGCCTGTTGTATACAAACAACACAATTGGCGATAACTTCATAAAAAAATAATGACATTAAATTAATCTCTAGTTTTGCTAATTAAATGGACGAAACAAAGCTGTATAGCAAGTTGCGTCAACTGAAAAAAAAGATTGATTTAAATGAGGAGGCAGCAGTTTTTAACTGGTAAGTTAACTAGTGTAGGAGTGAAAGAGTACAAATCACAAACTGCTTTTTTAAGTGTAAATTCGTGTACTACTTTAATGCAGTGATTAGATGTGTTTTGAATATCTACAATCAACCGAATTGATCCGCACTGCTTTTTTTTGTGCGTGTACTTTAATAAATGTACAAGATTATTAGCGCTGTCATCATCTTTATCGGCAGAAGAATATTGATTGCAAAGTAGAATTAAAAAAATGTTGAGCGACAACAACAGCATTGCCGAGAATATAAAAACGCCACTAACTATTTTGCTGAGATGCTTAAACTTATCCTTTGTTTGATTTCGCTAATTTATAAAAAAAAATAGTGCGTGTGTTAAATTCATAGCAAAGCTTTACTTTTGCCCCATGTCAAAAAAACAACGCAACAACTACCCTCTTCTGGAAAATATAGAAATACTGGACATTGCCGATAAAGGCAATACTCTTGGCAAGCACGACAATTTGGTGGTGTTTATCAGTGGAGGAGTTCCAGGTGATGTGGTAGATATTCAAGTCACCAAAAAGAAAAAGGCTTTCATGGAAGGGCGCATAGTAAAAACACATTCACTCTCCACTTTACGCGACACTCCTTTTTGCGATTACTTTGGCGTATGTGGCGGATGCAAATGGCAGCACATGGCTTATCCCGAGCAACTAAAATTCAAACAACGTCAGGTGAGCGATCAGTTGCAACGCATCGGTAAAATTGAATTGCCGCCAATGCCTCCTATCCTGCAATCGCCCGAAACAAAATACTACCGTAATAAATTAGAATATACTTTCAGTCACCAACGCTGGTTGGAAGCTAAAGACATGAATAAGGAAGATCAAGGCGAGTTGCGCGGATTGGGTTTTCACGTTCCCGGACGATTTGATAAAGTAGTAGACATCAACAAGTGCTGGCTGCAACCCGAACCTTCCAACGAAATCAGAAACGCCATTCGTCAGTTTGCTTTCGACAACGATTTTTCTTTCTTCAACATCCGCACGCATGAAGGCTTGCTGCGCACGCTCATTATGCGTGATACCATGCAGGGCGAGCTGATGGTGATATTGACTTTCTTCGATCACGATCAAGAAAAAATCAACATGCTTCTGGAATTTGTAAAAAACACTTTCCCGCAAATCACGTCGCTGATGTACGCCATCAACCAAAAAGGCAACGACAGTATTTACGATCAAAACGTGATTTTATATTCAGGCAAAGATCACATCATTGAAGATTTTGAATGCATTAAATTTAAAATCGGACCGAAATCTTTTTTCCAAACTAACTCGAAACAGGCTTTGGAATTATATAAAATCACTAGAGATTTCGCTGGAATAAAATCCACCGACATCGTTTACGATTTATATACAGGAACCGGAACCATCGCCAACTTTGTTGCGCATCAAGCCAAAAAAGTGGTGGGTGTTGAGTACGTCCCTGAAGCAATTGAAGACGCGAAAGTAAATTCTACATTCAATAATATCTCCAACACTATTTTCTTTGCAGGCGATATGAAAGATGTGCTCACGCCCGCTTTCATCGCCGAACATGGCAAACCCGATGTACTTATCACTGATCCTCCTCGCGCTGGAATGCATGAAGATGTGATCACGCGCATTATGGAAGCTGAACCAAAAGTGGTGGTTTATGTAAGTTGTAACGCTGCAACGCAAGCAAGAGATTTAGCTTTGATGAGTAGTAAATATAAAGTCACTAAAGTTCAGGCGGTGGATATGTTTCCACATACTCATCATGTGGAGAATGTGGTGAGGATGGAGCTCTTATTGCAATCGTAGTTTTCCGGGGAGTGTAATTTCAGATTTTCAATCATTACTGTTCGAAACCTGAAAATATATAAATTCGCGATCCAAAAAAGCTCGTGAATGTCAAAGCCATACTGAATTATATTCCGGAAAGCCAGTTAGATCCCACTCGCGCGCGTCTGTGACGCGTGCGGATATATTAAGGCATTTGAAATGCCAAGAATAAGAAACAATACAATTGTTAAAGATAAATCCGCACGCGTCACAGACGCGCGCGAGGGAAAGCTTTGCTTCGTCAATTAAATTACGAAGCGAATCCTCTACACAAATAAGTTCCGCGCCGACAAAGTCGTGAGCGCGAAGCAAGCTCCCTACTGAATAAG
>JAPLEZ010000082.1 GCA_026390935.1 Bacteroidota bacterium
AGCGCTGATTTTGATCAAAATATTATGCCTGAAGAGTGTTTGAATATTGTGATGCAAAATGCCGACTACGGCAACATCATTGTTTTTCACGATAGCGAAAAAGCAGAAACCAATATGCGTTATGCACTCACCAGAGTGTTGAACCATTTCACGCAGATTGGTTGGGAGTTTAAGGCGTTGAATTAGCGTTCACCACACCCGTCATTGCGAAAATTTTTGTACTCAAAAATTAAAGCAATCCCATCATTAAATTAATACTTCAGAAAACCATTCCTTTTTAAAAAATAAGGGGATTGCTTTTATTTTTGAGTACAAAAATTTTCGCAATGACGTAGTCAATCTAAAAATCAATCCTATAATAAAACAAAGGTAAAAAGTGCAATTGCTGCTCTTCCACCACTCCTGCAGCTAATCCACCCACCGGCGCAACGTAGGAAAGTCTCAAAACATTTTTAGTGTTCAGCACATTCACTAAATCCAGCGCAAATTCATGTGTTATGTGTTTTCTATTCAACTTATATCCCACCTTTAAATCCAATCGAAAATAGTCTCTAAACTGTTTTGAATACGCCTGTGAACTATCAACAACAGCATCGTTAACCAAAGTTGAAGCCGCCAAATCCAGCGGTGTATAGCGTCTTCCCCCTGAACGAGTGACTTTAGTGCTCAAAACAAAAGTCGAATTATCGCTCAACTTCCATTCTTTTCCACCTAAAAAATTAACGACATAATTTCCATTGAAGGCGGTATTGCGCTCTATACCATCGCTTCCTTTGTATTTCGAATCAAACACAGAAGCGGTAAACAGCATGAAAAAACTTTTACTGAAATATTTTTCCAAAGTAAACTCCATACCATAATTTCTTCCAATACCAGTATTCACCAATACTCCCGGGTACTGCAAGCGTGCATCCATTCCAAAATTGATCATGGAGAAAGAGGAAATTTTTTCTTCCACAGGAATGTTGTACAACCATTGATAATAGGCTTCAGCTTTAACTTTCAACGATTTACTTAGCGACAAATTATAGCTCAACACATAGTGATCACTTTTTGAAAATCCTATGCCCTTGTTCCATTCTCCTAACTCACCTGCTCCATTTTTAAACTGTTGAAAATACAGATAAGATGGCTGCATCTGACTGTGTTTTCCGTAACCAAAAGCCAATGATTGAAAGCGATTGAAAGTATATTTTAAACTTGCTCGGGGCTCCAGGGCTGAGCTACCGTTGAGCAATAAATACTGAAAATTAAGTCCGCCTACAAAGGCCAGTTTTTCGGAGAGCGCGTACTTCAACTGACTGTAAACACGGGCCAATCCGGTGTGATTGATTACGTTGATACGATATGTGAAATTTTGTAGCGCATCATAATCTTGATCCACCATAGAGAAAAATAACTCCGAATAATTCACACCACTTTTTAAGGTAGCTCTTTTACCAATTTTGTTGGTCAGAACAATATGTGCCGACGATCTAAATTCACTGAAATTGTAAAACAGCTTTTTGTATTTATCAATCACTGCATAATTTGAATCACGAACAACCAGCAAATGCATTGCGCCACCATCTGTGTAGGATGTCGACAATGAAGCCGACAAAAATGTTTTGGGATTGAAAGTCTTAGTGTAGCTCATTCCCACCACGCCAATTTGCGATGCAAAATGTTGATCTCTATCCCTGCGACCATACAATTCCTGCAACTCATTTACACCTTTGTCGCTCACGGTAATATCAATGCTGCTTGATCCTCCTAGTCCGAAGATGGAAAAATTCGCTTTATTTTTTAAAGGGAAATTTAACTTGAAAGAGGCATCTGAATATTTCGGTAAAGCTGTTGTTCCAATATTGATTCCTGCGGCGCTGAAGAGTTGCAAAGTGGAATATCTGTATGTAGCTAAATACGATGATTTACTTTTTTTACTAAGAGGGCCCTCTGCTGCGAGCTCCGTTCCTAAAAAGCCCAGCTGACCCGTAAACTCGTGCTTCTCATTGTTTCCGTTTTTAAAGCGGATATCAAAAACACCTGCTGTTCCATTACTATATTCAGCCGGAAAAGCACCAGTAAAAAAATCGGAATTGGCCAACATTTTATTGTTGAGCATGCTCACCGGTCCGCCGTTAGTACCAGGAATTGCAAAATGATTGGGCGCCGGAACATCAACATTATCAATTCTCCATACAACCCCCAATGGAGAATTTCCACGGATCACCAAATCATTTCTGGTGTCATCGGAACCTTGCACTCCGGCATAGTTAGAAGCCATTCTGGCGGGATCACCCCGACTACCTGCGTAGCGATTTGTTTCTTCAACATCAAAGGAGCGGGCACTCACCTGCGCCATGTTGTTTTTTAGCTTTGCACCCTTTTTAATTTCTATTTTTTCTGTCGACAAAAACTCCTGCTCCATAGAAATTTCCACAATGGATTCCTTCCCCGATGTAATCAAAAGATTAGACAAATTATTTTGCTTATATCCGAAAAGGGAGATTTGCAAATTGTATTTGCCCACGGCTACATTTTCAAATCGAAAAACACCCAAGGTATCAGTGGTAGCATATCGTACAGAACTATCACTTGTACTTAAAACCAAGGATACATCTGCCAAAGGAAACTTTGAATCTTGATCAATCACCTTTCCACGAAGCGTATTTACTTCCTTTTGAGCGAAGAGGACAAAGGGTAAGAAAAAAAGTAATAGTAAAAGTTTTATGCGCACTTTCTTCACTGATTAAAAAAACAAAGCCTTTAATTCCGTAGCATCTTCTGGCTTCATTCTTCCAGCCAAAATTAAACTCAATTGTTTACGACGCAGGGCAGCGGTATATCTCTCTTTTTCCAAATCGGTTTCAGGAATGAGTTCGGGCATTGTAACCGTTTCTCCTTTTTCATTCAAAGCAACAAAGGTGTACATTGCTTCATTGCACTTTGTTTTAATGCCGTTGAGCTGACTTTCCTTGTACACTTCAATAAACACTTCGCAGGATTTGTTGAACGACCGCGACACCTTTGCTTCCAGTGTTACAATATTTCCCAATTGGATGGGCAGCTGAAACGAAACATTACTCACACTAGCCGTCACCACTACTCTTTTACAAAATCTTCCAGCCGAAATGGCACTCACTATATCCATCCAGTTGAGCAGCTGACCACCCATTAAATTGGTTAATGTATTTGTATCGTTGGGCAACACAATATATGTTGCAATGGCCAGCGTATCTTTTGCTTTTATTCCTTCCATTATCTGTATATTTAGCGCCTAAATATACTCTTTTATGGATTACTACAGATATATCCTCGCCCTACACATCATCTTTGTTGTAACATGGTTTGCAGGATTATTTTATATCGTACGCTTATTCATTTACCACGCCGAAGCCGAACAAAAAGCCGAACCTGAAAAATCTATTTTGCAAACACAGTACAAGCTCATGGAGAAAAGATTGTGGTACATTATTACTTGGCCTTCCATGATTATCACGGTTATTCTCGGCACTTATTTAATGATTGCAGGCCGTCATTATCAAATGGGCTGGATGCATGTAAAACTGGTGTTTGTTGGCTTATTAATATTGTATCATTTCGGCTGTCACCGTATATTTTTACAATTGAAAAACGATGAAATAAAATTCTCATCCTTCAAATTAAGAATGTGGAACGAGATTTCTACACTGCTGCTTTTTGCAATTGTTTTTGTAGTGGTTTTAAAAAGCGTATCGGATTGGCTCTATGGGGTGGTAGGCTTGATTTTACTAGCTGGAATAATGATGCTAGCTATTAAAATGTATAAAAACAACAGAGTAAAGGAAGAGGAAAAAGAAGAAAAATAATACTATTCTGTTTTTGACCCGAACAAAAAAATATGTTATGTTAGCCTTCAATTAACTAAATAAAACAATCTTTATGAAATGGTATCTTGAAGTATTAAAAAAGTACGCTGTATTTAATGGTCGTGCAAGAAGAAGTGAATATTGGTATTTTTTTCTCTTTAACATTATTATTTCCATTGTGTTGGGGATCATAGACGGCGCAGCCGGACTCATTATTTCAGGCTCTAACGGTGTATTGGTGACAATTTATAGTTTAGCGCTTCTTATTCCTTCTATCGCAGTTGGCGTAAGAAGAATGCATGATGTTGGTAAAAGTGGATGGTTCCTATTAATTCCTATTTATAATATCATCTTGGCGTGTACTGATGGCCAAAAAGGAGAAAATCAATATGGTTCGGATCCTAAAAATCAG
>JAPLEZ010000024.1:0-499 GCA_026390935.1 Bacteroidota bacterium
CCTAAGGTTAACACAAGTTCTATCGAGTGCCTACGACCACTCGATATCCGTGGGTCTTCTACTTCTTGAAATAGTTCTATTAGGTTCATATTTTTGATTTTTTCAAAAATATAAATTTTTGGAATGAATCAGTCCTGCTTTGTAAAAGGGAGGTGCGAAGGAATTCTGTGTGCAGGCAGAGGGATTTTATTTCTTCAACGGCAAAATCACCTGCACTGCAAAATTAAATCGCGGCAATCCAAAAGGATTCACCTTAAAGAAATAGTAATTGTATTGGTATTTCAAAGAAACATATCTCCATCCTAATCCGACTTCGCTAGTTAGTGCAGCTTGACTATGGGTTTTGTAGTTGGTGTAATAAGTTAAGCACTTTCCTTTTTAAACTTATACACCAAACTCATCGTCACACCAGTGGAATTAAATCCTGCAAATAACTGGTATTGAGTATTTGTTGTTCCCATGGCTTGCCCCATCACTCTTGGGGTAGTTTCAATATTCA
>JAPLEZ010000024.1:526-6965 GCA_026390935.1 Bacteroidota bacterium
CTGTCAGAGAAGTCGTATTGAAATCCTAATACATATCCTAGTCCGACTGCCGCAAAAGGAAGGTTGGTTGCATTTTGTCGAAAATACCCAAGGGCAAAGAGCGGTTCAAAACCATGAATGAATTTTAAATGCGAATTAATATTTTTTCTATGTTCTGTACCAATTGAAAAGGCTGATATGAAACCAATGTCGGGTTTGCTATTGCTAGATCCTGAGATCAATAAATTGGTAACACCAAGGGTAAATCTTCTATAGGTATTTTCATTTTTTGCTTGTTTGTATACAAAGTCGTAATAATTTAAACCTGCATATCGAATTCCAATTTCCATATTTTTTGTTTGTGCATGGATCACTGAACTGAAGGAAAGAAAAGTAAGCAGGGCGACCAATGTGATTGTTTTGTTTTTCATAAGGTAAATTTAGATTTGCATGAGTTAACGCAAGCTCTAATGACCTGTTGTCTATAGAGTGCTTCATAAACGTAACAAGAACTCTGCCATTCAGCAGTTTTTTTCACCCCAAAACATTTCTTTCTTCTTGAGATTAAACATTCTGTACTCTGCATCCTGTCATTGAATGCCGTGGGGTACCACACTACATTTGTTAAATGAAATTAACATTATTAATACCTAGTAGAAACTAAAACTGAAGAAGATGAAAAACAAAAAGAGGCTAATTATTTTCGCAGCGGGATGTTTGACTTTATTGTCAACAATTCAAGTGAAAGCGCAGCTTACCGCTGGTGCGCAAATTCGTAATCGTTCTGAACTTCGAAGTGGACAGGGTGCTCCGATAGCGCTTACGGCAACTCCTGCTTTTTTTATATCGCAGAGAACTAGATTAAGTTTAGGATATACTGGTTATCGCTTTAAATTGTATACGGCTGTTCAGGATGTGCGAGTTTGGGGGCAAGACGCATCTACGAATAACAGAACAACTACTGAAGCATTGAATGGTATCATGTTGCACGAAGCTTGGGGGGAAATCATGTTGAATGATACTATGCCAGATAGAAAAATACAAAACGTATCTCTTAAAATCGGTCGCCAGGAAATTTCTTACGACGATCAAAAATTATTGGGAGGATTGGATTGGTTGCAACAAGCAAGAAGACATGATGCGATTGTATTAAAGGTGGCCAATAAATCGTGGATGTTTGATGTGGGTGCTGCCTACAATCAAAATAAAGAATTGGCTTCTGATGCCGGATATGTTGGTGTAAACGCTGCCTATCCAGCTGGTACCAATGCAATTGGAACTATGTATAAATCTATGCAATATGCTTATTTAGGAAAAAAGTTTTTCTTTGGTAATGCATCCTTGCTTTGCTTTAAAGATGATTTTAGTAAATATACTAAAGCAGGTGCGGTGACCAATTACGGTACTGGTGTATGGAGCAGAATTACTACCGGACTTTATTTAGATGCTACTATCAAAAGAAAATTCAACATTGTTGCAAATTTTTACCACCAAAGTGGAACGGATAAAGATGGTGTTGAGGTAAATGCAAATTTGGCTTCTGTTACAACAACAATGCAGTTTGGAAGAAAGTTTTTTGCCGGACTGGGATTTGATTATTTATCTGGTAATGACGGAACCGTTGCTGCTCCAACTACCAATAATCGATTTGATCCATTGTACGGAACACCACATAAATTCTGGGGTTATATGGATTATTTCTACGTAGCTAGCGGATTTGGAAAACAAGGATTGGTTAACATGTTCTTTAAAATGAAATACAATGCAAAAGACAATCTTACTTTCTTTGTAGATGTTCACGGATTTCAAGCGGCCAATAAAGTTTCCAACGGCGCAGGTGGTGTACGCAATCCTTACTTGGGTACAGAGATAGATTTCATGGTAAGATATAACCTCACCAAAATCATCAACTTCGAGGCGGGTTACTCTGCAATGTTCCAAACGTCAACTATGACTTCTCCTCAGGTGAAAAGCATTGCTTCGCCAATGCCAATGGCTCACTGGGCTTATTTACAAGTGAACATTAAACCAAATTTATTAGCGAAATAATTTAATTCAATTAAAAAATCTATTTATGAAAAAAAGAAACTCAACAAAAACTTTGTTCATCACCTCAGGAGTGATGGCATTGTTAATAGTCTTCTGCGCAGGGTTCAAACCCTTTGCCAAGGAGCCAGTCAAATTAGGATTTATTCCTTTAACCGATTGCTCACCAATAGTAATGGCCAAAGAATTGGGCTTGTTTGCCAAATACGGAGTAGAAGTAGTAGTGACAAAAGAATCATCGTGGGCCAACGTTCGCGACAAAATTTTAACTGGTGAATTGGATGGAGCACACTGCTTATATTCCATGCCTTTTTCAGTGTACACAGGTGTTGGAGGGAAGGCTGGATCTGAAATGAAGGTTGCAATGATGTTGAATTCCAATGGTCAGGCCATTACCTTGTCAAATGACTTTTGCGGAAAAGTAGGATTTAAACAAATGAATAAAGTTGCTCCTGTGGTTGCCGCAAAAATAAAAGCAGAAAAGGAAGTAACCTTTGCAATGACTTTTCCAGGTGGAACTCACGATTTGTGGTTGCGCAACTGGTTGGCTTTGGGTGGTATTAATCAAAAATCAGTTAAAATCATCACTATCCCACCACCACAAATGGTAGCCAATATGAAAGTGGGGAATATGGATGGATATTGTGTTGGAGAGCCTTGGGGTGGTGTTGCAGTGAAACAAGGAATAGGTTTTACTCAAATCGCAACACAGGATATTTGGAAAGATCATCCAGAAAAAGCTTTAGTGGTAAACAAAGATTTTAGTAGCACAAGAAGAGATGACTTGAAAAAAGTGATGATGGCAGTAATGGAAGCTTGTATTTGGTTGGATAATCCTGCTAACCGTAAAAAAGCTGCAGGTATTATCGGAAAAGCACCTTACGTAAATGCTCCCGCTGATGTAATTGAAAACAGATTGATGGGTAATTATGATTTAGGTTGCAGTCAGGGTTTACAAGTATATTCCAGCAAAGATTATATGGTTTTCCATAAAGGCGGTACCATAAACTACCCGCGTAAATCGCATTGTATTTGGGCGATGGCACAGTATGTAAGATTTGGATATTTAACTACTCCTCCTGATTATAAAGCGATTGCTGATAAATTGGTGCTGCAGGATTTGTACAAAGAGGTTGCTGCAGCCATGAAGGTGAAAGTGCCGGAAGACGATATGAACCCTTTTTCATTAACAATAGATAAAACGGTTTTTGATCCATTGAATCCAGCTGCTTACTTAAAAGTAGTTTCAAAATAGTACAACGATGGTTGTCATTCACGAATACTTTGAATGACAACCATTTTTAATCAAATGATTTATGAACTAAATTTTTAAAAGATGTCTACAGATACATTAGAAAAAGAAAGCAAAACCAAAGAAGCAGTGAAAGAGGTAGTAAACAATAGTGAATCAAGTGGTAAAACAAAAATATTTTTATCAAAGTTACTGGCGGTTGGTAAGTCAATACTGTTTGCTTGCATTGGATTGCTCTTGTTTGGCGGGTTTTGGAGTTTTATGAGTAGTTACACAGAAAATCAATTGCCTGGTCCAGAAGCTACACTCACTGTTTTGGGAGAAATGTTGGCCGATCCGTTTTATGATTATGGTCCGAATGACAAGGGCATTGGTTTACAATTGTTCAGTTCAATCACCACTGTGTTGTCAGGATTTTTATTGGGATCATTAATTGCAATTCCTGTTGGAATATTGATGGGCGCCAGCAAAATTGGAAAGCAAATTTTTTATCCCATTATTCAATTGCTAAAACCAGTATCGCCGTTGGCGTGGTTCCCAATAGGTTTGGTGGTTTTTGAAGATACGGGTATGGCGACGATCTTCATTGTGTTTATTACTTCTTTATGGTCTACATTGATCAATACAGCATTTGGCGTGAGTTCCATTCCGCAGGATCATAAAAATGTAGCGAAGGCTTTTGGGTTTTCTACATGGCGTTATTTGCGCAAAATTTTAATTCCATATTCATTGCCTCACATCATTACCGGATTAAGATTGAGTATTGGTGTTGCGTGGCTGGTGATTGTGGCCGGAGAAATGTTATCGGGAGGAGCAGGTATTGGTTTCTTCGTATGGGACAGTTGGAATGCATTGAGTTTGGAAAAAGTAATATCGGCAATTATCATCATTGGTATTGTTGGATTATTGTTCGATAAACTGTTTACATTGATTGAAAATAAAGTGTCTTATAAAGCTTAAAAAATATACTATGA
Source organism: Bacteroidota bacterium (assembly GCA_026390935.1). GTDB lineage: Bacteria > Bacteroidota > Bacteroidia > Flavobacteriales_C > JAHEZL01. The sequence goes on from JAPLEZ010000024.1 coordinate 4,778, forward strand.
GTTATTTGGAAATAAAAAATTTAGAAATTTCTTTCCCAACACCCAAAGGAAAGTATACTGCAGTGCGTGATATTAATTTATCTATTGAAAAAGGAGAAATCATTTCTATCATTGGACATTCTGGTTGTGGGAAATCTACTATTATGAATGCCATATCAGGAATGACAATACCAACCGGCGGAAGTGTGGAGTTGATGGGTAAAACTATTAAAGGGCCTGGTCCCGACAGAGGGGTTGTGTTTCAAAATTATTCCTTGTTGCCGTGGATGACTGTTTATCAAAATATTTATCAGGCAGTGGATGCAGTAATGAAGGTTTCAAAAAAAGAAAAAAATGAAATTGTATTGAGCAATTTGGAGATGGTTAATTTGATGCAACACAAAGATAAATTGCCCGGACAGTTGTCGGGTGGGATGAAACAAAGAGTTGCCATTGCAAGAGCCTTTGCCATTAATCCGGGCGTACTTTTACTTGATGAGCCTTTTGGTGCTTTGGATGCACTCACCAAAGGCACAATGCAGTTGGAGTTGTTGAAGATGTGGAATTTAAGTGGTCGCGATAAAACCATCATCATGATTACGCACGATATTGAAGAAGCTATCTTTCTTTCCGATAGAATTATAGTAATGAACGACGGACCGGCTTCTACCATAAGAGAGATCGAACATGTTCATTTGGAACGTCCGAGAAATAAAATTGAATTTGTAAAAACAGAAGAATACATCACTCTAAGAGATAGATTATTGCATTTGTTGACCGATAAATTTTCGGTGGAAGATATGGGGATTGTTTACAAAAAGTAGTTTCCAGCTTACCTAAAAAAATTTTGAAAAGCTGTCGATTGGCAGCTTTTTTTATTGCAATTATACTTTTTGCTGTTGTGAATAAACATCGTGTATGCTGCATCCCGTCATTGAATGCGCTACGGTTGTAAATTATATTTGTATAACTTAAGCTTAAGCGAAGATCAAATGAAGGATAAAAATAATTCCAAAGGAGATTGTTTTTCATGTCAAAACAGTTCCTGCTTCATGAAAAAAAACTATGATCCCGAATCTTATGCTGATGTGGTCGCCAATCGATATGTGATAGAATGCAAAAAAGGTCAATCATTTATTATGGAAGGCGCTCCTGTTCAAGGTATTTTCTTTGTGTATTCAGGAAAAGCAAAAGTTACGCGAACCGGATCTAACGGTAAAGAACAGGTGATTCGTTTGGCTGCCGATGGAGATATTATCGGTCACCGAGGATACAATAGAGGAACCGTTTATCCAATAGCAGCAACTGCTTTGGAAGATACCACTTTGTGTTATTTTCACCACAAATATTTTACTCATGAGATGCAAACACACACCACATTAACCTACGATCTCATGCTTTTTTATGCCGATGAGTTGGATAAAAGTGAGGCGCGTGCTAAAAAATATGCGCAGATGAATGTGAAAGAAAAGGTGATTGACACTTTACTTACCATTTACGAGCGCTTTGGTCAGAATTCAAAAGGACTGAACTTTGTTTTATCGCGCACCGAGCTTGCTAACGTTGCTGGTACCAAAAGTGAACAGCTAATAAGATCCTTAACTGCTTTGAAAAATCAAGGCTTGATCAATTGTGAAGGCAAATATATTTTCATTACAGATGTAGAGAAATTGCGAGAAGAGATTGATAAATTTAATTTTTAATATATGGAAAATGCTTTGAAAAACATTACGTCATTTGTTGGGTTAAGCGATGGACCGTGGAGTGTATTGTCGATCAAGGCTGTTTCAGGAAAGAGTATTCCTTTAAGTTCTTCTGTGAAGATTGTAACTGATATAGAACAAGAAAATATTGTTGATGCCAAATGGGTTTTGAAGGGATTTGCTAGTAATCTTAGGTATACCAACCGACCAGAGAAAATTGTTTTGGATCAGCAGCCTTCCATTTTAGGTAAAGCTGAAAATTCTTTTGCAGCATTTATTCCTATGAAAAAATCTGCAGAGTGGTGGTTGCTTACGCAAGATGAAAGAAGAAAAATCATGGCCGATAATTCTAAGCATATTGAAATTGGAAGTAAATATTTGTCGGCTATTTCACGTCAGTTGTTTCACAGCAGAGACATTGGTGAAGAGTTTGATTTTTTAACCTGGTTTGAATTTTCACCCAACAACCGCGATAAATTTGATGAGTTGATTTTTTTGTTGAGAAA